>JANQJP010000022.1 GCA_028281575.1 Cellvibrionaceae bacterium
TGGAGCGGATTCAAGCGAAGCACTGCTTCGTTCCGCGTAACGACCCTTATCTATGATTTTGGGCCGGCCCTGCTTGCAGGTATTCATGCGCTTTTTGAATATATTACCGACACTCGAATGCTTCGAGGGCACAAATGTTGAAGTTTTTAGGATAAATGCTTCATGGGATTTGTTGTTAGTATAAAAATATCTTTTGTCGACGTGATGATCATCACCCGGGGAAATATGGGTTAGTAGTTTAATTTATGGATACTCTGGTCGAATTGAATTCCATTTTTTTGCAGTGCCTCGCCGTCCAGTTGACAACAATCATCGATAAGTTGCAGGCGACCGTCACTAAACCACTTCACTACCAGCGGATAGATTAAATGCTCCTGCTTCTGGACTTTTTTTGCGAGCGAGGCGGCTGTCTCATTTTCTTCAATACTTACTTTTGATTGAATGATTATCGGACCACCGTCGAGATCTGCGGTGACAAAATGAATCGTTGCGCCATGTTCATTATCGCCTGCATCGATGGCGCGTTGGTGGGTATTTAAGCCTTGATATTTTGGCAGCAGTGACGGGTGAATATTCAATATACGCCCAGCGTAGTGGTCGGTAAATACCGGTGTCAGTATGCGCATAAAGCCGGCAAGTACAACGAGGTCAGGGCCTTGAGAATCAATGATTTCTATCATTCTCTCGTCAAATGATTCTCTGTTGGGAAAGGATTTATGATTGACAACAAATGCGGGAATACCGTGATTTGCAGCGCGTTCGATGCCTGCAACATTGTCTACGTTAGAGACAACGGCGCATATCTTTGCATCAATATCTCCGCGCTCAATAGTGTCAATCAGGGCTTGCAAATTTGTGCCGCTACCTGAAATAAGTACGACGATACGTGTTTTAAAATCTGACATGTTTAGCCGTAGACCTATTTGAGGATTTCCACTAGTGGGGTCTCAGTGTCACTAGCTATTATCTGTCCGATATTAAATACCTGCTCACCGCATGCTTCCAGTGTGGTTTTAGCGAGTTCGGCATCGGCTGAGGGCACGATGACTACCATGCCGATACCACAATTAAATGTTCGGTATATTTCGTTGTCATCGATATGTCCGGTAGTTTTTAGCCAGTTAAATATCGATGGTAAAGTCCAGCTATTGCCATCTATTTGCGCTTTGGTTGCCGTTGGAAGAACTCTTGGAATATTTTCGAGCAGGCCACCGCCGGTAATATGTGACAGCGCGCTCACATTTACTGTTTGCAAAAGTTTTAAGATGGGTTGGACGTAAATTCGGGTCGGTTCCAAAAGTACTTCGCCGAGCGTCGACATTTCGAATGGCGTATCCAGTGGGATGCGGTTTGCATCGATAATTTTCCGGATAAGTGAATAACCATTGGAGTGAGGGCCGCTGCTGGCGAGCCCGAGCAGCGTGTCGCCTGCACTTACCCGGCTACCGTCCAAAATATCTTTTTTCTCGACAATACCGACGCAAAAGCCCGCGAGATCGTAGTCCTCGCCGGAATACATACCCGGCATTTCTGCGGTTTCACCACCGACCAGCGCGCAACCCGATAACTCGCATCCCGCGCCTATACCAGCCACGACTTCCGTCGCGTTGTCGACACTGAGCTTCCCCGTAGCGTAGTAATCCAAAAAAAAGAGAGGTTCTGCCCCACCGACAATAAGGTCGTTAACGCACATCGCGACAAGATCAATGCCGATTGTGTCGTGCTTGTTTAAATCCATCGCGAGTTTAAGCTTTGTGCCAACGCCATCCGTCCCTGCAACGAGCACTGGCTCTTCATAACCTGTGGGGAGAGAGAACAGGGAACCAAAACCGCCCAGGCCCGTCATAACTTCAGGGCGACGGGTGCGCAGGGCTACCGACTTTATTCGCTCTACAAGCGCATTGCCAGCATCAATATCTACGCCGGCGTCTTTGTAGGTAAAGGGTTTGGGGTGCTCAGAGCTCATAAGCGTGAACTTTCTCCATTTGCCTGATCGCCGTTCGGTGCGACCTTGGTCTAGTAAAGTGCGCGCATTCTAGCAACTTCGATGCATTTGTGCGACGCGAGCGTGCCAAGCGCTTCCGCTAAACTGCTACAATAATCGCCCCTGAGGTATAGAGCGAAGGAATACATGCTAATACATGACAAAAAGTGCGCGATCGCGTTCGTCTTATTTTGTGGTTTGTTGCTCGCAACGTCGGTATTGGCGGAGTCAGAACGTTATTTTAAGGCAGATGTGCCTGTTAAATCGCAAAACCGTCAAGAACGTGTAAGTGCAGCGGAGCTTGGGATACTCGATGTTCTCGTACGCTTGTCCGGCTCTGAAAACGTGCGCTTCGATGATGCCCTGCTGGGTGCGACGTCACAGGCAATTAATTTTGTCGAGCAATTTCAATACGCGGAAGTGGAGGACGCTGAGCTCATCGCTCAGGGTTACAAAAATATCCTCCAGCTTTCATTTTCGCCTCGGGTGTTACGCAGTATGTTGCGTGATTCGGACCATAAATTTTGGCCGATTAATCGTCCTGCGACGCTTGTTTGGCTGGTGGAAGATCACGCTGAGTTTGGCAAGCAGTTTGTACAGGGTGGAGCCGATGAAGCGGCCATTGTCAGCGGCCTGCAAATGTCGGCCGCTTACCGGGGTTTGCCGCTCTCTTTTCCGCTTTTGGATTTTCAGGACCAGACGGTGCTCAGCGCTGAGCAGCTTTGGGCACTGGATGAAGAAGTCATTCTTCAGGCATCACAACGCTATTCCGCAGATGTCATTTTGGTTGGTAAATATACGTCGACGTCCTCGGGCCAAACCTGGTCGAATTGGCAGTTTTTCCACGCTGGGCAAAATAGACTTTACGATAGGCGCGGCCCCGACGCCAGGCGTGTAGGTGAAGCGGCCATTCATCCACTGGCTAACTTTTTAGCTAATATGTACGCGATAGAGCTTACCAACGAGGATAAAAATTTAATTGCAATGCAGGTGAAAAATGTTCGAAGTTTTGCCGACTATAAAAACCTGATGACCTTACTTGATGCCGAAGACTCAATTGTCGAAATCAAATTGGATGAAGTGACACGCGATGTATTGAGTTTGCGCCTGCGCTCGGAGGCGAATATCGAACAGCTTATCAGTATGCTTGCTCTTCGAGATTCGCTGAGTGCAGTTGTGGAAGTCGATCAATCAATTCCCGCCTGGCAGCGCGCTGCGCCGGGAAGTCACGCGAATCCCCTTATTTATCTTTGGCGTCCGTAAAATATAGATAAGTTGATGAAAAATGTTTTTACACACACGCAGCTAAGTTTAGGTGTAGCTTTAAACGACGAGGCTACGTTTGAACATTTTTACGCTACCAATAAAACAAGTGCGCAAATAAAAACAGTCTTAGAAAAAATTACATCTTCAGAGCTAAGTTTGAGGCAGCAGTTTTTTTTGTCGGGGTCACCTGGCGTTGGTCTCTCTCATTTACTTCAAGCCGTTTGTCACTCGGCTTATGCTCGTGGTTTGCGAGCACAATATCTATCTTTGCGCGAATTAAAAACGTTTACCCCTGCTGATGTCTTAGATGGTATGCAAGACAATCACGTTTTGTGTTTAGATGATTTTGAATACGGTTGTGGCGATTATGCTTGGGAAGAAGCAATTTTTCATCTTTACAATAAACTAAAAGATGCCGGGCATTGTCTTGTGATGGGCGCCCATAAAAGTTTGCGAACCTTGCCTATTGGCCTCGACGACCTGCAGTCGCGTCTCAAGAGTACAAGTATTTTCAGTTTATGCGATTTATCCGACGCGGAAAAAAAATATATTCTGCGCGAAAAATCCAAAATTCGCGGTATCGAAATGTCAGAAGAAGTAGCGGCTTACATACTCAATAGGGCCTCACGCAGCATGCCTCAGCTGGTCAGTTTGCTCAACGAGCTAGACGACGTATCTCTTCAGCAGAAGCGTAAGTTGTCTATTCCCTTTGTGAAATCTGTTTTAAGCCAAAGCGAAGGGCGCGTAAATCACGGTAAATGAGCTAAGCTAATAAAGATTGGTGATATTTGATAATACCTGGACCTTAGGTTTATGTTAGCTGTGTTCAGTGGATGGAAAGTATGGAACTGGAAACGATACAGTGATTGCCCCAGATGAAAAGCATGTATGGGATAAATCGTCGGCACTCGCTCGAGTCCGGGGTAGATCCGATCGTCTGATAAAGCTCGCCCAAAAGTTTATCGATGAATTACCCGTGGATATCGCGCAGTTAGAAGGTGCAATAAAAGAGCAAAACTACATCGATGTTCGTAATTGTGCCCATACGATCAAAGGCGTGGCGGCGAATATGAGTGCTGAAGTTCTGCGAAGCATTGCTATGTCCATCGAAGCCGTAGCAATAGAAGAGCATTCGGCAGCGCTTGAAGAAGCGTTGGCACAACTAAAATTGGCTTTCCGCGATGTGGACATCGAATTGCATAAGTATATTGCGACTGGTGGATAAAAGCCGCGCTCATTAACTGATCCTCCCACTCATGTCAGGTCGCGTATTTCATTTGTTTGCGTGACTAAAGTTCCAAGCGGGTAAAATCTACCTATCGAATGTCTTTTTGCTCGGCTATACTCTGCCGCTCTTTTTTTATCCAAATGGTAGCATTATGAATAAGTTAGCGATGGCTGCGGGCGTAATCTCTGTATTTGCGCTTGTTGCTTGTAACGAAAAGTCGGGATCGGAGATTGAAAGTGAGGTCTCTCTTGATACGCTCGAACAGAAAGTAGCCTACACCATTGGTGTGAGTATCGCGCAAAACACGCGCATTGATAAATTTGAATTTGATCAAGCCGCGTTTAACTTAGCCATAGAAGACGTGAAATCTGGTGCGGAAGCGCGTTTGAGTGACGAGGAAATGCGCGCAACTATGCAGGCCTTCCAAACTATGCAGCGTGAAATGATGGCGAAGGAAAGGCAGGAAGCTGCAGTTAAAAATCTTGCGGAGGGGCAGGCCTTTTTAAAGAGCAATGCTGAACAAGAAGGGGTTGAGGAAACAGATAGTGGATTGCAGTACAAGGTCATCACCGCTGGCACAGGTCCGATCCCTGCGCCCGAAGATCAAGTGCTTGTGCATTATCGAGGAACTTTACTGGATGGCACCGAGTTTGACAGTTCCTATAAAAGAAATCAGCCCGCTACCTTTGGTGTGACCCGACTTATTCCCGGTTGGGTTGAGGCATTACAGTTGATGCCTGCCGGCAGTAAATGGGAGCTATTTATTCCGAGCAACCTCGCTTACGGCGAGTCGGGCAATCCCAGCATTCCGCCAAACTCTGTGCTTAAGTTTGAGCTTGAGCTGCTAGAAATCGTAGCTCGCGAAAACGATGAAGACGAGCAAACTGAGCCGACAGGCGAATAAGCGTTGTGAAAGACAAGCGTTGAAGGAAGTGTTGATTCAGCGCTTGTCGTGATGTTTACGGAGCGAAGCACTCAATACATTTTGCATAAGCCTGTGGCATGGATGCTGAATGTTGATTAAGAAGTTCAATGTCAGTTTGAATATTGAGTGCTTTGGCTAAGTTCTTGACTGTTGCAACCGGCACAGGCGAGTCAACCAAACCATCAATACCTGTATCCGCTTGCTCCATAAGCGCGCGAATAAAGCGTTCCTGAGGACTGAGTTCACGTTTAATTTCTTCGACAGCGTATTGCTGCAAGCCCAGCTGCTTGGCCGCCGAAGCAAAGACATCTTCAAGCGAACCGAGTTTATCTACCAGACCAAGTTCGAGTGCTGTCTCTCCCGACCATACGCGACCTTGGGCAATCTCGTGAATATCTTCAGGACTGCTGTCTCGCGCGTCAGCTACAAGGTGTATAAAGCGCTGGTAGATATTGTCGACGCTGCTTTGAATAACGGTTTTGGTTTCGTCAGACATTTCCCGTTCCAGGTGAAATGCGTCGGCAATTGAAGATGTAGCAACGCCATCTGAATTCACACCAATCTTATTTAGACTCTCCGATACATTGGGCACGAGCCCGAACACACCAATTGATCCGGTAAGCGTTGCTGGCGTAGCCCAGACTTCCGTCGCCGGGGTTGCGATCCAGTAACCGCCCGATGCGGCAACTGAGCCCATTGACACATATACGGGCAGGCCCTGCTCGCGGGCGAGCTCCAGTTCCTCTCTAATAACTTCTGAAGCAAAGGCACTGCCGCCGCCACTGTCAATGCGCAGCACCAGCGCGTTAAGAGACTCGTTTTCTCGGGCTTGGCGAATGAGATTGCTCAGGGTCTCCGATCCGATACTTCCCTCTGGTTGGTACCCATCGAGAATATTGCCGCTGGCGACAATAAGGCCAATTTTATTGTCATCCTCGCGCGGTTTTTTCAGTGTGGGATTGTTTAGGTAAGCGTACATGTCGATTGCGTTTATACCGATACCATCCTCGGATTCACCAAATTTTTCCTTAAGTATATTTTTTATCGTGTTGCGTGACGTAACGCCGTCGACGAGTCCATTTTCCAGAGCGAGTGTTGCTGCGTCGCCGTCAATGGCATCGAGTTTTGTGTGCAAGGTGTCGACAAAGCGTGAGATCGTGCCTTCGGGAAGCGTGCGTCTGGCTTCAACAGAGGCCGTATAGCGCTGCCATAATTGCGTTAACCAGGCGCTAACATGTTCGCGCGACGCCTCAGACATATCGTCGCGCAGAAAGGGCTCTACCGCGTCTTTGTAATCACCGACGCGGAATACGTGAAATTTTAGCGCCAGTTTGTCGGCGGCATTTTTATAGTAATTTCTAAATACGCCAAAACCGGTGATGTAAAGCCCGCCCATAGAGTTTACGTATATTTCGTCTGCGTAAGTGGCCAGCAGGTACTGCTGCTGCATATAGCTGTCTGCGTAGGCGACAATCGGTTTATTGCTCTCTTTAAAATATTGCAGGGCCTGGCCGATTTCTTCAATCTTGCTCAGGCCGCCACTTTGAAGAAAGTCGAGGCGTAAAATAATTCCGGTGATTTGATCGTCATCACGTGCGAAACGTATCGCTTGTACGATGTCGCGTACAACCGTTTCGTCGAGCCTGTCGTTTTGTTGCAGGGCATCCATAAAGGTCGGGTTGTAGCTGGATTGGTCAACAAGCACGCCTGAGGGTGCAATGAGCAGCGCAGAATTATTTGGAACTTCTATTTCCGGTGCAGCAGAAAGCGCTCCAATAAGCACCACGATAAACACCAAAAACACGACATTGAGCACCAATACCCGCAACCACGAGAGTGCCTTCCAAGCTGTTTTAACTACATCGAGAACGAATTTGAACATTCAGTAATTCCAAAAAAGTGAATGGTTTTAATCTACGATGTTCAGTCTCAAACACTGTTGTTCCGTTAACTCGGAGAGGTATGAATTGCGCGCTTATACTAGAGACACGCTGTGAATACGTCCATGTAAGCTCTCCACCAGCATTCCGACAACTGCTCCTGCGTTGTTCTAACACCCACCATCCATGGCGGGCGCCTGCTGGTGAAGGTCTCTAGTATAAGCGCGCAATTCATACCTCATGCCTTGAATGAACTACGCAATCCTTCTAGGTGCGTGTGTTTCAGTGACATCACAAATAATGTTACAGCAATGCCGGCTAAAGGCCTTTTTGCAATCTTTGAGCGTAGCGACTGCAGAGCATGCTGGTAATGAATATGGTTACGGTAAGCGATAAAAACAAGTAATCATAAATGTTGGCGTCAGACCGTAAAGCGCCCATCACCGCCATTGTAAAGTAGAGCAAAATAATAAAACAAAGCCAGCTAAACGCTCGGTAGTGACGGCTTACTATGCTTGGCCCGAGCAACAGCAGGGGCAAGAGCTGCATACTGAAGATGGTCCAGTTTATGCCGCTCGGTCGCGTTGTATTCCAAAAAACGAATAGGCCAATCAGTCCTGTATAAGCGATGATGGTCAATAACCAAAAGGCGCGAAACTTGTGTAAATAGTTGTTCAAAATACTTTGGATCTATTCCGGGTGTTGTCGCAAGCGTTGAGCGAGCCTGGCGATGCGCCTGCCAAAGGCTTGGCATAACGCGACTTCGTCGTCACTTAGCTGCGTATTATTACCCAGGGCTGTGTGGGTGGGGCCGTAGGGTGAACCGCCGCTGCGAGTATCGTGCAGCGCCTGTTCGCTATAGGGTACACCTGCGACAAGCATACCGTGATGCAGCAGCGGTAGCATCATGGATAGCAAAGTACTTTCTTGGCCCCCGTGCATGGATCCGGTAGATGTAAATGCCCCGGCCGGCTTGCCAATAAGATCGCCATTTATCCACTCGTTTGCAGTGCCATCGATAAAATACTTTAGCGGCGCAGCCATATTGCCAAAGCGTGTCGGGCTGCCGATGATCAGGCCCGCGCAGTTGCGCAAATCTTCCTCACTACAATATACGTCACCACTATCTGGCACCTCAGGCTCGATCGCTTCACATGTAATCGACACCGGTGGTACCGTGCGTAAGCGCGCTTCAACACCCGCTTGCTCTGCGCCGTAGGCAATTTCCATTGCGAGATTTTTTGTCGCGCCGGAGCGACTGTAGTAAAGCACAAGGATATAGTCAGACACGCAATTAACCTTTCATCAGCGATAGCACGTTTTCCGGTGGGCGGCCAAGTACCGCACGATCACCATGAACAACGATGGGGCGCTCGATTAGTTTCGGGTGTGAGGCCATCGCTGCGATTAATTGTTTGTCATCGAGGCTCTTGTCGGCGAGGTTGTTCTCTTTATAGGCGTCTTCTCCCGAGCGTAGCAGCGCCCTGGCGCCAATGTCTAGTTTGTCGAGTAAGTTGCGAATATGTTTGGCGTCGGGTTTCGTTTCCAGATACAGCACAATGTTGGGTTCAATATCGGCTTCTTTCAGTAAGGTCAATGTTTGGCGGGATTTCGAGCAGCGTGGGTTATGGTAGATTGTGTATTCGCTCATGGGTTATTGTGCGTCTCATTTCTAAGATAAGTAGCTTCACATCGTAAAGAGCAAGATGCAATGGATCAACAGTCGCTTTTAGATAAAACCCGTTTTTTCGGCCACGAAATATATGATTTTGTTCGGAATTTGGTCCGGGAATTCTTTGACAAAGGCTGCCAAAAAAATGCGGCCGCCCTGACTTATATGACCTTGTTTGCGCTGGTGCCTATGTTAACGGTGACGTATTCCATGTTTTCGGTGATCCCGGCATTCAGTGGGGTTGCGGATCAACTTCACGCGCTGATATTTGACAATTTTGTGCCGGAAACCGGTGAGGAAGTGAAAGGCTATTTGGCAGATTTTTCTTCCCAAGCGCGAAATCTCACCGGCATTGGTGTCGGTATGCTGGTTGTCACGGCGTATTTGATGCTGACAAATATTGAAAAGGCATTTAATGGTATTTGGGGAGTGCGGCAGGCGCGCAGAGGGCTTTCCAGTTTTCTACTCTATTGGGCCGTGCTCAGTATCGGGCCTTTTTTGTTGGGAGCGGGATTGCTTACGAGCACTTATTTGCTGTCGTTGAAGTTTGTCGTGCAGGAATATGATCAGCTCGGTGTGACGTCACTTTTATTCCGAGTTGTTCCGCTGTTTATGACGACAATCGCATTTACACTCTTGTTTGCGGCCGTGCCCAATTGTCGGGTACCGCTGAAATATGCGTTTATCGGGGGCTTTGTCACCGCCATTTTCTTTGAATTACTTAAAGCGGTATTCGGGGCGATGGTCGCCAATTCTAGCTTTAAGCTGATCTACGGTGCCTTTGCGGTTGTGCCGTTGTTTCTGCTCTGGATTAACCTGCTCTGGACGATTGTACTGACGGGCGCGCTGTTTGTGCGCAATTTGGCTGAGCACGGTTATGGCACACGTAATACGCGTTTATCTGATATTCGCGCCGTGCTGCATTGTCTGGCGATGTTTCGCAATAAATCTCAAACCGGTAACGTTGTAAGCGACAGGGACTGCCTTAAAACCGGTGTGAGCCTCGTTCACTGGCAGGGTTTGCGCTCTCTTTTGGTGAAAAACAAATGGATCGCGGTTACGGACTCGGGGGCTTATAGTTTGTGCCGGGATTTGCGTGCCGTCACGATTTGGGATGTCGCGAGTCTGGTGAATATGCCGATCGATGAAAAGATTCCCGATCGGACAAGCGTTAAATGTGATAAGCATACAGAAAACTGGTTGGAAGACTATTTTGGCCGGCGTCAGCGTGTTGAGGAGTATGCCCACGATGCGTTCAATATTACGCTTGAAGATTTGTTTGCTCAGGACGGGGCGGTGTAATACACCGCCCAAACAGCGTTTTAGAAGCGCAGCGTACCTTCCAGCGCAAGTGTCATTGGACGGCGTACAATGGAATAGTGCGTATTTGTATTAAAGGTTGAATCAGACAGCGGCGCATTTGCGGAATAGGAAATCACATATTCATCGAGCAGGTTTTTCCCGAGCAGCGCGACGGCCCAGTGCTTTGCTTCCAAAGCGAGGCGAGCAGATAGCATGGTGTAAGCGTCGATTTCCCCTTTGGGGTCGAGATTTACATGCACGTTGTGCCCATCAACTTGTTGCGCGTCAATAAAGCCCGCGAACTCGATTCCTCTAAAAATTTCTCTGCGATAGTCCAAGCTGAGATTCAGTGTGTAATCGGGCGTATAAACACCGCGCTTGCCGGTGTAATCACAGGTATCTATGACGTCGTCGCCGTCGAGGTCAACGCCATCGGGTGTTTGTCCCGCGTAGCAATTGCCGTTTTTGAAATCTTGATATTCAAAGTCCAGCCAGGAAAAGCCGTAGGCGGCGATGAGGTTGTCAGTAATTGCCCAGCGTCCATCCACTTCTATGCCCTGGACAACCGTTTCGTTAGCGTTGCCGACGTTGAAACCGACGCCGCCATCGAATTGGCTTATCTGCAGATCTTCATAGTCGGTGCGATAGAGTGCGACGTTGACCTCACCGCGACCGTCGCCGACGGTAGATTTCATACCGAGTTCAAGTGCTTGTGCCGTTTCTTCCTCAAACTCAAAGAAAAGATAGGGGTTTTCTTCGGTTTCAGGCGCGAGGCCCTGGGGTGCTGAGAAATTGCCGACGCTGTTGGAGCGGGGGTCGAAGCCACCTGCTTTAAAGCCCGTTGTAAAGGATGCATAGGTCATGATGTCTTCGTTCACGTCGTACTCAACACTGATCAGTGGTGTAAACGCGCTTTCACTGCGTGATTTTTGCACATTGTGACCGCCCCATACCAAGGGCAAGGTAGAGGGTGGATCTGTGGGTAAAAATGCCGTCGTTGCTTGCTCGTTTTCAGCACGGAATGCGTTTAGATATAACCAACCTGCAACTGGATCGTTAAGCATTTCGCCCGTTGATGGGGTAAACAGTGCCAGGACTTTCGACGCTTCCTTCTCTTCTTCGGTGTAGCGTGCGCCGAACGTGATGTGTAAACGGTCGCTCATATGCCACGTCGTCTGTCCAAATATCGACCAGGAATCTGATGTTTGATCAAAGTCTCGACGCAGGCCGGTATCGGCGAACCCGGCACTTACTGCGGAAACCAGGAAGTTATCTGTGGCGATGGGCAGTGAATCAAAGAACGTTTGGTCCCAGGTTTGATAAAACACGCCGGCGATCCAATCGACGCGTTTGTCGTCCGGCGAAGTGATGCGCAGTTCCTGACTAAACTGCTCGTAGGTTTCGCCGAGGGAGAGGTCGAGAATTTTGGTGCCAGTATCGTCACAGTCGCAAAGCTCGTCGTATTCGAAGTCAAGCCAACCGGAAACAGCTGTAAAGGTATGGTCGTTAAACTCGTAGTCCAGGCTAAACGTCGTATTGTTAATTTCGTTAATGCTGCTTTCATCGGCATCCATCTGCCGGAGAAAATCGCGATCTGACTCTATGTCTGGTTCGCCTAATATTGCCAGTGCTTGCGCGTAAGTTGCGCCACCTGCGGCAAGAGGTTCATCGAGGGTAATTTCTATGGGTCGGCCGCGTGTTTCAAATTCGTTCTTTTCTGTTTTTAAAAATAATCTCAATGCGTCGGTCGGTGTCCATTCCAGGCTAAGTCGAATCGCATCTTCTTCGGCGCTTGGCTCATCTGTGCCTTTAAATGTGTTAATAAAATAGCCTTCTTCCTCATAAGATCTGTAGGCGACACGTGCGCGCAGTTCATCGGTAATGGGGCCAGATAGTACCGCGTTGACCTCGTCTTGCTCGTGCTCGAACTCGCGTGAAACGGTCAGTTTGCCTTCGAGTTCTTCTGTGGGACGGGCTGTTGTCAGATTGAGCGCGCCGGCAATGCTGTTTTTACCGAACAGGGTAGACTGAGGGCCACGCAGCATTTCAGCGCGTTCCATATCCATCATCGGTGTGCGGAAGAGTTGTGCCCGCCCGTGATAAATACCATCGATATACATGCCCACACTCTGCTCAAACCCCTGGCTATTGTCCGAACCTATGCCCCGCACGCGCACCTGAGTACTAAAGCCGGTTTCGGTAAAGTGAATGTTGGGTAAGAAGACGGTGAGATCTTCGAGCGTTTCAATGCCGGCATCATCGATTTTTTGGCCACTAACCGCCGCGACAGAGATCGGCACATCTTGGAGACTCTCCTCGCGTTTTTGCGCAGTGACGATTTGTTCTTCGAGTCGGGGCCCTGTGTCAGTATTTTGTGTTTGCGCTGTGCTTTGGACTGAAACAAGAAGCAGCGCGAGGGCTGCTGGTCGGAAAAAATGCGTATGACGGATATGATTGACACGCATCGATGTATCTCCAGTGTTTATTTTGGGGTTGGCTGTTTGAGAGCAGGAGCGGCGGAGCTTAGATCCGACGATGGGCATGAACGGCAAACGTCAAACTAGCTAACCTTGTTATTGTTTCGACACGTTATCTGTGTCATGTCCGAGTATAGGCCAAACGCTTCAGTAACGCAGGCTTTGCTTGACTCTTAGACGCATATAATAACGCTTTATATGAAAATTAAAACGCTTGTTTTAATTTTTTGACTAGGCTTTGTAATAGCTTCGATACCATTCAACAAAAGCACTAATTCCCGTCTTTAACGGTGTGACAGGTTTAAAATCTGTGTAGTTGATGAGCTGACTGACATCGGCGTAGGTAGACGGAACATCTCCGGCTTGCATTGGCATCATGTTCTTTTGGGCCGTTACGCCAAGGCATTCTTCGATGGTTTCTATAAACCCGAGCAGGCTTACGGGTGCGTTATTGCCAATATTGAAAACGCGATAGGGCGCGTAGCTGCTCGATGGATCCGGCGCTTTGCCAGACCAGTCGGTGTTGGCCGTTGGAATGGCATCGGTAACGCGAATCACGCCTTCAACGATATCGTCGATGTAGGTAAAGTCGCGCGACATGTCCCCGTAGTTGTAGACATCAATAGTCTCGCCATTAAGAATTTTTTTAACAAATTTAAAATAGGCCATATCCGGGCGTCCCCATGGCCCATAGACAGTGAAAAAGCGCAAGCCGGTTGTGGGCAGGTCAAACAAGTTGCTATAGGTGTGCGCCATAAGTTCATTTGATTTTTTACTCGCGGCGTAAAGCGATACCGGATGATCTACGTTGTGTTTTTCACTAAACGGTTGCTGTTTATTCGCACCATAGACCGAACTGGATGAAGCGTAACTCAGATGCGGGACCTGACTGTTGCGACAACCCTCAAGAATATTCACAAAGCCAACAATATTGGAATCCACATAGGCGCGCGGGTTTTCGATTGAGTAGCGCACGCCGGCCTGGGCGCCGAGATGGCATACGCGCTCAAAGTCGTGATCTGAAAACAATTTATCTATGGCAGACCGATCGGCAAGGTCCATTTTAAAGAACGAGAAATTGGGGTGTTTTTCGAGTATCGCTAAACGGCTTTGTTTAAGTAAAACGTCGTAGTAGTCGTTGAGGTTATCGATACCGACGACGCTATCTCCGCGCTCAAGAAGTTTTTGAATCAAGTGGAAGCCGACAAAGCCGGCGGCACCGGTGACGAGGAGTTTCATTCTTCTTGTTGCCCTTTTTAGGTTTAAGACTACTATTTTAACGCAATCTTGTTTGGGAATTCATCCGAGGTGCTGGGAATTACCCATGAGATCTGTTTAAATGGCGAACAATTTTTCCGTCCGCGGATTTGGTTTCTTGTTAGCAGAGTTCTTTTATTTTCATGCAGTTTTCTGAATTACCTCTTTCTTCTTCAATCCAGCAGGCACTCGCTGAATTAGGTTTTGTGGATTGTTCGCCAATCCAGGCGCAGTCTCTTCCGTTTACGTTGAACGGCCATGATTGCATGGGCAAAGCGCAGACGGGGACCGGTAAAACGGCGGCCTTTTTAATCGCGTTGTTTGAGTCGTTAATGAATGAGCCTGCGCCTGAAGAGCGCTATGCCGGTGAAGCGCGTGCCGTTGTGATTTCCCCGACGCGCGAGCTCGCACTGCAAATAGAGATGGACGCCAGGGATATTGGCAAATATGCCGGTTACAACATTGTATCGTTGGTGGGAGGCGTTGATTACGAGCGACAGCGCAAGAAGCTGCATAACGATTTTGTTGATATCGTTGTCGCCACGCCGGGTCGCTTGTTGGATTTTTGTGAGAAGCGCGAGCTGTTTCTGGATCAGCTGGAGGTTTTGGTGATCGATGAGGCCGACCGAATGCTGGATATGGGCTTTATTCCGCAGGTGAAGCGAATCGAACGTTATTCCCCGCGCAAGCAATACAGACAAACAATGATGTTCTCCGCCACGTTTTCCGATGATGTTTTGCGCCTGGCCGAGCGTTGGATGGTGGAACCTAAAAGCGTGGAAATCGAACCGGAGAGTGTGGCGACTGACACCGTTGAACAAAAGCTCTACATGGTTTCGGGAGACGAAAAGCTTGTGATATTAAAAAATATTATTGCAGGGACTCAGGTTTCCAGCGCGATGATTTTCGCGAACCGGCGTGATGAGTGTCGGCGATTGCACGATGCTTTGCGCTCTGACGGTCTGCAAGTAGGGCTGCTATCGGGTGATATTCCCCAGGCAAAACGCATTAAAACGCTCAATGGTTTTAAGTCGGGTCGCCTTAAGTTTTTAGTTGCCACCGATGTTGCGGGCCGGGGTATTCATATCGATGGCGTCTCTCATGTGATTAACTATACCTTGCCAGAGGAGCCGGAAGACTATGTCCATAGAATTGGGCGCACCGGGCGTGCAGGTACCAGTGGCACGTCAATAAGTTTTGCATGTGAAGATGACGCCTTTCGCCTGCCGAGCATTGAAGACCTGTTAGGCAGGCCGCTCATTTGTGAACATCCTCCCGAGCATCTGCTTCCTTAAAGTTCGACTTTATTCTCTTAGAGCGTCGATAAAAACTGATCTACACTGGTTATAACGCCAATTGGAATGCAACCAGAGTATGAAACCGGTCTTAGTTGTCGAAGACAGCCCGATGGTCATGAAGATCATCAAGCATGTGCTGTCTCAAAGCAAACTCATTCAAGCTGAATATGCATCGAGCTTTGCAGAAGCAAAAGCGCTTGTAGAAGCACAGGGAAAAGATTTTTTTTGCGCGCTTGTTGACCTCAGCCTTCCCGATGCGCCGAGCGGCGAAGTCGTCGATTATACGCTGTCAAAAAAAATCCCCAGCATTGTTCTCACCAGTACTTTCGACGAAAAAAAACGCGAAGCGATGCTTGCCAAAGGCATTGTCGATTATGTTACCAAGGAAGGGCGTTACTCTTATGAGTTAGCCTTAAATACGGTTCATCGGCTAATCAAGAATACAGGTATAAAAGTACTGGTTGTCGACGATTCAAGTGTGCAGAGAAAAATGCTTCATCAGCTTTTAAGTTTGCATATGTACAATGTGCTTGAGGCGGAAGATGGTGTCGATGCAATCAAGGTTGTTCTCGAAAACCCCGATATCAGATTACTCATTACAGACTTCAACATGCCGCGCATGGATGGTTTTGAACTAATTAAAAATCTGCGCGTTAAATACGAAAAAGGTGACCTGGTTATTATTGGTATTTCTTCGGACGAACAGGGTTCACTGTCAGCAAAATTTATTAAGTATGGCGCCAACGATTTTCTCAAAAAACCATTTAATCACGAAGAGTTTTTTTGCAGAATTACCCATAATATTGAGTTTCTGGAATTAATCGAGCAAATTCGGGACGCTGCGAATCGTGACGAGCTCACGGGCGTGTATCACCGCCAGTATTTTTTCCGACAAGGTGCGGAACTCCATCACAGTGCTCTGCAAAACGATACGCCGCTTGCTGCAGCTGTTATTGACCTCGATCATTTTGCTGATATTAATTTGGAACACGGCAATGAAATTGGGGATGAGTTGATACATCAACTCGCGCAGCGCTTGAGCAAGCTCTTCGATCGCTTTTTATTGGCACGAGCAGAAGGGCAGGCATATTTTGTCTTGATGCCTGGCCTCGACAACAATAAAGCGTGCGCCTATGTTGAAAAGATACGACAGCTTGTGAGTTCTGAAGACTTTCATGTGCAGGGACAAGTGCTGCGTATGACCTTTACCGCTGGAGTCAGCAACCAGCTGGAAGAAACGCTCGATGCGCATATCTTGCAAACAATGCATTGCTTAAAGCGCGCAAAGGATGCCGGTGGCGATTTGGTTCTAGGTGATTAGTGTGAACAGGCCCTAGGGCTTTTTTTGAGCTAGGCAGCGCGCCGATTTCGCTTCGTTGAATATGGCGCGAATAACACAACCATTCTTCGGCAGAAAATAGGGTGCTCAGTGTTCGTCAAAGTGACGTGCCTACAAATTTTTTGTACTATTCAAGCACGTCAACGCTGTGCTGTTTTAGCTCATTGAGCCAAAAGATAGTGCCGCCGGTGACAGCTGCGGGCATGGCAAAAATATTGATTATGGGCACGATGCTGCAGCCCATTATCGTCGTGCCAAAGCCCAGGCTTGAGCGTATGCGACTCCAGAGACAATTGCGCATATCGTAAAATTCCACTTGATGGTTGTCCGCCGGATAGTCTGCATATTGAATCGCCATCGTCCAAGCTCCCCAAGTTAAGCCAATAAGTGGAGCGAGTATTTGTAATAAAGGAATAAAACCCACCAATATCATCAGCAATATCACCAGCAGTCCACGCATTAGAAAGTAGGTGAGCTTGCTTATTTCTCGCAGCAACACTCGCGGAATTAAACTCCAAAGCGTTTCAACGGGAAGTTCATTACCGGTGAGTATTTTTTCTGCGGATTCTGCCAATAGGCCGTAAAAAGGTGCGGCGATAACATTCGTAATGACATTAAAGGCATAACCGTAGAGGATTAGAAACAAAGCGCCGACGATAAACCACACAAACCATTTAAAGGGTTCGACAACTGGCGCGAGCCATTCTGGAATAAACGCCATATCACTGTTGACGATCGACCAGAAATAGCTCAGCAGTAGACTGGTAAGCGCAATAAAAAGCACGCAGTTTACCGCTAGAGGTACAAGGATATATACGCGCAGCTTGGGGTGCCATAGTAGCCGTATACCCTCGATCATATAGTTGACACCGGCGCAGAAACTGTTGGATGGATAGCCAATTTTTGCCACCACGTTGCTCCTATATTTTAGCGCCGCCTGCTTTTAATGCGGATCGATACTCTGAAGCCTGATGGTGCTCTTGGATTTCCTGCAACAGATTAAGCCCCCTTGGATTTTGCGCATTGATATCGTAATTGGCTTCGACAAAAAATTGTACGAAGGTAGTAAAATTGTCTGCGTTCATGCTGCGGTAGGCCCGCTCCAAGCGAAGATAATCTGTGTTGATACAGTCGCGCGGTTCAATTTCCAAAAAACCTCTTACTCTATCGTCACTAAATGTTTCGCCGAGTACTTTTTGTTTATCTTTTTTAAGTGCCATAATTATTTTTCGAGTTTCTCTTGCAATATTTTGTTTAACTGTTGGGGGTTTGCCTGCCCCTTGGAAAGCTTCATCGATTGACCGACGAAAAAGCCGAGCATTTTGGGACGTTTTTCCGCGGGTGCATTGCGGTAATTTTCAACTTGCTGTGCATTGTTGGCGATGACTTCATCGACAATTTTTTCCAGCGTGCCACTATCGCTCACTTGTTTTAAGCCTTTGGCTTCAATAATTCGGTCGACGTCACCCTCTTTATTCCAGAGTGCGTCAAACACGGTCTTGGCTATTTTGTTCGAAATAGTGCCATCTTTAATGCGCGCAATTAATTGCGCGAGATCAGCAGCGCTTATTGGCGCGTCGCCAATGTGTGTGTCATTTGCGTTTAGACGCGCGCTGACTTCACCCATAATCCAGTTGGCTGTGAGTTTTGGGTCCCCGCACTGCTCGGTAGCCGCTTCGAAAAAGTTTGCGGTGTTCAAATCCGTGCTGAGTAATTCTGCGTCGTAGCTCGATAGCTTATAGTCCGTTTCAAAACGTGTTTGGCGAGCACTGGGTAATTCAGGCAGTTGTTGTCTAATGTCACTGATATATGCTTCGTCTATGACGACGGGCAGTAAATCTGGACACGGAAAGTAGCGATAATCATTGGCTTCTTCTTTTGAGCGCATTGAGCGCGCGGAATGTGTATCGCCGTCATAAAGACGTGTCTCCTGAACGACGCTGCCGCCACTTTCCAAAAGATCGATTTGACGTTCTATTTCCTGTTCAATACAGCGTTCCATAAAGCGAAACGAGTTTAAATTTTTCGTTTCTGTCCGGGTGCCCAATTTCTGTTCACCTTTGGGTCGAATAGAAATATTTACATCGAAACGCATGGAGCCTTGAGACATTTCACCGTCACATATACCTAGGGAAGTGACAACGGAATGCAGTTTGCGCGCAAAGGCAACAGCTTCTTCGCCGCTGCGCATATCGGGTTCTGTCACAACTTCGATTAATGGTGTGCCGGCGCGGTTGAGATCGATGCCACTCATGCCGTGATAGTCTTCATGCAATGATTTGCCTGCATCTTCTTCAAGGTGGGCGTGGTGGACACGTATGCGCTTTTCCTCTTCACCTACCCGAATATCCACGTGCCCACCGACGACGATAGGTTTTTCGAGTTGCGTGGTTTGGTAGCCCTTGGGTAAATCCGGGTAAAAGTAATTTTTGCGTTCGAATACTGAGTGCTTATTGATTTCGGCATCAATGGCGAGGCCAAACATGGTCGCGAATTTATAAGCCTGTGCGTTCACAACTGGCAAGGTGCCCGGCATGGCCAAATCGATGGCACTGGCCTGGGTATTTGGCGCTGCGCCGAAAGCTGTACTGCTTCCGGAAAAAATCTTACTGTTGGTGGCAAGTTGAACGTGAATTTCCAAGCCAATAACGGTTTCCCACTCCATTTTTTTCAGCCTTAATTTATGTCTTTTGGGGTAAGCGAGTGAAAGTCCGTTTCCCGTTGAAAACAATGCGCGGCGTTTAATATGCGCGCCTCGTCGAAGTGTTTGCCGATGAGCTGAAGGCCAACCGGTTTGTCGTCAACGAGCCCACACGGGATGCTCATACCGGGGAGGCCGGCCAGATTGGCGGCGATGGTAAAAATATCCTCTAAATACATGGCCACGGGGTCGGCACCTTTTGCACCGAACGCAAAAGCGGGGCTGGGAGCGGTCGGCCCCAGTACGATATCTACACCTTCAAATGCCGCATCAAAGTCATTTTTAATCAAGCGTCTGACTTGTTGAGCCTTGTGATAATAGGCATCGTAATAGCCGGCGGATAGGGCGTAGGTGCCGACTAAAATGCGGCGTTTTACCTCTTCGCCGAAACCTTCTCCCCGAGAGCGCTTATATAGGTCTTCGAGATTTTTCGGATTTTCACAGCGGTGGCCATAGCGCACGCCGTCAAAGCGGCTCAGATTGGCGGAGCATTCCGCCGGCGCAATAACGTAGTACGCCGGCACGGCAAGCGACGTATTTGGCAGCGATATCTCGCTTATTTTTGCGCCTAATTTTTCGTAGGTGCCTATCGCTTCCTGCACTGCGGATGCCGTACCAGGATGCAAACCATCGCTGAAATATTCTTTGGGTACCCCGATGCGCATTCCATTGACACGGTTGTTTAAGCTCGCGCTGTAATCCGGTACATCTTTGGGGATATTGGTTGAGTCCTTCGGGTCGACGCTTGCCATTGTATTGAGCATTAGCGCGGCATCCTCAGCGGTTCTGGCAATAATCCCGCCCTGATCCAGGCTCGAGGCGAAGGCGATCATTCCCCATCGCGACACGCGCCCATAAGTGGGCTTGATACCCGTGACGCCGCACAAGGCGGCGGGCTGGCGAATCGAACCGCCGGTATCAGTGGCTGTCGCAGCAGGGGTCAGAAGGGCAGCTACAGCCGCTGCTGAACCACCGGAGGAACCGCCGGGAACACAGTCTTTCGCCCAGGGGTTGCGTACAGGCCCAAAAAAGCTTGTCTCGTTAGATGAACCCATCGCGAACTCATCCATATTGGTCTTGCCAAGCATGACAGCCCCAGCGCGGCGATAGTTTTCTACAACTGTCGCATCGTAAGGGGGAACAAAGTTTTCCAGCATTTTGGAGCCACAGGTAGTGGGCGTACCATCTGTACAAAAAATGTCTTTATGTGCGATGGGAATGCCTAATAGCGGTGTTTCGTCGCCTGCGGCAAGCGCCTGGTCAGCAGACTGCGCCTGCTCAAGCGCGGCATCTTCAGTGACGCTGATAAAACTGTTTAGTTCGCTGTCGTACTTTTTGATACGTGCTAGATAGTGTTGGGTGAGTTCAACACTGGAAAACGTTTTGTCCTTCAGTTTTTTAATTTGTTCTGTAATTGTTAGTTGGTGCATTAAAAGAGTCCGCAGCCCGCAAATAATAAGAGTAGTGATTTAGTCGATAACTTTTGGAACCAGATAAAGGCCGTCTTCAGTTTCGGGAGCAATGCCGAGAAATTTATCGCGCACATCATGCTCGCTTACCTCGTCAGCGCGCAATCGCTGGATAGCATCTAGTGGGTGTGCCATCGGCGTAACGCCTTCGGTATCGACCGATTTTAGCTGATCCACAAGCTTGAGTACGTCATTAATACTCGTTGCCGTTTCTTCAGCGACACTTGCATTTATGTCTATGCGCGCCAGGTGGGCGATGTTTTGTATATCTGAGGGCTCCACTAAAGTCTCCAGCCAGCGAATCTTCCAACCGCTAAAAACGGGTGAGAAATTTTTGGGAAGTGCCGTACACGCAGCGTAAATACTGGATGTGAACGGCGCTAGGAAGCGCGATAAGTTAACATATTTACGCCTTGCTCAAAATCCCTTGCGTTGTTAGAGTGCCTACACTTTTTATTGGGACCCGTCGCCACTGATTGAAACATTGCTACTGGGGGCCGTTATTGCGTGTTTGCCTCACTGGGATTTTACGCAAATATCACACTTCTCGCGTCTTATTCCGGCGCTTGTTTAGTCACAGCCGTGGCGATTCAATGAGTGTTGACACGTGCCAGTGCTACAATTCTTTTCAATGTGTGTGAGCACGGCATTCGTGTAGCTATAAACAATGTTTAAAAAAATCAAAGGTCTGTTTTCAAACGACTTGTCCATTGATCTGGGCACAGCAAATACACTTATTTATGTTCGGGGCCGGGGTATCGTTTTAAACGAGCCGTCCGTTGTCGCTATTCGCAACCAAAATGGTCAAAAGTCTGTTGAAGCTGTTGGCGAGGCGGCGAAGCGAATGCTGGGTCGTACACCCGGCAACATTACGGCGATACGCCCGTTAAAGGATGGTGTGATCGCCGACTTCCAGGTAACCGAAAAAATGCTCCAGCATTTTATTCGTAAAGTGCACGAAAACAGTTGGTTTCAGCCGAGTCCGAAGGTGCTGGTGTGTGTGCCATGCCTGTCGACTGAAGTGGAAAAGCGGGCGATCCGCGAATCGGCGATGGGTGCAGGTGCCCGCGAAGTGCATCTGATCGAAGAGCCAATGGCCGCGGCGATTGGAGCGGGTTTGAAAGTCGAAGAAGCCACCGGGTCGATGGTTGTTGATATCGGTGGTGGGACGACTGAGATTGCGATTTTGTCGCTAAATGGCGTGGTGCTGTCGGACTCGGTGCGTATCGGCGGGGACCGCTTTGACGAAGCGATTGTTAACTACGTGCGACGCAAGTACGGCAGTGTTATTGGCGACGCCACTGCGGAGCGAATTAAGACAGAAATTGGTTGCGCCTACGCAGAGAGTGAGGCATTGGAGATAGATGTCCGCGGTCGCAACCTGGCTGAAGGTGTACCCAAAAGCTTTGTGCTTAGCAGTGGTGAGATTCTTGAGGCTTTGCAAGAGCCACTTGCTGGTATTATGCAGGCGATAAAGAGCGCGTTAGAGCTTTCGCCGCCTGAACTTGCGTCAGATATCGCCGAGACCGGCATGGTCTTGACAGGCGGTGGGGCGCTGCTGCGCGATCTGGACCGATTGATCTCTGAAGAGACCGGCCTGCCAGTCGTTGTTGCCGAAGACCCGTTGACCTGCGTTGCCCGCGGAGGGGGCGCCGCGCTCGAGTTAATGGAAAAACAGAGTATCGATCTCGCGTATTGAGTTTAATCGGCGTTGCTCATCTTTAGCAGCGCCGCTCGCTTGGGCTGCAACAATGCGGAGAAAGTGCAATTAAACCTCTATTCCGAAAAGGTCCCTCTCCTGGTCTTCGTTTAGCGCTTTGGGCTGCGTTTGCGCTGATACTGGCGTGTATCTATGTATACACAGATTGGTTGCATTCGCTCAAAAAGAAATCTCTCGATATCACCTCTCAGTTCTATTGGGTCTCTGATCTGCCGTCCAAAGCGGAACAGTGGGCTGACAACCGCCTGGTGTCGCGTTCGCGACTGCTGCAAGAAAACAACGCCTTGCGCTCGGAAAACCTGGTGCTTAGCCAGAAAATTCTTAAAAATGCGGCGCTTGAAGCTGAGAACTTCCGCCTCAGACAGCTTTTAAATGCTTCCGAGGCTGTTGAGGACAGAGTTTTAATCGCTGAGCTCATTGGTGTTGCCCCCGACCCGCAATTACATAAGGTGATTATCAATCGTGGCGAAGTGCATGGTGTGTATGCCGGTCAAGCCGTACTCGATGCATTTGGGCTTATGGGGCAGGTTGTAGAGGTGGGTGAACGCTACTGTGTTGTGCTATTAGTGACGGATTCCACTCATGCGCTGCCGGTAAAGGTGAACCGAAATGGCGTCAGGCTGGTTGCGGAGGGCGTCGGTAACCTATATGAGCTTAAGCTTAGACACGTGGCAAATACCCTGGACATTGGTGTCGGCGATTTGCTTGTAAGCTCAGGTTTGGGCGGGCGCTTTCCCGCCGGTTACCCAGTTGCGGAGGTGACTGAAGTCACGATTGATCAGGGGCGTGCGTTTGCGGAAGTAAAGGCGCGGCCAATGGCAAAACTAAATCGAAGTCGCCATGTTTTACTCGTTTTTGAACGGGAAAAGGAAGGCTAATGATGTTTGTCGAGAAGCACCCGTTGCTGTTTTATACGATGGTTGTGGTTTCTCTGCTGATAGCCATGCTCGTGGCTATTGCACCCTTTGCGCCAGAGTATCAGGTACTGCGGCCGGAATTGGTTTGTTTGTTAGTGATCTATTGGGTTGTGAGTGTGCCGCAACACCTGGGTATCAGTTTTGCCTTTTTGACGGGACTCGTTCAGGATTTGGTTGAGCAGTCTATTTGGGGGGCGCATGCGCTGGCGCTTTCGATTGTTGCCTATATTTGTGTGAGTTCCTATCAGCGTATTAAAAGTTATTCTATATGGCATCAGACAGCGTGGGTGAGTGTGTTGGTTGGTTTACATCAACTCGTTGTCAATTGGATGCAAAGCCTGGCCGGCTATCGATCGTCAACAATATCTCTGCTGGCGTCTGTGATAATCAGTACTTTACTTTGGCCGGTATTGCTATCGGGCCTGCGTAGGTTGCGACAAAACTACCGAATGATTTGATTTTTGATGCAAGCACCTTTTGACGACAACACCTCTCCAACGCCTGTCTCACTCCTCCAGTTAGCATCCAAATCGCCGCGCCGACGCGAACTCTTAGATCAGATTGGCGTCAGATATAGAGTGGTCGTCATAAATGTCGATGAGACCCGTGACGGGGACGAGGGCGCAGAAGCCTATGTGCTGAGGCTGGCGCGAGCAAAAGCGCGTGCGGGTTACGACGCCAGCCCCTCGAGCCCTACGCTCGGGGCAGACACGATAGTGGCTGTAGACAACAAAATACTTGGTAAACCGGATAGTGCAGTATCCTCAGCTGCTATGCTTAGGCTGCTTTCGGGCAGGTCGCACAGGGTAATCACCGCTTTGGCTATGTGTGAAGGTACCCGTCTTGAGCATAGGATAAGTTGCACAGAGGTGCATTTTCGTAAGCTATCTGCGACGGAAATCGACAGCTATTGGCGGACTGGAGAAGCCGCAGATAAAGCGGGCTCCTATGGCATTCAGGGCTTTGGTGCAGTATTTGTAGAACGAATTCACGGCAGTTATTCAGGGGTGGTAGGTTTACCGTTGCAAGAAACAGCCGAACTTTGCAAGTGTTTTGGTATTCCTTGCTGGAGCGACCATGTGGAAGTTGATGTGCAATGAGCGATGAAATATTGGTTAATGTTGGGCCCACCGAGACGCGTGATGCGCTTATTGAGAACGGTGTGTTGCAAGAGGTCTATATTGAACGGGCTCAACGCAAGGGCTATGTAGGCAATATCTACAAAGGCAAGGTTGTTCGCGTATTACCCGGTATGCAAGCGGCCTTTGTTGATATTGGTCATGAGCGCGCGGGTTTTATTCACGTTGCGGATTTGGCACCAAAAGATGAAGACGGCGTTGAGCAACGCTTAAACGAGCATTGCGATATTCGGGGCTTCTTACGTGAGGGGCAGGACCTGCTGGTACAGGTTGTGAAAGATCCTATTAGTACCAAAGGTGCGCGCTTAACCTCGCATTTAAGCGTTTCCGCCCGCTATCTTGTGTATATGCCTTACACCGATCATATCGGTGTATCCGCCAGAATTGAGGACGAAGCGGAACGCGATCGCTTGAAGAGCGTCGTTAACAATTTAGCCGATGAGTATCGCGATAAGTACAAAGTTGGGGGCTTTATTGTCAGAACGGCGGCGGAGGGTGTTTCCGAGGATGAGTTTCGGGCTGATATTCCCTTTGTGTTTCGCCTTTGGGAAGAGGCCGAGCGGGCAACTAAAAAAGCCAGAGCGCCGGCGGCAGTGCATGAAGACCTGCCGCTGTACATGCGCACGATAAGAGACTTAATGCGTCCCAATATAGAAAAGGTGCGCATCGATTCGCGCGAAGCTTTTCAGAATATGCAAAGCTTTGCGAAGCACTACGCCCCCGAAATTGGGGAAAAGCTGGAACACTATCCCGGAGAGCGGCCAATTTTCGATCTTTACAGCGTCGAAGATGAAATCCAGAAGGCTTTGGAGGTCAAGGTCAACTTAAAGTCGGGCGGCTATTTGCTGATCGAACAGACTGAGGCGATGACCACTATCGATGTAAATACCGGTGCTTTCGTCGGCCATCGAAATTTGGAGGAAACCATATTTAAAACAAATCTTGAGGCTGCGGCGGCCATTGCGCGTCAGCTGCGTCTACGCAATATCGGCGGTATTATCATTCTTGATTTTATCGACATGGCTGATGGCGAACACCAGCGCCAGGTGCTGAGGACGTTGGAAAAAAATCTCGAGCGGGATCGGGTCAAGACGGGAATCACCGGTGTATCGGAACTCGGTTTGGTGGAGATGACACGCAAGCGAACACGAGAATCGCTGACACAAATGCTGTGTGAACCTTGCCCCAGCTGTAATGGGCGGGGTAAGTTAAAGTCGCCTGAGACAGTGTGTTACGAGATCTTTCGCGAGATTCTGCGTGAGGCCCGGGCCTATGAGCGGGAGAGCTTTGAAGTTTTGGCGTCTCAGGTTGTTATTGATCGTCTGCTGGATGAAGAGTCTGCAAATGTCGCCGATTTGGAAGAGTTTATTCGCGGTACGATTCGTTTTCAGGTGGAAAGTATGTATCACCAAGAACAGTACGACATTATTTTGTCGCAGTAGACTAGGTCCTAAGTGTTTAGAGTTAAGACGAAATATTTGCGCGTAATCTCGCGGCGTTTCTGGGGAATCTTCTTCAGCTGCATTATCGCGTTTGCCGTTGTGGTGCAAATCGGCCGCCAGGCATTTCCGCTGATGAACGACTACCGCCATTTAATTGCTGAAGCCTTGGGCGATCAGCTCGGTGTCGAGATAGAGATAGAGAGCATCACGGCGGAATGGCGGGGGCTTCGCCCGGAGGTGGTGCTAAGTGGTTTGTCAGTGCTCTCGAAAGAACGCCAGGTCATTTTTACCGTGGCCAAAGCGCAAGCCGAGCTAAGTATTCTCGATTCTTTTCTTCAAGAAGGTTTTGCCTGGCGCACGATTACATTTGAGAGTTTAGAAACGAGTTTTGAGCAGAGAAAAAATAATACATGGCACATTCGCGGTTACAGTGGCGGCACAGCGAATACTGACAACCCCTTTAGTTTTGACGACCCTCTCGACATTTTCCTTTTTGGCCGGCGGGTAAATATTGTCTCAGCGACGCTTAATTTTGATTTTTATAACGGCAAGCAGTCGCAAATCGCCATTCCCGAAATTCGTTTGGACAATGATCGTTTCTTCCACCGTATGACTGCGGTTTTTAATCTTGAAGAGACAGAGAGTTTGCGAGTTGTTGTCGAGGGTTATGGCGATCCTCGCAACAAAGAGAAATTTGCTGCGGTCGGATACGCACGTTTAAAGGATGTGCCAACGTCGGACATTTATTCTGCGCTAGTGTTAAGCGAAACGCATAAAGATACCCCTCTGGACCTTCCAGGTCGGAACAAGGTCAATGTCGAGTTGTGGTTTAAAGGTTCTCTGCGGTCGGGGATGACGGCTAAGGGTAGGCTCAGTGTCGACGGTTTGCCGGCTGAGCTCGACGATGTTTTTGACTTTCCCGAAAAGCTCGTTACAAATTTTAGCGCAGCGTGGAACGATCGAAGTGGATGGTTTTTGAATCTGCAGGATATAGAGCTGGATTGGGTTGGAAGAGAAATGCCCGTAGATACCATTGCGTTCTATGGAAAAAGTACCACAGCAGGCATGAGAGTTTCTGAAATTGATGTGGGCGATTGGGTGGATATGGCGCTCTCGTCGATACACGATCAAGAAAGCGAATTGTATAAAGCCATTTCCGCTTTACACCCAACGGGAATTTTGCGCAATTTGGATATTCAGCTCACGTCGCCTGAGCAGGGATATTTTAGCTTAAAGTCTTACGTTGAAGACGGCGCGGTTAACGACTACAAGGGCAATCCTGAATTTCGGAATGTCGACGGTTATATTGAAACCAATTTACGTGGCGGCTTTGCGGATATTTCCGTAAAAGATGATTTTTATTTACATGTTAAACGAGCGTACGACAAACCATTTGTATTCGATGATGTGGATGGGCAACTAAGTTGGCGCACCGATCTCGACAAAAAAATTGCTTATTTAAACTCTTCGCTCATTAAAGGAAGTTACCAGGAAAGCCCGATTCGTGCGGCTTTTGCAATGACCTTACCTTTTTCACAAGAGCTGGGCGAAGCGCGTATGGATCTCACTATTCATGCGGATAGCGGGGATGTTGTCGATCATGCACTTTTCGTCCCGAATAATATTCCACCGGAGTTAAATCAATGGTTAGGCGATGCGCTCACCGATGGGACCGCAAGCGACATTAATTTGCTATTTAGCGGTTCGCTTGATCAGTCGCCGAAGTACCCCGCGAGTTATCAGTTTGCAACGACAGTTGCAATGAAACATTTTCGTTTCGATCACTATTGGCCGGTACTTGAAGATGTCAAAGGCATGGTCATGATTGATTCTAATGTCGTCAGTGCACGTTTATTTGAAGCTGAAATGCAAGGGAATATTGTTAATAAAGCTTCATTTTTCATGCCGGAAGCTGCAACGGATAAAGAGATGATGATGTATGTAAATCTCGATACCCACGGCGATTTAAAAAACGCAAAAAAAACCATACTCGATAGCCCGTTACGCGAGATATTTGAACCGGTAATTCGCACTTGGAAACTGCAGGGAAACTATCAAGCCGCTATGCAACTGCAGATTCCTTTAATAGAAAACGAAGACAAGCTTGACTACGATATCGTTTTCTCACTTGATGATGCGAACCTTTATATGGAAGAAGAGGCGCTGCTTTTTGAAAACATCGGTGGTAACTATCACTATGCCAAAGTGTCGCTGCTTGAGTCTGATACTTTTAGTGCGAGTCTTTGGGGTGAAGTATTTCAGGTAAATTTTAGCAGCGACATAGAACGGCGCATTGTCGATCTGAATTTTAATGGCCGCGTCAATACGCCGGCGTTAAAGGCATGGATGCAAAGACCGGAAATGGTTTTTCTCAATGGCGATTTCGACACGCATGGGGTGATGCATATTCCTCACGACCTGGATTCCGGCTTGGATTTCACAACGATGAAGTTATATTCGGATCTAAAAGACGCTGATATTTCTCTGCCGCAGCCCTTTCAAAAACCTCCTGGCGAAGAGGTGGACTACCAATTAGAAATCATTTTCGAAGAGGCAATGACGCGCTATGCTTTTGCTTTAAACGATATTTTGCGCGGCAAATTGAATCAAACGGAGACCGATTTGGCCTTGGCTGTTGCGATTGGCGATACATCAGAGCCGATGCCCGATCTCGACTGGGGTACCTTGCGTATCAACGGCGTGCTGGCTAACGCCGTGTATGAAGACTGGGGTGTCGCTATCGAACGCTACGAAGCTGAATTTATAGCCATAGAAGAGGCAGCCAAAGCCAGGGGGGAACCACCGCTGGCACAAGATGAATTGTTGACTGAGTCAGCGCTGTTGATTCAACAACTAAATTTGGCAGAGCTCGTTTTTGAAGATCTTAATCTGGCAATAACAGGCTCCGAGCTGGGTTGGATTTTGAGTGGTCAAAATGATTTGTTTGTCGGTGAAATATTCGTCCCTATCGATGTCAACGACCGCGTTCAGGTGAATATAGATTATCTTTCGCTGTTTGAAGAATATGCAGATATAGATACGTCAGAACTTGAGCAAGTGAGTTCCTTAACGGATATTGATTTTGCCGATATCGATCCCGCAGATGTTCAAATCGCTCAGTTGAAAATGGAAAAGGAAGACTGGGGCCGTTGGAATTTTTCGGTCGACCCCATTGAAAACGGGCTCGAGTTTAGCAATGTGCATGGTGAAATCAGAAATTTGAAGCTGGGGCAAAAAACACCTGCGACATTTGTCTGGACGGCCGATGGCGACATACATACAAGCCATTTTATTGGTGATATTACTGCGAAAGATGTCGGTGACGTTCTCGTCGCTTGGGAACAGGAGAGGTTGCTGGAAAGTACGGAGGCGAAATTCAGTATTGATGCGAGTTGGGATGAACCACCGGATATGGTATCGCTGACAAATATTTACGGTGATATTAGTTTAGAGATGACTTCCGGGAGTTTTATTCGCGGTGCAGAAGCTGGAGAAAATCCGTTGCTGCGTTTAATAGCTCTGTTTAATTTTGACACGATTGCCAGACGCCTGCGTTTAGACTTTTCTGATTTGGCGGCCAAAGGGTTTGCGTATGACAAGGTTAAGTCTGATTTGAGCTTTGCCAATGGAATTGTTACGTTTTCTGACCCGCTTATTGTTGAGTCCAGCTCGTCTAAAATGCAAATGGCTGGGACAATTGATTTAATCGAAGAAGATATCGATAGTGAATTGGTTGTCACGTTGCCGGTTGCAGGCAATCTCGCGGTTGCCACTGCTTTTATTGCCGGTCTTCCAGCGGGTCTGGGTGTATATGTTGTGAGTAAAATGTTTGACAAACAGGTCGACAAAGTCTCGAGTATCAATTACAGCATAGCTGGCTCTTGGGATGACCCGAAAATAAAAGTAAGAAAAGTTTTTGACGATACTGCAGCGAAGAAAAAAGGCGATAAATTAAAGAAAAATAAGAAGCCGTCATCTGAAGACAAGGTTGCAGAGAATTAGCTTATCAATGTTGTGCGATGACACTTTGGATTAACTTAAATAGTTTGCGTGAATGCACCGGGGCTTTTTCCGATGTTCTTTCCTGGGCAATGGCTCTCAAATTCTGCAGTAACTGCTGGCGGCTTGTTTCAGGGTAGTTTTCCAGGAAGTCATTCAGAGCGGGCGGTCCTTCGTGAATTAACCGGTCTCTCCATTGTTCAACCAAATGAAATTGGCGTGTTTCTCTATGGCGTTCTTCTTGCAGAAGCTCCCATTGCTGTTTAATGGCTTCAGTGTTTTCACTGCGCATTAATTTGCCGATGAACTGGCTTTGTCTGCGCAGTGCATTTTTGTGTTTTATTTTTTTGTAATCATTTATTGCTTTGTGCAGTACGTCACTCAGGCTAAATGATGCAACGAGTTTTTCGGGTAGCTGAGCGATGGCAATACCGAGTTCTTGTAGCTCAGCCATCTCTGCTTTGCGCTGGGTTTTGCTTTTATAATCGCCATCGTCACCCCATTCATTCGCGTTATCGTCTTCCATTTTCTTTATCTTTATTTAACTGTAAAAGACTGTCGCCAGGCCGAGAAATGCGAGAAAACCTACAACGTCGGTAATGGTTGTAAGTGTGACGCCTCCAGCTAGCGCAGGGTCTACTTTGAAGGATTTGAGCATTGATGGCACGAGTACGCCGGCCACGGCAGCGGTAATTAAATTGATTATCATGGCGGCGCCAATAATAAAGGTCATGATTGGATCGTTAAACCAAATGCCTGCGATGGCGCCCATAATTAGCGCCCACAACATACCGTTGACCAGTCCGACACCAAGCTCTCTCGACAGCAGCCAACGCTGGTTGTTTGGGCCAATTTGACCGGTTGCGATGCCGCGTATAACCATCGTGAGTGTCTGTGATCCGGCAACCCCTCCCATGCTGGCGACAATGGGCATAAGTACGGCCAGCGCGACAACCTTGTCAATCGTTTCTTGAAAAATATTAATAACGCTGGATGCGAGCAGGGCAGTTAACAAATTCACCCCTAGCCAGATCGCACGCCTTGGTGTCGCACGGCTGATGGGGGCAAACGTATCTTCATCTTCATCGAGACCCGCCAGGCTCATGAGCGAGTGGTCGGCTTCTTCGCGGATCACATCCACAACATCGTCAATCGTAATTCGCCCCAATAACTTGCCATCATCGTTTACAACGGGAGCGCTAATCCAATCGTGTTGTTCAAATAATTTTGCTACCTCAACATCTTCCATTTCCGCGCGAATCGCATTGGTGTCAGTGACCATGACCTCGCGTACGGTAATATTGGGCTCGGTTGTTAACAGGGTGCTCAATGGCAAGAGACCTAAATAATCGTCTTTGCGGTTTACGACGATAAGATTATCGGTTGACGGTGGCAGTTCATCGTGGCGACGCAAATATCGAAGTACGACTTCGAGGGTAAATCTCGGTCGCACGGTAATGGTGTCTGTATTGGTAAGACCACCTGCTGTGTCTTCAGGGTAGGGGAGAATTTTTTCTACACGTTCGCGATCTTGGTTGCTCATCGCGGCGAGTACTTCTTGAATGACTTGCTCGGGTAACTCCTGCAATATGTCGACGAGGTCATCCGTTTCAAGTTCGCTGGTGAGTTCAGCGATGTCTTCGGCTTCAATACTGGTAAGGTAATTTGACCTAATGTCTTCAGGAAGTTCTTCCAAGACTTCGCCGAGTGTATTTTTGTCGACAAAATCCCAGATAACTGAGCGCGATGGCGGTGGAGCGGATTCGATCAGGCGCGCGATTTCCACTGGGCGTAAGCCGTTTATCATCTGTCTCAGCTGAAGCATGGTGCCTTTGCCAACCAGGTCTTGCAACTTGCCGAGATGGGCCTGGGTCATACTCGCGTTGCTAACGGTTTCTTCTGGCGCTGCCTGCATGCTTTAAATCACTGTGATTTTGGGTTTATGTCAAATCGGGTAGCTTTGTTGTGCTTACTCATCTTCACCGAAACGATCATCTATTAAGGACTTAAGCGCCTTAATCGCTTTAATTTCATCGTCGCCTGAGACCGATACCGTAATATCGCTGCCCTTTGCTGCAGCGAGAAGCATCAGCGACATGATGCTTTTGCCATCAATTTGTTTGTCGGCAAAGGTAACAGAAATTTTGCTGGAAAATTTGTTCGCCGTGTTTGCAAACTTGGTCGCTGCTCGCGCGTGCAAACCCAGCTTATTAATAATTGTAATTGTTTCTTCCTGCATAATTTTGGTCCCGATGGAGGAATATATTGTATCTCAGCAAGGTCTGCCGCTTCTTAATTAAATAATATTCTACCTGAGGTGTATTTGTGTGTTTTTTGGACGTATCACCGGTACGTGAACGCTTTGAGGACAAACTTGACAAAGTGTTTAAATTAAATACACCTCAGGTTATATTTTGTTTTTTTAGGTCTTAACCGTCATTGAGTTGGCGATGACGTGTTTGTACGTTGTTATATTTTGTTTTAAGGCGCTGTGCAATTTTTTCAGCCAAATAAACTGATCTGTGCATTCCTCCGGTACAGCCGATCGATATGTTTAGGTAGCTGCGGTTGTTCTGCTCAAACTCCGGTATCCATTTTTCAGCAAACAGGGTGATATCTTCCGCCATGGAAAGGACTTCCGCTTTCTCGTTGAGAAATGCCTGAACTTCCGGCTCCAATCCCGACTTTTTGCGCAGCGCGGTGTCCCAATACGGATTGGGCAGGCAGCGTACGTCAAAGAGAAAGTCGGAATCCACTGGCACGCCGAATTTGAACCCAAAGGATGTCAGCATGATGGCGATGCCCTGGCTCTCTGATCCGATGAGTTGACGCTTTACCGCGCTGCGCAGTTCGTGCAGATTGAGGCTACTTGTGTCGATGGTGACATCAGCCAGCGACGCGAGAGGTGCCAGTATCAGATCTTCTTCTGATATCGCTTCGTGCAGTCCCGTGTCGAGATCCGTCAATGGGTGTTTGCGCCGGGTTTCACTAAAGCGCCGCAGCAACACCTCCTTGGAAGTGTCCAGGTATAAAACCTTAAAGGCATCGCTGGCAACTTTTACGGATTCAAATAGTTTGGGAAGCGCGCCGAGGTCGCTGTCGATATTGCGTGCGTCAATGCCGATGGCGAGCCTCGCTGATTCGGCATTTTCCCGCAGTCTGAGCTTTTCGATTAGCACGGGAAGTAGGCTTACCGGCAAATTGTCTATGCAGGTAAAACCTTCGTCCTCTAACAAGTTCAGTGCAGTGGTTTTTCCCGAACCTGATCGACCTGAAATTACCAAAATTTGCATGTATTGGACTCACTCAGCGATGGCTGCTTGAAATAACTCTTCACGCGTTTTTGCGGCCCGTACACGCGCTACATAATCTTTATTTTGAAGTGCCTCAGCTAGCGCGGCGAGCCGCTCGAGGTGGGCTTTTTCAGAATCTTCAGGCACCACCATCGCGAATACTACATCGACGGGTTGCTGATCGATCGCGTCGAAATCTATCGGTTCGCTAAGTGTGATACATGTACAAAAAGTTCTGCCGTCAGTGTGGAAGCGACAGTGGGGGATGGCTACGCCTGCACCAATACCTGTCGAGCCGAGTCGTTCGCGGCTTATAAGGTGTTTAAATAACGTCGCAGCGTCAATATCCGCAAATTTTTGCGCGAAAGCTTCCGCGACTTTATCTAATACACGTTTTTTACTGACGCCTTCTTGTTGTACGAAGACCAGATCTTCGGAAAGTATCGATTTAATCCACATAAGGTTCAACTTTAATGACAGGCCGGTTAGGGTCTGTTAACACTACTTTAGCGACACTTGCTGGAGGCCATTTTATTGCCAGCAAGGCGTCGGGAGTGACATGCAGTCACTCTACATGAACGACCGACAACGCAGCTGGCGGTAAAATAGGACCAGCCCTCGACAATTGTTCCTGCATTGTTCTATTACGCCACAGCCATGTGGCTATTCGGGTTGCGCCTGAAAAACCCTCACTTTGCGTTGCTCATTATTTATCTGGAGCAACCAAACTACATTCTTTGCGCCTTAATTGAGGGTTTTTCAGGCGCAACAGGTGCCGCTAAAGTAGTGTTAACAGATCCTAGACAAGCTGTTTACGTTCATTTGAGGGAGGTATACCCAGTGATTCCCTGTATTTGGCAATGGTTCGACGTGCAACTTTGATACCTTGTTCTTCAAGCAGGCCGGTCATTTTTGAGTCGCTAAGCGGTTTCCTGGGGTTTTCAGCCGCGACGAGCTTTTTAATAATTGCCCGAATAGCCGTCGATGAACATTCGCCTCCAGACTCCGTTGCAACATGGCTGGAGAAGAAGTACTTAAGTTCAAAAATTCCCTGCGGTGTGTGCATGTATTTTTGGGTAGTCACGCGGGAAATGGTGGATTCATGCATGCCGACGATTTCCGCGACGTCATGCAATACCATCGGTTTCATCGCTTCGGGTCCAAAATCCAGAAATCCCTGTTGTTTTTCAACAATGCACGTGGCGACCTTGAGCAGGGTCTCATTGCGACTCTGAAGGCTTTTTAGAAACCAACGCGCCTCCTGGAGGTTGTCGCGAATAAATGTGTTGTCCGTACTCGTATCGGCGCGTTTAACCAGTGATGCGTAATCGGAATTAATGCGAATTTTAGGCGCAATTTCTGGATTTAACTGCACGGTCCAGCGGTTATTTTCTTTTTTGACAAATACGTCCGGTACGACATATTCGGTTGTGCTGGAGTCAATAATATCGCCGGGGCGGGGGTTGAGATTGTGGATAACACCGATAATTTCCTGTAAATCTTTTTCCTTAACTTTCAACTTACGCATCAGCGTTTTAAAGTCCCGACTGCCAAGCAAGTCAAGGTGGTTTTCAATAAGCTCTCTGGCTTTCTGGACTTCGAAAAGGTTTTGGTCGAGCTGGCCGAGCTGAATAAGCAAGCATTCGCGCACGTCCCTGCTCGCGACACCGAGAGGGTCGAACTGTTGGATTCGGCGCAGGACGGCAATAACTTCATCTTCCTCAAGGTCCTCGAGCTCTCGTGCCAAACCATCGCCAATATCTTCCAGGCTTTGGCCGAGCATACCGTTCGGCGTCACTGCATCAATGATTGCTTCGGCAATATGGAGGTCCCGGTCGCTCATGGGCGTAAGGTTTAGCTGCCAAATCAGGTGATCAGTAAGGCTTTCAGTAACTGCGCGTCTACTGTCAAAATCAAAATCTTCGTTGTCGGATTTGGCTAAACCGGTATTGCTAAATGAATTGGCCTGGTAAACATCGTCCCAGCTAGTATCAACCGCGAGATCGGTGGGGATGTCGTCGCTCCAATTATTATCGAGCATGTTTTCTTCAGGAGCATCCTGGTCACTCGTGCTGTCGTTTTGGCTTGTGCTATTTAGTTCTTGCGCGGGTTTGTCTTCGCTGTTGCCGTTGGCGGTGTTGTTCTCTGCGGGACTGGCATCTTCGTGCTCGTTAACTTCCAGTAGCGGGTTGCTTTCGAGTGCTTCCTGGATTTCTGCTTGCAAGTCCAGAGTGGAAAGTTGCAGGAGGCGGATAGCCTGCTGCAACTGAGGAGTCATCGTTAGTTGATGACCTATTTTTAGCTGGAGGGATTGCTTCATACGAGTTGCGAACTACTCACACACATTTGTTAAACCTCGTATTGCTGTTAGGGTCTTGCTCCTAACGACAAGCCTTGGTGCTGCTATGCTAAGTTTAGTCTCGTCCGGGCGGACTCGCAATGATTTTGGCTGAATTTAAAAGCAAGCTTTATGCCGGTAGTAAAAAAAGAACTTGACAAATATTTAAGAGCTTGTTCATTTATTTTTTTAGAGAGTAAAGTGCTGACCTAAATAGACTTCGCGCACTTTTTTATTGTTGAGTACAGTTTTGGCGTCGCCTTCAGCCAAGATTTGGCCTTCGGATACAATGTAGGCCTTTTCACAAATATCCAATGTTTCGCGGACGTTGTGATCTGTGATAAGGACGCCAATTTGCTTTGCCCGAAGCTGCAAAATAATGCCTTTAATATCACTCACAGAAATTGGATCGACACCGGCGAAAGGTTCATCGAGAAGAATAAATTTAGGTTCGCTCGCCAGGGCTCGCGCAATTTCCACACGTCGGCGTTCGCCACCAGAAAGCGCCATGCCCAGGCTGTTTTTTATGTGGGTAATGTGAAATTCTTCCAGCAGAGCGTCCAGTTTTTCTTTGCGGGCGGCCCGGCTCAAATCTGTACGTGTTTCTAAAATCGCGCAGATGTTTTCGGTAACTGTTAATTTCCTAAAAACAGATGCTTCTTGTGGCAGGTAACCCAGACCGCACTTTGCCCGGCGGTGTATCGGCAGTTGGCTGATTTCCGTATCGTCGATAAAGACTTTGCCACTATCGGGTTTTACGATGCCCGCGATCATGTAAAAACATGTTGTTTTACCTGCGCCGTTCGGGCCGAGTAAACCCACGACTTCGCCCGCGCTAACGTGTATTGACACATCGACAATAACGTTTCTGCCTTTGTAGCTTTTGGCAAGATTATGGGCTTGAAGTTGAGACATGCAGTTAAGGGCCTGTTAACACTAATTATCAGACTCTAGCAATTTTGGTGGGATGACCATTTTCACCCGTTTTTTTGAATCGGAGCCGTTCAAGGTACTACCGGCTTTTACGACGGCATTTTTTACATCATATTCGATGGTATTGCCACTTAAACTTGTGCCTTCCTGGTTGAGCGATGCATCTCCCTGTAGTAGCAGAGATTTGCTTTTGACTTCATATTCGAGTCTTACTGCTGCTGCTTTCACCGGAACGGCGTCAATTTCAGGTGTTTGTTGGAAGTGAGCGGGTGTGCCTTTGGCGACGACGCGGGTTGCGCGGTCAATGTTGCCGTGGATCACGACTTGGTCTGCTTTAATTTTCATGCTGCCCTGCTGCATGACGACGTTGCCCGAGTAGGTAATTGTGCCCGCTAGCTCGTTATATTCGAGCGCTTCTGACTCCAGAAACAAGGGTTGTTCCGCGTCAGAAGGGAGTGCGAACGTTTGAGTTGCCAGAGAGAGAGAACATGCCCAAATAAGCAGGCAGCGCAGGTTTGTCATCGACTCAATATCTCGGGCTCGTGTTGCCCTTTAACGTTGTTAAGCAGCTGAATCTTCCTTTCAGTCAAATTGGCGACCATGCCGACGGCGGTGATCACGCCGATTGTTGAGTTAATTGTAACAGGCTCTTCAGTACTCGCCACTTTACTCGAGGGGTCTAGGGTCAATGACTCTGAGTTCATGGTGGTGGTCTTGCCATCAAGGTCTTTGTTTATGATGTGTACCTGCTGTTCAAGTGTAATGATATTGCTTGGGTCCACGCGGCCATTTTCTGCATGGATATACCATGGCGTATCATCGTGGAAAATGACAATGCTGGGGTTTTCTACCGAGGTATAGGCATCCGCCGGATTCTCTTCAGGCCTAAAGTGGCTTAGTTTGGTCGACTCAAAGGTGTAATTGAGGCTGCCATCTTCGTTGTAATAGCGCGTTGACGCGTTGTTGGCAAAGGCGTAGGGGAAAATGTTCTGCTCTGGTTCCACATCAAATTCGCCGAGAATATCGCGTGGTGAGTCAAAAAAGTAGAGCATCACACCGATGACAATCAGGGCTAAGCCAGCAGAGAAAGATAATCTAATAACTGACATAGTGAGATAAAGCGTCTCGATATGTGTTTTGGCCAAGCATCAGCAAATCACAGATTTCGCGCACTGCACCTGCACCGCCGTTTTTACTTGTGACCCAATGGGCGTGTTCAATGACTTGCCAGTGTGCATTTTTGACGGCGAGAGACAGGCCGACGCGGGTCATTGCACTCAGGTCCGGCCAGTCATCTCCCAGGAATGCGATTTCATCAAGTGCACAGGGAAAGGTTTGGCGCAGTTCTTCCAGTGCGGTAAATTTATCTTCGCGCCCCTGAACTAGCAACGTGACACCCAAATCCGCAGCGCGCTTTTCGACAAGTTTACTTGTTCTGCCTGTAATGATGCCGACCTCAACCCCGCTTTTACGCAGCATTTTTATTCCGTGACCGTCCAAGGTATTAAATGCTTTAAATTCATTGCCCTGGTTATCAAAATATAACTTGCCGTCGGTTAACACGCCATCGACATCCAGGAGCAGCAGGCGAATACGGCCCACTTTCTCACGCAACTGTGCATTTTTAAGTGCTTCTTCAAGCATTTTCAGTATATTCCCGCTCGCAGTAGATCATGCATATGTACGACGCCAACTGGACACTCGTGTTTATTTCTGACCACGAGTGCTGTAATTTTGTTCTCTTCCATCACCTTTAACGCTTCCGCTGCGAGTGATTCGTCATCCACTGTCAGCGGTTTTGCGGTCATTACGTCACCTACGACCGTTGAGTTCAGGTCGATGGACTTGTTGACACAGCGGCGCAGATCACCATCGGTAAAGATGCCGATAAGTTGGTCCTGTTCGTCCACTATTGTTGTCATTCCGAAGCCCTTGGATGTCATTTCAGTCAGCGCACTGCTGAGCAATGCGGCATGCTGAACCTTGGGAAGTTCGGCGCCGGAATGCATTAAGTCACGCGTTCTTAAGAGCAGTTTTTTGCCGAGCGCGCCGCCGGGGTGGGAAAACGCAAAATCTTCTGAGCTAAAACCGCGCGCTTCGAGCAGTGCAATCGCGAGCGCATCTCCCATAACGAGTGTCGCCGTCGTGCTCGATGTAGGTGAGAGGTTTAACGGACAGGCTTCTTCTTCGACGCTGACGTCGAGGTTTACTTCGGCAAACTCCGCCAGCTGCGATTTGCGATTGCCGCTAAAGCTGATGATGGTATTGCCAAGTCGCTTGAACATGGGGATTAAGGTCAGCAATTCGTTGGTGGAGCCCGAATTGGATATAGTGATGACCACGTCGTCGCGCGTAATCATGCCGAAATCTCCGTGGCTCGCCTCGCCGGGGTGAACAAAAAATGCCGGTGTGCCTGTGCTCGCGAGGGTAGCCGCGATTTTATTGGCAATATGGCCTGATTTGCCTATGCCGGTCACGATAACACGCCCTTTCGCAGCCAAAATTATCTCGCAAGCGCGGGCAAAGTCTTCACCTATTCTGTCGATAATTTGCAACACCGCGTTGCTCTCTTTTTCGGCAGCGCGTTTACCCGAGGTGATAAACGCGTTGTTGGAATTACTCATATTAGGCCCTAAGCCTGAGTTGCCTGAACGAGCACAAATATGTAGGCAAGATAGCTTAAAAGCAAGAGCCCTCCACTCAGCCGTCCGATATAAGCGTTCGATCCGCGCATGCGCAGCGCTAACAAAATTAAGATGGACAACGCGAAGGTAAGCCCCGCCATTGTCAGATAGTCGCGATAGAAAACGGCTGTTTCGTAGCTAATTGGGTCGATAATCCCCGGGAGTGACATGACAGCCAGTAAGTTAAAAATATTTGAGCCTATAACATTGCCGAGCGCGATATCGTGCAGACCCTTCATTGCGCTGACGACCGATGCCGCGAGTTCGGGCAGGCTAGTGCCTATCGCGAGCACGGTAAGCCCAATAATGAGTGGACTCACGTGAAAATACTCTGCAGTCGACTGTGCTCCCCAAACGAGCACTTTAGAGCTCAGGATCAATACCCCGAGGCCGAGTAAAAACCATAGAGCCGCAGCGGTGTTGCCCATCGGTTTGATCTCTTCTTCCTGCGCCTGCTCAGTTGCGGAGAAGGATTTACGTTTGCGCCAAACGATCAGTGCGAGCGCCGGAATTAATGCAACCAATAAAATGAGACCTTCAACGCGGCTAAGCTTCGCGTCAATTAGGAAAAAACCGGCGATAACGGTAATTACCAGCAGGATAGGCATTTCATCTTTGAGAATATGCGTCTGGACTGGAATCCGCGCGATTAGCGCCGTGATCGCGAGTACCAAGCCTACATTGGCAATATTAGAACCGAGGGCGTTGCCGACAGCGATATCGCCAGCGCCGGCGAGTGCGGCATTCAGTGATACCAGTACTTCGGGCGCGGAGGTGCCAAATGAAACGATGGTCAAGCCTATAATCATGGGCGTGACGCCAAAGTTGAGCGCGAAGGCAGCGGCGCCGGCGACAAATCTGTCCGCGGCCCAAATCAAGCCGACAAACCCCGCGAGAATGGCTAAAACTGCGACATAAATTGTGGGCACGTTGTCAAGTAACAAAATGCAATCTCCGTTTGGGTGAGCCGGTTTAGCGACTTGGGATTAATGGGGTAAAATAGCGCGGTTTTTTTGGGCACTGAATAGCTGATCGTTTTGGCGAAGCGCAATATTATAGGTCGGACGAAGTAATGTCAGCTTGTGTTCATAAATAACGCCCTAATATTGGGGTAATATTTTTCGGTTAAAACGCGTCCAATGGCGTATCTAATTCATATGGGGTGGGAGAAAGCTCGTGACTAGGCTAACCAAGGTTTTCACTTTTGCTGCATTGTTGGTATTGGCAGTTTTTAGTTATGGCGCGGAAGACGTCAAGGCTCAATCTGAGCTTACACCAGAGGAAGTTGTCGAAAAAGTTACAGATGAACTTTTGTCGTTTGTTAAGGCCAACGCAGGTATCCTGGATGAAGATTCTGAAGAGTACTTCTTTGGCGTGAAACGTGTGCTTGATCCAGCGGTAGACTTTGAATCTATTTCAAAAAGCGTTATGGGTAAGCGCTACTGGCTGGAAGCATCTGAAGAACAGAGGAAAGAGTTTGTTACGGTTTTCACTTCCAGCTTGGTTCGTACTTACGGCAAGGGAATGGCCAATTTTACCGACCTTGACATCACGGTTGAATCTTCGCGACCTTCTGACAAAAACCCCAAAGTATATTATGTGCAGCAAACGGTAAAGACACAGTCGGGTGGCAACAAAATTTTATATACCATGCGCAAAGACGAATACGGTTGGCGTGTACGCAATGTGATTCTCAACGGTATTAATCTCGGCAAAACCTCGCAGTCCCAATTCTCCGAAGCTGTTAAAGCAAACAAAGGCGATGTGGGCGTGGCGATAAGTAATTGGGGTAAGACCATCTAAGCGCCGACCTTTCAAATTTGTTGAGTTGGGTGCTATTGCTGGGCTTTTTGATTAGAATGGCGGGCTGTTTCGTCAACGTTTTTTGTACGAGTTAATCCAGCGAGCCCCAACATGCAAGTATCTGAAATAAAAGCGCTTATCGAAGCCGCCATCCCCGAAAGTTCTGTCGAAGTCCAAGTAGACGGGAGCCACGTCGCAGTTACGGTCGTTGGGACTGCTTTTGAAGGCCTAAATGCGGTTAAACGCCAGCAGTTAGTGTATTCAGGTTTGCAGGATGCCATTGCCAGCGGCGCCATCCATGCGGTACAAATTAAGGCTTATACGCCTGTCGAGTGGGATAGGACCTAGGCCGTCGCTTCATGGATAAGTTGCTGATTAGTGGCGGCGTTCGCCTCGAGGGCGAGATAAAAATTTCTGGCTCTAAAAACTCCGGATTGCCCATTTTAGCCGCGACCTTGCTCGCCACCTCGCCAGTGCACCTATATAACCTGCCGCATTTAAACGATATCACCACAATGATCGCGCTGCTCCGCTGTATGGGTGTCGGCGTGACGATTGATGAAAAGATGTGTGTTGAAATCGATCCGGCCCATATTGAAGTCTATGAAGCGCCTTATGAACTCGTGAAGACAATGCGTGCTTCAATTCTGGTGCTCGGGCCTTTGCTCGCCCGCTTTGGTAAGGCTGATGTGTCTTTTCCTGGAGGCTGTGCGATCGGCAGTCGACCGGTGGATATTCACTTGCGTGGCCTGGAGGCAATGGGGGCGACAATCGAGGTCGACGGAGGTTACATACGCGCTCGGGCTCCTCAAGGTCTGAAAGGCGCCCAGTTTCTGATGGACAAGGTTACCGTTGGCGGGACCGAAAACTTATTGATGGCAGCGGTGCTTGCGCAAGGCAAATCTGTGCTGGAAAACGCAGCCAAAGAGCCAGAAATTATTGATTTGGCCAACTTTCTTGTCTCGATGGGAGCAAAAATCAGTGGCATAGGCACAGACCGTTTAGAAGTTGACGGTGTGAAAGCGCTCACCGGATGTGCTCACACAGTGATGCCGGATCGTATTGAAACAGGCACTTACCTGTGTGCTGCAGCGGCAACGCGCGGCTCGATAAAAGTAAAAAGCACGCGAGCGGATATCCTCGAGTCGGTTTTGATCAAGCTGAAAGATGCCGGAGCTGATCTCCACTTTGGTGAAGATTGGATTAGCCTGGATATGCATGGGCGGCGGCCGCGTGCGGTCAGCCTTAGAACGGCGCCTCACCCCGCGTTTCCAACAGATATGCAGTCGCAGTTTATGGCAATGAATAGTGTGGCTGAGGGTATGTCGAAGGTCACTGAGACTATCTTTGAAAACAGGCTTATCCAAGTACACGAATTAAATCGTATGGGTGCAAAAATCGCGTTGGAGGGCAATACGGCGATTATTTCGGGTGTAGAGCGGTTAAAAGCCGCACCGGTTATGGCGAGTGATTTACGCGCTTCAGCGAGCCTCGTAATTGCCGGATTGGTTGCCGAAGGTGAAACGCTAATTGATCGTATCTACCATATTGATCGCGGGTACGAATGCATCGAAGAGAAAATGCAGATACTGGGCGCGAATGTACGTCGGGTAGCCGGGTGATAAGGTAATTAATAGGTAGTTTATGTCGCGTTTAACTGTTGCTTTGACCAAAGGTCGCATTTTGCAAGAGACCTTGCCTCTGTTAGCTGAGGCAGGCATTACACCAGCAGAAGATATTTTTTCCAGCCGCAAGCTCACCTTTGAAACAAGCTCTTCCGACGTCCGCCTATTGATTCTGCGTGGCAGTGATGTGCCAACATATGTAGAGTTTGGCGCGGCTGACATCGGTGTTGCGGGCAAAGATACTTTGTTGGAGCACGGTGGTGATGGTTTTTACGAACCGCTGGATTTAGGTATCTCGACTTGTCGGCTGATGACTGCCGGTGTTGTTGGCAAGCAGTCTTCAAACGGTCGTATGCGTGTTGCGACGAAATACGTCAACCTTGCAAAACAGTATTACGCCACTCAGGGAAGGCAGGTCGATATCATCAAACTCTATGGGGCGATGGAATTGGCGCCCATCCTCGATCTTGCGGATGAAATCGTGGATATCGTTGATACGGGCAATACCCTCCGCGCCAATGGTCTGGAACCGCGCGAAACCATCGCTGAAATAAGCTCGCGACTCATTGTTAACAAAGCCTCAATGAAAATGAAACATCAGCAAATAGAGGCATTTGTTGGCGCGCTCAGTGCTGCAGTCGACGGGAGTTCCAAGTGAGCTTAACGCAAAATGGTATTTACGCCATGTTTAGCCGAGGGTCGAAATAATGACTCAGGCTCTGATAAAACGCGTGGCGAGCTCGGACAATGATTTCGACGATGTGTTGGCACAGCTGCTTGCGTGGGAAGACACTCAAAACGAGCGCGTGTTAAGCGCTGTCAAATCTATCCTTGTTGATGTTAAGCGTCGCGGCGATCTAGCGCTTATCGATTACACAAATAAGTTTGATCGACGCGCTGTCGCTGATTCAAGCGAGCTGTTGATTGATCGAAACCAGATCGAATCCGCTGCCGCGCGTATTGCCCCTGAGCTCTATGCTTCCCTCGCGGACGCGGCTGAACGAATTCGCGGTTACCACGAGAAGCAAAAGCAAGACAGTTGGCAATATACGGATGCGACAGGCGCAATTCTCGGCCAGAAAATTACACCTTTGGATCGTGTTGGTTTATATGTTCCAGGTGGTAAAGCTGCCTACCCGTCGTCAGTGCTGATGGCTGCGATCCCTGCGAAAGTCGCGGGTGTGACAGAAGTTGTGTTGGTGTCTCCTGCGCCGGACGGCATCACTAGTGATGTGGTACTTGCCGCTGCGAAGATAGCCGGCGTCGATCAGGTGGTTACGGTTGGCGGCGCCCAGGCCGTTGCTGCACTGGCGTACGGGACCTCATCTATTCCTAAAGTCGATAAAATTGTCGGCCCCGGCAATATCTACGTTGCGACGGCCAAGCGGGAAGTGTTTGGGCTCGTTGATATTGATATGATCGCCGGACCGTCTGAAATCCTGATTGTTTGTGATGGTGCCACCGATCCGGATTGGATTGCGATGGATTTGTTTTCGCAAGCGGAGCACGATGAGCTGGCACAGGCGATTCTACTGAGTCCCGATGCCCAGTTTCTCGACGCGGTACAGTCCAGTATTGAAACCCTATTACCGTCTTTGGAGCGAAGCGAAGTTGTTAAGCAATCGATCACAAATCGGGGAGCCTTAATTAAGGTGGCCGATATGGATGAGGCGATAGCGCTTGTTAATCGTATTGCCCCTGAGCATCTTGAATTGTCCGTGGACGAGCCTGAAAGGTATCTGGGAGCGATTCGCCATGCCGGTGCCATATTTATGGGACGTCATACATCGGAATCGCTCGGTGACTATTGTGCCGGCCCAAATCATGTACTGCCGACATCGGGGACAGCGCGATTTTCTTCGCCGCTGGGCGTCTACGATTATCAAAAACGCTCATCAATTATTCACTGTTCGCCGCAATCTGCTGGAGAGCTTGGCAAAATAGCGTCGGTTTTGGCGCGTTCAGAATCGCTCGAAGCCCATGCGCGCTCCGCGGAATATCGCATCAAGAAATAGTTCGTTAGCGAAATACAAAGCTTTTTTGTGATGTTGCTTAAGTCCTTGCCTCTATAAGGGGTGGTGTTTTTAAGCGGACACGAGACATAAATTGTGTACTTGCACTAGAGACACGCCGTGAATACGTTCATGTAGGCTCTGCACCAGCATCTCGACAACGGCTCCTGCGTTGTTCTAATGTCCGCCATCCGTGGCGGAACTTGCTGGTGAAGGTCTCGAGTACAAGCACCCAATTCACGCCTCTCCGAGTTATTGGTACATTCCTATTGCTTTTGAGCACTTTTAATAGATACTTGCCTATCCACGGTGTTGCCGTTACTACATCAAAATAAAACTAATTTAACGAGTGTAGATGCTTATGAGTGACAACAATCCTTATGTAGCCCCCGACGCCGATTTATCGGCCCCTAATGAACCAGGAATATTTGCCCTCGATACTCCCAGGGGAGTGAGTATTGGCAATGGCGTCAACTGGATTGGTGAAGGTTTTGGTTATTTTAAAGCGAGCCCCGGTCCATGGTTGCTGGCAATGATTGTTGGTTTTGTGATTCTAATAGCGTTATCTATTGTGCCTTTCATCAATATACTTGCGGGCTTTATTTCTTATGTATGGCTCGGCGGTTTTATGCTGGGTTTGAAAGCACAATACGATGGTGAAAAGTTTGATATCAAATATTTGTTCGCGGGTTTTCAAAATAAATTTGGGCCCTTGTTGCTCTTGTCTGTAGTTGTAGCGGTGATTCACTTTGTGGTTTGGGCAGCCATTTTGGGTTCAATGGCTTTTCAACTTATGAGTGTAGGTGGGGCACCCGATCACTCCTCATTTGATTTTACGTCGTTACTGTTGAGAATACTGATAGGCATATCGTTAACCCTGCCTCTGGTGATGGCCGCTTGGTTTGCCCCGGCGTTGATAGTCCTCCATGATGTGCAGGTTTTTGATGCGATGCGCTTGAGCTTTGCCGGATGTTTAAAAAACGTATTGCCTTTTTTACTCTACGGCATTGTCGCTTTGTTGTTTCTATTTGTCGCCGCGTTACCGCTTGGTTTGGGTTTGTTGGTAGTGGTTCCGTTATTGTTCGGATCGATCTTCGCTTCGTATCGCGATATTTTTGTTCGTGAAGGTTAATGATAGCTGCTGGCCGCTACTGAATGGCTTGCGGCCCGGCTGACAACACTGCTTCGAGCTGGAGTTGTTGTTCGCCACGCATAATATCGATTAACACCACGTCGCCTGGGCGCAATTCTCCAAATTCTTGAATTGCGCTCAACATACTTGTCACGGGTTCACCATTAATTGCCGTGACGATATCACCCGTAATCAATCCCGCGACATCGGCTGGACCGTTTTCATATAAGTCGGTAATCAGGACGCCATCGTCAACTCTCAGGTTTAATGCTTTGACCACTTGGGGATTTATGTCCAGTGCGGTTACGCCGAGCCAACCCCGCACAACGCGCCCGTGCTCAATGATATCTGCTAGTGCCTGGATGGCGCGGTCGGCGGGTATCGCAAAGCCAATGCCGCTTGCGTCACCGTAATAGGTTTGGCGCAAATCGCCAATGTTGATGCCCAGTAACCTGCCGTTGGCGTCGATCAGCGCGCCACCCGAGTTACCGGGGTTTATCGCTGCGTCGGTTTGGATAAAATTTTCATAGTGGGAGATTTTCAAACCCTTGCGGCGCGTGCCGCTGATAATGCCTTGCGTCACGGTTTGACCGACGCCAAAAGGATTGCCAATTGCCAAGACAACGTCGCCGACCCTAGCCTCATCGGGGTTGCCGATTTCGATTGGTTGCAAGTTATTGAGGTCGATTTTGAGAATCGCCATATCGTCTTCTTTGCTCACGCCGACAATTTGCGGTTCTGCATCGCGACCATCCTGAAGTGCAACTCTAATCTCGGTGGCCCACTCAATGACGTGCAAATTCGTAATGATGTAACCATCTTCGCTGACCACGACGCCTGAGCCTGTGGTTGGAAGTACCTGTTGTTGAGGGTTCTCGTAGCGGCCGAAGGCGCTGTTGTAGCGGGGACGCGCAGGCTGCTGGCGCAGCGTATATATATTGACAACAGATGGCGCAGCGCGATCGACGGCTGCTGCATATGAAACGGGCTCCAAATGCTCATTTACTTTGGCTTCGAGCATTTCGGTGAGTCTTTGCTGAATAGGCAGGTTAAACGACTCGGGAAAAAACAACATTATCGATAACGCACAGACCAAGCCGAAAAGAAAAGGCCCACTGACGTAGGCGATAACTTGATAAATCTGCCGCATGGTTATTCCTAATTTTTATTATGTCGTTGCGGGAGAAAAGAACATTTCGTCAGGTAACTCAGCCTGCTTTTTGGTTCTCTTCTTCTGTTTCAATGTCTGTTGCTGTTGGCTCAGTGCGTTCGATATCGTCGAGGCCGTATTCTTCGCTAAGTGTGCCTGTTTGACCCGGCACTTTCGGTGCCCAATCCCGCGGCGCTTCGACCTGCTGCTCATCGATGTCCGCAGAGGCTTCAATGCCAAGGCTTTTGTCGCCGGCGGCCATCATTTGGCGAGTAATTTCAGGGTTGGTGAGGTTGAGCGCCCCTTTGGCCAGATGGTCGTGGACGTCTTTGTAGTTGCGGGTGAGATTGTGCACAAGTTCGGCGGTATCGGCGAAGTGCTGTGCTACTTCCCGCTGATATTGATCTAATTCCTGGCGCGCTGTTTTTAAGCTCTCTTCCAGCTGTTTTTGCTGTTCTGGTGGGAACATGGTTCGACTGATAAGTGCCCCCAGTAAACCACCAATGCAAAAAATGATTGCAGCAACCATAATTAAAACTTCTAGTGAAAACACCCCTTAACCTCCTAACAGAACTTTGAAACGTTCGAAGCAAATATCACTGTACTTATTTCTATGATACATAAAAACCGGCGCAAGATATGGACCAAGCCTGAAAATTTGCTAAATTGGTGTGCTTAAGTCTTTAAGTCTAGTTGAGTTTGTCAGATGCAAGATCTTTCCCCGCTCGATCGTTATCGCCAAGATTTGGAAATACAGGGCTTTGTTCGCGACGAAGCTCAGCAAGCGGCGATTGAATTACTGGACGACTTATATCGGCGCCTGTTGCAACAGGCAGAGGAAGGTTCATTCGCGAAAAAAATACGTTTGAAACTGGGTTTTGCAAAGAAGCGTCCAGTCACAGGCGTGTATTTTTGGGGAGGGGTCGGTCGTGGCAAAACGTATCTGATGGATGTGTTCTATGACGCACTTCCGATCACCACGAAATTGCGCACCCACTTTCATCGCTTTATGCGCTCTGTGCATCAAGAATTAAAAACCTTAAAAGATCAAAAAAATCCTTTGGAAATTGTTGCCGAGCGTTTTGCCGACAAATACCAGATCATTTGTTTTGACGAATTTTTTGTCGTCGATATTACTGACGCGATGATCCTCGCTAATCTTTTAGACGGCCTTTTCAGGCGTGGGGTGACACTTGTTGCCACCTCAAATATTGCACCCGAAGGTCTCTATGAAAATGGTTTGCAGCGCCAGCGGTTTTTACCTGCTATAGATTTACTCTTGCAATACACACACGTCGTAAACGTAGATGGCGGTGTAGACTATCGTTTACGCGCATTAAAACAAAGCGAGCTCTACTTCAGTCCGGTGGATGAAGCTGCGGAAAAAGCACTTGCCGCTTGCTTCGCCCGTTTGGTGCTCAGTGATGCTCACGTGTGCGCAAATAAAGCTATTGAAGTAGAAGGGCGTATTATTCGCGCTGTGCGCGAAGCTGAAGGGGTTGCGTGGTTTGAGTTTACCGAGCTTTGCGATGGTCCCAGGTCGCAAAATGACTATATAGAGCTCGCCCGCGAATACCACACCATTATTGTTCAAAATGTGCCTGTCTTTAGTGAAAGTAATGACGATCAGGCGCGACGTTTTATTTATCTGATCGATGAATTTTATGATCGGAATGTCAAGCTGGTCATTTCTGCGGCTGCGCCGTACACCGAGCTCTATGTTTCAGGCCGGTTGGCTTTTGAGTTCCAGCGGACCCAGAGCCGCCTGCAGGAAATGCAAAGCGAAGACTACCTTTGTGCCGCGCATAAGGGCTAGGGCCTGTTAACAGGCCCTAAACAAATGTCCACCAAAATTTGCTTGAAAACTGATCAGCCAATCTGTAGAATCCGCGCTCCTTTTATCGGGCATGCCGGGCGATTTGCACGGCTGCGGGAATCAGTACCATCGTAGGGCAACCATAACATGAAGACTATTAGTGCCAACCCTCAGACAGTCAAACACGACTGGTACGTTGTCGATGCAACTGGCAAGACATTGGGTCGTCTTGCTGCGGAAATCGCACATCGGCTGCGTGGAAAACATAAACCAGAATTCACACCTCACGTTGATTGCGGCGATTACATCGTTGTCACAAACGCGGGAAAAGTGAGCGTTACCGGCAATAAAGCAAAGAACAAGAAGTACTATAGCCACACTGGCTATGTCGGCGGTATTAAAGAAATCAGCTTCGAGAAGTTGATCGATAAAGCACCAGAGCGCGCAATTCAATTTGCGGTGAAAGGTATGCTGCCGCGAGGACCTCTTGGTCGAGCGATGTTTAAAAAACTCAAAGTCTACGCCGGTGAGCAACATCCTCATGCTGCTCAACAGCCGCAAGAACTAAATATTTAAGGGGCTAAGTCAAGATGGCAGCAGAACAGTATTACGGAACGGGTCGACGCAAAACGTCGACAGCACGTGTTTTTATTTCTAAGGGTACCGGCAATATCGTTGTTAATGGTCGTCCATTAGAAGAATATTTTGGTCGCGAGGTTGCACGCATGATCGTGTTGCAACCATTGCAATGCACAGACCACGTTGAAAGCTTCGATGTCAATGTCACTGTTAAGGGGGGTGGTAGCTTTGGTCAGGCGGGTGCGATTCGTCACGGTTTGACTCGTGCTCTAATGAGTTATGACGAAGCATTGCGTCCTTCTTTGCGCGAGGCTGGTTACGTTACCCGTGATTCGCGTGAGGTTGAACGTAAAAAGGTCGGTTTACGCAAAGCGCGGAAAAAGCCGCAATTCTCCAAGCGTTAATTTTTTTCAAAGAGCCCGGCCTATGTCCGGGCTTTTTTTAATCATATCAGTCTGGTGCTGGGGACTTTGGGTTCAAATCCTATCTTCTGGCTAAAACGACGATTGAGTTTGTTTGCGTTTACTAACCTCCAAGATGCTGTCGTGTATGGTGATTTCTTGTCGCCTTGTGTTGATAGGAGAATTTCTATACCATAGCGCAAACTTTGAGGCTGACCGTCGCTGCGAACATGCAAAAGGCCTTTACTATCTCGGCGTTTTCGCCACGACAACAATAATTACACCGTCCGCGTGCTTAGCGTCTATCTTTTAAACAAGTGTTGTCCTCGCATGTTTAGCCCTGGCCAGATATGCATTGGCAATGTAACTGCAGTGTGTGAGCCTATAAACAGACTAATAATAAAAAGGGGAGACTTTCTTCGTGAGTAAAAGTGGTGTGAATGAGGAGCGTCGCAGAGTGCTTACGGCGATGACTTCGGTCGTTGGTGCGGCTGGAGTAGTCGGAGCTGCCGTGCCATTTGTTGGTTCGTGGAACCCGAGCGCAAAAGCGAAAGCGGCCGGAGCTCCGGTTGAAGTCAATATTGGTAAGCTTGAGCCAGGCCAGATGATAACGGTCGAATGGCGCGGTAAACCCGTCTTTGTTGTCCGGCGCACGCCGGAAGCGATTGCAAGCCTGGAGAAGGTGGAACCCACGCTTCGCGATCCCGATTCAGAAAAGTCGATACAACCCGATTATGTTAAAAATAAGGCCCGGGCGATTAAAGAAGAAATCGTTGTCTTGCTGGGACTCTGCACTCACCTGGGTTGTGCACCTACGTATAGGCCCGAAGTGGGCGCTGAAGATTTGGGCGGTTCAGAATGGCTCGGTGGCTTTTTTTGCCGTTGCCATGGGTCAAAGTTTGACCTGGCTGGCCGTGTGATGGCAGGTGTACCGGCCCCGACGAATTTAGAAATTCCGCCCTATAAATATTTGAGCGATGACGTATTGCTCATTGGCGAAGACCAGGAGGCGTAACGATGACAAATTGGCTTGCTGGATTTTGGACTTGGCTGGACGATCGCTTGTCGATCCAAAGAACGTGGGACTACCACATGGCCAAGTACTACGCGCCGAAAAATTTTAATTTTTGGTATTTCTTTGGTGTCTTGTCTCTCTTTGTTCTCGTCAATCAGCTACTGACGGGTATCTGGTTAACGATGCACTATGTACCCACTGCTGAAGGTGCTTATGGTTCAGTGGAATATATTCGCCGGGATGTTCCGTATGGGAACCTACTGCAACGACTTCATGCTGTTGGTGCATCGATGTTTTTCGTTGTTGTCTATCTGCATATGTTTCGCGGGCTTATGTACGGTTCTTATCGGGCGCCGCGCGAACTTGTCTGGATTTTCGGCATGTTTATTTATGTTGCGCTTATGGCCGAAGCCTTTTTGGGGTATGTCCTTCCCTGGGGGCAAATGTCGTATTGGGGTGCGCAAGTTATTGTAAATTTATTTGGTGCGATTCCTTTTATCGGTGAAGGGCTGGTTGAATGGATTCGCGGCGATTACTTAATTTCGGGCGCGACGTTAAATCGGTTTTTTGCTTTGCATGTTGTTGCGGTGCCCATCGTTTTGCTTGGTCTGGTTGTCCTGCATATTCTTGCCTTGCATGAGGTCGGTTCGAATAATCCCGACGGTGTGGAGATCAAGAAGAATAAAGATGAAAACGGTGTGCCGCTGGACGGCGTGCCGTTTCACCCGTATTACACCGTGCATGACTTGGTGGGTATTACGGTTTTTCTATTTGTTTTCTTGGGCATAGTCTTTTTTGTTCCAGGTTTTTGGGGTTATTTTTTGGAATATGCCAATTTCGAGCAGGCAAATAACTTAAAAACCCCCGAGCACATTGCGCCCGTTTGGTATTTCACACCTTTTTACGCAATTCTGCGCGCTGTTACTTTTGATTTAGGTGGCGTATTTACGGCTAAGTTTCTCGGCTTTATTGCTATGGTTCTGGCTATCGTCGTGTTGTTTTTCTTACCTTGGCTGGACAAAAGCAACGCCAAATCTATTCGCTATAAAGGTTGGTTGCCTAAAATAATGTTAATTTTGTTTGCTGCGACATTCGTCGTTTTAGGTAAGCTGGGCCTCGACTCGCCGACGCCGGAAAAAACATTGTTAGCGCAGATGTCGACAATATTTTATTTTGCTTTTTTCCTAACGATGCCCGCATGGACCAACTCGGGGCGTATAGGCCCGTTAGGTGTTCTTATCTCGGGCACTTTGGGTATTTGGATTTTATATATCACATTTAAAGCGCTTTGGGGTGAATTTGGCAGTGACGCGTCGGGTCATGTGGCCTGGATGTTGTATTTGTATGGCATTGTTTTAGGTTTGTTTGTAGTGCTCCTGCCTTGGCTAGCTGCAATAGATTCAGAACAGCCTGTTCCCGAGCGTGTTCAAATGAAAGGGCTTGGTAAACCTCTCGTTTTGGGCGCATTGGTCTTATTTGTTGTCCTTGTTGCGCTGCCGCTTAAATCTGTCGCCGCTGGCGGCGGTGGCTGTGGCGACGTGCCGTGCGAACACGCGCACGTTGATTTAAAAGATAAGGCGTCTTTACAGCGCGGCGCCAAGCTCTTTGTGAATTATTGCATGGGTTGTCACTCCGCGAATCATTCTCGCTATGAGCGGGTCGCTGATGATTTGGGCATTCCCCACGACTTGATGTTGGATAATTTGGTATTCACCGATCAAAAAATTGGCGAACTTATGACCATAGCTATGGCGCCCGAGGAGAGCAAAAAATGGTTTGGTGCAACACCGCCTGACCTTACCTTAGTGGCACGTGCACGACCCTCAGCCCCTGACTGGCTGTATACATTTTTAAAAAATTTCTATCAGGATGACTCTCGACCCACAGGTGTAAACAATAGAGTGTTTGCCAATGTGGGTATGCCTCATGTGTTGCTCGAGCTGCAAGGCTTGCAGACGTGTGCGCCCGGACCCAAACGCGATAGCCATGGAGACGTCGTGCGCGATAAGCAGGGCGAGATTGTTGTCGACCAATGTGCTTCTTTGACGGTGAGCGATGTACAGGGATCAATGTCGGAAGAAGAGTTTGACCACGCTGTTCACGACTTAGTGAATTTTATGACCTATATGGCTGATCCTGTTGCAGAGTCTCGCAAGCGCATGGGTATATACGTTTTTCTATTTTTAGGTGTATTGCTCGTATTTACCGTGCTGCTCAATCGCGAATACTGGAAAGACATCCACTAACGTTTATTTGTTTTACCTGTTTAGCCCGGTATTTCCAAATGCCGGGTTTTATTTTTATTGAAGATTAAGTTGAGGAAATTATGGCGGTTGTCGCAAAGCGCTCATCGATGACATATTACTCCGATGGTTCTGATCACTATAGTCATCGTGTGCGAATTGTTTTAGCTGAAAAAGGGGTTACGGCGGATATTATTGAAATCGACCCAATCAATTTGCCTGAAGACGTTAAGCAAATTAATCCGTACGGGAACTTACCAGTATTGCTTGATCGAGATTTGGGATTGTATGAAACGCACGTGATGATGGAATATCTCGATGAGCGCTTCCCCCATCCTCCTTTACTTCCCGTTTATCCTGTAGCTCGTGCAGAGAGCCGCCAGTTTATGTATCGTATCGAGAATGACTGGTGCCCATTGGTCAAGACAATGGGCTCAGGAAAAAACAAAGAGGCGGCGGCACAGGCCGCGAAAGAATTGAAAGACGGCCTGGTGACAATTGCGCCTATCTTTGCGGAAAAGCCGTTTTTTATGAGCGAAGAATTCTCGCTGGTCGATTGCTGTCTTGCACCGATATTGTGGCGTTTAGATGCCTTCGGAATCACTATCCCGCGCACACGCCAAACGGCAGCTTTACTGGAATACACTGAGCGCTTGTTTGCTCGGGATTCGTTTAGAGAGAGTTTGTCTGAAGCTGAACTCGAGATGCGCCCCAGTTACTATATCAAGTCATAAAGGCCTCACCTTCTTATGGTCATGACCTCAAGTAAGCCCTACATGCTGCGCGCGTTATACGAGTGGATTGTCGACAATAACTGTACGCCGCACATTGTTGTAGATGCGCATACGAGTGGGGTTAGCGTGCCACAGGAATATGTCAACAAGAACGGTGAAATCGTATTAAATATCGCTCCTGGCGCTGTTCAGGAGCTGGATTTAGACAACGATGCCACCAGTTTTAGCGCCAGGTTTGCTGGCGTTTCCCACCAGATATATGTTCCCAATGTTGCGATTCTGGGGATTTACGCGCGTGAAAACGGTCGGGGCATGATGTTTGATCTCGAGCCTGAACCGGAGCCCGAGCCGCCGGATCCCGATGATTTGGAGCCATCTCTTAAGCGTCCCAGCCTGCGTGTTGTGAAATAGCGCGAGTAAAACTACTCCTGATAAGCAGCATCTAGCGGCAGCGGGCAGTCGAGGGTCATTGCAATCGCGCGTAAAACCAACTTTTCGCGCTCTGAATACTGTTGGTCATGTTCAGCCACTTTGGCTACAGCTTTTAGAAGCAGTGGTTTTTGCAAGGGATGAAGCTGGCGTAAATTGTTCAATGCTGAGTCCAATGCACTTAACGCTGTGTCCAAGACAACTTCAGATGTATCGTTGCGCCAGATGGTCTGCATACCCTCGCTGTAACTCGCCTGATGGTGTCGGGCATCGCCCAGGCGCGCAACAAAACCCAGCAACTTGGCGGCGTCGCTGCGCAGACTTTCAAGCGCTTTAAAACCACCCGGCTGAGCGGCACTGCGAAAGCCAGAGAGCACGATGTTGCGCAAACTCCACTCAAATACCGTCACACGCTTATCGGCGCGAATAAGGGTGTCCATATTCTCACAAAAAACAGCTTGTTGAGGTGCAGAAAGCGCCAGCAATGCCGGTTGTGCAAGCATAAGCAGCGGTAGCTTGAGGTGGCTTGGTAAAGTACGAGCCTGATTGGCAATACGCGTAAATTCGCGAAAAGTGGCGGGGTGCGCACGTGCTTTTAGTCGCTTGACCTGTACATCGCGAATGGTTTGGTTCTTGTCGAGCAGAAGTGCATAGATGAGTGCTCTCGCCTGATAGGGGGTATGGCACGCCCGACGCAGTTCCTCCGGCAGTGATGTAAGCAGTATGTGAGAAGCATTAAGCTGCTCAGGCAAAATTGAACCGGCGCATTCGATGGCGTCAACGGGGGCTCGCTTGCCTTCGCTGGGCGCAAAACCTGAGATATTTGCTTCGGCTGAATCGGTGGCCGCGCTTTTTTTAAACGGTTTTTCCTGAGTCGGTTTGGCCCCTTCGCTTATTTCCTTTTCAAGTGGATATTCCCCGTTGGGCAACACTCTCGCTATCCTCAGGTCTAAATCAGGGTGAGTTGCAAAGAGCTTGGCGAAAAAAGAGCTCACGCCATTGGCAAAATAGAAGTGACTAAATTCAGAGGCATTGGAGGGTAAAAGTGTTGAACCATAGCTTGCCATTTTTATCTTATAAAGTGCGCCCGCTATGCCTTTCGGGTTACGCGTATATTGCACAGCTGAAGCATCGGCGAGGTACTCTCTTTGACGGCTCACGGCGGCTTTAATCATATTGCCAAAAAAAGTGCCGCCGAAACCAATGGCCATTAAGCCAAGGCCCAATAGCGCAAGTTGTGCACCGTCTTTTCTGCGTGAGGAGCCATAGTGGCGGCGGTGTCCCGTCGCCCGTACGAGGAAAGAGCCGATCAAGCCTATGACCAAGATGCCGTGCAACGCCGCCAAGAGCCGCATATTCAGGCGCATATCACCGTGGTAAATATGACTGAACTCGTGCGCGATGACGCCTTGCAGCTGGTCTCTGTTGAGCGCGTGAATGCAGCCGCGGGTAACACCGATCACCGCGTTGGAGATATCCGTACCCGCTGCAAAGGCGTTGATACCCTCTTCATCTAGCACATAGACGCGCGGAACCGGGCTGCCTGAAGCAATGGCCATTTCCTCAACGATGTTTAAAAGACGCAGCTCGATCTGGTCGGCGGATTCGTGCAGCAGCAATCTACCCCCGAGAGACTCAGCAACAAAAGCGCCTCCTTTGCGCAATTCGCTTGCTTTAAACATGCTGCCCATTGTCACCACAAGGCCTACGCCCGCGCTGAGCCAAAGCATGGTTTCGGAAGTGACGACTTTTAGCAGGTGCTGAGCAAATCCGAGGTTTTGGCTATTGATCGCACTTACACTCGATGAATTGGCTTGCATGAAGTACATGAAAACCGCGAGCATAATCCCGGTGACAGCGATCAGAATGATCACTGCAAGAACAAGCAGGAAAACCAGGCTGGCACTTTTTTTTCGCGCGTCGTCCTGGTGCTCAAAAAAGTTCATTCTAGGGCTTTAAGGAGCGTTAAAAAGAGATTTTTGGCGCGTTCTGAATTTCGGCGGAATCTTCGAATTCCAGCAGCTTGGCGTCAGTGGGATGGCCAAAAAAGCCCGCAAAAAATACCGGTGGAAAGCTCTGTCGATAGCTGTTGTAAGCCGTGACAAAATCGTTAAATGCCTGGCGGGCAAAAGCGACTTTATTTTCGGTGCTTGTCAGCTCTTCAGACAGTTGCTGCATATTCGTATTGGCTTTTAGGTCTGGATAGGCTTCGACCACGACGTTTAATTTTCCAAGCGCACCGGCCAGCATATTTTCAGCGCTCGCTAAGCCCTGTATCGCAGCGGCATCTCCGGGGTTTGCCGCGGCAGCTTTGAGGCCCGCCAATGCGGTATTGCGCGCAGCAACCACTGCCTCGAGCGTTTCTCGTTCATGGGAAAGATAGGCTTTTGCCGTTTCCACCAGGTTGGGAATAAGGTCGTAGCGGCGTTTGAGTTGCACCTCAATCTGTGCGAAGCCATTTTGGTAGCGATTTTTTAGCGCGACGAGCTGGTTGTAGATGGAAATAATATAAAAGACTGCGGCCGCGAGAACGACAAGCGTGATAATAGTGGAGAGCGACATAGACGATCCTTATTTGCGTTAACAGGCTCCAAGCTACTGACGCGCATATTGCTTAAGTCAGTGGAGAGATGTTGCGAGCCAGCTTAAACTGTTTTTATGACTTTCTGCAAACGGTGACCAACGTGAATGATCCTATTGTTGTTGTCGGAATGGCCCGCACACCCCTCGGTGCGTTTTTGGGTCAGTTCTCCAAGATTTCTGCGCCAAATCTGGCCGCACATGCCGTTAGGGCGGCGATTGCGCAAGCAGGCGTGGGCAGTGAATCAATAGATGAGTTGATTATGGGCTGTGTGCTTCCCGCAGGTGTCGGGCAGGCACCCGCGCGGCAGGTATGCCGTTTTTCCGGCTTGGATGACTCTGTTGTGACGATGACCGTGAACAAGGTATGTGGCTCGGGGATGAAGAGTGTCGAGCTGGCTGCCCAAAGTTTGATCTTGGGACAGGCCGACTTCGTTATCGCAGGTGGCATGGAAAATATGTCGCTAGCGCCACATCTGCTGGCACGCGCGCGCGCTGGTTTGCGTTTCGGGCCAACTGAATTGCTCGATCATATGTACACCGATGGCTTAGAAGACGCATATGAACGGGTCCTTATGGGCGAGTTCGCTGAACGAACAGCGGAAAAATATGGCCTGAGTCGAGACGATCAGGATCGCTATGCCGCGGAGTCTGTTACCCGCGCTCAGCGAGCGATTAGCGAGGGGAACTTTCGGGAAGAAATTTGCCCGGTTGAATTACCCAAGTCGGGTGCGATCGTTAATGACGACGAAAGTCCGATGAAGTTAAATATCGAAAAAATAAAACACCTAAAACCCGCATTTAGAGAAAACGGTTCAGTGACAGCCGCAAACGCGAGCTCAATTGCAGATGGCGCAGCGGCGCTGCTATTAACGCGGCAAAGTGTGGCTGAGTCGCAAGGCTTAGAGATTTTAGCTCGCTTGGATGGTTTTCAGTCTGCCGGGCAAACACCTGAAACATTTACCACTGCGCCAATTACCGCGATACAAAAATTGTTGGAAAAAACGCATATTGACGTTGCGGATGTGGATCTTTGGGAAATAAATGAAGCCTTTGCTGTGGTGCCGATGGCGGCAATGCAAGTATTGGATATCGAGCACACGAAACTCAATGTTAATGGCGGGGCATGCGCTTTAGGCCATCCACTCGGTGCAAGTGGTGCGCGTATTTTGGTTACGCTTATCGCAGCGATGCGCCGCATGGAAAAAAGCGTGGGTGTCGCCAGTTTATGTATTGGTGGCGGTGAGGCGATGGCGGCGGTTGTTCGCTGCGATTAACTACAAATTCAGAGTGTTTAACGTTCTTTTAACTAAAACGACTAAGAAAACTGAATTTACGGCTTAGTTAGCTGTGTCAATCTACTCATCCAACATCATTAAAAACGCGAGCATTGCATCTAGTTCGTTCCCTGTTAAGGGCATTTCTTTAAGCTCGTGATCGCCTTGAGGTGGTTGCGTGTAGTGATTTAAGACTTCTTCAAGGGTGTTAAATCGGCCGTCGTGTAGATACGGCGCTGTCAATTTTAGGTTACGTAGCGATGGTGTTTTAAACGCACCACTTAATGGAATATGGTGTTGAGTAGGGTCGAGAAAACGCAGCTGATGGCAGTCTTCTTTTTTTGCGTCACTGTAGGGGCCAAGGCAATTAAACTCATCCATCAGTACCGCTCGAATGCCAAGAACTCTGCCAAAATCCAAATTGTCGCCTTGAAAATTGCCGGTGCCGATATTGTGGAACCCGCCATTTGTTAGTAATGCGCCATTGTGGCACTGCAAGCATTGTGTTTTTTCAGCATCAATAAACAGTTTTATACCCTGTTTTTCTTGATTTGACAGTTTAATACCATAGTTTTGAATACCGAACAGCTGTTCTACATATTTATCGAAACGCGTTTTTTTCGGTAGTAGCGTTCGTTCGTAAGCAGCAATGGCTTTTCCTATATTGGCAAATGCATTATTTGTTTTATTACGCCTGTCTGCTGAAATTCGATACCAGTTATCTTGCAGCTGTGCATTACCAATCGGTGTGGCATCGACAATATTTTTGGAATTATATAATTCGATTGGCAACTTGCCGAAAAGCTGTTCATAGGCGTGTAAGTAATTTTTATCATTACCCACTTCCCACAATACTCGGGTTCGACTGCTGCCCATTTCTTTCGCCGCTTCAAAAGGTACCAGGGCTTGAGACCACAATGAGTCGCGGCGGCCATCCCAATACAACCAACGCAACCAGGCACTGGCGACAATTGTCGGTGTGTTGCGTGATGTTTGACCGAGCCCAACGCCGACTTTTATTTGGTCGGTAAAATAGCGTTCAGGTTGATGGCATGACGCGCAAGAGATTTTTTTATTTCCGCTAAACCGTGTATCGAAAAATACGCGTTTTCCAAAATCTGCCGCCTGCGGGTTATCTGCGACACGATTTGAAGGGCTGGGTGGCGCGGGTGGTAATGCGGTAAGTGAGAGTGAGTGTAAAATGCGCAGTTCTTTATCTGTCCACTCTGGAGGAGACGCGAGAGCATATGTGCTCACTAAATATAAAGTGAAAGCTAGAAGTAGTTTTGAAATGAAGTCCGAAACATGGGGTGGGTACAACTTTCTAGACACGCTGTAAATACTTCCCTGTAAGCTCTGCACTCGCTCCCGACAACTGCTCCTGCGTTGTTCTAACACCCGCCATCCATGGCGGGCGCCTGCGAGTGAAGGTCTAGAAAGTTGTACCCACCCCATGTTTCTCAGTGCCAATCGAATAAAAACTGTCCGTAAAAAGCTTTGTAACATTTGAGAGACTTTCCTTTCAAGCCTATACAGCAATACGTAACCCCAAAAAAACAGTTCTATAAACCCACCAAAGTTTTCGGAGAGGAAAATTTTACTAGATAAATAATAAGGCTCTTTTTTTACACAAACACGCAAATGTCTTGTTGACTATTAAATTATTTTTTTAAACTAATATTGAAGCAAACGAGTATTTCAAAGGTATGGGCAGGGTAGCTTAACTCTAGACCTTCACCCGCAGGCGCCCGCCATGGATGGCGGGTGTTAGAACAACGCAGGAGCAGTTGTCGGGATGCGGGTGCAGAGCTTACAGGGAAGTATTTACAGCGTGTCTAGAGTTAAGCTACCCTGCCCATGCCCTCTCAAATCTACAAGCTCGTATGAAATTACTCAAAACTCAACATCAAAATCAACACGAACCTGGTCTGACGCTTGCGCTGTTTGAATGGCAAACAAAAGCGACCACCGTCCAGACATATTAAATAACAAACCTTCAATTAAGTATTTTCCGTCACCAAGATAGTGTGTTACTTGAGGTTTTGACGGAAGACCATGCCCGTGATTTTCCATGCCACCACCAATGCCAATACGTGCATTTTCCAAAGGTATGTTTTTAGCGTCGTTCACCTGAACCACCCATTGATGGTATTGGCCGATAAGTGGCTGCCCATTTTTAGGATAAATCACAATATTAAAATGTTGGTTTACACTGGAAGCTGCATATTTTGCCCCAGTGTCAGATGCATATGTTAAATACGCAAGTGCCAGCATAAAGCTGGCACTTGCAAAGATTAAGAAGGATTTCACGGATTAATGTGTTCCCATAATTTCCACTTCTGCAAGGCTCAGTATACCGCGCCCTACAATTTGAATGCGAACATAACGGCCGCTTCTATTCGCATTAAACGTGGTTTCACGCCCAGCAACAGCCGAGTACTGTAACACTGCGACACCCGCCTGATTGAGTGTGGTATTTAAATCTTTATTTGTAAACGGAACATCTGAAATAAACACATAGAAATTGGCTAAACGATTCGTACAACAATCGGTACGATTCCATAAGCGAATCGTTTCTAAGTTGTGTACCTCGCCTAAATCAATTTCCCACCACGCATCGTTTTGAAGATCGGTATGGGTAATGGATCTATTGCGCCAAACGCCGCTGGTGTTGTTATCAATAGCGCGTTCGGGCACACCACCCCACGCGAGTGTAGATTGCGATACCGCTTTGCCTAAAGCAACATTTTCTGCAACGGCTGGTGGAGGTTCCGGTGTTGGAGTGGGTGTCGGTGTAGGTTCTGGCGTTGGCTCAGGGTCTGAACCTTCTGAATTTGAAAATGTCACTGTATTTGGTGCACTGGTTTGCGCAAACTCACCCGCGTGAATAGCCGCACCCCACGTAACACCATCGTCACTTGCATACACTTCAAACGTTTTGATCGTGCCGTTACCACCACCGGTCCGCGGCAGATAGGTGAAGCCTGATACTTCGTGCTCGACGCCCATATCAATCACAAAGTGATGCGGATGCTGAGGGTCATTTGCACTGCCGGGTTGTGATGCCCACTCGGTGTGCCAGATAGTAGCTGCATTTCCGTCAATCGCGTTGGTGGCCGCACCATTTTCACCAGACAATTCTTCGCTAGTAGCGCTGACAAGCCAATTGCTGCGATCAATAGTCTGCCCGTTTTCGTCGAGCAAATTAAATTCTGCCACTGAGGTCCACGGGTTATTATTTATTTCCGATAAGGCAGTAAGTCGGTAGTAACGGTAGGCTTGACCATTAGTACCACTGGAAACGCTATCGCCCAACTGTCGCAAAAACTCGGCGATAGCCTGAGCATCGGCATTGGTAATACCTGTGTTTGTGTGTGCTAGTACAGCGTCTTCAATCGTTGCGGCAGAACCATCGTGAAGATACGGCGCGCTTGCCCAAAGCCCTAGAAGGGTTGGTGTATCAAAACCATCCAGCGCTGCGCCTAAACGATCGCCACTTTCCAAATCTACCGTACCGATATCATGGCGCGCAGCGGTTGCCGAATCTGTTGCAATAACACCCGTGTGACATGAAGCGCAGTTGTGCTGCTCAAAGAGTTCTGCGCCCTGAGTTGCAAGTGGTGTTGCATCGTGTGGACTGACTTCCACTCGGTTGAGCGATTCAAGATAGGCCGCAAGCGCATCCAGGTCGCTGCTCAAACCCGCTTTAGTGTCACCCAAGGGTTCGCTGCGCGTACCCGCATTAAAGTCGGCGTCGGACATTAAGCCCGTACCACCAGCAAAGCCGCGAATCTGGCCTTCAAAGTCCTGTATTTCGTCGAAGTTGCCTGTCCAGTGCAATAAACCATGCCCGGTACCCGCCTTTCCGAGCAGAGACGTTGTGTTGCGCAGGCCTTCACCAAACTGTGTGAAGTCCCATACACGGCCGTCGTGCTTGCCTTCTTTGTGGCAGGATGCGCATGACATATAACTATCACGAGACAAACGAGTATCGGCCGCATCGTAGAACAATTGCTTACCAAGCAAGACTTGTGGTGTTAGCGTTTCATTGGAAACAACATTAATTTCAGTGAGCACATCTTCAACGGGCAGTTCCGTTGCAAAAGCATCGCGCAAATTAAAACGCGAAATACTGCGGCTCATAAAGTTGTGCACGTAAGCGATAGTGCTATCGCTTGAGAAGGCAACAGACTGCGGCGCCAAACCGGTATCGAGGCGCATCAGCTCGAAGCCGAGTTCGGTATCGTAAACAACAAGCTCGCGACTGGTTTCCAACGTAATAAGTAGGTAACGGTTGTCGCCGCTGAATGCTGCGCTGGTGGCCACACTTGAGTCGTCGTGATCAATACCGAGATTAATCTCACCTGTCGCCAAAGCGATATTTGAGGTATGGGCACGCACAGTTTGGTCAAACGACATACCGGGTTTCGCACGCAGTGCGCCAGAATCGACATTGTCTTTTTTACTCGGCACATACGCGCGTGCAGAGTCAAAGCTGATCGCCGCAGCGCCCAAGTAATTTGGCAGGCCAGGTCCCGTAGATTCGCCTACTGGCGTTTCATCAAAGGGGATGCCGATGGTATTGGTAAGGCTCATTGTGGACGGGCTTACGACAAATACTTCGGCAAGTGCGGCATTCATATCGGGTGCAATCGTATCTTCGCCAGGTGCGAAAGGCGTAACAAAGTTGCTTACCAGTAATTGCGAATCATCCAGTGCTATAGATACATGACGCGGCGTGCCGGATAAAGTCACACTCTGAACAAGTGCATTTGTGGTGGCGTCGCGCTGCTGCAATGTCGCTGTTGCTTCGAGCACAACATAGTAATGCGTACCGTTGCCATCAAACACAATACCGTGCGGCTGAGCATTACTCGGTAAGCTAATGCTTGTTTCGAGCTGCAGGTTATCGGTATTGATAACTGAGATCGTCGCCGAATGCTTATTGGTCACATAAACATGGTCAGACGCGGTGGACCGCGCAAGCGCCCAGGGTTTTTCACCAACGGCGATTTCGGCAATTAATGCTCCTGAATCATTCGAAACAGAGACAGAGCTATTATCTGGGTTAACGTTCCAAATACGGTCTTGCCCGTTGTGGTTTTCGACAATCAAGGTGCCCGACTGGCGCGGAAACTCCGGTAGTGGAGCAATACTGCCGTCGCGGCTTGGATCGTTTGGAAACGGATCGGCATTGTCACCAACACCATCGCCGTCAGAATCACGCGTTTCGCTTGCGTTGTTCGGGAAGGCATCGCTGTTATCGCCTACGCCATCAGCATCGCTGTCTCGCGTTTCAGTCGCATCATTCGGGAAAGCGTCAGCGTTATTTCCAACACCATCACCGTCACTGTCTTGTGTTTCAGATGCATCATTGGGGAAAGCATCGGTGTTGTCACCAACACCGTCGGCATCGGAATCTTGTGTTTCACTTGGGTCATTTGGAAAAGCATCCTGGCCGTCGGGAACGCCGTCTCCGTCAGTATCAACCACAACTGGCGGCGTGGTGGATAACGTAAATTCACGCACACGTTGGTCGTTATTCAAGCCACCTGTTGCGCCGGTAAACGCTATACGCAGTTCGCTGTCACCGCCGAAGTAAGTATTCGACAGATCACCGGAGACAGAACCTAAAACCGTGCCATCTAACTGCAGCGTAAGCGTTTGACTCGCGGCATTCCAATTCACCTCCAGCGTATGCCATTGGCCATCTTCAATGTTGCCAAGCAACACGGGGGCAATAACTTGCGCCATCGCCGGTGTTCTTGGGCTACCCACTACGGTGGGTGTGCCTGTATCCGTATCCCAAGCCGCAAAATGATCGAGCGCGGGATCAGCGATAGTGCCGCCATTGCTCCAGGTATCGAACTCAAAGGCTAAACCGTTTTGAATACCCCAAGCGCCTAAACCTGGGCCAGTAAGTGCACTTATCGCTTGTGCCCCACGGGGGTCGGCATGCAAGGTAAAGGTCATGCCATCAGCGCCGTTACCATCTTTCGTACCGAAGAAAAGCTCGACGCTGGTGTTGAAATCTGAGGATAAATCCACGGAGAAATCTGATCCTATCGCGCCTAACTGCACGTTAGCGGCGGGCGTAATTTGGAACTCTCCGGTGCCTGCATCGATGATAGTTGCACTACCTACGACAAGGAAGTCATCACTGCTTACTTCTGGTGTTGGCGTGGGTGTCGGTTCTGGCGTCGGTGTGGGTTCCGGTGTTGGGGTAGGCGTAGGCTCTGGCGTCGGCCCTGGTGAAGGTTCGCTCGCGCCAAGGTTAAATCCACGCGCGCGCTGATCATTACTTAGGCCGCCCGTTGCACCCGTCACGGCAAAATAGACTTCATTAGATCCGTTAAAGTAAGTACTTACTAAATCTCCAGATAATGTACCTAGAACACTACCATCGAATTGCAGCGTTAAGGTTTGGCTATCGGGATCCCAGCTTACTTCGAGTGTATGCCATTGGCCATCTTCAATATTGCCCAACACAACTGGGGCCAGGACTTCTGTCATCGCTGCCGTTGTCGGGTTACCTGTGGTGGTGGGTGTGCCTGTATCGGTATCCCAGACAGCAAAGTGATCTTGCGCTGGGTCAGCAATCGTGCCGCCGTTGCTGTAGGTATCGAACTCAAAGGCCAAACCATTTTGAATACCCCAAGCCCCCAAACCGGGGCCGGTAAGCGCACTCATCGCAGTGGCTCTACGGGGATCGGCATGCATGGTTAAGGTCATACCATCGGCACCGTTACCATCTTTGGTGCCAAAAAAAAGCTCGATACTGGCGGTAAAGCTTTCAGATAAGTCGGCTTGAGGATTAAATCCAGCAGCGCCGAGTTGCACATTCGCATCCGGTGTAATTTGAATTTCACCCGTGTTGGCGTTCACGATACTCGCGTTGCCAACAACACTAATAGGTTGTGCGGGTGGCGGCGTAACACCGTCACGTAAGATCTGAATGGTTTGTCCAACCGAAGGGGTGCCGTTTTCATCGAGCGCAAATAACCAGTAATAACCTGGCAATAAAATGTTCGGGTTGGCTGGTAAACTCAGCGTGAATTCATCGCCATTACTGCTCGCTATATTGATTGGCAGAAAGCGCTGGTCTGTGTTGATATGGTGGGTGGTACCGGACAAACGCAACAAGTTAAATTTCTGCGCGTTGGCACTGGCATTTACGACAATACTATCACCTGCATTTGCGGTTTCAGGAAACGCTGCAATCACCGGGCGAGTTCTTTCCGATCCATCCGCATTAAATAAATACGGCGGTGAGTAAATTTGGCCGTTTCTTTGGTTGGACGTTGGGCTGGGGCAGCGCGTACCACAGACGCCCCCACCGGCGGACAGTACCCGACCATCTTTCATCAAGATGGCCGTCGAATGATAGATGCGCGGCACGGCAATATCGGCTGCCAAACGCCAGCTGTTTGTCTCGGGGCTGTATATCTCAGGCGTAAAGCGGGCACCAACCGTACTGTAGTTAGCGCCATCGGTTTGACCGCCGATCACAATCACCTCGCCATTGGGCATCACAACAGAGTTTGAATAAGTACGGGCAAACTGCATTGAGGGGCCTTGTGTCACCGAGGGTGCGGCGCCATTCATATCCACAAGGTAAACATTTTGCGCGGAAACCGGGTTGCTCTGGCGAGGGTCATGTCCACCGATTACCATCACCTTGCCCGCGTCGTAGTTAACGATATTACCGTAGATGCGCGCGCGCTCACCGCTGGGCTTACCTAACGATGTGTTATTTGCACCACCAATAGGGTCAAAATAATGCCATGAAGGCGTTGGCCCCATATGCAGCACTTTTCCCGCAGGATCGACCGATAAAAACGCGTACCACTGAACGCCTGACGCGCGGTTGCCTGGGAAACGGTTGGCTGCAATTTGATTAAGTTCGTTTACTAAGGGTTGCTGCGTTGCATTTGGCGTATAGGCCCATTGTTGAGAAGAAGAATCAAACACTTCAGAGGTGTTTCCTGCGCTGCGCGCATGGCTGAGAAACACGTTGTTATCCGGAAGCGTTAGCGCCGTCGGATAATAGCGTGCGGCCTGCATTTCCGGCATTTCGTTCCAGGTGAGGTTTTGAATATTGAATAGCGACGCTTCGCGCGTGTCGGGTACGCCACCACTGACGAGCACCGAACCATCCTCAAGTAGTGAAATACCCGGGCAGAACATACCGTGAACATCGTTATTGGCCACCTGGAAACTTCCCGTCTCCGGGTCGTAAATCGCCGACAGCGTGAAGCCGATATCCTGCTGAAGCCCGGCGGCTTCTTCGGGGTCGCGCGCGTTCCAACTTAAAATACGACCGTCGGGCATATTGGCGATGGACGAAGGGATATGTGGCGTCCACGGGATAATATCGCTCCATTCACCTAACTCAGCTTTGTTTGCCAAGGCGTTTGTACACGATGTAAGCAGAAGCGCAAAGAGTAAAAATCTGCTGAGTCTCAGCATGTTTTTTGGAATATTCATGTAGTTAAAATCTTATTAGATTGGGTTCGTAAAAAGTGTTGACGTTAGACCAGAATGCCACTTCCCGATCGAGGTCAAACTCTGCACCTTGTTCGTTGAAGGTTTAGCGGTGGTAAGCATGATCTGGACCACATGTTCGAAGGAAAAATCGAAAACTTAGGTGAGTTTACTGAACAAACATGGCAGTAATTTAATTCTGAGATAACTTTTGGTTATTTCGGTAAGGGTTTTGGTTATTTTTTTAGGTGTTTGAAAGAAATGTCGCGCTTTAATATAAGTTGGTTGGTTTTTGATCGTCAGAAATCTTAACACCTCTCATATCTTATCTGTTTAGTGCCTGGGGGGTTTAACGGATACTTTCTTTCACTAGATGAACATTGTCGCCGAGAACTATATTGTTTGATATGTTGTATTTAGCTGGCTAGGCATCATATTAAATGAAAGGCTCAGCCGCTGTGGTGTAAGGTTGTTTTTATATCCGTGGCGTAATTGCGATGGCCAAAACAGGCAATCTCCAGTATTCACCGGAATCTTGATTTCTCTCAGGTGATATTTTAATCCGTAGTCGTTTGGCGAATAGTCAGGTTCATCGTATAACTCGGCGTGAAGAGAGTCTGTTGTTAATGGGTGATAAAATTCAATATTGGAATGTTGGTCCGTGTGCAGGTACAAAGTTCCACTAAGAAGGTTGTTGGCATGGCTATGTTTTATCTGAGAACCGCCGACGTTGCATAAATTAAACCATGCGTTGGTGATCTTCATCGGGCCAGAATGCGTGTAATTGAGCAGGCTTTGATACGCAAAAGTGCCAGCCTCTTCTATTTTCTTTCTTAAGGGCTCGAGCCCATCGTAAAGCGTAAATACATTTTCGAACGAATGATAATGCTTCAGCTTTGCTACTGTTGCGTTGTTTGAATTCTTGGTGGCTGTCTCTTCGTTTGAATGGATGTTTTGGTAAAAAAAATCTTTTACCCACTCAATGTCATTGATAGAAATGCGAATTAATGGCGTGGCAAATAACCCTTTAGAATTCCACTCCATAGTCAATTTCTCGTACTGATTTTTATGGACAATACGTCGCATGGATAGTCAAAGTGCAACAAGTTTCTGCAAATATATTCTTTCTAGATAAGCTTTAATCTATATATTCAATTGCACGTACGACTTTTTTCACTCCGCGCTGCTTGCGTACAACGTTCGTTATCTTTTCCGTTTGTGCCTGCGTCAATAGGCCCATTAAATAAACCGTGTGATCCTCAACATATACTTTTACCCGATCCGAGTCGATATCCCGATAGGCGAAGAGTTTGGTTTTAATTTTTGCGCCCAGCCAACTGTCGGTGGTATTTGGGCCAAAACCTCGTTTCGGGCCTATTTGAAGTTCATTATACACTTGTCTGGTGCGATTAATGTCGCGCGCGGTTTTACCCGCTAAGTCACGCAGCTCTGACGAGGGGACTTCGCCAGTGAGCAAGACCAGGCCGTTGTAGGTATAAATATTAATATTCAGGTCTTTGAAAATCGGGTTTGCCTTTTTTAGATTTACCCTGACGATAGTACGCAATTGTCTGTCGTCCAAATAGGTACCAAAGCTGCGTTTGCCGGGGTCGGGTTGTATAGGGTCTTCGGATACTGCGTCCATATAGGTGGCGCAATTAGAAAGCAGCAATGTGCATGTCAAGGCAATGGAAATAAAGATTAATTTGCGCATTAATTTAATCCAAATAGCTGAGAATCTATAAGATCGCACAGGCAAAAAATAGTTAATAAGTGAATTTCATGTATACGGCTGCGGGAGTTTACCGCTGCTCTTAGTTCTATATCTTCTACATCAATTAACGAAGCAATATCACCACCGTCACGCCCTGTCAGTGCGATCACGGGCATATGCCTGTCATGCGCTGCACTAAGTGCTTGTACCAGGTTGGCAGCGTTTCCGCTGGTACTTAGTAAAAGTAAAATATCGCCAGCCTGGCCGAGGGCGCGCACTGGTTTTGAAAACACTTCATTGACGCTGTTATCTGCAGCGATTGAAGTATAAGTTGCAACATTACTACCGAGCCATATTGCAGGTAAACTTGGCCGCTCCCTTTCAAAACGGTCAAGCATAGCTGAAGTAAAAATTTGTGCAATCGCAGCAGATGCGGCGTTGCCACAGACAAGTATTTTTTTTTCATCGAGTAGGGCGTTGGTGATTTTACTGGCAGCCTCCTCTATCAAGGGTGCGAGGGATTCGCCAACTTCCATTTTTGCTTCGACGCTTTCTCTAAAAATTGTAAATACACGTTCGTTAAGCATTTAAGTTTCTCTAAAAAGCATCTTTTACCCATTGGATGTTAGAAGGTTCTACCCCAACTACATCAAATCGTACGGGTATTTTTTCAAACAGTTTATTTTTTTGCAGATAGTGCAGGGCACACTGTCTGACTTTATTTTGTTTTTGCGCAGAAATCGACATTAAGCTACCGCCATAGGTGGAGGACTTTCTATAGCGAACTTCAACAAAAACCAAGCACTTTCCATCACGCATAACCAGGTCAATTTCGCCTTGTTTGCTTCGATAATTATTATCGACAACAATTAAGCCGCGATGTTCTAAAAATACTTGAGCGCGTGCTTCATAATGTGCGCCTACAGCGCCGGGGGTTGGCAGTGTGTCAGATTTCACTTTCTTCAGTCGCAGTTTTTTTAATTTCGACGGCTTTGCCAGCGACTATTTCTGCCCATGCTTGTATGCGCTCAATAGCGTTTCTTTCGGAGAGGTTTAAGCGCCCGGTACTGCCGTAAAATTTAGCTTGCCGAATTTTTTGTAATTGCTCCAGGCGGGGATAGATATGATATGCGTCGACGCCTAGCGCATACAGTGCCTGAAAGTTAGCGCTGCCATCTCCGTATGCTTGAATCGCACGACGCTCGTTAAGCGCATCGTCGAAAAACCAGGGCAGTGTGGAAAAACGTACGCCGTTGAGATCACTTAAGCCTTTGCCGTTTCTACCAGGATATACTTGGCTGGTCGCATACACGGGAATATCGCCTGCATAGTGAAACGCGAGCAGGGGTTTAATCTGCTGTGCCTGGGGTGAGTACGAAAGCAAGAATATAAAGTCAATGTCTTTGCGTCGTCGCGGCTCGAACGCCAAACGCGAACCGAGCAGCCGCTGCATTTCGCGGTGCCGTTGCTTACTCTGATCAACCGAGACAGACGCTTCGATTAGCGGCGAATAGCTACGCTGGTCTTTATAGCGCTTATCGTCGACAACAATGCCGCCAAGCTTTTCCCATTCGTTTTTGAAGGCGCTGATACCGCGATCGCCCCAGGAACTCATTGGCGCGACAATAAGTGCACGGCGATGGCCATCGGTCCAGGCTTTATTTGCGACTTGGCGCGCTTCTCCTTCGACTGCGAGGCTAAATTGAAAAAAATTGTGCTTGTTTTGAGCACTTTCGGCTTTCGCAGTTGAATCTTGATTGTCTGAACTTCGGGTATTTAACGCGAGTGTCGGTATTGTTAAGTCGTCTCGGTTATAAATTCTGCTTACATTTTCTTTGCTCAGAGGACCGATAATTAATTCAGCGCCCTCCCCAACTGCGCGTTTGTACAGTGCGTCAATGTCCCGGTTATACGTATCGTAAACCGTAATTTTGGGTGCGAAAGGGTTGACGGAAATATCGTCGTAGTAAGCGGCCAAAGCGCCTTCTTTAATCGCGTTGCCAGCGCTCGCAAGCTTGCCGCTTAACGGCAGGAATAATGCGATGTTCTGGGCCTGTTCATCCGCGAGTTGCAAAATCAATTGCAGATCGGCAGGCAACAGCGAATTTGCTGGGTGCGATGGCCAAGTTTCTCGCCAGCCATTGATATCCTCTATTTGCCTGCGAAAATTTGTGCCATTGCTTTTGCTAAGTGCTGCGAGTGAGAGCCAGCCCTGTTTTAATTCATTTTTTTCAGTTTTTGAAAGTGAAAATAGCGTATCGGTGGGCAGTTCCGCGAGCGTCTCCCAGATGAGATCGTGGTTTAATTGCGTGCGTAATTCGTCATCCTGAATGAGCTCGTTAAGAGCGAGTCGTTCATCGACAGATGAAATAAAATCCGCTTGATCAAACAATAATGTCGCGCGCATATCTATAAAGATTGCGGCGTATTCGACCTGCGTAAGGGGCAGTTCCTGATCGCCGCGGGGGTGAAAAAGGAACCGTTTTGCGATATACGGTTCGCCGTCTTTAAGCGCCAGCTTCGCTTTTAAGGTCAACAGCCGGATAAATTGATTGGCCGTCGTGGCGCTGACATCGATAGTCTCAACAACAGATTGGGCCCAGTCTGTTTCATGGTTTTCGAACAAAAATTCGGCGGTTCCGAGGGTTCGGTTTGTTCTGGCTGGTTCACCAAGCGCTTCTGTCTTGGTGATAAATTTCTCAATCTGCGCCATACTTGCTGGCCGGTCGACCGTTTCCGATGGCGGTTTCGTTTGAGTGTTGACGCAACCGGCCAATAGAATCACAGCGAGGGCTGGCGCTACTATGGTGATTTTTCGCCAGGCAGCCAATAAATAGAAAAGTATTTTGAATACACGCATATGCGTTTGAGAACCTTTACGTCGTTTTAAGCCCAGCAGAACTATATCAAATGAGTACCAAAGGTGTCCTCTACATTGTCGCAACGCCAATTGGAAATTTGGGCGATATCACGATACGTGCTTTGGAGATATTGAAGTCTGTTGATGTCGTTGCGGCAGAAGATACCCGGCACAGTCAAAAGCTGCTTCAACACTTTGGTATCGAGGCCCGCATGCACGCATACCACGATCACAATGACGCGACGGCGGTGGGCAGGTTAATCGACATGCTCGAGCAGGGCTTGTCGATAGCGTTGATTTCCGATGCGGGCACCCCTCTGATATCCGATCCCGGATATAAACTTGTGCATGATGCACGACATCGCGGTTTAAATGTGGTGCCCATCCCTGGTCCGAGCGCGGTGATTACAGCGCTTTCGGCTGCAGGCGTGTCGACGGATCGTTTTTCTTTCGAAGGTTTTTTACCGGCAAAAACCACAGCGAGATCCAAGTCTTTATCGGCGCTAAAATCGGAAAGCCGAACCATGGTTTTCTATGAAAGTCCCCATCGTATATCGGAATCACTGCGTGACGCTATTAACGCGTTTGGGGGATCGAGGTCTGCTGTCTTGGCGCGTGAGCTGACCAAAACATTTGAGACTTTTCTTGCTGGCAGCCTCGAGGAAATTAAGCAACAGGTTGATGCCGATGAGAACCAGCGCCGTGGTGAACTGGTGCTAATTATTAAAGGCGAGCCCAAAAGAGTGCAGCGCGACGTCATTGACGAGAATTCTGAAAACCTTCTCAAGACCTTGTTAGAAGAATTGCCTACCAAACAGGTGGCCAGCCTCGCAGCAAAGATTACTGGCCTCCCCAAAAACCTCTTGTATCAACGCGTGTTAGAACTTAGATCAGACGACAGCTAAATGCGAGCATTTGGATCAGCCGGGGATCGGTATTTTCTATAGACAGGGCCGTTTATGAATATTACAGCAAGTTCTACCCCAAAGATTGTTTTTCCCACCGATGCTTATTTAGCACAGCTCGATAGCTACGAAGAGACGTTTAATAAACATATTGCTAGACAAATCAAGTTTATCTATTCGATAAACAAGGGTTACGGCTTCGATGCCGCAGACCGTTTGGACGGAATAGCCAGGACAACAATTCACAGGTATGCACATGAATAGTATGAAAAAACGCGCTGTTTGCACGCAGTAGCGGCAATGTGCTGGGTTTCGCGGGCTGAGATATCTTCGCTTTTTATTGGTGAAAATAATTTTTCACAATATTGGGAAGGTGCGAACAAGGAATTATTGGAGTTAATGAGTTACGCAAATGTAATGGAAACTCAAATATTCGACTTTTTCGCTAGGGATTTAGTTAGTGATATATATAGTGACAATAGGGAGCGGTTTCAGTTCTACAGTGAAGCTATTTCCTCGCTAAATATGCAACCATTTGAATCATGTTTTGCGCCCTCGCAAGTAAATATTCATGTGTTTGCTCATCACTACTATTTATCAATTGCTCGAAGTTTACGAGCGTTTAGGGAAGAGCACAGGCTTTCTCAAGAGTATCTCGCAACTGTCGTAGGTTTGCCTCTCAGTACTTATCAAAGGATAGAACATTTATCTGTTCCAACAAAGTGTATAAGCATGTACACCGCTGCCAGATTTATAATGGCTTTTAAAATACCGTCTTCTGTTAATTTTCTTTCAAAAATGGACTATTACAAGGAGGCTGGAGTCGTGAGATCAGTACAGCAGAAAAGGGATCAGATTTTATATGATTTGCTGATTAACGAGTCTTCGGAGAGGGTTAGAAAGTGGCGCGTATTGGCAGAAAGGTTGGTTAAATATGATCAAGCTCGTTATAGTGCTAGACTTTAGGTTTACCATTTGAGTTCACTTGTAATTGTTAAAAATATCGCTGTTTTATTTATTCTATCTAGCGTAACGCTAGTCCGTTTCTTCGGGTAGTTCTAGTACTTTCCTAATAACTTTGATTGCTGTCCCATCTTCGATATGAGTGTCGCTACATCGATAAATTGTCCATCCGCAGTCCATAGCATCTTCGTATTTTTCTCTATCCTCAGGTGTATCGTTTACTGCAGAAGATTCATGAATGTCTATCGCAAATTTTTTTTGCATAAACGCTATTGAAAAATACCATTTTTTTTCAGTTTTATAGGCGAAGTTTAAAAAAAATCTTCGGTTTGGATTAAATATAGTTGAGAGGTAAGGCGGTTTAATAGGTTGTTTAAATGGTGATCAATGGTCGATGGCATATATCGATTCTCCATTAAAATGTATGTTCTTCCGTACTTTAGCGAACAGGAATAGTTACAATGGGAATAGTGCAATTGAATGGGTTGAGCGTCTATCTGTCTAGGGTGCTTTTTCGTGTTAAAAAATGCACTTCACTTATCCTGGGTGAGAAATTATTGAAAAAACACACCTGATGAAATTGGGTTCAAAGGTTGTAAAGTAAGCGGTTAATGGCGTCGGACGTTTTTGATTGATTGAACCTTAAGGCCCAGATGTAATTAAACTGAGCCTTGTTAGGTCCTCTGAACTATATAAATTATAGGGCTAACCAGTTATCAAGTATTGTATACAGAGCACTGAGCGAATTAGAAAAGTACGTTTCTCTCAATAACTGTTCTTTTGTTTGAATGTACTTTTCAGAAGTTAATTCACTTTCACTTGCTTTTACCAGCTCTGAAAGAGACTCCACGGTCATTTCCAAATGGCATTGTAGGCCGAGCACTTTTTCGCCATAGAGGAAACCCTGATTATCACACGCTTCGCTTGAGGCGATTCGCATTGCGCCAGCGGGAATTTCGAATCGATCACCATGCCAGTGCAGTACGTGAATGCTTGTATCCAGTTCAGAAAAAATGCGGTGCTCTGTTGCAGTATCGGTAAATGTAATAGGGAACCAACCGATTTCTGTGTATTTGTTTGCCGCGATGTTTGAGCCGAGTGATGCGGCGATTAATTGCGCGCCCAAGCAAATACCGAGCACATATTTATCCGAAGCGATCGCGTTTTGAATAAACTTTTTTTCTTCTATCAACCAAGGGTGTGCTTCGACGTCATTTACGCCCATTGGTCCGCCCATAATAATCAATAGGTCGTAATCTGAATGGTCCGGGAATACGGGGTCGGGTTTATATAATTCTGTACAGGAAACGCTGCAGTGACACGCTTTTGCCCAATCGGCAATAGCGCCAAGGTTTTCGAACTTAACGTGTTGAAGATAGTGTATTTTCATCGCGTATGGTCAGGCTTTCTTTCATTTGGGGAATGCTACTTTAGCAAAATTAACCGATTCGAATAGGCCTGCTTATGGTGGAAGTTTACGGTAAGTAGATACCCCCCAAAATAGCTTCCCGTTGCGCGCCTGTAACGCTTGCGATGTTTGAGGGGCGCTTGAGCAGCGTCTGTCGTGCCATCCAGGCAAAGGCGGCTGCCTCGATCCAGTCCGGGCCGACTCCCAGCGTATCCGTGGTTTCAATTGTGAGGTGTTTGAGCTTTTGGCAAAGCTGCTCGACAAGGAAAGTGTTGTGCACGCCCCCGCCGCACAGATACAGATGCTTAATATCTGGAAAGTGTGCAAGTGATTCAGCGATTGTCAGAACGCTTAGCGCTACGAGGGTCGCCTGAACGTCCTGTGGTGCGATATTGGGGCTGCGTTTTAGCGCGGACTTCAGCCAAGCTAGGGTAAATTCTTCTTTGCCTGTACTTTTAGGGTAGGGCTTGGTGAAAAAGTCGTGTTGTGTGAGCGAGCCCAAAAGGCTGGCATCTATGGTGCCGGAGCGCGCCCACGCACCGCCGTCGTCGTAGTGCTTGCTCAGATGCTTCGAGCACCACGCGTCGAGCAGTGCGTTGCCAGGTCCGATATCGAAACCCGTTATATTTTTCTCAATTACTGTGATATTAGCGATACCGCCGATATTCAGAAAAGCACAATACTTGTTGGTCTTTTTAGCCAGGGCGCGGTGAAAGGTTGGCGCGAGTGGGGCACCTTGTCCACCGAGGGCCATGTCTTTGCGGCGAAAATCAGCGATTGTTGTAATGCCTGTAAGGGTGGCGATTGTGCTTGGGTCGCCGATTTGTAGAGTAAAGCGGCGGGCAATATGAGGAGAGCTCGTCGACCCAAGCGGGCGATGGCGTATGGTCTGGCCGTGGCTGCCAATCGCTGTGATCTGCTCAGCCTCAATTGAGGCTTTTGCGCACAGCCCTTTTACTGTTTCTGCGTACAACTCTGCCAGGGCGATATCGACAGCGCCGAGCCGCTCTATTTCATTATCGCCAGGCGTGAATAAGGTGAAGATTTCCCGGCGCAGTTTGTCGGGTATGGTGGTGCAGTTTGTAGCGTGAAGGGCGAAATTGTCGGTGCGAAATTCCAGCAGTACGGCGTCAATGGCGTCGACACTCGTGCCGGTCATCAAACCTATGAAATATTCACCTCCGTCAGTCACAGCGCAGAGGCGGAGGGAAAGCGCTCTTTCAGTGCGAGTGCAGGTGTATTCGTTTCTCTTTCGAGTTCGGCGAGAAGTATTTGTGTCTGATTTAAGAAATCGCTTTTTAGCTCGGGCGAAATAGACTCTGCCTTGGGTAACTTCTGCACGATGGTACGTGGATTTCGATGCACACCGTTAAGCAAAAACTCGTAGTGAAGATGAGGGCCGGTTGAAAAACCAGTACTACCAACGGTACCAATAATTTGTTTTTGGCGAACTTTTTGGCCGCGTTTTACCTTGCGCTTATGTAGGTGAAGGTATTTTGTTTGAACGTTATTACCATGTTGGATAACCACGTAATTGCCGTTCGCTTTGGTATAACCGGATGCGATGACACGCCCATCGCCAGAGGACCATACCGGCGTGCCTGTTCTTGCTGCGTAATCAATGCCGCGATGCGGACGTACAGTTTTTGTTATCGGGTGCAGCCTGCGTGGATTGAAGTTAGAGCTTATTCGGCGAAAATCCAGAGGGGCGCGTAAAAAAGCTTTACGCATATTCTTGCCATCGGGTGTGTAATACTCTGCTCTGCCGTCAGCGTGGACATAGCGCACTGCTTGGAAGCGTTGTCCCTGATTGACAAACTCGGCCGATAAAATAACACCGTTGCCAAGTTTTTCACCGTCGAGAAAGTGTTCCTCATACAAAATTTTAAAGCTGTCTCCAGAGCGCATATCGAGTGCGAAATCGATGTCCCAGCCAAAAATTTCGGCGAGTTCCATAATCAGTTTTTCATCCATGCCAGCGTTTATGCCCGCGCTGTATAAAGAACTTTTGATATGGCCTGATCGCGAAGCATTGTGTATATCTGGTTCACGCAGCGTCTCGCTAAACAGGTATTTGCCGTCGGTATTGATATAAGAATAACTGGCCAGAGCACTGCTCACGTATGTGAGCTTTTCGATATGGTTTTCGCTGTTCAAGTGAAAATGAAGCTCGTGACCGGGCTTCATTGAGTGCAGCCGCTTGGGTTGCTCAGCTGCGCCCAAAAAGTTCATCATTTCCCTGTCGCTCATCCCTGCGCGTTTAAAAAGCAGCGAGAGGTTGTCGTTGGGCTTGACGGTGAGTGTGATTGTTTTTAGCTCAATTTCTTTGTCGGTCAGTACATCGTCACGCTCGGTTTTGTTTGTGTCCGCATGCGCATCTGCGACTGGAAGTTCAAGGATTGTCACGTCTCGCGCCACGGAAGCCTGATTGGTGGGTATCACCGACATCAAGCCAAGACCAACGATGAGCGCACCTATAACGCCCAGATGCATACGAGGAAAAGTCTTAGCATGAGACAGCAATTGGCTTTTTTTAATTTTTTCAACGAGTTCCATCGTTTATCTATATTCGGCTTGAAGTTTGGACATTAACTTAAGAAGTTATAACAAAAAATTGTTTAAATTTCATCCATGAATACTATTTTATTTTTCACATGGCTATTTGAGGTGTCGTTTGAGGGTGACCGCAATATTGTGAGTCTTGTAATTCGGGTCATTTTAGGTAATGGTTCGCGCCTGCAAATATTCCGTCGTTTTCACCAAATTAGGACCCTTAGTTAGATGCTACCAAGCGATAAAAGTTTGCTCGATGACCTGAAGGCGAGAGGTCTCGTTGCCCAGATGACCGCTGAACAAGCGCTATCCGAACATCTTAACAGCGGAGCGCGAACTTTGTATTGCGGTTTCGACCCCACCGCCGACAGTCTGCATATAGGAAGCTTGGTGCCGTTGCTGACGTTAAAACGTTTTCAATTGGCCGGGCACAAACCTGTTGCGCTGGTGGGAGGTGCGACAGGCTTGATTGGTGATCCCAGTGGGAAATCTAAAGAGCGCAATCTCAATACCCCAGAAGTAGTCGCGAACTGGGTGGATAAATTAAAAAACCAAGTTTCGGGATTTATCGATTTTGACTGCGGCGATCATGCCGCGGAGGTTGTTAATAATCTGGACTGGACTCAGGATGTGAATGTGCTCGATTTTCTTAGAGACGTCGGCAAGCACTTCTCTGTCAACAATATGATTCAAAAAGAGTCGGTCAAACAACGTATTGACCGCGAAGGTGAGGGGATCTCGTACACAGAATTTACCTACATGATCCTGCAGTCGCTCGACTTTGCTGAACTGTTTCGTCACTGCGAATGCACGCTCCAGATTGGCGGTTCCGATCAATGGGGCAATATTACGGGGGGCGTTGATTTAACTCGACGCCTGCATGGAGGGCAGGTTTTTGGCTTGACGCTTCCTCTTGTAACCAAGGCAGATGGGACAAAATTTGGCAAAACCGAGGCAGGTACAATTTGGCTTGATCCGGCGAAAACCTCGCCTTATACGTTTTATCAGTTTTGGCTGAACACGGCTGATGCTGACGTATATAAGTTCCTGCGTTACTTTACCTTTCTTTCTATCGAGCGTATTCAAACCATTGAAGATGAAGACAGCGCAGCGCAGAGACGCCCTCAAGCGCAAGGTATATTGGCTGAAGAGGTTACCCGGCTTGTACATGGAGACGAGGGGCTCGACGGCGCCAAACGCATCACGCAAGCACTGTTTAGTGGAGATCTCAGCGATTTGTCGGAAACCGATTTCGAACAGCTCAAGCAGGATGGCTTGCCATCGACGACATTGTCCCCTGAGGAGATTGGTGCAAAGCCGCTAACGAGTATTCTCAGTGAGTGCGGTATGGTGAAGGCAGGGCGCGAGGTTAAAGATGCGCTTGGGCGACGCGCGGTGTTTGTTAATGGCAAGGATTTTGGTGTCGAGGACAATACTGGGGCGGCGGAGATTTTTGCGCCTTCAAATGGGCTGTTCAATCGCTTTTTCCTTGTAAAGCTGGGTAAGAAGAAAAACCATCTCATCGAAGTGAGTCATTAGCGCTGCACTTTGATGGCTTGGTGTGTTTTGCAGCTGAAATTTCTTTCAGCAAAATAATTTTACTTTTGGTGTTGCCAAGCACGGCTGCGCGCGTATAATGCGCGTCCTCGGCTGATCGGAGGATTGGTTGGTTCTTTAACAGTATTGTAGAAGCAAGACGTGTGGGCACTTGTGGTTGGTGTAGTGATAC
>JANQJP010000092.1 GCA_028281575.1 Cellvibrionaceae bacterium
TACTAAATAGTAATGGGTGTTGGGATGAATGAGGGTGCCGTCAGTATCGTATTCCTGGTAGGTGGTTGCGCTATTGTCTAATTGACGCAGGGTGCCGATTTGAACTTGGGGGCCGCCTTGGGTGTGTTGGAGGTAGAGGGTGTTACCGGAATCAATATCGACAATGGTGTCGTGGCCATCGCCGTAATTGAAGTAGTAGGCGTCGGCACCGGTGCCGCCTTCTAAATAGTCGTTGCCGCCATTGCCGTAAAAGTTATCGTTGCCACCCCCACCGTAGAGGCTGTCGTTTTTATCAAAACCAGTGAGGTTTGTTGAATCGTCATCACCAAAAATCATATGCCGGAATTCGCTGTCGGGAATGCCGCCACCAAAAGGCACTTGGCCTGCTTCTACCGCTACACCGCTTGCTTGATCATAAAATAAAATAGCTTCGTTGTTTATTGGTGAGGGATAGTCATTTTCAGAAAGGTTACGCTCGATAAGAGCACTTAGCATCAGCGCCCTGTCAGCAAGATATTCTTCCGAATAATTTACCCCGTCATATTGCGCATGATGAATTGGGCTACTCGCTATTGATTGATAGTTCGTAAGTGTGAATGGAAGTAAATTATCCAGTGCATACCGGTAAGCACGGCCCTCGGCATTATCTAGAGATGCCAATTCTGTTATACGGGTAGCCGATAAGCCAACAAGGGATTGAATGCCGAGATTGGCAAAACCGTTTTCATCAAAACTTAGCCCATTGTTAATATCTCTAATGTTTTCGTGCAATGCACTTCTTTTATCTACCTCTGTTTTCACATTAGTGGATACGGGTGTTTCTTCAATTGTGATACCTGTTATCAATCCCACAGCATCCACTAAAACTTCAAGCGTTTGCAGACGGTCATCTTCACTTTTTAACGACTCTAAAATGGATGAAATATCATTTTGAGAAAGGTAGCTATTCACAGCCCCAAAGGATTGAAGAAGGGTATAAATGGGTAGGACATCGAGAAAGGCATGATTAGAATGCGTATCTATGAGTTCGGGAAAGAAGGAGGCTTCGACATAAAAATGTTCGAGATTATTTTCCCATGGCCTTGATTCAGCAAAGCCTACTGGTATAACAGAAAGGAGATCAAACGCATTCGGGAGTACATCATGAATCAATTGCCCATTAAACTGTGAACTAACACCCAAAATATCATTAAAAAACTGGTCACCGCCAATGAACCCTGGACCTGCATAACTGTAAGCTTCGACTCCCGTAAGCCTGGACAGCGCTACCGCCAGATGCCCACCTAGCGAGAGCCCCGAAAAATCAGAAATAGTCAGGCCACGCCCTTCCAAATCGGAAGGAACCACTTGTATGACACCTGGATCATCAATAATTTGATAAACGGTTTCACCGACTGGCGTCGACAATTGTTGATATAAATTGTAGGCATCGGGAATCTGTGACTTTGCGTAGCCTCCCAACAAAACACCAAAAATATCTGTGACAAGCCAATCCTGGACCGCATCTAAGAGCGTGCCTGTCTGCGAGCCTGCGATAGCAACATGATAGGTGTCATTTTCGATATCTCTAATTAGCGTTGCAGAAAATCCTGAAGCGGTGTTAGGAAAAAAGTCGGCTATTTCGAATTTTTGTACGAATAATGTTGCGACTTCCTTAGGCAAGAAAACACTTTTTTCGTCATTAGAAAGGTGCTCTATTAGCAAGTTTGAATTTGTGTAATCAAACTCTTCATATTTCCCATAAGCCACTGCCGAAAAAACTGAATGCCAAAACAAATCCGTATAATCAACCACGATTTTCCCCCTTTAGAATAGCTAGAACTTTGTCTTTATTTAGCTGAGTTGTAGAATAATCTCCTACCTGACAGATAGATCTATCGGTGGGTATGAACAACCCTAAAAGCCAACCAAATTGTGAATCCATACGGAAACGCTTTATTTCAAAAATAACCCTTCCAGAGTTAATATTTCTTAACTTATAACTGCTAGATCCCTGAAAATTATGAGCGACTCTGGAGAAACTCTCTCGACGAATAAATTCAAAGTCACTTTCTACTTCAGAGATAGGATAAGGTTCCCCCCACTCCCCGCCTCTGACATTTACGCGATACAAACACGACTCTCCGTTTTTTTTCCAACACTCTTCACGCTCATAACCATATTCAACAAAAGACAAAGAGTTTGACAGAACATTTAAATGATCAAAACGTGACAACTTAGTATCTCGCATATAAACATTTTGAACACGACCAACATCCTCATAGACATGCAACCCCGCCTCTTTACACAAACTTTTCACTTTAAAGTAAACATACGGAATATCTGCAAAAGGAATAAAAACTACCACCAAAGTGTATATCGTAAAAAATTTAGATTTGTTTTTACGAAAAGAAAGCGACATGAGCCAACCCAAAAGCGCCATCAACAATAAATAAGGCATTAAAACCACTAAAATCATATAGATATCCGTATTTACATTAGAAAAATCCAAAAAAACAGCATTAATAAAATCAATGCAACCAACACTTATTCACGAACAACCGTTTACCCAAGCAGCACCCATAAACCATCTAGTACAAACCGCTAGTCTCATCTCAACCTCCAAACAAAACAATCACTAGATCTAGTGATATTTACTCCTAAATTTAAACTTTTTTGTTATAACCCCACCCACCGAATAGCGATTCAACGAATAAAAATAATAAAACATCAACCAAAGGTTGATTCGTGAGGTGGAGTGGTGTTGAAAATGGGATTTGCGCGGTTTGAAGAACTCAAACCTATGTAAAGGTAGGTAAGCCATATCCAGCTCCAT
>JANQJP010000033.1 GCA_028281575.1 Cellvibrionaceae bacterium
TTCATGCCGTTAAACAAAACTGCATACGATAGTGAATTCCGATCGACCGGAAAGTTACTTTCCATCATACAGCGATTCGGCCCAAAGCAATCAATGGCATGGAGATAATACTCCTTCTGGGCTTTTGCAAATTCATCTGATGTCGGTGGCTTGGGGTTATTTTCCCAACCAAATCCATTGTCCGGCATTGCGAGCCCACCGAGTTTCAGTACAACATTTTCACATTCAGACATGTTGCGAAGGTCCTCTTTCATTTGTGCCAGAATCTCTTTGCGCCGTTGTGCATAAGGACCCACCCCAAGCGGAACACCAAAGTGATTCAGAACCAAAATGGTATCCGGTACGGAGTGCGCCAGTGAAATAAAATCCTGATTCTGATAATGGTAGTGACAAGCATCGAATGTCAGACCTTTGCTGCCCAGTATCTTTAATCCGTTTCTGAATTCCGAATCTTGGTACAAGCCTTCGGGAGCATTTCCGGGAATATGCAGAGCCTCCGGGTATTCTGCCCTCGCTGCAGAATGCCGAACGCCTTTAAAGCGCCCCTCACTCACCTCCATATGTTGATCGAGGAGTTCTTCCAAACCGTCACGTAACCGCATGTTTGCATAACCGACGATACCGGCGATAACCGTTCCCCCCAGCTTCTCGAATTGTTTGGCTTGCCTAAGAGCAAACTCGGTTTCGCCCAGCGGCTTCAGGTGCTCAGGACCGCTTTCCCGATATTCCGAGTTACATTCCACATAGACAGTCTTTTTGACCATGTGACCGGAATCGGTATCGCGAAAAAACTGCTCAGCCAGATAATCAACACCAGCATAACTCCATAGATGGTGATGCGGGTCGATTATTGGCAAATCCGGTTCAACAATTTCTTCCTGTACCTGATCCAGCCAAGCTTGTCTACCAACAGAAAACCAGTCCATATAGGATGTCTCTCTATTCCCTACTCCTTGATATTTTATTCCATTAAGGACATCGCCAATAAGTTCCGCCTTTTGATGTATAATAGTTATGTTTACTACAAACGTATATGCTTCTGTTATGACAATATCCTATAGATGAAGCTCCACATATTTGACACGCACTTCCTCCTTTACTTGACAATAAACTTGCTTTTATGACTTTTGAGGGCTTACTCATTACATCACCTCTTGTTGCCACTATTCTATAATATATAGGATAGCGGTCTGGCCAATGTTTAAAGCTTGTACCATTTGTACTTTCATACTTTTCTTTTTTGTTAAAGTTATTTCTATTATTTGACCAATAAACCCTATATGATTCAGCACCTTGAACTGCACCCCAATTGACATTAATACTCAAATTTGAATTTATTTGATATTTAGTATTCGAAGGCGACATTGATCTAAAAATATTATCAATCTTCATTTTCGCTTTGTTTCCAAGTGCAGTATTCGGATTATTTTGCACAAATATTTGATATTTTGAAAGATCATTATGCTTTTTTAGCCCTTCCCAAACGTCATTTAGAACTTTTTTTGCTTCTCCTATATATGGTGACTTTGGATTGTTCTTTATATAAGACTCATAAGACATTACAGAACCTTCTCCTTTAATAGAATACCATTGCCTCGCATAGTTTATATATGAATTTATTTCACTCCTTCCTGCCCTTACACCATTTAACTCACTCTTCAATTGCTGTGAGGACCTTAATGCCTTTTTTAATACAGCCTCTGAAATATTTATATTTACATCCTTTACAAGAGATGACGAGTATCGCCTTATACTGTTCTCAGCATCATCAGGATGTCTAGCAATAGATTTCGTCAAATCATCAATTGAACTTTCAACTTTTTTCTCAATCGACTTATTTAATGTATTATTGAAAACATCAACAATAGGCTCAAGAATTGGATAAGCCTCAAACATTGGCTTTAATAATGCCATCTTCATTTCACTTGTAATAACCTTTGGAATTTGACAAACAATCTGTTTTCCACCCTCAATATTGAGTAACTTTATTATTCTTTCACGACTCCCACTATTCTTATAATTAATAATGGCCTTATTAGCAATTTCAATCTCTTTCTTTCCAATCTTTTTAGTGTCGATTTTATTATATATATCATTTTTGATTTTACTCCAATCATTTTCAGATATGTATTTGGCATTAAAATCTGATAGTGATTTTACATTTTTAGCACTTTGAATCTTCTTGTTTTTTTTATCTTTAGCATCTAAAACATAAATTCCCCCTATTACCACAAATCTATCATCGTAATATTTTACATTTGAATCTACTTTTTTTAAAGTCTCCAACTTTGCAGAACGATTCTCGATTATACCCTCAATTTTTTGTGAACTAAACCCATATTTATCTTGACCATCATCATATATTTTTTGAAGAGATACAAACTCAGTATCTATTTTCACCGGAATCGTGAGAGCAAACTTATATGAATCAGGAAAACTTTCTTGTATTTTAATCAATATTTCTTTTGACACTTCTTGAAAAATAACTTCTTCAACTTTTTTCTCTAAATCTGCATAACCCTCTCTTATTGCTTTAATACGGACTCTTAAATCATTCGTTGGTGCGCCCATTTGTGTGCCGAAAAGTGTGAACGAGCACAATAACACTAGTGCAATATATATACGCCTAGTCAACATCCTATATTTATCAATTGCAGAGAATACCTTTTTTGATTTTCCAACAGACATTCTCAACAAGCCAAACACAAATACCAACAAAAAAATAATCAAAATCTGCCATTCACTTAACTTTACAAATGAGAAATAATCTTTTATTTTTAAAAAAAACACTTCTAAATCAATAAGAAATTGTAAATTTACATTTTCATAACTAACTAATATCATAACCGGAATTAGAGCATATAACAAGGCAACAAAAAAAAATGGAACCAAAAAGTCTAAACCATATAAATAAAAATAATATAAAGCGGTTTTCTTTACTCCTTTATCTTCAAAAGCATGCTTCCCTTTATAAAAAATTATCACCAATAATGACGCTATAATTAAAAGAAATATAATCATGCCATACCTCCTTTATTTTTTTAGATATTAAATTCAGCAAATCAGTTAAGCACTCTTTTTCCTTTCCACAGATGCTTATTATTTGATAAATATTATATAATCAATAAAAAGGATAGCTACTTTGTCATACAAGATTATAAGCTTTTTTATAGCTATCTAATCTTCGCTCTTTTTTTGATGGACAGATTTGGTTGTTCATGAAAGTGAAAAAACACATGGTCCAGGAGGCGTTGCAACTAACGACCGAGTTGAGCGGAATGTCTGGAGCGCCAGACTGCAGGTCTGTAAGCGCAGGGATTTGCCTTGTTGGGCTCGCTCCAATCTAAATCTATTCCTCCAGCGACGTAAAGGCGCTTTTCCGTTGTTCCCGTTTCGATATCGAATTGAGTTCGGCTGTATTGCCAAATACCATCCCCGAATAGCTGCAGGTAAAGCCGCTTAAGGGAAAATAGTACATCATCACTGACTGTATTGAGGCCATATTGCTCAGGAGAATCAGAACCGAGAAATCCTGCTTGCTTAAGTGCATCACCCAACTTACTTCCCATGATCCACTTTGCCATGATTAGCACTGACAGTATTTGACGTAGTAGGCCAAAACGTGGACCAGCTGAGACTTCTCGCTGAATTACGGGAACAATAAGTCTTCTGAATTGTTTGATAATCTCTTCGTCGCGATTGATTGAATGAGTTACGTTCACAGATTTCTCTTCGCGTTGCCGAAACCGTCGCAGCGTTTCGTAATCAGCTTCGCACATAACCTTGAGACCTAGTTTCTCTATCGTAACGTGGCCGCGACCATCCTCCGTTTTTTCGCGAACCGAAGCATTACTCGGCACGATCCATACTCGGAAGCAAGACTCAAAGGCTTGATTACCAACAACAAGCTTATCCACTTCATCCCAAAATGCCTTTCCATGCGCAGTGGATGGATGCAACTGGGAGGCTGTAAAATGTTTGAGTACTACATCCTGCGCTAGCATGTCGCGCCCAAGTTCAGTGTTGCGTAGCAGTTTTGGTAACCCGCAGTATTTATCCATTGGGGTGAGGGTAACGTTGATATTTTCACCGCTCAGCACGAGAAAGGTGTTGAGATAGCTTCCTAGGCGGGCCTGCAATTCGGCTTGTTCAGTTTCTGTTGGTGCTTCCAGTGTGGCGTCAGTGAATATTGAAAATCCTATCTCTATCGGGTTATTTAATGGAAATGATATCCCCCCAACGAACGGGGGGAACCCTTCCTCAAGAGATCGCCCACCGAATATTTCTGGCAGGTATTGGATTTTAGATTGATACTCATTATTTACTATCCGTGACTCGATGCGCATTACAGCACCGGGGTCTAAACGTAGATCCTGGATTTTGTCGTTAATTCGATCTTGGAGTAAACCGGCGGAATAACTTGCCTTTAACTTCTCAAACACTTCCTGTGTACTGCGAAACATTAAATCAGCGGAATTCTGTGACGATTGGACGTATTCTAATTTTTCCGAATTGGCCGCTTCACATAACTTTGCGGTAATGGCGTTGATGCGTTCTTCAGGAAAGTCTTCAAGGGCGCCATCTAATTCAAGATGCCAATACATCCAGTCAGGTTTCACAGATGTGACAACACCCCAATTATTGAGTATGTTGCGCAGACCTCCAGCAATATTTAGAAAGGCTTCATTAAGATTATTCCATTGAGTGGCAGCTTTGGCGTCTTTAGGTAGTGCCTGCAATTTCCCAAGCGGAGTATCTTCCCATCCCGCTACCGGTTGAATGAGAATGGGCACCACTAAGGCATCCCCTTGTTTTCTTCGTTCCAACGCCCGCTTTACTTCCACATCCCAGCAATAGTCCGAACTTGCGAAAGCCGGGGTAATAAGAAGAAGAATAATGTCTGCAAAATTTATTTGCTCATCGATTTCTCTATGCCACTCTTGTCCGGGAACAATTTTTCTGTCGTGCCAAGATTTCAGAAGGTTAGTTCTTTTTAAGAAACCGAGATGCTGCTCTAATTGATCACGATATTTTTCATCTTGATGAGCATAGGAAAAAAATATAGATATTTCTTTTTTCTCAGTTACAAACCCCGTAGTTGTCCTGCTCATGACTCATCCTCCTTATTAAGAAGGTGCAGGGGCGATGGTAGGATATTTATAATAACTGGAGTAAAACCTTCGATTGTCGGCTTTCCCAAATTCATGATATTTAAATCAAGCGAAGAAGAAGTGGGTAATTCTCGTTGAAGTACAAGGTTGAAAGATATTGGTTCAGGGACAAGATCAATGCTGCTAGGTTCGTTCTTTGACTCTTCAAATAATATTTGATTGAGTGAATCCGCATGCTCAACAGGCAGGTTAATTGTATAAACATGCTCACCATTTTTCAGAATACTTTGAATACAAGCTTTTGAATACTTAGAAATATGTATCATGAATCTCAGTATCTTAGCCAAACCTTTATCTGTCCGATTATGTATGTCGTAAGGCAATATAATATCTATCGTCCCCGAATTGATTCTGTATTTCTCCATCAAGTGAGGGTGGCGCATTAAAATTATTTCTAGGTCTTTTTTCTCCCAAGCATCAATTGAAAATGGGGGTCTTCTCGTATTCCTGTAATTGTCTATATACTCTTTTGCCGGATTGGAGAGGTAGTTTGATGTAATAAGTACTATAAAGTTGGGACATTTTGCTTCCGCCCAAGCCAAAGCGCCTTGGAATCTACTTGGAGAGACGCCCGTCTTGTGGTGTTTGCATTCGAAGAACCAAGTCTCCAGAATACATTTCTCACCTATTAACTCGCGAATACGTTGGCCCTCAATGTCACGCCCTTGGTCCGCTGTACTTGGATCAAAACCGGTGCCTTTCCTCCAAGAAAGATTTTTAAATCCTTCCTGCGTTAGCAAGTCATAGCATAACGTTCAGCATGCAGCGGCGGCGCTACGCGCCGTCCGCTGCATGCTGTTGTTATGCGGACTATTCAATCAGGTATCTTTCTATCAAGAATTGTTTCCATCTTTCGATTTCTTGATCCCCACGGATGCACTCAATGAGCCGCTCGAAAGTACAGCCGATCACGCTGTTCCGCTCAAGATACTTCAGGTAATCTTGATACCTTGCCAGCGAGTGCGTGAAATGTACGTTACCCGACGGGTACAGTGTTATTGAAACGAATCTTTTGATATCTCCGTGCCTCACCATCGCCAATCCGAGCAGGTGGTTTCTCCAGATTTGTCTAAGATCGTCATCGGCCAGGTCGGACACACTTTCTTCAGTGAACAAGCCGGACTCACGTGTTGTGGCCCAGTATGTTGAATCCGGATCGTCAACGCGCGCCTTCTCTGTTTTTCCGATTCGGTATCCGCGCTCTGTATACTTAACTTCGATTCCTATTCCCATCAATTCGCCGTCCGCACCTACGCCCTGGATATACGCATCAAAGGAGGTCATGTCGTCAAGATAAACAGACTTCGGCTCAGGCGCCCACTCGAATTTCAGTTCAAACGACCCCTCCAGTTCCTGTTGGAAGGCATCGCTGATGACTTTCCGCGCCCAGTCAGGTCTTCCTGCGAACGGAGCCAACATATTGAAAGGTATGTGTTCACTCCTAAGCAGGTCAGCATCGCGCCTACTAGCATAGTCAGGATATCTCTTCCTCAAAGCGCTTCGAATTCCAAGTGCGTCGTAGTAGTTCAGTAAAGCTCGGCCATCAGAATCAGTCAGTCGATTGCCGTAATCCAAGTAGTCGACACCAAGAACCGCTGCGCGGTATTTGGACTGGTGGAGCCGGGCGGCGGCCTTGAATGAGTCATCAAGCGCATACTGAGGTCCAATTTCTTTCATCGTCGACTACTCCGCATAACGCCGCCATAATTTGCCGCCTGAAGCGAAGCGTAAGGCGGTCAAATTGATGGCCTTGTTAACCTTGCCAGTTTTCAGGCGTGAGAAGCTTTTTGTTCTGGACAAAATATTCGTACTCTTTAATCTTATCATCTATGTTGACGCCAAGTTTCTTGGACTCCCTTTTTATAGCATCCAAGGGCCATGAATCGGGATCAATCTCGTCGTAACTTTTGAATAGTTTTTGACCTTCGCCTAGCTGCTCATTCAACGCCCAAAGAGCTTTCTTAATATGATCCTCAGAGACTCTATCATAAAGAGCAGATAGAGCTGAGCTGATTTTTTCGTCAGAAATTTTCAGCTCTTTTAAACTGTTGCGTATCTCTTCTGCATATTCCAGCTTGTACTTTAAGTGCAGATATTGAAAGGAGCTACTCACCGCCATTAGCGATGCTACCGGTGACGAAATACTTATTGCTAATGACTTCACCTCATCAATAGCAGCGTATGCTTCAGAAACAGCTGTATTAAGTTTTGCGGCAAAGCCGGCCCCCTTAAATTCGGAAAATCTATCCAAGTTCCAGAAAACTAACGCAAATGACAATGCTATAAGACTTAACGATGCCGCAGCGGTCTTTTCGATTACAGCTAAAGTTATCGGGGTTGCCACAAGCGCAACAATCAGGATGAAATTTACTGTATTTTTAAAATTCATTGACCTTCTATTTTCCGATTTTTTTCTCATAGAGGTTAACGCCAGCCGTAACTGGCGTATTTGTAGTGAGCACAGCGAGCGGATGTTTTGGTTCATCGTGAATTGGAGAATTCCGTCGTAAGAGTTAGCGTAGAAAAACGGAGGAATTCACCATGCGCAAACAGCGAAAAAATTACACATCCCAGGAAAAGGTTTTCATTCTTAAACGCCACCTTGTTGACCGAGTACCGGTCTCAGATATCTGTGATGCATATCATCTTCAGCCTACCGTCTTCTACCGCTGGCAGAAGGAATTTTTCGAGAACGGCCCCGCCGCATTCGAGAAAAAGCACACCCGGCAGAACCATGCTGAACAGAAACGTATCGAACAACTCGAAGCCAAGCTAAGGAACAAAAACGACGTGCTCTCTGAACTCATGGAAGAGCATGTCAAGTTAAAAAAGGATCTTGGGGAACTCTAACCGCGTCCTGGGTCCCCCATGATATTCGCGATGCCGCCAAGAAGAGCGGCATTGCCGTGACGCGATTTATCGAATGGCTTGGTCTTGCGCCCAGCAAGTACTACAACTGGCAGAGTCGCTATGGTAAAGTCAATGAGCACAATGCCCTTATTCCCCGTGACTTCTGGCTGGAAGATTGGGAGAAGCAAGCCATCATCAATTTCCATGTTCAGTATCCCTTGGAGGGTTATCGTCGTTTGACCTATATGATGCTCGATCAAAATATTGTTGCCGTGAGCCCCAGCAGCGTTTACCGTGTGCTGAGCGCCGCCGGACTGCTTCGACGCTGGAATACAAAAAAGGGCAGGAAAGGCAAGGGCTTTGAACAACCCTTAAAGCCGCATGAACACTGGCATATTGATGTGTCCTACGTCAATCTTCTCGGCACCTTCTACTACCTGTGCAGCATTCTGGATGGCTGCAGCCGCTACATCGTCCACTGGGAACTGCGCAAGGCCATGACCGAGAAGGATGTCGAAATCATCCTGCAGCGTGCCCGTGAGAAGTTTCCGGAAGCCAAGCCACGCATCATTTCCGATAATGGTCCACAGTTCATCGCCAAGGACTTCAAGGAGTATATCCGGCTGACCGGTATGAGCCACGTCCGCACCTCACCGTTCTACCCGCAGAGCAACGGTAAACTCGAGCGGTACCACAAGACCATCAAGGCCGAATGCATCCGCCCCAAGGTTGCCCTTTCGCTGGAAGACGCCAGAAACCAGATAGACGGGTATATCAGTTTCTACAACAATGAACGGTTACACAGTGCGATTGGCTATATTGCTCCAAAGGACAAGTTGGAGGGCCGAGACACTCAGATTTTCAAAGAACGCGACCAAAAACTTGAAGCCGCCAGAGAGGCTCGGAAACAAAAACGACTGGAATACAGAGAGCGACTCAAGTCCAACAATGTTTCAACAACTGCAGACAACGTTAACCAACTAACTCTGCAAAGGCAGTTCTCCATTTCCAGCTGAGGCAAAACACTCACAACCGTCACATGGTTACTCCTATGCTTCTTTCTCAAGATGTACCCTAGTAGCTAGTTGAATCTGGGTAGTTGTTTCTTGGCTATCATTACCTCCAACAACAACCGATAGAAAGCCGTCTCGGTCAACCGCTACTGACTTGAACGTAACACCCACATCTACAACTCCAGTAAATTTACCGCTATCTCGCATTTGCATCACCTCATCAATCGCTGAAGCAAATACGTCACCTACCGAAAGCGCATCAAGATCGGTTCTATCGTTACTGATTGGTTGTCTAGTTCGTCTTCTATTTGGTGGCGGCATCAGTCTCCTCCTTTAATCTAACCACTCCAATATCCGTGTTTATGTGTCCTGATAGGTTCAATGAAACACTACCAACATCATTTAACGTCAACTTGTCGCCTTCGGATAAATCGCATTTACATGCCAAGTTGAATGCTACGTCTCCAACAATCAAAGAACGCGCTTGAGTAACATCTACTCTAGATGATGCCCTATTTACTCGGCTCAGGGATTTCTGTAGGGCGACCAATAAACTATCAAGCGTATCTATTTGCTGTGTGCTTTTCGATTCCTTACTTTTTTTACTCATAGAATTTAATCGGTTGCAAAAGGCGTTGCGGCAACGCTTAGTTTGTCAATGGCCGTTTGAACATCTGCCGCGCTAGATAAGGTTACTCCCAGATCGGATAGGTATTCAGATAAAGTTATCTCTGTATCATTCGACAAGGCATATTGTGCACGTGCTTGCAAAATGCTTTCGTTTGTGGATTCTTGCATAAATCCAAAAGAACCAGAAGCTTGTAGCAAACCGATGCCCAAACCAAGAGAGGCACTGCCCTCAGACCTTTCTATTGACGCTACTCGCATCGTAATACCAACAGATACTTGTGCCCCCAACTTCCATATGGGAGCGATCTTCATATGTTCATCAATTATTTTTTTCTTTTGCACCTCGTCAACTGAATCTTTCACGAGACGCTGGACATCTTTAAGCCAATCTATCCAGCATTTACGTTGAACTGTCGCGGCTTGTACTACGGCTTCTGTAGGTGCTGTTAAGAGAGTCGTAATAATTTTTGTAATGTCGCTAGTTGCCATGCTTCTTTCCTCGCTTTAGTCTTGGGGTAAAATTCCCGTAGGTTGATCGCCAGTACTTTTAAATAACTGGCAATATAAAATTCTAAGCAGCCCGCCCAAGTGTATTATTAATGTATCTTAATGGATTTACTGAACATTTAACCTCTGAAACGATGTGCGAATAATAATAGCAATACAAACAGTAGAAATGGCCTATCAAGAAAAGCAAGAAAAAAACCTAACCATGACTTAATTCGGTCAACTAATTGTTCTCCTGCTATTTTTATTCTTCGTTCATTTGACAATCGAGTCTTTTGAATTACGCAGGGCGCCTGTGATTTCAGCCCTGAAGGCTTTCTTATGTTCCGTTTGAATATCTGTTGGGGGCGCTATAGCCAGTGCGCTTCTGCTGCATCAATTGTTAACAGCCATACAGCCACCTATTTAATCCATCTAATTATACACTATTATTTCGTATACTGCAAATAATACATCACACATTACTCATTACACCAAATTCTACAATCGTTTAACCTGCCTACACTACTCAGGCATTCTTACCCACATTAGCCAGCCAAACCTTTTCACTCCCTCGCCACTTCTTGGTATATTTTGTCTCAACAGACCTTGAACACAAGTGCCAAACACGACCCATGCGGCTACGCCATAGCAAAACCCTGAGCATCCTCATTCTCTCCCTCGCTCTTCTCTCCTGCTC
>JANQJP010000039.1 GCA_028281575.1 Cellvibrionaceae bacterium
GTGCCGGTTTTTTTATATGGCAAGTTTGGGCGGGTGAGAAGCTTCGTCAGGTTCGACTAATTGCGCAGCAATTTGCAACGAGCCACACAGTGGCGAAGCGCATGGGCGCACTTTGGTAAATCCTCTGTGGCGTGCCATACAAAAACTCAGATAGGAGTTTTTACTTTTTAAGCTTCAGTGCTTTTTCATTACCCAACCATACAAGGTGGTTGTTGCTCCGCGCTTTTTAAGTGGGAAACGCTCATTCTTTAAGTTAATCCTGTGCATGACAGCGCTACCTAAATAGCGCCTGCGCTCTCAATTAGCCTTACAAAGCGTAGTTTTTGTTGGAAGAACGAAAATGTGTATGGAGAGCAATATTTTGAATATGATACGATATATCACATCATTACAGCATATGATTCTCTAATCATAATCTAGGTATCCAATAATAAAGGCCGAGATGGCTGGAGCCTATCGCGGTTTATTCTGCTGGACGCTTTCATGGCATGAGTTTTGAGTGCTGATACCGAGAACCATGATTTATGCACTCAAAGAAAGCAGAAATAGTGTGAGTTAGCAAAACCCGGATTTAGATAACGGTCAGCGATTATTAATGAGAAAGTAATGAAGATTAAGCCTTTTTTGTATTGGAGTATTTTTAGCCGATTAGGGTTGGTGCTCGTATTGAGCCTGTTTATATGGGCGTTAGCTCTGCGAGTGATCTATCCATCATGACTATTCAGCTCAACAATCTTACTCTCACATATGACCGGCACCCTGCGGTGCATCACTTATCTACAACTATCCAAAAAGGTGAATGGCTGGCCATTGTGGGTCCAAATGGCGCTGGAAAATCTACTTTGCTCAATGCGATGGCAGGGCTATCAGCAGTCGATGAAGGGGCTATTGATGGTTTACAGCCCGACATGGTCGCCCACCTGCCTCAGCAAACACAATTAGATAAAAGCTTTCCTGTCACTGTATTTGAATTGGTTGCGACCGGTTTATGGCCTCACATTGGTTTTGCAAAGCCTCTTAATTCAGAGCACTACAAGAAGTGCGAAAGCGCAATCGCTGCGGTTGGCTTACAAGGTTTCGAAAACCGCATGATCAATACGCTTTCTGGTGGACAGCTGCAACGCAGTTTGTTTGCACGAGTTCTGCTCCAGGATCAGCCGGTGATCTTATTGGACGAGCCTTTTAATGCGATTGATACAAAAACGCTCGCCGACCTCACCCAGGTCATCAGGCAATGGCATCAAGACAGTCGCACGGTGATCATGGTAACTCATGATTTGGACTATGTCCGAGAGCACTGTCCGGAAGCCTTGTTGCTAGCCAGAGAATGCATCGCTAAAGGCGCATCGAAGACGGTATTGACAAGTGAAAACTTAAAAAGAGCAACCCGGCTCTCAGAAGCTTTCGATGAGCGCAACAACTGGTGTTTACGGGGTGTTGCCTGATTTGAATACGCTTTTGCTTGGTCCCTTTGGCGAATATGTTTTTATGCAGCGCGCACTTGTTGGTTGCCTTGCGGTGTGTCTGGGCGCTGTACCCGTCGGCATATTTATGACGCTGCGAAGAATGAGCTTAACGGGAGATGCGATGGCGCATGCGATCCTACCCGGAGCGGCTATAGCTTATCTGCTATCGGGCTTATCCTTGTTTGGGCTGACACTTGGCGGACTTATAGCGGGTCTAGCGGTCGCGATCCTCGCGGGTTGGGTTGCGCGCAGTACGCACTTAAAAGAAGACACTAGTTTGGCGGCATTCTGTTTAATATCCCTCGCTTTGGGCGTAATAGCACTTTCCGTTAAGCAAAGTAAGGTGGATTTATTTCATGTGCTATTCGGAAATATTCTTGCGCTCGATAATGTTGCGCTTTTATTGTTAGCTGGCATTGGCAGTGTGAGCCTTATCCTTTTAGCTGTTTTATACCGACCCCTCGTGATTGAATGTGTCGACCCGTCATTTTTGCGCCGTTCAGGTCATTTGAGTTCGTTAGCACATTACGGCTTTTTATTTTTAATGGTCATCAATTTAGTTGCTGGTTTTCACGCTTTGGGTACATTGATGGCGATCGGCATGATGATTTTACCTTCGGCAGCAGCGCGATTTTGGGCAAAGACACTTGACGGGATTTTGGTCTGCGCAGTTTTAATAGGTTTTGCTGGTTGTTACGTCGGGCTACTTTTGTCATTTTATTTCGATTTACCCGCGGGGCCTGCCATCGTTATTTCGCTGGGTACGATTTACGTTACATCACTATTTGTCGGTTCGAAAGGCGGCCTTTTTGAAAGGCTCTATCTGAAGCGTCACTTCACAGGGTAAATCCATGCACAAAATTCGTAAGGTTTTATTGTTATTGGTGCTGATTACGACAAATACTGCGCTAGCGCATGACGCAAAACTTCATGTCGTAACGAGTTTTTCTATTCTGGAAGACTTAACAAAAGAATTAGGTGGTGAACACGTTAGCGTTGTAAATCTGGTCGCACGTAACAGTGATGCACATATGTATCATCCAAAACCCTCCGATGCTGTTGCGATTTCTAAAGCCGATTTAATTATTTTCAATGGTTTAGCATTCGAGGGTTGGATTACACGGTTAATCGAAAATAATGGATCGAAAACCAAACAGCTTGTCGCCAGTGAAGGCATTAAGGCGATGTCACAAGATGGAGAACTTGATCCTCATGCGTGGCAGAGTATAGAAAATATTAGAGTGTATGTTGATAACATATCTCAAATGTTAGTTACGCTATTGCCTGAACATAAACATGCTTTAATCCAGCGTCGACAAGCCTATCTAAAAAAAGTAAGCCAATTGGAGCAGGAGTTGACTGGAAAGATGGAGAAGATTCCACCGAGTAAGCGGATTGTGGTTACAAGCCACGATGCATTCGGTTATTTGGGGCGTGAGTTTAATATTCAGTTTTTTGCGCCAATTGGCATTAATTTAGAAGTTGAAGCAACGGCGGCAGATGTTGCCAATGTTATTGATCAGATTCGTGAGCAAAATGTAAATGCGCTGTTCGTTGAGAACATTAATAATCCGCGTTTACTTGAGCGTATTTCAGACGAGACAGGTGTTGCAATTGGGGGGCGTTTGTACTCCGATGCGTTAAGTGAGATCGACGGCCCGGCGAGTACCTACTTGGGCATGATGAAGTACAACATTAACTCGTTATTAAACGCATTTAATCAGCACTAATATCAAATGCTGATGAAGAAATTTTCGAGGTGAGTAACCGGGAAGATGAATGGTTTTTATTGAAAATACCTGGCTGACTGAGCGCGTGTTTGCGCCAAACACATATGCCAAATAATACAAATCGCTTTTAATGTATGAAAGATATAAAAAATATATTTCGCAATCTGGAAAAAAAACTAAAACAGTCAAATTGGTTTGAAGATGATTGGGAAATATATAACCGTGGCGCTTACCTGCAACTCTACAAAGTGAGCTGGTACAATCAAAATCAAGGTGGAATCCATTTTGAAACGTATATCGAAGCACCCCAGATTAAACAAAAAATATTTCCAGTTTGTATGCATGCTGAGGATGATTGTCCGTCTCAGCCCGAGTTTATTAAAAAATTTCTGGAGATAGAAGGTGATCGCATAAAGCGTTGGAAGGGATATCAAACCATTGGTAAGGATTACAGCATTTGTCAGCGAACACTGCCGCTTAATTATAAGAATCTGGAACAACGGATTTTTGATGAGTTTAATCTTCTTCGGCAGCTCGAGGCGGGTGTTGATCAAGTGTTGAGTACGCTTTAATAGATCGAGTACTTAGTTAAAAATGCATTTAATAATGAGGGGGCAAAACAGTGAAACGAAATAAGAGCCCTTGTATTGATGTTTGTGAATTTTCCGGGCCTCAAGGCTGGTGCCTGGGCTGTGGCCGCACTCGGCAGGAATGCCAAAAATGGAAGGCAATGAAGCCCTATGCCAGAAACATCCTTCAGAAGGAACTCAAAAAGAGGGTATCTCAAATAAGGGCTGAGCGTACCAGTGAGTGTTAAAAGGCCCTAGTACCCTTTCTATATATTTTATTGCGACTTTTTGGTGCTAATTTCGATGGCTAGCACGGTAATAAGGCATTTACCGATTTTTTTCAGCATTGCTGCTATTAGTTATTTCCACGCCACAAGACATAAAATCATAGAGTTAACGGCTTACATCACTTCGTGGAATCGGCTAAGGATGGTTTTCTACGAAATATCGTAGATTGGCACTTGAATTGCTCAGTCTTAGAACAATGTAAATAATAGAGGTGTGTGAGTTAGGTGCTCAGGTTAGCCAGAGAACTTTTCGAATCCAGTCCTGTCCCTCAAGTTTTGATAGACCCGTATGCGGATAAAATTGTTCTTGCAAACCTTGCTGCATGCGCATTATTGGATCGCTCGTTAGAGCATTTAAAGAGAATAAAACTCAGTAAACTTTTCGGTAAATCAATCAGCGAGTGGGTCGTTTTTACCGAAGAGGTTCTCGAGCTTGGTCAGGCTTGGACAAATAAATTAGTCTTCGTACAAGAAGATAGTGCCTTACTTAAGGTGGAGCTGTCGGCGAAATCCGTCGTAGTCAACGATAACGCCCATCTAATAATCGACTTTCAAGATTTAAAGCTATTGGATCAACGTCGGATGGAAGCTGATCGGGTTGCTCATTATCAAAGCGGTATAGGCTCTTGGGCCAGAATGAACACCGTATTTCAAGAGTTTGAAAAAGAAAACCATCTACTGTTAGAAGCGGCAGGTGAGGGGATTTATGGCATTAATGCGGAGGGTAATACGACCTTTTTAAATCCGGCTGGCGAAAGAATATTGGGATGGAAGGCCGAAGAGCTGCTTGGAAAAAATGCACATGAGATGCTTCATCACAGCCATCGAACAGGCACACATTATCATATTGACGATTGCCCAATTTACCACGCTTTTCGCGATGGGGTTAAATACTCAATTGACAATGAAGTTTTTTGGACCAAGGACGGTAAGCCTATTGACGTGGAATACACGAGCACACCCATCCGTGATAACGGCGAAATCATGGGCGCAGTTGTTATTTTTCGTGATGTCACACAAAAACGCCTCGTTCAAAATCGTCTTTTGTCCGCGCTTAATGAAGTGGAATCATTAAAAAACCGATTAGAGCAGGAAAAAGCTTATCTTGAAGAGGAAATTCGGTCTGAATTCAATCACACGGAATTTGTTGGCAACAGTCCAGCGGTAGATGCTATTCAGCAGCAAATTGCATTGGTGGCCCCAACAGATGTGACAGTATTGATATCCGGAGAATCCGGTACAGGGAAGGAGCTCATTGCTAGGGCCATACACGAGTCAAGTGCGCGGCGTGATAGACCCTTGATTCGCGTAAATTGTGCAGCCATTCCGCCAGACCTGTTCGAATCAGAGATGTTCGGCCACGCTAAAGGCGCATTCACTGGCGCGACGTCAGCACGCTTAGGTAGATTTGAATTGGCTGATGGTGGCACATTGTTTTTGGATGAGGTCGGGGAAATTCCGCTTTCATTGCAAGGAAAACTGCTCGTCGTCTTGCAAGAACAATTGTTCGAACGGGTAGGTGAGTCTAAAAGTCGCAAAGTGGATGTGCGAGTTATTGCTGCGACCAATCGCAACTTAAACGATATGGTTAAAAAGAGAGAGTTTCGCGATGATCTGTATTTTCGCCTCAATGTCTTTCCTATCGAATCTGTACCTCTGCGTGAGCGTAGGCAAGATATTCCGTTGCTAGCTGAACATTTTCTTAGAAGGGCCTCTAAGAAAGCGAACAAGCCCTACTTAAAAATTAGCGATGATGAAATGGAAAAGTTACTTGCGTACCATTGGCCCGGCAACATACGAGAGATCGAAAACCTAATGGAACGCCAGGCCATTTTATCGTCAGACAACCAGGCGCATTTTCATGATATCGCCAAAGATGAGCACAGGCCCGATCTAGTCGTTCCAAAAGCGCTTGATCCTAAAAAAGTCGTGACTGAACAAGAGTTAAAGGATAGAGAAAAACAGAATATTATATCTGCGCTCATCGAGTGTCACGGCAAAGTGTTTGGTAAAAATGGTGCGGCCGAACGACTTTGCATCAAACCAACAACTTTAAGTTCAAGGATCAAAAAATACAAAATTGATATTAGAGATTACAAATAAATATGAAAATTATATTTTATAAAATGTTCGTTTTATAACAGTATTTAATTTCCATTCTGAATACTCCCCCTATCTCATTCTTATTTCTGAACCTGGTTCGTCATATAAAACTCAATAAAATTCTGATTTGGCTGGTGTACTCTTAGCGCAAGAGGTTCTACGAAATATCGTAATTATTTTTCCGATATTTCGTAAATTACAAAATATAGTAGTTTTACCACTTGGCTTACGAAGAGCAACCACAAATTGAAATCCATCAAGTAGCGTATATTAACCGCGTTTTACAACACTTTTGGCGACCAATTCGACGAATTTTACGCATAGTTAGACTATTGGCATGCTTGGTGCTGACGCTATATATCAAACCCATATATTGATTCTTCAGTCGAGAGTTAGTTGATGCACGTTGTGATTGATAACCAGATACAAAGAGTCACACTGCCTGCCAGCGCCAAGTCGTTGGTGGTAGACGGTGATCCTCAGCGACGATTATTAGTCATAGAGCTGTTGGGCAATATGGGATTCAACACAGTCGAAAGCGGTGCAGAAATACCTGAGGTAGTGGAAAAAACATTATCTATCAGTGCTCAAAATCTTTTTCTGGTCTTATATGCCGAACCCTTCTCAAATGTCATTTTGCAACAGCTAAAAGCGCTGCAGAAGCAGAGGCCCATGCCGGTACTTCTTTTGATCAATGACCTTGACAAAGAAGCCATGACTTCTGTCATGAAGGTGGGAGTGACCGCTTTTGTTTCGCTCGGTGTCCAATCCAATCGAATTAAACACGCCGTAAATGCAGCGTTTGCGAATTTTGATGTTGTTAGTGATTTACAACAACAAATTAGTGTTCTCGAAAGCCGCTTGGAAAACAGAATTGTGACCGAAAAAGCGAAGGGTCTGATTATGAAAAATCGCGGCTTGGACGAAGCGCAAGCCTACGATTATCTACGCAAATACGCGATGAAAAACGGGAAAAAACTTATTGAGGTAGCTGAGATGACAATTGCGACAGCTGAATTACTCGATAAGGAGAATTAATTATTATTTTTAAACCTGCGTCATCCAACGGGGGATACAGTTGCGGGTTTTAATTGCGTGGTGAAGTCAACGGTGATTTCGCCAGGCTAAAGGTCAACGGCGACCTCCGTAATATTCTAATTACTTACTTAAAAGTAGTGGAATACCAATTAGGAGATAACATTATGGGCGCTTATGCAAACCCATTTGACCCTGATAAATTGCTTTGGAATGGCTGTCCCTGTGGTCAGCATCGTTCCGTTTTAGAGCACCAAATGGCTATGGCTGGGGCCACCGCGGATTCACGTTTTGCCTGTGAAGAAGTGACTCAAACCAGCAATAACTTACAACAAACCTCTGCTCCGGCAGAACATCCGTCCCGCACAGCGGCTGATTTCTCTGACTCTGGGAAAGAAGAAAAAGTTCAGTACAAGCAAACGTCCTTTAAAGATATTGCTGAGCCGACTGGAGAAGACATGGAGGAAGCGCTTGCACGAAGCGTTGAGTCAGCCATTGTGCGCGGTATTTTTGGTACAGATAGCAGCCGTCGTTCATTTTTGAAAGCGGTTGGCGCAGGCACTGCGTATGCTGCAATCGCGTCCATTCTGCCTCTAGATTCTGTTAAGGCCGCCGTGCTGGAGGCAAAAGGTCCGTTAGAAAAATCCAAGCTGAATGTTGGCTTCGTCCCTATTACCTGTGCGACCCCCATCATCATGGCGCACCCGATGGGCTTTTATAAAAAATATGGCTTAGACGTGGATGTCATTAAAACGGCGGGTTGGGCAGTTTCTCGCGATAAGTCGTTGTCGGGTGAATACGATGCGGCACACATGCTCACGCCAATGCCGCTTGCTATTAGCTTGGGGGCTGGCTCAACCGCATCGCCGTGGACAATGCCCGCTGTCGAAAATATTAATGGACAGGCGATTGTTCTTTCGAACAAGCACAAAGATAAAAACGATCCGAAAAAATGGAAGGGATTTAAATTTGCTGTTCCTTTCGAGTATTCGATGCATAACTTCCTGCTTCGCTATTACGTTGCAGAACATGGTCTTGATCCGGATAAGGATATTCAAATCCGTGTGCTTCCACCGCCGGAAATGGTTGCGAATTTGCGTGCAGATAATGTTGATGGCTATTTATCGCCAGACCCATTTAATCAGCGCGCGGTTTACGATGGCGTTGGCTACATTCACAAACTTACCAAGGACATTTGGGATAAGCATCCTTGCTGCGCATTTGCAGCGAGTAAAGGCTTTATCGAAGAAAACCCAAATACTTTCCTGGCGTTGTGGAAATCCATTATGGATGCGACCAATTTTGCTTCCATTAAAAGCAACCGCAAAGACATTTCGCAAGCGATTTCTCCAAAAAATTACCTTAACCAGCCTGTAACCGTACTTGAACAGGTTCTGGTGGGCCGTTACGCCGACGGCCTGGGTAATATAAAGAATGTGCCTGATCGAATTGACTTTGACCCTTTCCCGTGGCACTCGATGGCTGTCTGGATTTTGACGCAGATGAAACGTTGGGGCTATGTGAAAAAAGACTTCGATTATAAAAAAGTCGCTGAAGAGGTGTATCTGGCAACGGATGCACAGAAGCTAATGAAAGAAATGGCGCTGGATGGTCCATACGCTACGCCTCCGGCGAGTACTTATCAGAAATATACGATCATGGGTAAAACGTTTGATCCGGATAAACCTGAGGAGTATGTCAATAGCTTCGATATTAAACGCGTGTAATTCCTTCACGGGTTAAGTCCTGGCGCTATCAATAGTTCATTAGGCACGAATTGTTGATAGCGCTCAGATTCAATGTATTAAAACAAGCGAAAACACCATTTAAAAACAACCGAACGAGACAAGCATCGAATGAGTTCTATTTTAAGTAATGAAAAAATTAAAGCATTTTTGCTATCTATTTTAATATTTGTCGTGTTTGTTTTGCTATGGCAGGCCATCGTTTCCAGTTTAGGTGGGGAAGCGCCAGAGATGGACCCTGAATACGCTGCATTAATGGGAGCCACTGCGAAAGGCGCGTCGGCGATCCCTTCTCCCGGGGATGTCGGTAGCGAAATTTGGGGGCATATTGCCGATCCGTTCTACGATGCCGGACCCAATGATAAAGGTGTCGGCATTCAATTAGCCTATTCGGTTGGTCGCGTAAGCATCGGTTTTGGCTTTGCAATTGTGGTGGCGATCCCCTTGGGTTTTTTGATTGGCATGTCACCATTAATTTATCGCGCCCTGGATCCGTTCATTCAAATAATGAAACCCATTTCGCCACTGGCGTGGATGCCTTTAGCGCTTTACACCATTAAAGACTCAGGCATTTCTTCCATTTTTGTCATCTTTATCTGTTCCGTTTGGCCTATGTTGCTCAACACGGCATTTGGCGTTTCGACAGTGCGCAAAGAGTGGATAAACGTATCCAAAACACTAGAGGTTAAACCATTCAGGCAAGCGCTAACCGTAATCCTTCCCGCCGCTGCACCGACGATTATGACAGGTATGAGAATTGCGATTGGTATTGCATGGTTGGTCATCGTTGCAGCCGAAATGCTTGTAGGAGGAACAGGTATCGGATATTTCGTTTGGAATGAATGGAACAATTTGAGTATTACCAATGTTATTGCAGCCATCTTTTTTATCGGCATGATCGGCATGCTTTTAGATCAGGTTCTTGCACAAATAAGCCGACTGGTTGCCTACGAAGATTAAACATTTAATGAAGTGAAACGGGTACGTAATGATTGACGAAAAATATATTTCTACACAAGGCTTGAGTCGTGTGTTCCCTTCGCCAGAAAAGCTTGGCGAACCAGTAACAGTATTTAGCGATATTTGGTTCAATGTAAAACAAGGTGAATTTGTTTGTCTAATAGGACATTCCGGATGCGGCAAAACAACCTTGCTCAACATTCTGGCCGGCCTCGATCAAGCCAGTGATGGCTATATCATTGTCGATGGTAAAGAGCAAAACAAACCAAGTTTGGATCGTGCTGTTGTTTTTCAGTCCCATGCGCTAATGCCATGGATGACTGTGATGCAAAATATCAGTTATGCGGTTAAATCAAAATTTAAATCGTGGTCGAAAGCCAAAATCGAAGCACATGCACAAAAATATATTGACCTTGTTGGATTAAAAAATGCGAATAACAAAAAACCTTCTCAGTTATCGGGAGGTATGAAACAACGTGTGGGTATCGCTCGAGCGCTTTCCGTGCAGCCAAAAATATTGCTGCTCGATGAGCCCTTCAGTGCGCTCGACGCACTTACTCGCGGCAATTTGCAAGAGGAGCTGTTGAACATATGCCGGCAAACAAAACAAACCGTTTTTATGATCACCCATGATATCGATGAGGCTATTTTGCTGGCGAACAGGGTTATCTTGATGACCAATGGTCCCAATGCAAAAATCCGCGAAATTGTTCAGAATACGCTACCTGATGACCGGTGCCGCAATACGGTACACCGACATCCCAATTATTATCCGATGCGAAATCACCTTATGGATTTTTTGGTGGCGCGCTCGGAAACTTTTGCAGAAGAAATTAGCAGGAGCGATTACGACCCGAAAAATCCACCGATTGTTGCTCCGTCAGCAAATCTGGAGACCGAAATGGAATCTGAAAACACTACCCATATTTCGTTAGTGTAAATAACGTATTAATTCACAATGACATAAGTTTAATTTTTGGAGAAAAGCCATATGAAACGAGAAGAACTCACAGAAAAAATTGTTGCAAAAAAACTGGCTAAGGGAATCAAATGGTCTGAGATCGCAGACGCTGTTGGTTTATCTAAAGAATGGACAACGGCAGCTTTATTGGGACAAATGAGCATGTCACCCGAGCAGGCCAAAATAGCAGGGGAGTGTTTGGATTTAACAGAAGAGGAAATCGCCTTGCTTACCACGGTTCCGTATCGCGGTTCTTTAGGTCAAGCTGTGCCCACCGACGCATTGGTTTACCGTTTCTACGAAATCATTCAAGTTTACGGTACGACATTTAAAGCCTTAATCGAAGAAGAGTTCGGTGACGGCATTATGAGTGCAATTGATTACAGTATGGATATTCAACGCCAGGAAGATCCTAAAGGTGATCGAGTTGTGGTTACACTCAATGGTAAATTTTTACCTTATAAGACGTATTAACAGACTGGGAAGAGGGTGTTATGGCAGGTTTAACTGAGAGGTAGCTATGGTCACTGAAAAACTACCAGTAACCGTTATTACTGGATTTCTGGGAGCGGGAAAAACGACACTTCTTAACCGGATATTGAAAGAAGATCACGGGAAAAAATATGCGGTTATCATTAACGAATTCGGCGAGGAGGGCATTGATAACGACCTTGTCGTCGATTCTGATGAAGAGATATTTGAAATGAACAACGGTTGCATTTGCTGCACCGTTCGCGGTGATTTAATCCGTATTATTGGCACGCTTTTAAAACGAAGTGATCACTTGGATGGAATGATTATCGAAACCACAGGCTTGGCCGATCCCGCCCCCGTTGTACAAACGTTTTTTGTGGATGATGATGTAAAAGAGCGTGTGAAGCTAGACGCCGTCGTCACTGTTGTCGATGCGAAACATTGTGCCGAGCACCTGGAAGATAGTCATGAAGCCGAAGAGCAGATTGCATTTGCAGATGTGATGCTGCTCAATAAAACGGATTTAGTAGATGAAGCGCAGCTAGCAAAAGTGCGTGAGAGTATAGGTGCTCTAAATCACTATGCGAAAATTTACGAAACAAGCCAAAGTAATGTCGCGATTGATAAAGTACTTGGTTGTGGTGCGTTTGATTTACAGCGAATTCTTGAAATAGAACCGCAGCTGCTACAAGAGGAAGATGATCATGAACACGATGACGCTATTACCAGCGTATCTCTGACAACTTCCATACCGATCGTGCCTGAAAAATTTTCCAGCTGGATACGTGCGTTCATTATGAACCGAGGTGTCGACGTTTTGAGAAGCAAAGGCATTCTTAATTTGGCAGATCAGGAAAATCGCTACGTGTTCCAGGGTGTCCATATGGTGATGGATAGCACTTGGGGTGAGCCCTGGGGTGATCAAAATCGCCAAAGCCGTTTAGTGTTTATCGGCCGAAATTTAGATGAAAATGATCTTCGTAAGGACTTTTTAGCATGTACTCAGAGCTAAAGTCTCTAAACGATTATGGTGCAAATACTCTTTCTTCGCATGTCCAGGTAGAGGAGCTTGCGTTAAATGCTTTTATTACATTTATCTTAAGCGTTAACGACAAAATTTTCGTTGGTTTGGGAAACGGCGGTGTGCAATCTTTTCCCGATGCCACAGAGCTAAAACTGGCGAATAAGAAAGATTTTGCCGCTAGAGGTTTGCCAATTTGCGCTGCTGGAATCCCAAGTATTACGAGTGTTTTGGTAGGCACAGATAACGGTGAGCTATTAGAAATTGGCGATGGCCTCAGCACGAGGGTTAGCCTGGAAAAGGGATGGATTGAACACATTGCAGTCTCTGCTTCGGGCGCTATCGCTTATTCCGTGAATAAAACCTGTTATCTGTTAGGACGGGATGGAGTACTTAATGAAATCCCTCAGCCCCAAGGCACGATTAGCGGCCTTCAATTCAACGCTGAGGGTTCGACGTTAGCGATTGCCAGATACGGTGGTGTTGCAATCTGGGATGTACCCTCCGCAATGCTTACCGATGAGCTAGAACAAAAGGGTGCTCATATGAATCTCAGCTGGAGCCCGGATGACCGATATCTCGTTACGGCAACTCTGGATAAAGAAATTCATTGCTGGGAGTTGTCGACAAGGAATAGTTTTAGGATGCGAGGTTACCCATCAAAAATTCGATCATTTTGTTGGTCAGCTGATGGCCAGCATCTGGCTGCTGCGGGTGCAGATAGTGTGACTGTCTGGCCCTTTGTCAATGGTAACCCAAGTGGCAAACCACCTTACGAATTTGGTTACTCGTTTAAAGGTACTGTGACTGCGGTTGCCGCTCACCCCTCAGAAGCCATCATCGCTGCGGGCTATGATAACGGCACTGTGTTGATAGGAAAGTACTTGAAAGGTGAAGCGATTATCGCGCGAGTACCTTCAGGTGAAACCATTAGTGCCTTAGCCTGGTCATTAGAAGGTGACACCGTTTTTGCCGGGACCGACACGGGAAAGTTTAGTCGTATTCAACTGAAAGCGTTGGATTTTTAAGAGGCTTGCCACGTGTTTGATGATTTAACGGGCAAAAAAACGAAGCCCAAAAAAAATCTGTCTGGAACGACAACGACATTAATAAAAGCCTGGGCGATTAAGCACTGGCGCTTGCCTGGGGACACCACCTTGCTTGTAAGTGAACTTCAATGTGGCGAAGCAGGTTGTGCAGACATAGAAACGGTTATCGCGATTTTGACCGTGGAAGACACAGACAAAACAGTTAAATTAAATAAACCGATCTACTCCGTTCAAGAGTCAGATATTAAATCGATTAATATCTGGCGTAACCCTGAAGATTGAGACTTAATTTATGCCAGACGCTCGTCCACCCTTACCCCCATTTACTTTTGCAACAGCGGTTCAGAAAGCCAGAATGGCTGAAAATGCGTGGAACACGCGTGACCCTATCAAGGTTTCTTTAGCTTATACGCCCGATAGCAAGTGGAGAAATCGATCCGAAATTTTTCAGGGGCGCGATGCTATCGTCACTTTTTTAGAAAAAAAATGGCTGAAGGAAATGGAATACCGACTCGTGAAAGAAGTGTGGGCCTTTCACGAGAATCGAATTGCAGCACGATTTTGCTATGAATGGAAAAACGCAGCAGATCAATGGTGTCGCTCTTACGGTAATGAGAACTGGCAATTTGATAAAAACGGTTTAATGATGACCCGGCACGCAAGTATTAACGATATTTTCATCGCAGAAGAGCAGCGTCTGTTTCGCTGGCCGCAAGGGCCCCGGCCCGAAGATCACCCAGGCCTCACAGAGTTAGGGCTTTAACATATTTTATTATTGATTTAAAACCACCTTCTATGGAGGTGGCGATCGTGTTTTATCGAGGCTATGCCTCAAACAGTGATAACTTTGATAAGCGTCAAGCTCACATGAGTTGTATTTTGAGGTACGTCGTCTCGTTCGAGCACTCCTTAAAGGGTGCTAGTCAAAGCCACCTTCTATGAAAATGGATTATTATATTTCATTAGGCTCTTCATATCTTGTCGCTAACGATTGCGGCACACTCTTTGCCTTTCTATTGTCATCACAGAATGCTGAGTACCTACTTAAGCAAAGATGGATTGAATGAATAAGGAATCCATCTTGTGAAATATAAATGATATGATATATCATCTCATTTATAAGAAGGCGGCAACATACTGATAACTTGGAAAGGAAGAGCAACAAATCAACACTCTAACGTTTAGAAACTCTCGTATTAAAAAGCTATCTCGAAACGTTATTAAGTACTCGGTACTGCTTCATCGCTATTTGGGTATCGTTTTTGGTTTCGTCATTTTGCTTTGGTGTCTTAGTGGTTTTGTCATGATGTTTGTGCAATACCCATCGCTAAGCAGCGATGAGCGATACCGCTATCTGGCGCCTCTCGAGCTTAATCTGTGCTGTCAATCGCCCGATGTATCTTTGATTAGCCAGCATCAGTTTGAATCATTTGTTATAGAACAAAGACCTTCTGGTCCTCAACTAACATTGAACTCCGGCAATGAAAGCTATTTTTTTGATGCGATTTCGGGCGTACCACAAATAGAAACAACAGACGAAGCGCGTTTAGCTTATGCCAAACAGATTGCAACGCATTTAGATGCCGGGCCAATACAGTCGCTAGGAAAGGTCGACGTTGACCAATGGTCTATTATCCCAGGCGTAAAAAAATACGCACCTTTTGACGTATTTGAATTAAACGACGCTGAAAAAAATCACCTTTATTTTTCACAAACCACTGGAGAAATTGTTCAGCAAGTGAGTTTTAATGAGCGAACTTGGGGCTGGATTGGTGCAGTGGTGCACTGGATTTACCCAACAATTATTCGTTCGAATAGCGAGCTTTGGGTGCAACTGGTTATTTGGCTTTCAATTGTTTCCCTTTTTATGGTGGTGGTCGGCGCAATTTTGGGTGTTGTTCGGCTGCGACACAAAGGCAATTGGCGAACGAGCCCCTACCGCGGCCGATTTCTTTGGCATCACTACACCAGTTTGTTTGCTGGCGTATTGATGTTGATGTGGTTGTTTAGCGGTCTCATGAGTATGTACCCATGGGGCTTGATGGAAGGAAGAAGTTTTGCCAATGAAAAACAAAACTTAAGAGGTCCAGGGTTTTCTTTAACGCCGCAATTAACAACGTTTTTTGAAAAGTTAGATTCTCTCAATCTTCCGGAGAAAACCGTCGAAGTAAGAGGTGCGACAGTCGCGGGATATCTCAATCTAACTGCGACAAACGCCATTGGAAAAACCACGCTTATTCAACGTGTGCCGATTGATCCGTTTGCGGGCAGTGAATTTCCCACTGTCACGCAGCTGGCCACCAGAATGCGCCCAGATGTGGGCACTTTGTCGGTCGATTTGCTCAACAAAGGTGATCGCTATTATTACGATCACCACAACAAACGTGCTTTTCCGGTTTACCGAATTATATATGAGGATGGCGAACGTATTTATCTCGATGGGCTTTCGTTGGATATTGCAGCAGTTTTCGACGGCGGCAGAAAAACAGCGCGATGGCTCTATTTGGGGCTGCATCGTGGAGATTTTTTTCCAAGCCTAAATAGTGGGCTGGTCTGGTATTTATCCTGGGGGGGGTTATTACTCATCATGACCTTTGCAGTTGGCATTGGCTGTTGGCTATCGATTCGTGTATGGCAACGTTTACTTTCGAAGCGACGAAAGACAACTGTTAAGGAACAAAATCAATTTTTAAGAGTTTAAAAAAAATTTCAAATTTAAGATTCATTCTTCGGGGGGAAATGAAATGAAGTTCAAAAGATTACCATTATTACTAGCGTTAAGTGTGGGGTCATTGTTCACTTTTGCGGATGAAAAAGACGATTCCATTGAGGAGAGTTTTATTTTGGGGCAGGAGCTGTCTTCGGTTAGTGAGGGGGCGAGTCGATTAAATTTGAGTCTCCATGAAATACCGGCAACCGTAGAAGAAATTAGTGGTGATGCGATTCGTTATCGACGCGATCAATCCGTTCTAAAAGCTATCACGCGAAGCGCTGGTTTTATCGGTGCTGGAAATCCAGGTAACGGTGGAACTAGCGTAACGGCTCGCGGCTTTACCGGTCAGGATGCCGTCACAAAATTATATGATGGAAACCAGTACTTTACTTTAGCGGGAACAAACACGTTTCCTTTCGATACATGGGGTGTCGAGCGAATTGAAGTGCTTAAAGGTCCCGCGTCTGTGATGTATGGGCAGGGCGGTGTCGCTGGAGCAATTAACGTTGTTCCCAAATCACCAAGTGATGAATTTGGTTTGGATTTAAGGCTTACCGCTGGTGAAAACAATGAACGTTTTTTGGGGGCGGGCGTTACTGGTGAGATTGTCGAGACGTTAAATGGGCGAGTGGATTTCAGTAAAAGCGAATCGGATAACTGGGTAAACAACGGTGATTCAGAATCGGAGATGCTGGCATTGGCGTTAGAGTGGCAACCAACCGACGACGTAACTTTTACCCTAAGACACGACGAAGGTGATCAGTCACCTATGCGTTATTTCGGTATCCCCATTGTGGACGGCGATTTCAACGAAGATTGGGAAGAATTAAACTTTAATGCGGGCGATAGCCGCATTCAGTATCAGGATGAAATGACGCGGCTAATCGCCGACTGGAATATTTCCAAATCCCTGGTTTTTAGCACCGAACTCTTCTCGCTCGATTCAGACCGTTATTGGCAAACCGTGGAAACGTATTTTTACGATAGTGAGAATGATCTTATTCAACGATGGGATCCATTAATTATACGTCATGAGTTAGAACAAAATGGTTTGCGCGCTAACTTAGTGATCGAATCGAGTGTAGCTGAGATGCCTTTGAAAACGTCGGTTGGTTTTGAGCTTACCGATATTTCCATGAATTACACGTCTAACTTTAACCCGACCCATCCTGATCGGGTTGACTGGGGGGGCGATTTCGATACTGTTGACCCAAATAATTTCGACGCGGGTTCCTGGTCTGACGTTACAGATAGTGTGGCTGCGCTTGATCAGGTTTCGGATGCGGAACAGATGGCCATTTTTGTCGAGACACAATTAAAAATAGTGGACAACTTTGCACTTTTAGCTGGACTCCGTCTTGACACTATCGAGACAGACTACGAGCGTTTGACTTATGACGATGCGGGAAATAGGGATACTTCTGTAAATAACTTGCTACATCAGGATATTGATCCATTGATGTTTAGAATCGGTGGTGTCTACGACCTTAACGATGACACGGCTATTTACGCACAATACTCTACCGGTGAAACGCATCCCAATGGCGGTGATATTCTTCGTGTTAGAAGCAATTTCCGAGAATCTGAAACAGTGACGATTGAGCAGTTCGAGACGGGTATTAAACAATCATTGTTTAATGACCGTTTAACTTGGAGCTTAGCGTTGTTTGATATCATCAAAAAAGACCTGCTTATTGACGATCCTGATAGTTCAGACCCTACCGATGTCGTGAGTATTCCGGAACAAACTTCCCAAGGGGTGGAGGCGAGCCTGCATTACGCACTTTCGAATAGCTTAACAGGCTACACGAATATCGCCATCGTCGATGCCGAGAGAGGCACAGGTACAGAGACTATTCCAACCCCTTATGTTCCAGATACGACGTTTAATACCGGCGTACTTTATTCACCTGTTGAATTTATTCGCATTGGCGCAGACATTCAGTACGTTGATGAGCGGCCTTATGAGGATGCGCCATTGCCTTCTTATACACTGCTCGATATATCGTTAGCATGGATAATTAATGAAAATACGCGTTTAACTATGAATGTTATAAATATAACGGATGAACTTTATGCGAGTTCAGATCACTGGACCGGGCGTCAATGGAGCGTTGGTCAACCGAGAACTGCAAGTCTTACGCTTGATCTTAATTTTTAATTTCAAATAGCGAAGACAAGGAGGTATTTCATGTATAACTTTCAACATTCTTGCATTCGCTACGTTTGTAGAAGAACGATCAGTTAAACAAAGGTTTATAAGCCTGATTCTTTCAGGACTGCCTTCGAGATTTTTTTATCTCGAAGGCAGTGGTAGGTCTATAGTGTCTTAAGATATTCCAATAACGCCCTTCGTTGCACCTTGCTTAATGGCGGCAATGGATCTGAGTTCGCATCTACAGCCGTTATCCCCGCGGCATATTCATGACCACCATTATCATTACCTGGAAGACTGGTATCGAACAAAAAGCCGTCGTAACCATTGTCTCTAAAGCCGACGCGTTCCGGGTTGAATTCTCTTGAGCCTACATAAAACGCATCGCTGCGATACTCGATTGGCTCGCCAAATTCGTCAGTAAGTGGATCGCCTGGACGGTACTTGGGTAACAGGAGTTCGTAGAGATTGGGTACCGAACCATTGTGCAGATACGGGGCTGTCGCCCAAATACCGTTTAATGGTCGGCCCTTATATGAATTTAACGGCGCGAAAGGATTAACCGTGGTCGCCGGGTCGTAATCCCCATGTTTTAACGTCGTCTTTACTTTGTTGGTAAAAACACTTGCGAGCGTATCATAGAGCCATTCAGCGACACGCCTAACAGGTGTTTTATCAGGGTCCCAGTCGGTAACCACATTTTGTGTCGAAAATTTAACGAGTGGCGCGAGCGAAGATTCACGCTGCACGGTGATTTTACCCATGCCTGTACCCACATATTCATTTTTTACAAAGCCGCTATAGCCTGAATAATTTATCGCGTTGTTCGCGGTCACCGGATCGGTAAGAATGGTTTTTTGGTTACTCATATGCGCGATAACGCGACGGTCGGGATCGTCTCTGTCGATGTGATGATGGCAAGACACACAATATTGTTCGAAGATAGCCGCACCCTGGCTAACCAGGTCCCGATCAAATTCTCCCAAAATATGTTGTGGCCATTGCGGCGATTGGAGGGATCGTAAATGATTTTCGACGCGACGCAGGTTGCGTTTATTTATCGAAGACCGAAAATCGATATGTGTTTCGCCGAAGCCCTGACCACCGAGTACGGTATTAAAGGTCCAACCGGGTTTTACCTGCCAATCCAGTGTTCCAAAAACGCCGATGACTTGCCCGACATTGCGACCCAGCGGACCGATGTCGCCGTTTGAAACCAGCCCCGTCCACTGAACATAGTCGTGTTGGGGAATATCCCATAGAAATGGATAGCTAACTGGTCCGTTGGCGGGGTTGTATATTTCGCTTCTTAGAGCGTTGAGCACCTTATCGTGAATGTCATGTCCAGATTCAGCCAAACGTGGTTGTACAATTGCCAATGCGCGAACAACCAAGTGGGTTTGGTCTTCTTCGTTAAATAAGTTTTCGAGAGGCGTTTCCACATCATTCCAAATGTCGTTCGGAAGCGTGTTTTGTAGAATTATTTTGAGTTCATCCTTATTCATCACGTGCTCAAGCACGCGATTATAGATGCGACCAAAGGCATCGAGTCGGGCAAAGCCGTAATGAGTGACACATTCGGAGGATGTTGCATGAAGAATTGCGCCGCAATCACTATTGCCATCTTCAAAATGTTGATTAACCGGATGATTAATTTCTGTGTAGGTGCGTACTTGTAGTGCGAATTTTTTTAGGTCCTTGTCAATTTCGGCTTTAGTGCGGTATTCATTTTCTCCGAGCACTGCAGAATAAAAACGTTCACCTTTTTCTTTATCGTTTTCGGTGGCCGCTAAAGTACTCTCAAGCGCTGTTGCAAGATCGATTAAAAAGTTTTCCATATCTGCTGCTGCTGGACCGCCATCAATGCGAATACCTATTCCGTTGTAGTTGACCTGATTTGTGTGGCATGCAGCGCAGGTGAAACCCATATACGTTTTTCTTTTGCCTGTGTCTTTATCTTTGTATGTGTCGCGTGCCATGCCGACGGGCAGAGCATCTGGGTTTAATTTGGTTTTGGCCTGCGGTAAATACCGGTAGCGATTCATATTTGTATTATCTCGAAATAATGAGGTCGAATCGGCCTGTTCGAGATGGAGAAAAAAATCGTAGGGGATGAGGTTTGAACCCTGTGTCATGTTGTAAAACCAAAGGCTGTCCTGTACGCGCCAACCTTGTTGGAGGTAAACAATATTGTCGAGTGGCTTATCGAACTCGTCTTTTTCAACGAGCAACGCTCCGCGGTTTGGGTCCTTGTCACGAAACTCATACCAGTCGACAAATTTACCAATGGAATACCATATAACCGCCAGAGGTATCAGCGCGATAAAGGTCCAAATGAATAGGCTCTTTAAGAGGTTAAATATCTTCCCGAAGATATTGCGAAGCAATGTTAAGAAGTCGAGTATAGCTCCAAAGATTGCTGAAAATTTGTCGAACATGATCCATCTTCCTCAGCTTATTAATGTATTTTTTTATTTTGAACGTATGCGTCGTCCTGGTGGCAAACCCTAGCATATATCCAGACAAATATTCAGGTTTTATTCGGCAACAGGTTATAAGTCAAACAGTCGTAAATAAACGTGCCAATTAAGAAAGACCATATTTCAGCGTTGTCGGATTATCTTTTTTATGATGTTGTGGAAATACACACGTTTAAAATAGCCACGTTGGTTATTCGTGGCGCGAGACATGGGTTGTGTATTTGTACTAGAGACACGCCGTAAAAACATCCGTGTAGGCTCTGCACCAGCATCCCTGCTGGTGAAGGTCTCTAGTACAAATACACAACCCATGTCTCTCCAAGTTGACATGACAGTAATAACCAGATTTTCTTATTCCTAACACATCTATCAGCTTATTTCTTAAAAACATATCGATTGTAAAAGTATTGCAAAAAACAAAAACGTATATACAATGTATATACGTTTGGGGTTTTGCGGAGTTGAGGTTCGTATGTCAAAACTACAGGAAACAAAGCATAAGTCTCAAAACGCGGAAAAAAAACGTGCAAAAAAAGACAGCCAATTGATTATTCGGATTAATGGTAAAGAACGCGACGAATTTGTTGCCTTGTGTGAGGGGTTAGATAGCAGTGCCGCACGTGAGGTGAGGCGTTTTATCCGAAAATTTTTGGGTGAACATGGACACAAGGGGTAATGTTCGAGCAATGGATTTGGTGAGCTCGTCGGTGTAAAAACCGCTAATAGCTTTGTCCAAATGGCGCGTAGCGTCGACTTTAACTAAAGTGAGGATATATAAATGGCTAAAAAGTCAAAAAAAGTAAAATCGCTCAAGAAAGAAATTAAAGCAAGATCTGCTAAGATTTCTAAACAGCAAGGCAAAGTGAAAAAGCTGAAAAAAGCGCTCAAAAAAGCGGCATAGCCCATCTGCGGATGCGGTATGCATAATCGCTTACCGGGCCCGTTATAATAATTACTATAAATAGCGGGCCTCGAGCTTTTATCATCCGTAGTTAGTTCTTTTTGTCATCGTTCAACGCGATTTTTTTATCGCGCCTTCATGCCACAATGTCGCTGATTTAGTGTATTCTCCTTTGCTTGAATAAAAGCATACTCAGGCGGTGTCCCCGTGTGTATTTTTAAGTCGGCGCTTCATCAAGTTGTATCCCATATAACACAATGCATTTGCTGTTTAATCTTTGTGTATTCTCCTGCGTTAGCTAGTCCGGAATACGCCGCAGTTACTGATAGTGGCGACAGCGCAGTGGCATCAGTCAATCCGCTCGCCACTAAAATTGGTTTGGATGTTTATGCTAAAGGCGGGAATGCAATAGATGCAGCGGTCGCGGTCGCATTTGCGCTTGGAGTTGTCGATAGTCATAACTCCGGTATAGGTGGTGGTTGTTTTATCATCGCGCGTTTGGCCAATGGTGAAATCGTTGCGTTGGACGGTCGGGAAATGGCACCTGCCGCGGCGCATCGCGATATGTTTATTCGCGACGGCGAAGCTGTACCGGAATTGAGTAAAAGTGGTGCTTTAGCTATTGGTATTCCTGGCTCAGTCGCAGCGTTAAGCAAGCTTCAAAAGGCAGGAGGCCATTTAGAATTTCGCGATGCGATTATTCCGTCAATCACGCTTGCGGAAAATGGTTTTCCGATTAACGCTGTGCTTGCCGCGCGACTTAAAAAAACGCAGTCTGTTTTGGAAGAATTTCCGGAAAGTAAGTCTATATTCTTGCCGGATGGTAAGTTACTTCGTGCCGGAGACATATTCATTCAAAAGGATCTCGCGACTACCTACCGAAAACTGGCTGCACATGGACCCTCATATTTTTATCGTGGTGAATTTGCACAACAGGTGCACGAGTGGATGCAAAAAAATAATGGCATTGTCACCAGGAAAGATTTTCGCAAGTACCGGCTCATCGAACGTCAACCACTGCGTAGTACTTTAGGTGAGTACACCCTGGTTGGTTTTCCTCCGCCTAGCTCGGGTGGTATTCATGTTGCTCAAATTTTGTCTCTCTTATCAGAACGTGATGTTGGGAATATGAATAAAGCGCAGCGATATCATCTTATTATTGAAGCGAGTAAGTTGGCGTTCGCGGATAGGGCGTATTGGCTTGGCGACGCAGACTTTGTGCCGGTACCTAGAGGTTTATTGGATCCCGAGTATTTAGTGAAGCGTGCGCAATATATTGATTTAAAGAAAGCCAATAATGAAGTCGTTCACGGTGTTCCTAAGCATCATGAAACCGATATTTTTAACAAACATACAACGCATATTGCTACCGCGGACAAACATGGAAATTGGGTGGCTATTACCACGACGCTAAATACAAGTTTTGGCAGCAAAGTGACGATACCCGGTACGGGTGTATTAATGAATAATCAAATGGATGATTTTTCTATTAAACCTGGGGAACCGAACGCTTTTGGCTTACTCAGCACAGAAGCAAATTCTGTTGCTGCGGGTAAGCGGCCGCTAAGCAGTATGAGCCCAACCATTATTTTGAAAAATGGTGAACCTGTTATGACAGTCGGTGCTGCGGGTGGCCCGACAATCATTTCACAGGTTTCCCAGACTATATTGAATCATTTGATACTCGGACTACCGCTGGATGAAGCGATGGCCACGGCGCGAGTTCATCATCAGTGGAAGCCCAATACCGTTTTTATTGACGAGTTTGCGTCGAATGAACTAAAAAAGAGTTTGCAAAGCGTAGGGCACCAACTCAAGATTTGGCCGCCGTTTGGCGCAACCCAGGCGATAGTGTTAAAGAATGGAAAATTACTCGCTGAGGCTGAACCTCGAATTCAATAATCGTGAGATTGCAGGATCGCATCATTTAGCTGGTTAAAATCGCGCGATCGCTTAATTGTTTCGAACAACCGCCGTGCTTCCAAATAGTTTTTTTGAAGGTAGTGCAGCCATTGTTTAACGCGGTTGCCCATAAATTTTTTGGGGTAGCTAAAACTGGTCTCCTGAAAAAAATCGTAAAGCAGAGGTGCAACTTTTTGCCAGGGCATTTCTTGACACAATCTACCTTTAGCAATCGATTTTATTGATGATGCAAGGCCGGGGTTGGCAAGTAAACCTCTTCCCAACATAACATCATCGCATCCAGATTCTGTTTGGCATTGGTGATAATCATTAAGTGTCCAAATTTCCCCATTGGCGACAACAGGTATCGAAAGCTGTTTGCGAATTTCATTGATGTATAGCCAATAGGCAGGTGGATTGTAGCCATCCTTTTTAGAGCGAGCGTGCACAATCAATTCGTTTGCACCTGCGGCTTCAATGGCATACGCATTGCGCATATAGCTATTTCTATCCATGTAGCCCAGGCGAATTTTTGCGGTGACCGGGATGGGATCTGGCACAGCCGTGCGGACTTTTGAGACTATGTCATACAATAAGTCTGTTTCGTCCAGTAAACACGCTCCGCCACGATTGCGATTTACTGTTTTTGCCGGGCAGCCGAAATTCAGATCGATACCTGCCGCACCCAGCTCTGCTGCTTTTTTCGCGTTAGCCGCCAAGATATTTGCATTACTGCCCAGCAGTTGCAGTCTCACCTGCATATTGTGCTGGGAAATAGTGCAGTATTGACGAGCGTTGAGCAGTTCAGGGCAGTTTTTAAGAAATACTTTACGCGGAAGAACATGATCAGTAACGCGAACAAATTCGGTTACGCATATGTCTATACCACCAATTCGCTTAAATATTTTACGCAAATGGTGGTCAATTACGCCTTCCATTGGTGCCATAAAAATGCGCATGTGCAGATACGTTCATTAGCTATTAGTGGGGGCGCGAGTTTAGCATAGGCACAATAATGGGCTCGAATGGCGATTATATGATCAGTTACAGCTTATAATTGTGCTTTAGTTCAAGCTGGACTTGCTCAAAGGGGCATTTTTTCATTATCGTATGCGCCTTCGCCCTCGGAGCACGCTGGGGTGAACCTTTGATGACGAGGTGAAGATCGAGTGGAAGCAAACATCATTGAACAGGGCATAAACCTAATGCTTTATGGTATGGGCACCGTTTTTGCGTTTCTAACGTTGCTCGTGTTTGCAACTACCCTAATGTCGCGTATTACCAATCAGTTTTTTCCAGAGCAGCTTCACGCGGAAAACACGGCCGCTTCGCCAGCAGTGCACAATCACAATTCTAATGCTCAGGTAGATCCAGATGTGTTGGTTGCTATTCAGGAAGCCATTTACCAGCATCGAGCTAAGCATAAATAAAATACTCTTCTAGATATTACCCCCGGGGAAAATCTGAATGACACATTCCAAACAGCCTTTGGGCCTAACAGAGCTGGTATTAAGGGACGCCCACCAGTCCCTGTTTGCAACACGTTTACGTATTGATGACATGTTGCCAATTGCGGACAAGCTGGACCGCGTAGGTTTTTGGTCAATGGAGTCCTGGGGCGGAGCGACGTTTGACGCGTGTATTCGTTTTTTGGGCGAGGACCCTTGGGATAGGATTCGCGAACTCAAAAAGGCTATGCCGAATACACCGCAGCAAATGTTGCTTCGGGGTCAAAATTTATTGGGTTATCGCCATTACGCCGACGATGTCGTGAACAAGTTTGTCGAACGCGCGCGAACCAACGGCGTCGATGTCTTTAGGGTGTTTGATGCGATGAACGATATGCGCAATATCGATACAGCATTAAAAGCCGTGAAAGCGGCAGAAGGCCACGCGCAGGGGACAATTTCATATACGCTTAGTCCAGTGCACACAATTGACGTTTGGGTTGAGCAGGGCAAGCGCATCGAAGACTTGGGCGCTGACTCGATAGCCATTAAGGATATGGCAGGTTTACTCAAGCCTTATGATGGTTTTGAGTTGGTCTCCAAATTAAAGACAGCGTGTGATATCCCAATTCATATGCAGTGCCACGCAACGACAGGTCTCGCTCACGCTACGTATATCAAATGTGTGGAAGCGGGTATCGATAATGTCGATACCGCTATTTCATCCATGTCGATGACCTACGGCCACAGCCCGACAGAAACCTTAGTGGCTATTTTGGAAGGTACTGACAGGGATACTGGACTCGATCTCGCATTACTCGAAGAAATTGCACTTTATTTTAGAGATGTCAGGAAGAAGTACGCCAAGTTTGAAGGCTCACTGAAGGGCGTTGATGCTCGTATTTTGATGGCGCAAGTTCCAGGTGGGATGTTAACGAATATGGAGAGTCAACTAAAAGAGCAGGGGGCAGAAGACCGCTTCGACGAAGTTTTGCAGGAAATCCCTCGGGTTCGAAAAGACCTCGGCTACATTCCACTTGTCACACCGACCTCGCAAATTGTTGGCACTCAAGCTGTGATAAATGTTTTGCGCGGCGAGCGTTATGCCTCTATCTCGAAAGAGACGACGGGTATTCTGCGCGGAGAATATGGTGCAACGCCAGCGCCAGTTAACGAAGCATTACAAGCCAAGGTTCTGTCTGATAACGAACAGCCGATCACGTGTCGACCTGCGGATCTCATTAAGCCTGAACTCGATGCTCTAGCAAGTGAGTTGAAAAAAGAAGCGAGCGAACGCTCTATTGCTTTGGCGAAAGGTGATGATGAAATTGATGATGTGCTTACCTACGCACTTTTTCCCCAAATAGGGCTGAAGTTTTTACAGAATCGCGGCAACAAAGACATGTTTGAACCTGTTCCTACGGGTAATGATGCAGTTCATGCACCCAATGGCGACGAGATTTATACCGTTTCTGTGCAGGGCAAAGAATATACAGTGACGGTAAATAATGGCGGCGAATTGACCGGTATTGTTCCGTTAAGTGGCGCCAGTCGTGTAGAGGCAGAGAATGTCGTCAGTGGTGGCGAACCTGTTAAAGCACCGCTCGCAGGAAATATTTTTCGAGTGATGGTGAGTTCAGGTCAACAGGTTGCCGAAGGCGATACACTGCTTGTCCTGGAGGCGATGAAAATGGAAACCCAGGTCAGCGCGCCGTATTCAGGTACGGTGGGTACAGTCAGTGTCAAGGAAGGAGATGTCGTTGCGGTTGGCGACGTTCTCCTTACCATCGCATAGCCGGGGGAGATAAACATTGAATAGTCTCTGGCAAAGTTCAGGCATCTACAACATGCAGTTTGATCAGTTGATGATGATTGCAATTTGTCTCGGGCTCCTATTTCTTGCAATTCGCAAGGGTTTTGAGCCCCTATTATTGGTGCCCATTGGTTTTGGTGGTGTTCTTGCAAATATTCCCGCTGCGGGTTTAGCTCAATCGGCATTTGAAAATGCGCTATCGGTTGGTGATCCGCAGTTGCTCGCCGCGTTTGCAAAGCACTTTGGTTTGGAGGCGTTTGATTCCGTAAAAGCCTTGCATGAGGCAGCAAAAGCTGCGCCGCCTGACGTGATGGCCACCGCCGACAATATCGCGCATGCGGCAGGCTACAACGATGGCATGCTCTACACGTTTTACAATGTCGCAGTAGCGAGTGGTGTAGCACCCCTGGTTATTTTTATGGGTGTTGGCGCGATGACGGATTTTGGGCCACTGTTGGCAAACCCCAAAACACTTTTCCTTGGCGCAGCGGCGCAGTTTGGTATTTTCGCTACTGTAATAGGTGCAGTTGTGCTCTCGTCGAATGGCATTATTGATTTTTCGATTGCAGATGCTGCGGCGATAGGCATTATCGGTGGTGCAGACGGGCCGACAGCCATTTATGTCTCGAGCAAGCTCGCACCGGATTTACTCGGTGCTATTGCCGTTGCTGCGTATTCGTATATGGCGCTGGTTCCGCTCATTCAGCCCCCGATCATGCGCGCGTTAACTACGGATAGCGAACGCAAAATTCAGATGACGCAGCTGCGTGCTGTGAGCCAAAAAGAGCGCATTGTTTTTCCGGTCGTACTGCTGGTGCTTGTGGCGTTGGTCTTGCCCGACGCCGTTCCGCTACTTGGTATGTTTTGTTTTGGTAACTTGATGCGTGAGTGTGGTGTTGTCGACAGGCTTTCCGATACTGCACAAAATGCCTTAATTAATATCACAACGATTTTTCTGGGCTTATCTGTTGGCTCAAAGCTGGCGGCAGATAAATTCTTAGATCCCAAGACCTTGGGTATTTTGGTGCTCGGCATTGTTGCTTTCGCGATTGGCACCGCTACTGGCGTGTTGATGGCGAAGTTCATGAATCTTGTTTCCAAGCAGAAAATCAATCCGTTAATAGGGTCGGCAGGGGTATCGGCTGTGCCTATGGCTGCACGGGTTTCCAATAAAATTGGGCTTGAATCCAACCCGCAAAACTTTTTGCTAATGCATGCGATGGGGCCAAATGTCGCAGGTGTCATTGGTTCTGCGGTGGCCGCAGGTGTAATGATTTCCCTCGTATCAGGAATGTAATAGTTTCGCAGTAATGTCCCTCGTGCGCCGGACGGCGCCTAAATCTTTGCCGAAAACAATAATACTTTTTTAGTAAGCGGCCGCGTAGTGTACAATGCGCGCCACTCATTTTTACATGTGATCTTAGAATGGAGACGCAGTATGTTCAGACGCACAAAAATTGTAAGTACACTCGGTCCCGCGACCGACGAACCAGGAGTATTGGAAAAGTTAATTCTCGCTGGTGTGAACGTAGTGCGCATGAACTTCTCTCACGGGAGTCCGGATGATCATAAGCAACGCGCCGCTGCGGTGAGAGAATATTCTGAAAAACACGGTAAACACGTTGCTATATTAGGTGATTTACAGGGACCTAAAATTCGCGTTGCGCGTTTTGCCGAAGGGCCGATCGATCTTACTGCAGGTGATGAATTCGCGCTAGATGCTGCGTTAGAGCGCGATGCAGGAAACCAAAACGAAGTAGGCATTGATTATAAAGAGCTGCCTAACGATGTCGTGCCCAACGATTTATTACTGTTAGATGACGGCCGGGTTGTACTCAAGGTGAAGTCGGTAGAAGGCACGCGCGTTTTCACTGAAGTGGTTGTCGGTGGTAAGTTGTCGAATAACAAAGGTATTAATCGTCAAGGGGGCGGTTTGACCGCACCAGCGCTGACCGAAAAGGATAAAGAAGATATTAAAACTGCCGTAGAGATTGGTGTCGACTATCTGGCAGTATCTTTCCCTCGCAGTGCCGACGATATGAAATATGCCCGACAGTTGGTCAAAGAGGCGGGCGGCGACGCGTACATGGTCGCTAAAATTGAACGTGCAGAGTCCGTTGAAAATACGCAAGTTCTCGATTCGATTATTATGGCCTCTGATGCAGTTATGGTTGCACGTGGTGACCTGGGTGTGGAGATCGGCGATGCACAGCTTATCGGGGTTCAAAAACATATTATTGAACGCGCTCGGTCACTTAATCGCTGCGTAATTACTGCGACTCAGATGATGGAATCCATGATCAGCAGCCCACTGCCAACACGGGCAGAGGTGTTCGACGTGGCCAATGCGGTGCTAGATGGTACCGATGCCGTTATGCTTTCGGCAGAAACGGCGGCCGGGCAGTTTCCCGTGCAAACGGTGGAAGCGATGGTTCGTGTGATTTTGGGTGCAGAGAAGCATCCTCAATCGGTGACTCGACCAGTGAGATCTGAAGACCACTATCAAGCCATCGATGAGTCCGTGGCGATGGCCACCATGTACACTGCCAACCAAATGAAAGGCGTTAAAGCCATTGCGAGTTTGACGGAATCGGGTTCCACGCCGTTATTGATGTCTCGCTACGGTACTCGCACGCCAATTTTTGCTTTTTCAAAGCATATAAAAACATTGAGAAGAGCAGAACTTTTCCGCGGTGTCCAAACAGTGGCATTTGACAACACCGGCCTTGAGTCTTCTGAAATAAATCGCAAAGTCATCGATTTTCTAAAAGATAATGAAGTTGTCCAAGACGGTGATTTTATTATTCAATCAAAAGGTGACACGAACACTCATGGTGGCACGAATACGATGAAGATTCTTCAGGTTGGTCAGCCCATTCTTTAGTGAGTACCTATTTTTATTCGTATTATTAAAAGCGAACATGGATCTGTTTGCTTGGTTTGATTCTCAATTTAAATCGGGTTTAGTGGCGTTTACGGTCCGGTTCCTAGGCTTCTGCTTTTGCCTTTATCGCAGCCTTGATTTTGTCTTCCAATATGTTTCCGTCTACAGGTTTAACAACATAGTCGTTGACACCTTGCTGTATCGCTTCGCGTATTTTTTTTGCTTCCGTTACGCCCGTGACCATGCAGAAATGCGCTCCCCTAAGCGTATTGGATGCTTTTGCTTTTTGGTGGACTTGAATACCCGATAGTTCGGGCATATCCCAATCACAAAATATGATGTCGTAGGGTTCCTTCGCACTTTTGATTTTATCAAACGCATTGCGCCCGTCTTTGGCGACATCCACGTGCTTAATTCCCATATCTTCAAGCATAACGACAAGCAATTCAGCGGATTCCTTGTTATCTTCAGCGATGAGAACGCGGGCAGTATTAATTGTCAGTGGAGATCGGGGTGCCGATTTGGGGGGAGGCGAAGAAGCGGCGGTTGATGAGGCTTCGAGTTTTTCAATTGCGGCGAGTTTTTGCATCGCGGACTCAAGCAGCTCCAGCGATTCCTTAAACTCTGTTCTTTGAGCGGTATCTAATTTGGCGTCCTCAAGGGTCTTTCTTAACCAGGCTCTGCGTTTGGTTAAAGTGCTAATGACGACCTTGTTCTCCTGGGGACTTAACATCTCTACGGTACTCCATAACGCGTTTATCCGTTTAAAGTATAGAGTGCTTTAGGCGAATTGCTGCCGGCAGGTGTGAGAGGCTTAGTGCCGACGGGCTAGTTAACGGGTTTGCGACTGGTACTGCGCGTATCGACGCTCTTTGACTTCAGGTTTGCTTTGAGAAAGGAATAATAATCTTCAGTGAGCGTTTTGTTTGCTTCGCGCCGATCCTGCGATTTACGCCGCTTGCGGTGGTATAGATCGACTGGCAGGCCTTTGCATGGGTCTCGCAGAATTCTACGATCAGCCTGTTTGCGCCTATCAACAAAAATAAATCTGTGGGTCATAAGTTGTTAACTGCTGCTAAATAGGTATTAAATTGTGACAAAATTGGGCTGGTGCAAAGAGCACATGATCAGGAAGATTCTCATGCCACGCCTTGGTCGATGCTAACATGGCTGGCGCCTGATTCATAATTTGGAATCTGTTTTAGAGGCGACAAATGATACTATACAAACTAATTAACGACATTGTGATGCGTGAGCTAGCGCCATCTCATATGGACTTGGTAAACGAAAGTCACATGCACAATGTGCCCGCGAATTCAGAAACTCACTTTAAGCTGACTCTTGTCGACACCAGTTTTGAGGGTTTGCGACCGGTTCAGCGTCACCAAAAGCTTTATAAATTGCTCGAGCCTGCGATGCTCAAGGGCGTGCATGCGCTTGCATTGCACCTGTACACAGAGTCGGAATGGCGACAGAAGGTCTCGGCACCAGAATCACCACCCTGCCTGGGAGGCGAGGTGAAAAACTCAAAATGAGCTTATGCTGTGTGGTCATAGACTTCGGCCGTTTGCCGTGATGATCGAATGCGTGAAAGTGGCCACTAGCTTGATCGGAGTTGCGAGCACGAGTAGAATCCTGCCCCGTTTTATATGCACCTGTACGTTTAAGTTAATGAGTTCTTCCATCCAGCCCAAAGATCCGGTCTACATAGTCGCAGCACTATACAAGTTCGTCGCGCTGGCGGATTTTAGGGACATGCGAGCGCCCCTGCTCGATTTTTGCGTTGATTATGGAATCAAGGGGACTTTGTTACTTGCGGAGGAGGGAATTAACGGTACTGTATCGGGTACCCGCGCATCAATCGACAGCTTGTTGGCCTATCTCGCAAAAGATTCCCGCCTGGCGGATATAGACCATAAAGAGTCGCTATTCGATACCCAACCTTTTTACCGGATGAAGGTGAAACTTAAGCGGGAGATCGTGACAATGGGGGTTGGAAATATCGATCCCAGGCAGTCAGTCGGGACCTATGTTGAACCAAAAGATTGGAATGCGCTGATCAGTGATCCTGAAGTGCTGCTTGTCGATACGCGTAACGGCTATGAAGTTGAGGTTGGCACCTTCAAAGGTTCGGTAAATCCACAAACAGACTCCTTTCGGCAGTTTCCAAACTACGTAGAGCAGAACTTAAAACCCGATGTGCATAAAAAAGTCGCTATGTTTTGCACGGGCGGAATACGTTGTGAAAAGTCTACGGCTTATTTAAAGCAACAGGGGTTTAATGAGGTATATCACCTTAAAGGTGGGATTCTCAAATATCTTGAAGACGTAGATCCAGGTGAAAGCCTTTGGCAGGGAGAGTGTTTTGTCTTTGACAATCGTGTTACGGTTAATCACCTGCTCGAGAAAGGTAGTTACGACCTTTGTCACGGATGCCGCCAACCGATCACTGAAGCAGATAAGCAATCCAGCCAGTATCAAGAGGGCGTGACGTGCCCGAGATGTTATGGGGCATTATCAGAGGATCAACTTACCCGGTTTTCCGAACGTCAAAAGCAAATTCAGCTTGCTAAAAAGCGTGGAGAGCAACACATCGGGACTCAGATCTCGCGCAAAAATTCAACGCCGAAATAAGTCTTGGTTTTATTAAGTTCATCTATAATCTAACGAAAGCTCTGCGTTTTTGGCATATCGCTGTTGCATCTATAAAACAAAAAGATAGTTGAATACCGACCGGTTGGTCTGTAGCATTCTTATATCTTTCATCCAGCGATATTTCCATATTATGGCGCCATCTCGAGATCCGGAGTTCACCCGAAATCATATTGTTGAAGTTGCTGCGGTTGAGTTTTGGAAAAAGGGTTACCAGTCGACCAGCTTGGCCGATATTCTCGACAAAGCAGGGGTGTCTAAAGGCGCGCTTTATCATCATTTCAAAAACAAGCTAGAACTCGGTTACGCGGTTTTCGACGAAGTATTTACTCCCAAATTTTTTGAAAAGTGGGAATTCGACGTAAGCGATGACCCTATTACAGCGCTGTGTACACGTTTTAACGAAATTGCATCCTGGGTTGATGAAGACACGCTGCGATTAGGCTGCCCAGTAACGAATATTGCACTGGAAATGGCGGTATGCGATGAAGGCTTTAGACAAAAATCATCGGTTATGTACGCTCAGCTCTCAGTTAAGTTCAGCAAGTTGCTTGCAGAGGCGGCTGATAAGGGTATCGTCGATAAAAATATTGATTCAGATGCGGTAGCAACCTTTGTGACAGCCGCGATTCAGGGGATGAAATTGCAGGGCAAATACGTTCGAAGTCTCGATTTGTTTAAATCGAGTATTTATGCGATCGCAAGTTATTTGGAAAGTTTGCGCGTAGTTAAATAACAAAGATTTAGCACTTGTTTATTTATACCAAAATGCTAACGGTGCTAAATGAAATGTGTGTTGTTGAGTATTGGACTAGTGAGGGGAGGTCTCATGCAGCCGACTATTGGAAACCAGTATCATGGCGGAATTACTCGCTATGCGGATTTTGTCATCAGTTATCGTTGGCTCGTCTTGTTTGTTTCTTTTTTTGCAGTAGCTTTAGTTGCTCTCGGAGCTATGCGCCTCGTACCGACAAATGATTATCGCGTATTTTTTTCTGGCGAAAACCCCCACCTCGTAGCCTTTGAACAACAGCAGAAGGTTTACACTAAAAATGATAACGTCTTATTTATTATTACACCTCAAGATGGGCAGGTATTCGGTCGAGAAACACTCGCAGCGATTGAAGAAGTAACAGAAGCCGCGTGGCAGTTTCCCTATGCCTTGCGCGTTGATTCGCTGACTAATTTTCAATATTCACACGCCGAAGAAGACGATTTAATCGTAGAGGACTTGATAGAAAACCCGCTCTATTTGAGTGACGAAGAAATATCAGCCGCAAAAGAAGTCGCGCTCAAAGATCCGCTGATACAGAACCGCCTTCTCAATGCCGATGCGAGCGTCACTGCAGTAAATATCACTTTCCAAATGCCCGATGAAACGCTCGGTGCCAGCTCAGAAGAAATATTGAAGGCGAATCCGCTTGTCGTAGATGAAATGCGTGCACTAAAGGGAAAAATAGAGGAGAAGTACCCTGTCGAGGTTCGTTTAAGTGGCATTGTGATGCTGTCCAATGCATTTTTTGAAGCCTCCATGCTCGATATGAAAACACTCGTTCCGTTGATGTTTGTGATTATTATCGCGGTTATGCTTATTTTGCTGACGACACTTAGTATCAGCCGCGAGTCGACATGGAAAATGTTTACAACGCTGTTGAGTAGTTTAGTTGTTACTATTTTTGTACTTTTCGTCATTATGTTGTCCATTGGCGCTGGCATGGGTATTGGCGGTTGGATGGGTATCAAACTCACGCCGCCATCGTTTTCAGCGCCAACGATTATCATGACGCTAGCGGTAGCCGACTCCATTCATTTTCTTGTGACCTTATATAGTGGCATGCGCAAAGGCATGAATAGGCACGAGGCTATTCGCTATAGTTTACGTTTAAATTTTGGTCCGATTCTTCTCACATCGGTCACAACCGCTATTGGTTTTATGTCGATGAACTTTAGCGATGCGCCACCGTTTCATGATTTGGGTAATATGACGGCAGCGGGTGTGATGGCTGCTTTTGTACTGTCTGTATCTTTCCTTCCCGCGCTAATAGCTATTGTCCCTATACATGTGGGCAGGTCAGAAAGCCAACTTACCAATTGGATGGAAAATGTTGGTGAATTTGTTATCCGGCGCCGGCGCGTCATCTTTTCTGCTGCGGCGATTGTTTCCGTCGCATTCGTTGCTGCAATTCCGTTAAATCAATTCGACGATAACTTTGTCGGTTACTTTAGCAAGAAAATCGACTTTCGAAATGATACCGACTATGTAAATGAAAAATTAACGGGTATTTATCAGGTTCAATACTCGTTAGCCAGTGGAGAAGATTACGGTGTCAGTGCCCCTGATTTTTTGCAGAACATAGAAAGTTTTGTCGAATGGATGCGTGCACAACCCGAAGTCACACATGTAAACACTTTCACTGATACCTTTAAGCGTATTAACAAAAATATGCACGGTGATGATGAGGCTTATTATCGTTTGCCAGAAGATAAACAACTCGCTGCGCAGTATTTATTGTTGTACGAGCTGTCACTTCCCGAAGGCCTGGATTTAAATAATCAGATGGATATAGGCAAGAGTTCGACACAAATCGTCGTCACTTTGAAGGATGTGACGTCAAGTAAAATTGCAGATATCTCTGAGCGCGGCAGTGATTGGCTAAAGGCCAATACCGGGCTTGAGTCTTATGGTGTTGGCCCGGCAGTAATGTTCGCCTACATATCCGAAACAAATATGAAAAGCATGCTTTTCGGTACCTTCGTAGCCATATTATTAATTTCGTTCCTGATCATGTTAGCACTGCGCAGTTTGCGTATAGGTACCTTAAGCCTAATTCCAAACCTGTTGCCTTTGGCGGCAGCTTTTGGACTTTGGGGTATTTTAATTGGTGAGGTAAATGTGGCGGTATCTATGGTTACCGGAATGGCACTCGGTATTGTTGTAGATGATTCGGTCCATTTTTTAAGTAAATACTTGCGCGCGCGACGAGAAGATGGCCTGGATAGTGAAAATGCTGTTCGCTATGCATTTTCCAGTGTTGGTCTCGCAATTGTCATTACGTCAATTATTCTAATATGTGGTTTTGCGATTTTAGCAATGTCAAATTTTGGGATGAATTCCGGTATGGCGATACTCACTGCGATTGCTATTTCCATGGCGCTTATCGCAGATTTTCTACTGCTGCCCGTATTGCTTATAGCGATTGATGGTAAGCGGGATAGAGGTGAAAAAGAGACCTCGGGAGAGGGCCGTAACAAATCTGAAAAAGTTAGTTTAGAGGGGGAAGGCTATGCTTAGAAAAACAAATATTATCATTTGGTGTCTGATATTTTTACCGGTGACCCTTGTTGCGCAGACACCAGAAGAGCGCGGTTTGGAAATTGCCAAAGAAGTCGATGCGCGCGATATCGGTTTTGGCGATTCTGCTAATAAAATTACAATGGTACTGCGTGATCAGCACGGCAATGAGCGTTCCCGTTATATGCGTAATCGGACGCTTGAGGTAGAGGGCGACGGGGACAAGTCCATTATTATTTTTGATAATCCCGGCGACGTGAAAGGAACAGCGTTCTTATCTTTTACACATAAAGAAGGCCCGGATGACCAGTGGCTGTACATTCCCGCACTTAGAAAAGTCAAACGCATTGCGTCAAACAACAAAGCGGGCGCATTTATGAATAGTGAGTTTGCCTTCGAGGATATCGCCAGCCAGGAAGTTGAAAAATATACCTATAAATATATTGGAGAAGACACCTACGGTGAGATAGCCGTGTTTAAGAATGAAGCCGATCCCGTGGATCCAAAATCTGGTTATTCACGCCTGGAGGTTTGGATCGATCAACAACGCTTTATTCCATTAAAAGTCGATTTTTTTAATCGTGGAGGAAAGTTGAAAAAAACGCTCGAATTTGATGAGTATGAACAATATCTTGAAAAGTATTGGCGTGCCGGCAAGTGGACAATGACAAACCATATTACTGGAAAGAGTACAGTCTTGTATACCACCGGCTGGGTATTCAATAACGGCTTTACCGATAAAGATTTTAACAAGAACAGCTTGTCACGAGCGAAATAAATTTATGCGAAGGGTTTGGACGCGATATAGGTTTATCTTCTTTGGGTTTTCGCTTTTGGCTTCACTTAAAGTGTTTGGTAATGACATCTCCGGTTATATTGGTGCGGAGTTACGTTATTTTCCAAGCAGCCCTGTTTTTTCCGGTCAGAGTAGCCACAATGATTCACTGACGGGGTATTTTGAAGCTTACCGGGATTTCAACGACGGTGATCAACGTATTGCGTTAACGGCGTTTGCTCGCGTTGACTCCGAAGATAATCAACGTAGTCACGCAGACATAAGAGAGTTGTATTGGTGGCAAAATTTTGATGCGTTTGAGCTATATGTTGGTGCACGAAAAATTTTTTGGGGTGTAACTGAATCGGTTCATTTGGTCGATATTGTTAATCAGTCGGATACTTTAGAAAACATAGATACGGAAGACAAGCTTGGGCAACCTATGATTCAAGTTGTCACTGTTCAGGATTGGGGCACTTTAGAGGCGTTTATTTTACCCTATTTTCGTGAACGCGAATTCCCGGGTAAGAAAAGCCGCTTGAGGCCGGGACTGCCCGTTCTTGATGAAGCGTTGTTTCAGGATGACGATGAGCAGGCACATACAGATTATGCGTTGCGATGGTCACATTATGTGGACGTTTGGGATTTTGGTGTTAGTTATTTTTCGGGGACAAATAGATCTCCAGTATTTGTTCCCGTGTTTAATAATGGGCAAGTTATTGCGCTGCAACCTTACTATGCGCAAATTAACCAAGTGGGTGTTGATCTACAGGCCACGATTGAAGCATGGCTTTTTAAGTTGGAAACCATTTTGGTCGACGAACAAGGCTATGGAAACTACGAAGCTTTGGCAGGAGGTATAGAATATACTTTCTATACTATTGCCAGTTCTAACGCCGATTTGGGTTTAATTGCAGAGTATCAGTTTTCAAGCGCTGATGGGGCGCGGGAACCGATCGCACAGAATGATATCGTGTTGGGAGGACGTTGGGCCTTTAATGATCTTGATGCGTCGGAGGTTCTTTTCCTGGTCAGTCAGGACCTTGACCATAGCAACCGCTTCTACTCGCTTGAGTTGAGTCGACGCTTGAACGACGATTGGAAGTTGGAGGCGGAATTTCGTGTTTTTGACCGCATCGAACCCGGCACCCCAGAGTTTGACCTGAGGGATGATGACTATCTGCAATTAGAATTGAGAAGGTATTTTTAAACGGTTCACCATAAGCCAGGCCTGCCGACAAGAGATGCTGCCGGTCGGCTATAATGACTTATAGGGAAATAATGTAGGAAATTGGCTTCAAATGGTACTCAGATGGATAAAACAAGGAAAATTCGTCTAACAAATACCTTGCTCGCTGCGGGCGGTGGAGTTGTACTAAGCGCCGAATGGGTTTTTGCAGCGCTGCTTGGGCACACGTTTATTTCCCCCTATGGACTCATTTTTTCTCTCGGTTTCTTTTGGTTCATCAATTTTGTATTTATCGGGCTGGTTGCAACGGGTTATTCCGAGCGATTTAAGGATCCTTCGTTAAGCTTCGCGCAAATGCTTTGGGCGTCTTCATGCTGTCTGATAAGTCTTGTTGCGATTCCACGTTACTCCGAACTTGTCTATTTGTTGCTGATTTTAATCGCTATTTTTGGTGTTTTTAGGCTTGCGCCCAAGTCCTTCAACCTGTATGCGGTATTTGTCTCCTTTGGTTTAGCGTGCGTTCTAGCTGTGCAACACGAATTGCAGTTGCTGGCTAAAATGCGTATTGAATTTATTGCTGTATGGGTCGTTTTTTCTGCATGTTTTCTTATTTTGATTTCACTTTGCCAGGCAGTAACGACATTGCAGTCCAGACTTAAATCAAAAAATCAGGAACTGCGAGAAGCAATATCAGCCAAAAGTAATTTTCTCGCCAATATGAGTCACGAGATCAGAACCCCGATGAATGGTGTATTGGGAATGCTCGAATTGATGGAACGCGAACGCTTAAGCGAGAATCAAACTAAATACCTCGATATCGCAAAATCGAGTGGCCGCACGTTGGTCATGTTAATCAACGATATTTTAGATTTTTCAAAAATTGAAGCCGGTAGTGTTGTGCTTGAGAAGTATGAATTTAATATCATTGCTGTTACTCAGACGATTTGTAATTCCTTCTATTTTCTGGCCAGGGAAAAAGACCTGGATTTTGTTATTGATATTGACCCTCGCATACCTAAAAAGGTACTCGGAGATGAAATGCGTGTGCGCCAAATACTCAATAATATTATTGGTAATGCGCTTAAATTTACTGAGCGGGGTTATGTTGTTGTCGTACTTACTTTAACTGACCAAAACAAAGATTTGCTCACGTTGGAACTTTCGGTGAAAGACACCGGTATTGGCATTTTTGATGAGGTAAAAGACAAGGTGTTTGAATCTTTTTCGCAAGCAGATAATTCGACTACACGTGAGTACGGTGGTTCAGGTTTGGGTTTGGCGATCTCTCGTCATCTCTGTATTTTAATGGGTGGCGATATTACTTTGGATAGCACTCAGGGAGAGGGGAGTCGTTTCGACGCGACGATTAAACTGGGTTTCGCAGCTGATATTAGCGAGAGTGACACGGTGTGCGCTGACGAAAGGGTATTTATTATTGACGACCAAGTGTATCGTCAATTGGCTCTGCAAAAAGTACTCGAACATCACGGCGCGTCAGTGATTAACTTTGATTCAGGCAAGCAGGGAATCGCTGATATTTTGTCCAATATTTTGGATGCTCAGGCGACTGCGGTGCTTGTTCATGCAAGCTCAGAGGATCGCAAAGGTACAGATCTTGCTCTATCGTTATCAAGGTTACCGGCGCTAACCCGGGTTCCAGTTATTTTAATTGGACCTACGGCTACTGAAATGAATCAGGTTGAGAATTTTTTAACGGAACCATGGAATGAGATCGCACTGATAGATCTATTGAAAAATGCAAGGCAAAAAACAAATTCACGTAAAAACGTTTCTGTAAATGACGCTACGCATGTCGAAGATGTGCAGAGCGATAAGATCGAAAGCTCAATAGAAAATAGTACCGAAACGCGTGGAGAAAACCCGTTTGTCTTATTGGTAGAGGACGATATTACCAACCAGCAGGTTGCGACAATGTTAATTGAAGACTGTCAACTCAACGTAGATGTTGCCGAAAATGGACAGAAGGCTATTGCTAAGATGAGTGATTTTCCTGGGCGCTACCGGCTTGTTTTTATGGATTGTCAAATGCCAGTCATGGATGGTTACGAAGCGACACAAAAAATTCGTGAAGGTGCTGCAGGCGAACAGGCGGCGCAAATACCTATAATTGCGATGACGGCGAATGCATTGGTGGGTGATCGTGAAAAATGTCTGGCTGCGGGCATGAACGACTATATATCCAAGCCTGTCAGTTTCGAGACGATTGAAGAAAAAGTAAACAACTGGATAGGGCGTTGATGTCTTTTATCTATTAGCTCGATGATAAAATAGTTTACTCAACTGTTTTATTGATGCGAGGTGGCTTTGCGCTGTTAAACGGGCTCACGTTGGTTTTTGACCAATGGCGTTACTGTATTCATCCATTACAAAATCTTGTTACGCTGGCTTGAACTTCGCGCTTTGATCCCAACATAGCCGTGATATAGCCACTTGGAACAAGCTATGACTAGCGCAAATATCGTTGATATCACCCCTGAAAACGCTCAAGCGGAAATTGTAGAAAAGTCTTTCAAACAGCCTGTTCTCGTTGATTTTTGGGCCGATTGGTGCGCGCCGTGTAAAAACCTTGCTCCCGTGTTAGAAAAGCTCGCTGCGGAATATACAGATCAGCTTACACTTGCAAAAATTAATGCCGATGAGCAGCAGATGCTCGCAGCGCAATTTGGTGTTCAGAGTTTGCCTACGGTACTTATTGTCAAGGATGGGCGACCTGTAGACGGTTTTGCGGGGGCGCAGCCAGAGACGCAGGTGCGTGAACTTTTAGACAAATATCTTCCCAAACCCTGGGACGCGATGTTCACTCAGGCACAGGAGTTAATTGCGACACAGCAATTTGCTGAGGCTCTGCCTATTTTGTCAGCGGCCTATGAACAATCACAGCAGCGCCCGGATATTGCCCTTGCCTACACGAGCACTTTAATTGCGTGTAAACGACTCGATGATGCAGAAGCGGTGCTTGGTGCGGTTAAGATGGCGGACCAGGATGCAGCGTATACCCAACTCAAGGCCCAGCTTGAACTCGCGCGTGAAGCGGGTAAGTCGCCTGAAATTGAGGCGCTCGAAGCGCAGCATGTGCAGGACAAAGACAACCCGGAGCTCGCGTTGCAGCTCGCACTGCAATATGTTCAGCACGATCATATTCAAGAGGCCCTGACCTTGCTTTACCCCTTCTTGCAGAAAGACCTAAATTGTCTTAGTGGTGAGGTAAAAAAGGCCTACACCGACGTCATTAATAGCCTCCCGAGCGGAGATGCTCTCGCTACACAGTACCAACGCAAGCTCTACACCTTGCTCTACTAGAAGTACTTTTTTGATGGCATAATAGCGCCCCTTTTTTGCCCCCTTCTCAGTAAACGACAACTGATCATGGCTTTCATCCAGTTCTGGTAGACGAAACGAGTTAAGCACGTATGCGCGATGTGATTAAACCCAATAACCCTAATTTTTCTTCTGGTCCCTGCAGTAAGCGACCAGGTTACGACCTACGTAATTTAAGAACCGATGTACTCGGACGTTCGCATCGCTCATCTCTGGGCAAGCGTGTGCTTGAGGAGGCGTGCACAAAAACTGCAGATTTACTCGGCCTCCCTGAGGGGTATCGCGTTGGGATTGTTCCTGCATCAGATACCGGGGCAGTCGAAATGGCGCTTTGGTCCATGCTCGGCGCCCGCGGTGTGGATATTCTCGCGTGGGAAAGTTTTGGTAGTGGTTGGGTCACCGACGTCGTTAAGCAACTAAAGCTCGATGACGTCCGGGTGATGGAAACCGATTACGGTTTACTGCCGGATTTGACGCAAGTTGATGCCAATCGAGACCTTGTTTTTACCTGGAATGGCACAACGTCCGGAGTCAAAGTGCCCAACGGTGATTGGATCGCCGACAACCGCCAAGGTTTAACGATTTGCGATGCGACATCCGCTGTGTTCGCCCTGGATTTGCCTTGGGAAAAACTCGACGTCATTACTTACAGCTGGCAGAAAGTACTTGGTGGTGAAGGTGCTCACGGTGTACTGATCCTCAGCCCTCGCGCGGTAGAACGTCTTGAAAGCTATACGCCACCTTGGCCGCTACCCAAAATTTTTCGCTTAACCAAGGGCGGCAAACTTATCGAAGGTATTTTTAAAGGTGCGACAATCAACACGCCCTCCATGCTTTGTGTTGCCGACTATTTGGATGCCTTGGATTGGGTTGTCGATATCGGCGGTGTGCAAGCCGCTATTCAGCGCTCGGTCAGTAATCTGAAGGTTGTGCGCGACTATGTAAATGCGAACGACTGGTTGCATTTTCTCGCCCAAGACCCTGCAACTATTTCCAGCACCAGTATTTGCTTGACCATAGATACAAGCCCGGAAAATGTGAAAAAAATGGTTGGCTTGCTTGATCAACACGATGTGGCTCGGGATATAGGTGCTTATCGCGATGCACCTCCCGGTATTCGCCTTTGGGGTGGCGCGACCGTCGAGCCGAGCGATATGGCTGCACTGATGCCGTGGATAGGGTGGGCCTTTGAGCAGGTCACCGTTAAATAATTTATTAACAGAAAAGTGAAACCGATGTTTCAAATACGTACTTACAACAAAATATCTTTAAAAGGTCTAAAACGCTTTGATGAGAACGCTTATCGTGTTGGCGAAGACATAGGTCAACCAGATGGAATGCTGCTGCGCAGTCATAAGTTACACGGTGAAGCGATTCCCGATTCACTGCTTGCCGTGGCGCGTGCAGGTGCAGGGGTCAACAATATTCCGATAGATGAATATACAAAAAAGGGCATTGTGGTATTTAACACGCCCGGAGCTAACGCTAACGCAGTTAAAGAACTGGTTATTGCGGGGATGTTGTTGAGCTCGCGGGACATTCTTGCTGGGCGTGAATACGTGAGCACGCTCTCGGAGATGGATGATGCGGCGGAGATGTCTAAGCTGCTCGAGAGACAAAAAAAACACTTCGCAGGTAGTGAGCTTACTGGAAAGACGCTTGGCGTTGTCGGTCTTGGGGCCATTGGGTCCATGATCGCAAATACAGCCTTAGCGCTCGGTATGGATGTCGTTGGCTATGATCCGGCTTTATCAGTTGAGGCCGCTTGGCGCCTTTCCAGCCAGGTGAAGCGTATGGAGAGTTTACAGGCACTTTTGGCCGAAGTTGATTACTTGACCCTTCATGTTCCCGCGATTGATGCGACGCGTGGTCTTATCAATGCTGATACGATCAAGCTAATGAAACCTCATGCCGCTGTCCTTAACTTCGCTCGAGAGTCTATCGTGGACACAAAAGCGATGTTGGAGGCACTTCACGCGGGTGCTTTGAGACAGTATGTGTGCGACTTTCCAGTGCCCGGACTGATAGGCAACTCCAAGGTTATTGCACTTCCACATATCGGTGCAAGTACTGCGGAAGCAGAAGAGAACTGCGCAATTATGGCGGTGAAACAATTAAAAGATTATTTGGAAAATGGCAATATAGAAAATTCTGTTAATTTCCCCGCCACAGCTATGGCGCGCACGCCCGGTGCCTGTCGGATTACGTTCACCAATGCCAATGTTGCAGGGGTTCTCGGACATGTACTTACGCTGTTGGCTGATAAGAAAGTAAATGTGCTCGATATGGTAAATAAGAGTCGCAGCGATGTTGCATACAATATTCTAGATTTGGCAGAGCGTCCCAAGGATGATGTTATCGCGGCGATTCGTGCCGTCGAAGATCTGATTTCACTGCGAGTAATATGTGATTAATCGCTGAAATTGTGCGACCCGATAAAAAAGGCCCGCCGTTACGCAAACTGCGGGCCTTTTTGTTACCGGTGAATTAGCTGCCTCGTCACGAGGCGCAAACTCAGGAGTATTATTGGTTGGCGATATGTGTGATCAGGTCGACAACCTTGTTCGAGTAGCCGATTTCGTTGTCATACCAAGATACAACCTTGACGAAATTGTCGTTTAACGAAATGCCAGCGCCGGCGTCAAATACACTTGTGCACTTTTCGCCGATAAAGTCGTTAGATACTACTGCGTCTTCGGTGTAATCCAGGATGCCGTTTAGTTCCCCAGCTGCCGCTTCTTTCATCGCAGCACATATTTCTTCGTATGACGCACCTTTTTCCAATCGACAGGTAAGGTCGACAACGGAGACATCTGGGGTTGGTACGCGGAATGCCATACCCGTCAACTTGCCGTTGAGTTCGGGGATAACTTTACCAACAGCTTTTGCTGCACCAGTTGAAGATGGAATGATGTTTTGACCAGCGCCACGGCCGCCGCGCCAATCTTTCATTGAAGGCCCGTCCACCGTTTTTTGCGTAGCGGTTGTCGCGTGGACTGTGGTCATCAGCCCTTCGACGATACCAAACTTATCATTGAGTACTTTTGCGAGTGGTGCCAGACAGTTGGTTGTACACGAGGCGTTTGAAACGACGTCCTGACCAGCGTAAGAAGTGTGGTTAACGCCCATAACAAACATGGGTGTAGCGTCTTTGGATGGTGCTGACATAACAACTTTTTTTGCACCGGCTTCAATATGCTTACGCGCTGTTTCATCTGTCAGGAAGAATCCTGTTGATTCGACGACGTAGTCCGCTTGAATATCACCCCATTTTAGGTTTGTCGGGTCGCGTTCAGCGGTAATACGAATGGTATTGCCATTTACCACGAGGCTACCGTCGACAACCTCAACATCACCGTTAAAACGGCCGTGGGTCGAATCATACTTAAGCATGTAAGCGAGATACTCGACGTTGATTAGGTCGTTGATACCAACTACCACCACGTCAGAGCGTTCACACGCCGCGCGAAATACAAAACGGCCTATACGACCAAAACCATTTATACCAATTCTGATAGCCATAAAAAAACCTAATAGTGTCCAGATTTTGAGAGCCGCGATTATCCGTAATCGAAGTTGAAAATGCAACCTCGCACAGTCTACAATAGCCGCCCTTTATTGGGGCGTAGCCCAGTAAATTCGGGAGATCCCCGCTAAATTAAAAAAACTGAATAGTACGTTTTTTTTGGTGGTTTTGCAGCGGGTGTGATATGAACGCTGGTCCAACGAGCAGTATTAGCGGTTGTCCTTCAAGGTTATTTGACGAGAAGCGTGTCGCCGTTTCAAAAGCTCTCGAATACCCTGGAAATTTTGCAATGTCGGTTTTGCGGACCTTGCTGAAAAACGAATATAAATGAATGCGGAAGTAGTTGCTGACGCAAAGGTAAAACAAAAGTATGAGTACTGACCTATTTATCGTCGGCGGTGACGGAGATCTCGCACTGAGAAAACTGTATCCATCCCTGTACTACCTGGAAATCAATGACTGCATGCCAGACAGCATGCGTATCATTGGCACCGCCCGCACAGGTCAGACGCGAGAAGCGTTTCACGCAAAAATAAAGAAATGGTTGGTGCAAGCTGTTGATCCGAAGCTTTATTCCGAAGAGAAATGGTTGAGCTTTTCCGACAAAATACATTTTGCTCAAGGTGATGCGACAAATCCCGATGCGCTTAAACAAATCGGCGAGGAGTTTTTTAGCCGGGATAATGTGCTCGTCGTATATTTGGCTATTCCGCCGAAAATCTTTGGCAGCGTTTGTCAGGCCCTCGATAGCTGTGGCCTGGTGACACCAGAGAGCCGTCTTATTGTTGAAAAACCTCTTGGCGATAGCCGTGAATCGTTTTTGGAAATTAATCACGAATTATCGCGAGTCTTTGATGAGAAACAATTGTTTCGCATCGATCACTATCTGGGTAAGGAATCTGTTCAGAATCTGCTTGCACTCAGGTTTGCCAACGATTTCTTTGAACCGCTTTGGAATAACAAATATATTGAGTCTGTTCAGATCACGGTGACGGAAACAGTCGGCGTTGGCAATCGGTGGGCATTTTACGACCAAACTGGCGCGACACGAGATATGGTGCAAAATCATCTTCTCCAGGTCCTTTGTTTGATGGCAATGGAACCTCCATCTACGCTCAATGCCGACTCTGTGCGCGCGGAAAAATTAAAAGTCCTTCAATCCCTCAAACCAATTAACGAACATGATGTATTTGCACGCACCGTAAGAGGTCAATATGTTCGCGGTAACATTAACAGTGAAGAAGTTCCTGGCTACCTTGAGGAAGAGTCGGACAAATACGAAATAAATCCAAACTCGTCCACTGAAACTTATGTGGCAATTGAAAGTGAAATTCAAAACTGGCGTTGGTCGGGTGTGCCTATTTATTTGCGTACAGGCAAACGCCTGAACAAAAAACACTCTGAAATAGTCGTCTATTTTAAGCGTAGTCATCACAATATATTTACCGGCGTAGGTTCCGATCGCTGCCACAACAAGTTAATTATTCAACTTCAGCCGGACTCAGGTATAAGCCTGCATCTAAACAGCAAAGTTCAAGGTCTGGATGCCGGCATTCCTCTACAGGATGGTTTCCTGAATTTAGATTTAGATAATCATTCAGAGCCGATGAAACACGATGCTTATTCGCGTTTGTTTTTTGATGTATTTCGCAATGATCAAACGCTGTTTGTAAGTGCTGCCGAAGTAGAAACGGCGTGGAAATGGGTCGATCAAATTTTTGCAGCCTGGGAAAAAACTGAGCAAAAATGTGAACCTTATGAAGCGGGTTCCGAAGGGCCTAAGCGGGCGGAAAATCTTGTTCGCGCCGTTGGTCAAAATTGGTATGACGGTGAATATTGCCCAGTAGAGTTTACCTAGAATATAAGTCGCAGCACAGTTAGGAGAATTTCTTTGCCTATTTGGCACATATGCGTTTGTGTGCCGGTGATAGGTTTAAAAACTGTCAATTCATGCTCCGCCATGGATGGCGGGTGTTAGAGCAATGCAGGAGGTAGAATAACGCAGGAGCAGTTATCGAGATGAATTGGCGGAGCTCCAGGGGTGGAGCGGATTAAAACGAAGCGCTGCTTCGTTCCGCGTAACGACCCTTATCTATGATTTTGGGCCGGTCCTGCTTGCAGGTATTTATGAACCTATCACCGGTGCGTAGACGCCTCGAGGGCACATATGCAGAAGCTTTTAAGCTAAATGTGCCTTGGAGTAGAGCATAAATAGTTGCTCATCTGTCCAAGTAGAGTTTCTGGGATTAGATACTATATACTAGGGTTATCGCTGTTTGCGTATCCGCGTGTGTTCTTCCTTCCTCAGGATGCGTATCTTGATCGACAATAAATGACGCTTTGAGTGCTAAACTGTTTGTCATATTTGCGCTTATCGCCGATTCTGCTTTGGTTTTTGTATTTGCTCCCTGATCAGTCGCCACGTCTGAAGAAAAGGTTTGAGTAAATTTGGCTGTTTCACTTATGTTGTATAAAAAGCTGAATGATAGACGAATGACAACGTCTTGCTCAGAGTCACCATCAATGATATTACCGTTTTCGTCAACCGTGTCTTCGGCTTGTTGGAACGAGACACCCGGACCAACACTGAAATCTAAATGACTTCTTTCGAACTCGAAAAGTCTATCGGAATAACCAGCCGCTAGCGTCGATTGAAATTCGAGGCCACTAAACTCGTCTTGTTCATATGAGCCAAAAATAAACAGACCCTTATGTTCGTCTTGCAACTTAAAGTCGAGTTGGTTGGATAAGAAATATTTTTCGGCAGTGACTTGATTTTCAGTGACGATCTCTCCATCCCGCTCAATTTCCACCTGGTCTTCTTTGTAGAAACCTTCGAGCACGAATTGGTTTTTGGTTCTTTTGAGGTCGTGCAATAAACTGAGCTTTCCTTTTAAGGAGTTTGTCTCCGTATTTCCGCTCGTTGAAATAATACCGAGCTCGATATCCTTGGATATTTTGTTATCGTCATTGGCAATTGAGACTGAGGAGAGTCCTGCCAATGCGAATGCCAACAATACTTTAGTCATATTCACTCCTAATGCAAAGTAAGGTTATTTAGTTGGTTCGAAAAAGAAATACGTTTTTACAGATGCAGCCGATTAAAATGAATTACTGTGTTTTCGAAGAAGAAGTTTAGCCGATATCTCACAAACAAAATATATTGCCCATCCGGAAAATATCACGTCACTCAAAAAATGCCCGCCTTGTATAATTCTTACAAAACCGATAGCTGAACCCATAGCAAGTCCTGCCAACAACCAGGAGCGCCGTTTTGTCACCCAAAATAAGCTCATAAAGTAAAAACCAATCGATGCGTGACCACTTACAAAAGAACAGTTCTTACTGCACTCGCCGGAATAATAAAATACAGGAGTGAAAGTAGACTCTCCACCGAACTCCTGAACATGAACCGGTCTGGGTCTGCCGACAGAATTATCTTTTAGTACCAGGTTTACCAATACGCCTGGGCCAAGCAATAAAGTGACCAGCATAAATACCGATAGCAGTCGTCGTTCCCTTTGGTGCGTTAGGGAAAAATAAACGATATAAGCGATGAGTAACAACAGAAAGAGAATATGAATCTTTGCGAAAATTTTGTAAATTAATCGCACTAAGGGGTTTTGGTTCCAATAAAAACCCTGGTCGTAGAATACCGCGCTGACTCGCAGGTCGAGTTCAGGAAACGCAAGGAAAAACAACACACAGAACGTAAAAGCAGCGAGTGGCCAAAAGCGCCTTATTAGATGCATTGTTTTTTCCGGTAATAAGTTTCTGTTATTCATAACCTTTAAAGCCAACCAGGTGGTATACGTATATCTCGCGTTTTAAGTCATAAAAGACATCGTGCTTCAGCTTGCCGAGTGATGCGGCTTGTTTGAATCTGGCAAGTTCATACGGCATAAGAGGTGTTTTTGCGATATAAATAAATGCTTGTTTCTCGTTTGTATACTCTCGGAGGTTAAATTTCAAGTCATAGTGATCACGTACATTGTTCGTGTCGGGATTCCAGCGAGCGAATTCGATTGAGTTGAGCATTGCGTGAAATCCAAGATAAGCGAGTAAGTCGCGAGAGTTACTCGCCAACTTGGCGTCAGGATAGCGAGCGATAATCGGCCTAAGTTGTTCGGCGACTTCTTCCCAGCCTTCCAGGCGTTGAAATGGATTATTTTTTCTGGAAGCTTCGACGTTAATTGTTTGCAGAACTTGAGGCCAGTGGTAAAACGTTGATAGTAGTATTAAGTGTGCGATGCATGCGTTGCGGATAAAGCGACTATTACGTTTTGAAAAGTCCATGCCGAGACCGAGAAGTAAAGCCGCACCGATTGTCCAGGGTGCTGCCCAATTGGGAAAGGCGTGGGAACTCAATGCCTGTAGGCCGATTACAGCTAAAATTCCTATGCTAGAGACCAATGCAGCTCGCGATGCAAATGAGTAAGTATTTTCGGCCGAGAATATCTGGCCAGGCTTTACTCGGAAGAAAGCCCATATCCACAGCGGGCCGAGCACAAATACTTGTGCGAGCAGAAATTCGAAAAGCCCATAAATATTTATACCACTGTTTTCTTGATTGGATATTTCCTGAGTGTGTTGGAACGATATCCAGTCATGCTGTGCGTTCCAAAATAAATTCGTAGAAAAAATGAGTCCAGCGATGATTGCGGCTAACCAAGGGCGGTAATTCAGCAAAACCTTACGCTGTTTGGGTGTCATTAATAGAAAGAGGAATAGACTTGCAGGGAGTACTGCCATTGTATATTTGCTTAGCATCCCTAAACCCACGCTAACGCCGAGCAGAATCCAGTATTTTAGATGTTCACTGGTCAAAGCCAGAATGAAAAGATAGAAACTAAGGCTCCAGAAGAATAGTAGTGGCGCATCGGTGGTAATAAATTCAGAGTTGAAACCAACGACAGGCGCGGTAAGAAATACAAGTCCCGCAATTACGCCGTTTTCCCGTTGTTTTATCAAGCAACCCGTTTTATAAATAATGTAGGCCGTTGCGCTGTAGAGTAGGGGGGATGCGAGTTTTACACTCAATACCGATGTACCGAAAAGTGATGTAGTTAAGTAGATTAGCCATGCGACAACGGGGGGTTTGGAGTAATAACCGAAATCGGGCGTTAGGGACCAATGATAGTAATAAGCCTCATCGTAAAAGAGAGCGAAGTGTTCCTGAGAAATGACCAGGATTCTGTAGATGCTTATCAGAAGGAGTACAACGAAAAATACTACGTGCGAATTCTCTTTCAGATAGTTACGCGTCGAATTGCTATCCTCTAACAAAATCGGCAACAACAAGTATTGTTTTACCGTCTTATACAGAGCAAATGCAGCAACAGCGTAAATAAACAATTGTGCATAGTAATAGTCGTTGCGGGAGCTGAGCGCAATAATGCATGCAAGGACGAGTAAAAATAAAGCAAACAGTATCCAGGCTGGATGAATGGATTTAACCCATCGGATGCTGAAAAAGACAGACGCAAGCCCCGTCGCTATGCCGAGGGCGGCGCCGACCAGCGCATCTATCGGCCAGTGAACGCCAAGCCAGATCCGGCTTAAGCCAACGGAAGTTGCAGCAGCGAGTAGCAGCAGTTTTGTTGAGCGTCTGCGACTAAAGCAAATCAATACGGTTGCGACAAGAAAGGCTGTAAGTGTATGCCCAGAGGGAAAGCTGAGCGTTGAATATGCTTGGCCAATAAGATTAAACGTTTCAGGTTCTAGTGCTGCAGGCGGGCGTTCGGCATTGAAATAACGTTTTAGCGATTGTGTGACAATCGCACCGCTCACCCCCGAAATTAACGTGGCTAATTGCAGCGCAGCATTGCGGTTAGCGATTATCAGTAATAGCGAAAGTATCAATATTCCGTCGCCGAAAACGGTGATGTGATGAAGTATTGCCGGCGCAATAGAGGCAGATTGTGCATTTATCTCTAAAAAAGCCCAGTGATACCCATAATTAACAAAGGTAAATATTGCGATCAATGCCGCGATTGTAGCGAAGACAAGTAACGCTGTAGCCGTCACCCAATCGAACTCGAGAGTTTGCTTGCTCGATTCTTCAAGCCAATGTGCAAAATCGTTTTTTATCGCAGAAAAGTATGTGTGCACTTTATTCATTGGAGGCACTTTCTTCAGGGTAAACCGAAACGAGCGCCAAACCACCGGATTGGAAAATGATTTTATGCGGTTGTTGCCCAAGGTGGGTTTGTAAACGCTTTATTCTATCGACACGAACCAGAGCTATTTCTCCCGGCTTTGGTGCGCGTAAAGGTGTAATTTTTTCCCGATAAACGCTAAAGCTTGGCATGTGCATCTTGTAGGCGACGACCACAGCGTCGCGGTGATGTTGATCCAAAAACGCGATAGCCTGATGTATGGGTCTCTGCTGAATTTGAGAAGCTATGCCAACGATTTGTGTGAATACAAAAACATTTAACAGTAAACCGCAAAGCGCCAGCCTTTGCCATGTGAGTAATTTTGGCAACACCCAGACAAGCCCAATTAAACTCAGTAGCATCAAAGCAAAGACGCGATAATAGGCGGGCAAGGCTTCCTGGTAATTGCTCAACGCTGCCGCTTCATATTCATCACTGTGTAATGAGGCGTAAGCCAGGACTTCAGGAAGGAAGACAAAAACGAGGGCCACGCCAAAAGCAAAGATGGGTGTCCAACGCGATTCGTTGTTTAGTTTGGCAACCGTTGCGAGCAGGATGATCAAAGGTACGCAGCTATTTAGTATGTAGTGGGGCAATTGCGTTTTGGACATGGAAAAAATGATAAAAATTAACAGAAACCAAATAAGTAAAAAACGTTCCAGTTCCATCCCGATGAGTTTCTTGGTGTTTTTCCCAACAAAGTAGAGCAGGCCCGATAACGGCATTAAAATAAATGGCAGTGCAGCAATGTAGTAGAAGATAGATCCGCCGTGGCTTTCCCGTGTAGCAGAGAATCGCTTTAAATTATGCTCGACAATAAAACCCTGAAAGAAACCTGTCCCCTGTTCGAGGTAAACAGATACGAGCCACGGGGAAACGACCGCGATAAAAATTAGCCAGCCCCGGATATCCAGATAGCAGCGAAGATATTGGATAATTTGGCGCTGTGAAAACAAATAGATGGTCGATACGCCAAGTGGAACGACAACGGCAACAGGACCTTTTGTCAGGGTCCCAAGTGCCATCCAAAAGTATATGCGAAAGAGATACGGGGATCGCTTATATTGTATGTAGCGCCAGATATCGAAAAGCGTAAGCGACAAAAATAGATTAAGCAGGGCGTCGGCGATAGCCGAGCGGGCTATAAGCGCTATCCACAAGCAATTTATAAGAAAAAGTGTGGCAATTTGTGCACGGGTTTTGTCATAAAATTCGTTTACAAATCGATGTAAAGCCCAGGCCCAGGCGCAAGCTGCTAAAACAGAGGGCAAACGAAAAGCCCATTCGTTGAAGCCAAAGGTTTTAATTGATAAAGCTTGCAGCCAATAAAAAAAAATGGGTTTGTCGTAACGAGGCTCGCCGTCGAGATAAGTCGCGGAAAAAACACCTGAGGCAAGCATTTCACGCGTTGCTTCAGTGAAAGCGCCTTCATCTAGATCAAATAAAGGCACCGAGCCCAGCCCGAGCCAAAAGCTCAAAAAAACAGACAGATAAATAAAGTATCGTGTCGTTAAAAAGCCGAGAAAGTGACTGTAATACGTCACTTTTCTTGCGCCTGCTGCCCCGCGCTGTTTTGTGGCGCAGGCTCGATGGTCTCTTCTGCCCCATTTTCTGCTGTTGGGAATTCACATACCAGCGGTGTGCGTATTTTATAACTGCGTACGTTCGTGGTTTGGAAAAAAATTCGGCTTAATATTTCTGAGAGCACACCCGTCGTTAAAAACTGAAGGGAGGCAATGATTAACAAACTCGCGACGAGTAATAGTGGTCTACCACCAATATCCTGCCCAAAAACGTATTTGACGCCCGCTAAATATGCGAGTAGCAAAATGCCTATCGTACCGACCCACAGGCCGATTGAACCGAAAAAATGTCCAGGTCTTGCGCGAAACTTTAGAAAGAAAAATACCGAGAGTAAATCGATAAGTACGCGAAATGTACGACTAATGCCGTATTTGGATTCGCCGGCAACGCGTGCGCGGTGGTTGACAATACTTTGGCCTATGCGATGGGGTGGAGAAACCGTCGCCATCCAGACTGGAATAAAGCGATGCATTTCACCATAAATACGTATTTGTTTGAGTACGTCGGCCCGATAGACTTTCAAGCTGCAACCGTAATCGTCCAGCTTTACGCCACTCACACGTTGGATCAATTTGTTGGCAAAGCGCGAGGGCATCTTTCTGGAAACCAGGTCATCCTGGCGATGCTTGCGCCACCCCTGCAATAAATCGAGATCTCTGCTTAGCAGTTCCTTGACCAGGCGGGGAATGTCCGCTGGGTCGTTTTGGAGGTCGCCGTCCATCGTAGCGATAATATCAGTGTCCGCCGCATCTATACCGGCTTGCATGGCCGCTGTTTGACCGAAGTTGCGTTGTAATTCTATGTGATTGTAATGCGATCCGTATTTTACAACGCAATCACTTAATCTTGATCCTGTCGCATCTGAGCTGCCATCGTTTACTAGAATAACTTTCCAAACACCGGGATAGTCTTTGAGCGATGTTTCAATCGCTTCGAACAGAGGTGCGACATTGTCCTCCTCGTTGAACATGGGAACGACGACTGTAAGGCTGGGTAGGGACATACGATATCTGTTACCTGGATTGATGCTTGGAAAATAGCAATAGAAGCATACCAATGGCGCCTATTGCGACGTTTGTAATCAAAATAAAAAGATGCAAATTTAAAGCTGTTTTAACCAATGTTGTCCCGTCGTGGCCCAATGGCATGAGGGGTAGGGCAAAGGCTGCCTCGAACGTACCTGCGTTTGCGAAGCCCGTAATTGGTGAAAGCGCACTTGCGTCGGCAATGATTGTCGCGACCCATGCGTGGTCCAAACGCAAATCACCTAGCGTCGATGCCAGATAGGCCAATGCGGCCAGCTTAGTTCCCCAAATCAGCCCCGTAATAAGGTAGAGCATTATAGGTGCAAGTGCATCACTTACCAATGGTCTGATGCTCTTAAAACGTTGATGTTTATTGGCGGCAATCGCCATTAGCCACACGACAACGGGGACGGAAGCCAACAGTATGAGAATAAATAGCATTGCTGATTCGTTGAGCAGAGAAGCGCTCGCAAAAATAGCAAGCAGCAGGAGAAGCCAGTGGGCATCAAAAATACGCAGCAATAGCAGGCTTGCGGTTGAATAAGCTAAGGGCACCTGAAGACGGGTTTTACTGAGAAGCGGAAGCGCGGCTTCACCCAAGCGCATGGGTAGCAAAAAAGAGACTGTATTATGGACGAAGCTCACAGCTGTGACTGAAATAAAGTCGAGCTTGTGTGCCCGGCGATAGGCAAGATGCACACGCAATGCTCTGATCCAGTGACTGAATGCGACCAGGGTTGTGGCACCGGCCAAATGTATTGCTTCTACTTTTGACCATGCACTGAGTATTTCTTTCCAGTCCAGGTGCGTATTAACCCAAAGCAATAAACCTAATAGAAAACTAAAAGCGACAATGCTTTTGAGGATAAGCAATTGCGATTTGCGCATGGATGTTCCGTCGACAATGGGTCCGATCAATCGGCGGGGCTTTATAACACAATCAGAGTACCAAATATAGGTGGTAGTCCGCGTTGCCCTGCAGGTTGTAGAAAAAGTCCATAATGGTAACCTCAAGTCGTTAGCACGTGGGCTCACTCTTTTAAAATCGCATGAATATGTCCCTATAGCTCCGGCGATTCATCCATGAATCGACGGTTTTAAAAGAGTGAGCCCACGTGCTTCGCAGGATTTGAATTTTTTCAAGAGGGCTACTTGTTGAAGCCGTTGCGAAGGTCTTGGAACCAAAGCTGGAGAGGGCCGGGCGCTTCTATGATAACGATGGTTATATTGTCCTTGCCGCCGCCGTCAAGTGCTGCAGTGACAAGACGTTTGGCTTTGCTTTCGAGCTGGTGGTTTTCAGCCAGTATTTTCTTTATTTCTGCGGGTTTGACAAAATCGCTAAGGCCATCAGAGCAAAGCAGCAGCAAACTACCGGTTTGCCAATCGCCGTCAATACGATCCACATTTACTTCAGCGAGTTCAATAGAACCAAGGCATTGAGTAATGATATTTTTTTCAGGGTGAGTGTCTAGCTCTGATTCAGAAATTGCGCCGGATTGATAAAGCATCTGAACATAAGAGTGGTCGGTGGTAAGTTGGCGTAATTCATATTCACCGGGCTCATCTGTAGATGGTGCAAAGAAATAGCCTCTAGAGTCTCCTACCCAGCAGAGTTCATAAGCGCGTCCGTGAGATTGCACTGCGACAACGGTAGAGCCCATGCCGGCGCCGCCGACGCCTGAGTTTGCGGAACTGAGAATATCCTGATGGCTTTTCTGAATTGCAGTTTGGAGTGAGCTGCCGGCATCCACTTCGCGTTTGATTGTGTCGATCACAATGGCGCTGGCGACTTCACCCGAGGCGTGACCACCCATACCGTCGGCGACAATCCAAAGACCGTCCTTAGCTGAACCGAAGTAGGCATCTTCATTATTGTTACGCTGGAGACCGACGTCCGTTAGCGCTGTGTGGCGGATTCGAAACATATTCAAATAATGCCTGAAAGTCTGGCCATTGCAAAGCGACGCCAGGGTAAATGCGCACCATGTCTCGATAATAGTTGATAAAATCTGAGCATGCAGGGGAGTTCTTGCTTAAATTATTGTCTATTTAACATAGGTAATTGTGCTTGAGTTCGGAGTATAAGTTAGCCAGTCCATTGGCTGGGGTATCTATATGAATTAGGCGACTCGTTTTTTGGCGAGCGGTTTAATTAAATAAAAAAATGTTGAATTCAAATAGAACCGTCTAAAAAATCAACGCCGGAGATCCGGCTAGCCTGTCTAGCGTTTTGCATACGTTTATACAGGGAAACAAACAGACGACTGTATTAAATTACTTTAAAACCAGGGCTTAACTGACTGTGAGAAATTTTATCCTATATTCTTCTGAAGATTGTTGTTTGTGTGATCAGGCGATGGTTGTGCTGGCAGAGTGTAAACAGGATCTTTATTTTGATGTGAAAAAAGTGGATATCTATCGCGACAAAAGCCTTTTGGTAAAGTACAAATTTTCTATTCCAGTGGTCAAAGACGCCTCTTCGAGTAGCGAACTGGCCTGGCCTTTTACTGCGATAAAATTTAAACAGTGGTTGGCGGAACTCGAAAGTGTGAACGGGCCCTAGAAGAGTTCAATTTCGTCATTGTCCTGATCGAGTTTCGACTCCTCTTGCTCGAAGTGGTGAGAATATATTTTCAACGCTTCTTTTACTGATCCGCCTCTCATTAAGTGTTCAAACATAATACGTTCCGCTTCCATCGTATAGCTTGATTTAATGTCGAGCTGCACCTTCTGCCATTCCACGGGTTCGCTAAAGCGATTTTCGGATGCGAGAAGCTCGGACACATGCTCGAGACTTTTAGATACGTGATCCAGGCGCTGGCACACACGATCATAAAATTGGAAGGCCTGCACGGACGCGCTGATATTTGCTTGAATTTCTTTCGCGGTGTCGCTCAAATCTTGCTTGAAATTTTCCAGCTCTTCGGGTTCTGTCAAGCTTTGAACCTGATCGCTAACAGATTGTGTGTGGGTAGCAAGGGTTGTAAAAGAATGAGTTAAGGTGCTTACTGACGCGTTACTATCGTTCATCGTCGAATCTATCTGACATATCGCCAAATAGAGCATATTTACCGTTTCCTTTACATGCGACCAGCCTTCCGCACTTATTGGCGCTGGGTCGTCATTATCAGGGCTGGCGCTCATATAATTATCCTTGGCAGCGGCACAGATTAGCCATTACAATTTGCTTTCCCTAAGCATAGTTTAGAGTTTTTGTTTTGCTTCGGATTTTGTTACCAACGTCTCGGGTTTGCCCATGCGGAAACTGTATATGACAGCGAAGGTAAGCACGTTTTGGACATAGCCGCGCGTTTCCCGGTAGGGAATTGTTTCTATCCATACGTCAAAGGGTAAAGATCTACTTGAATTTTGAATCCATTTATTTACCCGGTGGGGACCAGCATTATATGCGGCGGCGGCTAATATTCGATTGCCACTAAACTTCTCCACCAATTCGTCCAGATAGTGGCTGCCCAATACGATGTTGTGCTCGGCGCTATAAAGATCAGCCGTCGTGTGCTTGATGCCCTGTTTTCGCGCAGTCTGACGAGCGGTACTCGGCATCAGTTGCATCAAACCCCGCGCGCCCGCCGAGGATTTTGCTGACACTGACATCGCACTTTCCTGTCTTGCGACAGCGAAAATAAACTCTGGTGCGAGATCGGTTGAAGCGGCGGCGCCCAATATGTGTTCCCGAAATGCCAATGGAAAGCGAATGCCCAAGTGATTCCAGTGCTTGCCAGCGATCATCGTATGAATCGCACGGCTGTGCCAACCCCACCGGTCAGCCAAAACACCTGCGGCGGCGAGTTCGCGGGAAGAGAGTTTATCAATGCCGTAATACCATTCGGCATAAGCTTCGCCCATACGTTCAGTTAACCAAAGCTCCTTGGCTCGAGCTAGGGCTGGCCTTTTTGCCAAATTGTCGAGTAGTTGTTCCTCTAACTCCGCAGGCTGGTACTCTAAGGTGTATTCGCTGCCAAGATGGTCAGCGGCCATAAAGCCATAAAAACTTCGTTTTTCTGCCAGTTTTTTGTAGGTCGTGTGGGCCAGAGCATCGTAATTCGTTCCTTTCGTCTCAATTACAGAGCGTGCCAGCCAATACTGCCAGCGGTCTTCCTGTTGTGTCGTTTCGGGTAGCAATCTAATCGCCGAAATGACGTCGTTCCAACGCTGTTCGCGCAACAATTCTCGAATGAGGCGCTCAATCGTTGCAGGGTGCCGCAGTGATCGCGATTGCTCCAATATCGTGTGAACGTCATCGACATGGTCAAACTTGAGCAGCTGATTGACGAGGTAAAGCTTCGTGTCTTTGGCCAGCTGCTCGTCAAAGATCTGCATCCCTTCGTAGCGCTCCCAATGACGGAGCGCTTGCTCTGGGTGTTTGCGCGCGTACTTGCGCACACCAAAGGCAATGACGTGTTGCATCTCCGGGCTATGAATACCAAAACGTTTATAGCGAGAAATACGATAGGGGCGGGCGTAAAGCTCGTTAATACGGTCAACATAGTGCTGGTAGCTAGTCGGCAGACGTGAGGCAAGGTAGCGGGCGAGTCCGCGCTTGCCTTTACTAACCGCGAGAATATAGCGATCCCAGATCATAGACTCGTCGAAATAACTAGACGCCATCCACATCTTAAACAGAGGGTCACATGCGTCGGGCAACGATTTCGCTTGGTTCCATATGCGCGGTACTTCTGAAAGTGCCTCAACCTCGCCAGTTTTAACCCGAGCATATAGCCAGGCACATGTCACTGATTCCGCGGCGAGATCCTCGCGGTACCAGAAGATCAGATCATCCCACATTCGCCGCTTGGCGAGGCGATCTAAATACTGCCGATGAAGGCGGTCGCCAAGGTAGGTATCTGTATGCGTTTCGATGAAGGCTTCAATACCGTGCTTATCGAGCGGGCTCAGTGAACGGCTGGCCCACGCATAGCTGAGATAGGGGTGCAGCGCATAGGACGTTAGCGTTTTATAGTGGGCTTGAAAATCAGCGACATTGCCGTTTTTAAGTGCGGATTTCGCGAGTTCATAGCGGTAGCGCTGATCCTGCAAACTATTGGCGCTGTCAGGTGCCTTTGCGAAAGACGTCGTTGCGAATAAACTCGCGGCAAACCATGTAATAAGCTTGGAGTACTTCATCATCATCTACGCTGTACCATCGGCTGTTCGCTTCGGTGTGCAAAACGCGGACACCAGTGACTAGGGTCGGTGGAATACGAGAATATATGTCATATATGTCTCATAAAACTCGCATTATTTTCATTTTGGTCCAGAACAGTTGAATCATCCAATTCAATTTGGGAATAAATTACTGATTTTTATGGCTTTTTGATGATTTTTTAGGGCACTATCTATCACTTCGTCGAACTTCCCGATACCCAAGGTGCTAAGGCCTAGCTATTATGCGCCATTTGCCCCCGGTTCCACCTTATGTCGCTGATTCGCTTTGAAAATGTAGAGTTATCCTACGGAGATCATTACTTATTCGATGGTGTGAATTTTCAACTCGATAAGGGACAACGCATTGGCTTGATCGGCCGAAATGGTCAGGGCAAGTCAACGTTGTTTAAAGCGCTGATGGGCCTGCAGGAAATCGATGCCGGGCGTATTTTTCGGCAGCCAGACATTTCGATCTCTTATGTGCCTCAGGCACTTCCGGCCGCGAGTGATCAAGCCGTCGAGGACTTTGTCGCTGCTGGGGCTGCTAAGCTCATCGAGAATTTAGATACCTATCAAAGCCTCGCAGCTAAAAATGATCCTGCGGCGCTAAGCCAACTCCAGTTACTTCAGGCGAATATTGATGCAGCGGATGGTTGGAATTTTTCGCATCGGCTAGAGCGAACCCTGGCAACCTTTGATTTAGATGCCGGTGTGCGTTTATCTGAGTTGAGTGGTGGCTGGCGGCGCAAAGCTGCGATCGCTCGCGCGCTTGTTTCAAATCCCGATATCTTGTTACTCGATGAACCGACGAATCATCTGGATATTGGTTTGATTCACTGGCTGGAAGATTTCCTCGCGAGTTTTACCGGTGCGGCAATGATCATCACCCACGACAGAGCCTTTTTGCGTAAGGTGTCTACAGGCATCGCCGAACTTGATCGTGGCAAACTCGTGACTTGGCGCGGAGACTACAGTTCGTTTTTAGACTTTAAAAAGCAGCAAATCGCGACCGAGGAAAAACAAAAAGCGCTGTTTGATCGGCGCCTGGCACGTGAGGAAGCTTGGATTCGAGAGGGGATTAAAGCGCGCAGAACACGCAACGAAGGACGTGTTCGAGCATTAAAAAAAATGCGTGAGGAGCGCGCGCAGAGACGCGAGCAAAAAGCCTTGGGGAAAATTCAGGCGTCGAGTGGTTCAGCTTCGGGTAAGTTGGTCGTTGAAATGGAAAATATGAGTTTTTCATTTGGCAGCAAAAAGATCATTGATCATTTTTCTGGTGTTATTGTTCGCGGGGATAAAGTTGGCTTAATCGGCCCCAACGGTGTTGGCAAAAGTACGTTTCTAAAATTATTACTGGGTGAACTTTCTCAAAGTTCAGGTAGATTGGCTCGGGGCACACGTCAACAAGTCGCTTATTTTGACCAGATGCGCGATCAAGTCGATATGACAAAAAACATTATTGATAATATCGCAGAAGGCCGGCAAAGCATTACGGTAAAAGGAAAAGACAAACATGTGCTGTCGTATTTGCAGGACTTCATGTTTTCGCCAGAGCGGGCGCGAACACCGCTGCAAGCGCTTTCGGGAGGAGAGCAAAGTCGCGTAATGTTAGCCAGGCTCTTTAGCCAGGAGTGCAATTTGTTAGTGCTGGACGAACCGACCAATGACCTCGATACGGATACGCTGGAACTGCTTGAAGAACTGTTAGTTAATTATGATGGAACAATCCTGTTGGTAAGCCATGATCGTGAATTTATGGACAATGTTGTAACTTCGAGCATTGTATTTGAAGGGGATGGTCAATTGCGTGAATATGTTGGTGGTTATAGCGATTGGCTTCGACAGGGTGGCAAGTGGGAAAATATTAGTAGCCGATTGCCGCGCAATTCGAACCCCAAGCAAAGTGAAGTGCCAGTAAAAACATCGCTTAAGCAAACAAAGCCGAAGCTCAGTTATAAATTAAAACGCGAACTGGAAAGCCTTCCCGAGAAAATTCAGCAACAAGAAAACCTTCTCGACACCTTATCCGTGCGTGCAAGTGCACCTGAGTTTTATCAACAAGCTGAGGATCTCGTGCAAGCGCATATGCTGGCGCTTACTGAAGCACAGCACGAGCTACAGAACTTGTATGAACGTTGGGAAACGCTCGAATCGATGTCCAGCGGGGCTTGAGTATTTATTATACCCGTACGGCGAGAACGTCACAGTTTGCACCGTGAAGCAGGCCATTGGCGGTGGAACCGAAAAGTAGAGCCAAACCATGACGGCCGTGACTGCCAACGACAATTAAATCGGCCTCGTGTTCATTTGCAAGGCGATGTAATTCTGAAGACGTTTGTCCAACGGAAACGAGTTTTTTTTCCGCATTTATCGCGTTTTCGCTAAGAATTTTTTCCAGGCGAATATCTGCCTGTTCCTGAACAATATTTTGCGCTTCACTCATGTCGAGTGGCACGTCACCTCCGTAGGCAAACGCGAGTGGCTCAACAATATGAGCGACGCTAATACGTGCATTATTAGCATTGGCGAGAGCCTTGGCTTTTTTAATAACAGTGATTGATTCTTCGGATAAGTCCAAACCAACCAGAATATGATGATAAGCGCTCATTGGAAGCCCCTTATAGATACTATGGTCGAAATGATGACATGAATGGAGATTCATTCAAGGAGCTTATGCTATCAATTCGCGGTGGAGAAATGTATATTTTTAGTTTAGCTAATGTGCCTTCGAATCGTTTACGCACCAGAAATAAGTTCAAAAAACACATAAATACCTGCAAGCAGGACCGGCCCAAAATCATAGATAAGGGTCGTTACGCGGAACGAAGCAGCGCTTTGTTTTAATACGCTTCACCCCTGTAGCTTCGCCAATTCATCTCGGCAATTGCTCCTGCATTGCTCTAACACCCGCCATCCATGGCGGAGCATGAATTGACGGTTTTTGAACTTATTTCTGGTACGTAAACTTGAAGGTACCAGGATTGAAACAAAAAGTTATTTCCAGATCTTCTTTGGGCGCAGCTTATTTAGGCATAAATCGACGATAGATGGATACTCTCCCCGTTCTAATTATATGTTTTGTTGTGGCAATGATCGTAGGCCCGATAATGATGTTGCAGCCTTCGGCCCGACAGAGGCAAGTCAGCCGGCTACGCCAAGCGGCAGCTGAAAAAGGTTTGATGGTCTATTTATCCGATCTGGATGATGCGTCGGGAGTGCAAGTGGCAAGTTACATTTTACCTGTCGTTGAAACGCAAAAAGTGAGTGCTGAATGGTGCATAGCAAAGCAAAAAACCAAACATGATGTGCACTTTTATGAGCAGTGGGACTGGCGAGGTGAGGGGACATGTACAGATGCTCAAAGGCCCCGCCTAAAAAAAATATTGGCTGAGCTTCCCAAGGACATTGTCGGCCTGGGAAAAAACACTATCGGTGTATACGTATTTTGGCTGGAGAAGTCCGCAAAAGATGAAGAACGCGCTGCCGTGGAAAACGTTTTTCAAATTCTCAGGCGTCTGGCGGCGTTGCTGGATTCTGAGAAGGAGTGGGCGTTGTCGTAAGTGGATTTTGCGATGGTGGCGCCAGGTCGGGGTTGAGGTCAGTTTCGGGCATAAGTTGTATGGATATTGATTTGCGCCGATTCGCGAGGATATCGCCGAGCTCTTTAATTATCTGATGGCGTCTATCATCTGAAATTGGCGAAGCCATTGCAGCTTCTTGGGCTTTTTTATAAAAGGAAAAGCCTCGAAGAACATCGCCACGACGCACAGCTTTGTGTCCCTGGCCAATCATGCTTATGACACTGACCATGAGGTGCGCCCACGCCAGTTCTACTATATAGGTGTTCATTTCAGCCAGTTCTATGCGCCCGCCCGCCTGGCGCTTACGTAAAATTCTTCCCGCTTCACTTAGATGATATTGGGCTCGGGCAATCGTAGCGTCACTCTCCATGATGCGGTATAGCGAGCAGCTGTATGCTGGCCCGCTGATTTCCTGTGCGCGCTGAATTGCGTTTTGGAGGTTGAGGTCGAGCGTTTGGCTTTCTTCAGATAGCTGCTTCATGCCGTTAAGTGTGTCTATCACTTCTTCCAGTACGATGCGCTCAATCGCGACAGAGCCTGTCAGATTTTCGAGCGCGACGGCCAGTTCCTCCATTTCGCCAACTTTTCTTTTTAGCTGGCTAAGGCGCTGGCTGATAAGTCGTTTGCGCGTCTGACGTGAGTTCACAATGCTCACGGATACTAGGGAGATAAACGCCAAAATAAGAGAAGCAATGATGATGTTCATGCTGCGGGTGTGCTATCTAAAAACTGTTAGAAGTCGTGTCTACAGGCCCTAAAGACTCGTGTTATATATTAGCTGTAATTGGGGTTCAAATCACTTTCGTATGAGATTTTAAGTGCAGAGATTGGTGTAAATCTGGCGTTTGCCTGGAAAATTGTTTTCTTGACCTTATATGTCTTTGCACTTATATATGTGCACCGCTATTCCAAATGTGATTAGCAATCCAGGCTAGCGCAGTAGCCAGGTCTGTGCTTTTATTGGGGTGTAGGCACGTTTCAGTTCTGTAATGTGAATAGAATTTAGACGACAAGTCGTCGACTTACTGGGGAATTATGGGTAAATCATTAGTCATCGTGGAATCGCCAGCCAAGGCTAAAACAATAAACAAGTACCTTGGCAAAAACTACGTTGTTAAGTCGAGCGTTGGGCATATCCGCGATTTGCCAACCAGCGGCTCTGGTTCTTCAAGTCCCGATCCTAAGGAGCGCGCAAAGCAAGCAGCGCTGACACGCAAGATGTCACCAGAGGAAAAGAAAACGTATAAGGAGTCGAAAGCCAAGGAACAACTTGTCAAGCGTATGGGCATTGACCCTGAAAACAATTGGCAAGCCGAATATCAGATTCTCCCCGGTAAAGAAAAAGTGGTTGCGGAATTGCGTAAGTTGGCGGCAAATGCTGATGAGATATATCTCGCAACGGATTTGGATAGAGAAGGGGAAGCTATCGCCTGGCACCTTCAGGAAGCGATTGGAGGCAAACCGGAACAATTCCACCGCGTTGTGTTTAACGAGATTACCAAGACGGCGATTCAAGAAGCGTTCAAGTCGCCAGGTAAAGTTGATCAAAATAGGGTCAATGCGCAGCAGGCGCGCCGCTTCCTGGATCGGGTGGTCGGATACATGGTGTCGCCGCTGCTCTGGGAAAAAATCGCTCGTGGTTTATCTGCCGGTCGTGTTCAGTCGGTCGCCGTTCGATTGATAACGGAACGTGAACGTGAAATACGTGCTTTCGTTCCTGAGGAATACTGGACGGTTCACAGCGAACTGGACACGCCTGAGAAAGAGAGATTTGTTTGTGAAGTAAAAAAAGTTGGCAACGAAGCGTTTAAACCGGTCAACGAATCCCAGACCATGGCTGCGGTTGAAGCACTAAAACGCAGCGACTACCGGGTAAGTAAACGCGAAGACAAACCTACACGATCAAAACCGAGTGCCCCTTTTATTACATCTACATTGCAACAAGCGGCGTCTACCCGTCTCGGTTTCGGCGTTAAAAAAACCATGATGATGGCACAACGGCTTTATGAGGCCGGATATATCACCTACATGCGCACGGATTCAACCAACCTCAGCAATGAAGCGGTTGGAGCCTGTCGTGAATATATTGAGTCGAATTTTGGCGGGAATTATTTGCCGGAGGTCGCGCGCAATTACAGCAGTACCAATTCGAAGGCACAGGAAGCGCATGAGGCGATCAGGCCATCTGACGTCACGCTAAAAGTAAGCCAGTTAAGTGGTATGGAGCGGGACGCAGAGCGTCTTTATCAATTGATTTGGAATCAATTTGTCGCCTGTCAAATGGTCGATGCGGAGTTTACCAGCACGAGCATTTCCGTCGCTGCCGGAGATTATGAATTGCGAACGCGGGGTCGTGTTTTGCGTTTTGATGGATTCACGAAAGTGATGCCATTGCCACCCAAAAAAGACGAAGACGGTATATTACCGGATGTTAAAGTTGGCGATTTGCTAACGTTACATGAATTGTTTCCCAAGCAGCATTTTACTAAACCTACTGCGCGCTATACCGAAGCCAGTCTGGTGAAAGAACTTGAAAAACGCGGGATAGGGCGGCCATCGACGTACGCGTCCATTATTTCGACGATACAAGATCGCGGTTATGTCCACCTTGAAAATAAGCGTTTTCATGCGGATAAAATGGGCGACATTGTTAGCGAGCGATTGCTTGAAAGCTTTTCCGATTTAATGGATTACAGCTTTACGGCCAAGATGGAAGAGAGCCTCGATGATATCGCCGAAGGCCGTCTCCGTTGGATCGAATTACTCGACACATTTTATTCTGAATTTAGTTCCACGCTTGCCAAAGCAAAAGACACCGACAAGGGTATGCGCCGAAACCAGCCTGTTGCGACAAACATTGAGTGCTCAACGTGTGGTCGTGATATGCAAATACGCAATGGTTCGACCGGCGTTTTTCTTGGATGCTCCGGTTATGCGTTGCCGCCAAAAGAACGCTGCAAAACTACGATGAATCTGGTTTCTGGGGACGAAGCGGTCGACGCAGACGACGAAGATGCCGAGACAAATATTTTACGCATGAAACGCCGGTGTCCGATTTGCAATACGGCGATGGACAGTTACCTTATTGACGAGACACGCAAAATTCATATTTGTGGTAACAACCCTGATTGTGAAGGCTACGAGTTAGAATCCGGACAGTTCCGAATTAAAGGGTATGATGGGCCGATTATCGAATGTGATAAATGTGGCGCTGATATGCAATTGCGCTCCGGTCGTTTTGGTAAATACTTCGGTTGCACTAAAGACGATTGTAAAAATACGCGTAAGCTACTTAAAAATGGTGAGCCAGCGCCGCCGAAAATGGATCCCATTCCGATGCCTGAATTGCAATGTCAAAAGGTTGATGATCACTATGTGCTTCGCGACGGCGCATCCGGTATGTTTTTAGCTGCGAGCGGCTTTCCAAAGAACCGCGAGACGCGGGCACCTCTGGTCAAAGAGATTCTTCCTCATAAAGACGCGCTAGACTTGAAATACGCTTTTTTATTGACAGCACCGGTGGAGGACGATAAAGGCAACGACACGATTATTCGCTTTAGCCGGAAAAATAAGGACCACTATGTGCAAACCGAGATCGATGGCAAACCGAGTGGTTGGCGGGCTACATATGAGGGAGGCCGTTGGCACGTTGAGGAGAAATCAACCAAAAAGAAAAAGACGGGTTGATGTCTGCGGAGCGGGAGGCAAGCGTCAAGCGCAATGTGCGTTTTGCTAGAGAGCTGTTACGGCAAGCCTCTCTAGCTACCGGGTTCCCTAAACAGGCGTTGTCCCACGGCGCCCTGTTGCAGCTCTCAACAGCATTAAAGTCCTTTATCTGTCCATTAGTATTGAGTTCCTCGTCCTTGAGTTTGCATAAGAGCCTAGTTGAAATTAACGACTCGCTCCATCGAACATCTTTAGAGAGTACCTCCAGTGGGGACCCAAGTAACTCGGCTATTGTCGCTGAGTTGCAGCATTTATTGGGCGATGTCGATTCTTGGTATCTGAGATTAACCGCGCTTTGCATCAGTCTCGATTTTTCTAGGGACGAGTGGCGACGTTTAACTGCAGAGATGCGCGATGCTTCGCGGGTTGGTCGCGACTTGATTGTATCGACGTCTATGCTGGAAAGTCCCTATTATTCGGGGCCTCACTGGACTGAACTCGAAGCCCCTGACCTTTTGGAGGCCGTCGAGAAATTGGCGAGCTTTATAGACGGGCACGAACTCACTCAGTCGGAATATTAAATTTTAGGTGACAGTGCTACAATTACGGCCTGTTATTTTTACTGTATTCTTTGGCGCAAAATGATATGTCAACTTTGTATGAAATTGTCGAATTAGTTGATGGCGACATCGTTCTGCGCCGAGCTGATGAGGAGGGCGAGCCTCTCGTTTCGATTTCTTTCTCTGAAGAAGCGCTTTATTTCCTGAATAACAGTAAATTCTCCGTTGCTAAAGCAATGATCGAGGCTGGGCTTGAAGCAGCGAGTGAATCGAGCTCAGAAGGCGATCAGCTTGATATTGATAGCGACGATGGTAATAGCTCCATTCTTCACTAGAAAAAGTCTTGGTTCAGTGAGTAAAAATAGGGCTGCTCATTATACGAGCGTCGATACGGTTAATAATCTTTTTGTAGACCACTGAATCTGTTGACTGGTAATGCGTTTCAAAGTCTGCTTCGCTTAGGCCCTCTTGAAAATCTTTAACGTTTGGGAAAAAGTCAGCTTCATTTAGAGGTAGCATTGGCTTTAGCTGTTGCTCCCAGTTTTGTTTATTCAATATTAATTCCGCGAAATGTAACCCTGCTCGGTCGGCAGCGATATCCCTAAAGCTAAAACCGGAACCTCCAGCACCGGCGTCAATCAGCTCTTTGGCTTCCCCTATAGAAATGCTGGTGCTCTGATCACTAAGTATTTTAATGGATGCTGAAAGTATAAAATGTTTAGCAAGGTCAAAACGTCCGTGTAATTTTATTGGAATGTCTTTGTATTGTTCCTTATGAGTATTGGTAAGAATTGCTTGTAAATACCCAGAGTCGACGAGCAGCGCAAGTGACAATAGCGCAGCCGAAGCGTGTTGATCACCTGGTATATGGAAATCATTAGGTGGGACATGTGCAACAAGTTCACTTAAATAAAAGGCGAGGCTATGCTCGGTTTTGGCCGCCGCATTCGATTTAGAAGCCGTGTAGAAGAGCCGCTGATAGTAGTCAATACCCTCTGAGTATGAATCTAAACCAGCCCAGCGGGCGCCGTTTAGCTTTTTAACCAGAGTGCCGATTTTGATGTTTACATTTTCGGGTTTTTTCGCAGAGATATTTATCTCGTTTGCTGAGATAGTGACACTATTAACGATTCTATTGAGACTTTCCAGATCGTAACCTGAAAGTTCTTTTAAAAAATACTTGCTTACTTCGTTTGCCAATTTTTGATGGATTGCGATTTTGCCGACTTTAAGTGCATGTAATTTAATCTCGGAACCCTCAGCGATCTCAGTCTCAATGTTTAGCCAGAGCCAATCATTTAATATCGGGTAGGAAAAGCTTCCTTTCACGACACCTGCTTTCAATAGTAGGTTGGTGTTTAAGTGAGGGATTTGATCTTGAGCGATTGCTGCGAGCGCATTCGTTTCGACGTGGTTGATCGACATAGTTAATGTCGGGCTATTGTTTTTTAATTTGGCGTTAAGACGTTTAGCCGCTTTACTCGCGTTGGCATAGTCCGCGCTGGAGCTGCTGCTATTGGCGACTAATGGTGAGAATTCCAAAAGTGTGAAAGGCGCCAAAATTATGAGTAGCAAGCAGGCCTGTAAGCCGAACTTTACGAATCTAAATATAAAGCGAAGCAAGCCAAGGTCCTCTTGGATTCTCATATGTGGTTAGAAGAATGACTTGTCTGCGATTTTAGCAGCGCCCTGCATGCAGGGCGAGCTGATTAGAACTATCTCTGTGGCTTGGGTTGGAAACGCGTGTAGTTAGTAGGGTAGCGCAGGTTGACCTCGATATAAGACGTGTCCGACACATCATCCGCCACTTTTGCCCCGTCTTCCCAGCGAACCACTCGGGCCTGGTATGCGTAAGTGCCCTGCTTGTTTACCATTTGCGATATTGCGTTGAATTGCGGATGAGCGCTGATCAGCTCAAATTGCCCGCCGTTATAACTCCGCCAAAGCTCTATTTGAGTAGCTTTTCCTTCATCTACAAGTTGCTTAGGGTGCGCGACTTTGATGACAAAAGAGCCGTTTTCAGATGTTTCAGGGACATATATCTGAATGGATGGGTCGTTTTCCTCAGCATGAGCAAGGCTTGGTATCGTTTCAGCGATAGAGACTGTTGCAATTGAGCTAAGTGACAGCGCTAAAAAACACATTAGTCCTTTCATGATATTCCTCCAATGCATATCAAACCGGATTATCCCACACTGAAGGTCTAAATAACATTTTTTCTTGTGAAATATTGTAACAATAGCGTGTTTGGCATTTCCGCACGAAACACGTAAGCAGCTAAACCTATCCTGCTTGAGGATAAAAGCTGCTAAGGTTTGGATTGGTCGAACCCTGCGTCTTGTTGCGCGTGCGCAATGTTTTTAGCTGGTTCACCAGGCGCTCCGGGTTTGTATTTTTCAGAGTAGTATCTCCGCTGTAAAGGCTATTCGTCAGTGATAACAGTTCCCCAGCGAGTTCAGTTTTACCCTCAGAGTGCAGTTGATAGGCGAGCGCCTCAACGCCTGCAAGTCTCAATTCCCCGCGAATCCATTTTCCCAATGACGAATAAAATTGATTTGGTGTTCCCGATTTGGCGGAGTCCAGCAGTTCTATCCAGTATGGACGTTTCGAATCAGAGTCATCGGAGTCTTCAATGATTGACGGCGTATTTGATTTACGCCACAGATACACCCCAAAAACCGCCATGAGGCTCAACACATTTGTACAGATCAGTATGTATACAAGTGGTGAAGTCTCGCCGGCGCTGTTTGTGGTGGCCAGTTCGTCTCCAGGTTCGAATAGTGGTGTTGATATCGGCGGGGCTTCGCTGATGCGTGGCGCCTGTGGTTCATTAAACGTATTGGTAGCTTTGGAGCTAGGTAGCACTTTTAATGTAACGGCTTCGATAGTTGCGTAGGCCAGGCTATCCGTTTCGGTATTCCACCAGGGGACTTGGATTTTAGGTAGCGTAACTTCAGGCTCTGAAGACACAACGATCGCTGCAGAATCCTTGCGTGTCGACAACAGGCCCAGTTTGTCAGCAGCGTCATGGAAATCAGGCTTTTCGGTGTAAATTTGATAGTGGTTGTGTGAGCCGTCCTGAATTATCGGTGGTAACTGAGTTGCCTCCAGACCAGATGCCTGTGTGATTATCTCTCGCGTGATGGGTTCGCCAATAGTAATTGCATCCAGGTCTGACTGCCAATTATCGGTAAGCGTGAGCTCGCGCGCAGGTAGCCAGGCCGCGTCTTGAGGGTAATTGTTCGGTATAGGTTTGACGCGAAGAATTTTAGCTTGTGTTCGTTTTGCCCGTCGTTTTAAGTTTCTTCTAGAGTTATCCCTGCTGTACAAGTATTCCCAGCGAAGCTGTGGAATATCTAGCGTGCCGCTTTTTTGGGGTAGTACAAAATAGACAAATTCAGCTACTTCATAATTTTTTCCATCGACCTTGCGCTGATAGTTTTGTTCTTCCAGGTAAAATACTCTCGCGTCGGGAATATCCAGCGTTTCTCTGCGTAAATCAATAATAGGAATCGAGTAATAGATTCGATATGTAATTTTAATTTGTTCTTGAACATAGACAGAAGATTTGTCGATGATGGTTTCGAGCATCACGCGTCTTTGTGATTCTGTCGATGGTGGTTTAACGGTAATTGGAATCGCCTCGCTCGTTTGCCCCATAACCGTAATAGGAGGAATAAGCAGTTTGCCCTGGCCGTGTGGTTCGAGTTCGATAATCCATTGATACAGGGCCATTCGTTTACCGTTACTAACTGTGAGCGAAGTGGAAGTTCTGCTGGATAAGATATCGAAATTTGTAGTAAGTGGCGCAAAATGTGGTGATGGATTGCGCACATCACCAACGAAAGAAAATGTGACCTGAAAAGATTCGCCAAGTTCGATATTTGTTTTCTCTAGCTCCGCATAAAAATGCTGCGCAACAGCATTTTGTGGGACAAGGGATAACCACAGGGATGCGAAGACAAGTAAGCAAGAAAAAAAAATTTTAACTTTTTTCATAATAAATTTACCAGCGTGTTTCCTGGTCCGGAGGCATTCGTTGGCGTTCCATGCTACGAGTCATTCTTTGTTTTTTGGATTCGTTATTAAATTTTTTGCGCATTAACCCACTTGGGTCGTCTGGTACCTGGCGTAACCATTGTTCAAGCGATTGTTGTTGTTCAAGCGCTTTTAACTGTTCATCGGTCATAGTTGCGGGTGACTCTGGAATAAAACTATGGTCGTCATTGTCCTGTAAGTCTGAACCTTGTTGGTTTTCAGCCTGAGAGTCTGCGGATTCTGAATTGCTGTTGTTGCTCATGCCATAGTGTTTTTCGAGCACATCTCTATGCTCATCTGGCAGCTGTTCATTTGGTTTGTCGTTGCTTTTTTCTTCTTCTGTGTTGTTTGATGTATCTGCACTTGTATCTTGGTTTTTACGGGCATCGTCTAAACTATTTTTAGACTCATTTTTTTGGTTGTTTATTACTTGCTCATCATCAGCGTTGCTAGTCATTTTACTGCTGTTTGTGTTACCAGCGCTTGTACTGTTATCCGAGGCGCCATCATTTTCTTCGCCCTGGTTATTGCTACTTGAATCGTCAACGGAGTCTTGAGTGATGTTTTCCGAAGCTTGCTGATCTGCGCTTGTAGACGGATGTTGATTATTACCTTGTTGTGTTGAGTTTTCTTGAGCACTTTTTCCCGTTTCTTTGTTCTTATTTTCGCTGGGAAGTTGTTGTAGAAGTGCTTCGAGTAGATGTTTATTTTTTTCAGCGGCGTATAAGCTTGGCTTGCGTTCCAGAGCGAGTTCGTAGGCATTAATCGCTCCTACATAATCACGCAGCTTGGCGAGACTATTGCCAAGGTTATATGCGTCTTCGGCGCGTTGACCTTCGGCAAAGTGTTTTGCAGCTGCTGCGTAATCTTCGCTCCGATAGAGCGCTACAGCACGCCAGTCGGATGAAGAGAAATGCTCTGCTGCTTTTGTCGCATCCCCTTGATTAAGGTGCTTCATTGCCCTTTGGTCTTGATTTAACCATAGACTTTCGATGTCGAATGCGTAGCTTTCTAAAGGAATAAAAAATGACACAAGAATTACAGGTAGAAGCCAACCTCGCCTAAAAAGCGCGGCCGCTATCAAGATACAGGGTAACAAAAGCCAAGGACCCTTTTCGTACCAAGTGTCAACCTGTTCGTCAGTCAGACCTTTTTCAAAGTTCAATTTGTTATGTGTGTGAATCCGTTCGCGAAGCGCTGTAATATCGGCTCTATTTTGACTAAACGAAACGTAGCTCGCACCATTCTCTAGAGCTATTTCTCTGAGCTTATTTTCATCGAGTTTCGCGGTGACAAATTCTCCCTGGGCGTTTCGTGCATATTTTCGTTGATCATCTTGCAGCGGAATAAGTGCACCTGTGTTGGTTCCAATCCCCCAGAAAACCTTGGTATGTTTGTTTAGTTGATTTATTTCCCTTAATTTATTTCTGGCATCATCGGCAATGCCATCAGTTAAAAGAACGATATTTCCGTGTTGGATCGCAGCATCTTCAAGTAGTTTATTCGCAAGTTCAAATGCCATTTCGACGTTTGAACCGGGTGAGGGCATTAAGCCCGGTTCGAGTGCCGTGAGTAAGTTAACAATTGTGTCTGCGTCTTCCGTCAATGGTGTAACGACATGGGCGTTGCCGGAGTATGCGATTAGTGCATTTAAACCTTCGGAATGGGTGCTCAATAAATCAATTACCTTTAATCGCGCTCTTTGAATCCGAGAAGGTACAATGTCTTCTGCATTCATCGACGGAGAAAGATCTAAAAGAATTACGAGTGCGGAAGGTGGTTCGTATATATCAGTTTGCTTTTTTTCCCATGTCGGTCCCGACAATGCCAAAATGATGAACAACAGAGCGATGGCCAATGAGTACAAAGGTATAAGTTGACTCGAGGCTGCTTTTTTATCGGATAATATTTCAAAGAATGCCGGAGCTATAAATGCTTTCCAGCCACTACTTTTTTTGTTGATATGCGATAAAGAAATAATGATCGCTAGCGCGGGTAGTAGAGTAAACAGCCATAGAGGGCGCAAAAAGTGAAACTGCTCAATAAATTCCGTCATAATGATCGCTCGTTTTTCTGGCGGTATCGCTGAATACAAAAACCTCCACCAATAAATAGTGTGAGTAGCAAAGCAAGGGCAAGTGGATAATGATAAAAGGACTTGACCGGTGTTATTTGCCGCGCTTCCTGATCAATAATTTCTATTTGGTCGAGCTCCGCGTAAATACTTTGGAGTTCCTGAGGGTCGCGTGCACGAAAATATCTCCCTCCCGTGGTTTCAGCGATATAGCGGAGCGTTGCTTCGTCGGGTCGAGAAGCGCGAAACATACCAAATGAACGCTCTGCACCGACGCCAATCGTATGTATTTTTACTCCGGCAATAGCGGCGTTGTTGGCAGCCAACCGAGGGTCAATGCCGCGTTCATTTTCTCCATCAGTGAGTAATATCACAACGCGCTGAGATTCAGGTCTACCGCTTAATCGTTTTACCGCCAAACCTATTGCGTCACCAATCGCTGTGCCTTCACCCCCTAGTCCCGATTCCGCTTCGTTGAGAAATTTACTCACCGTTGACAAATCAAATGTAAGGGGAGCCTGAAGGTAGGCGTTGCCACCAAATAAAATTAGCCCAACCTGATCGCCTTCACGTTTTGCAAGAAATTCACTGGCGATGAACTTGACCACGCTGTCTCGGGTAAAGCGCTGGTTGCCTACAATCATGTCGGCTGTTCCCATACTCACCGATATATCGATAGCCATCATTAAATCGCGGCCATTTGTCGTTATGCTAATTGGTTCCCCGCGGTGTTCAGGTTTTGCTGCACTTAAAATTAAAAGCAACCAAATAATTGAGAAAACGATGTTTACGACGATATTTTTGTTGAATAGACGTTCAGTGTTTTCATTATTCACGTCTACACGAAACGTATCTATTGCAGGGACCTTTAGTGCTGTTTCTTGTCTATTTGCACGAGGTACCAGCCAATGTACCAGCAAAGGAAGCGGCAGAGCAGCTAATACCCACGGCCAGGCAAAATGTATCATTCACGCGCTCCAGAAAAGTCCTGAGCGGGTTGGAAAAATACAATACAGTCTTTGGCGAAGTGGAATAAATGTTCTCGATCAATGGGATCTTTATCAAGATTTCTAGAATACTGAGCGTTATGCCACACGTCGAAAGCATCCGCATACTTTTTGGCTGACTCAAGTGGCAGCAGATGTGTTGCTAGCTCCGTGAACCATTGCTTACCCCACCGAGGTCCCAGGGTTGCTCTTGTTGCGGGAGCGTAAGAGAAAAACAGCCTATTTAATAGCGTATTTATTTGACGAATATATTCGCCGTCGTCTAGGCGCTCGCTCTGCTGTTGTAACTTTTTTAATTCTTGCAGAGCCGCGTGTTTGAATCGACGGTGATAGCGTTGATTTAACAAATAGACTGCGATAGTAATAATCGTGATAGCAAGCAGAATTAAAGCGCTGAATAAAGGTGTGGCGAGTGGCCATATGCCAATGGCTTCAGGTAATTGAATGTCGATAAGTTGGTCTAATGCGGCTCGTTCTTCAGGCGATAGCGGGGTGTTTGGCATTGCTACTTCCTCTTGCGGCCTGTGCGCGGCGAAAAATGTGTACGCGCAACGTGTGTTAAGGCATCTGCAGTGGTTAAATGACGGTAGTTCGCATTTAGGTCATGCGCAGACGATCTAAGCGTTTTTGCGAACTCGCTGAATTTTTTTTCGTACAATGATCGTGTGTTTTTATCCAGACCGTTAATGCTCGTGCGTGTTTGACCGTTAGTCACGTTCAGCGAAGCTTGTCTGGGGAGCTTGGCTTCAATAGGGTCAGATATATGAATAAACTCGAGGTCGTTGTGACGTGCGAGTATTGTTAAATGTTTTGCGCAGCCTGCATCAAAATCATGGAAGTCGCTAATTAAGTAAATCAGACTGCCGGGCCGAACCATCCGACGCAGTTCTCTGATCATCAAGGACAGGGAAATATCCGCGTTTAGATCGCCGGAGAGAGGACTTTTGAGTGAGCAGTTAAAGGCCGCTAATCTATTGATAAATGCGAGCAATGCACGCTTGCCAAGTTTAGGCCGTATATCTGCTTGTTCGTTGTCGGAAAATAAAAGCGCGCCGAGTCGATCGCGATTATGAAACGCGCACCAGGCGATGAACGCGGCTATATTCGCGGCGGCAACAGATTTAAACTGAACTTTCGAACCAAAAAACATTGCAGCGCGTTGGTCTACCAGCACAATAACGGGTCGTTCTTTTTCTTCTTCAAATAGTTTTGTATGCGTGATTTGAGTACGGGCAGTGATGCGCCAGTCAATATTTCGGATATCGTCTCCGGGTTGATACTGGCGAACGTCGGCAAATTCCATACCGCGCCCTTTGAGCATGGATCGGGCATTGCCGTCGACTAGGGATTTACTTTTTTGTAAATGCCCCAGTTTGTAATCCGCAGCAATGTTGCGGATATTGAGTAAGCTTTCGATATCTACGTGAATGCCATCTTGCATATGCGTCTTGGCCTACGCGATAGGAACGGATTTAATCAACTCATCGACGATGATATCTGCTGTGATGCCGTTGGCCTCGGCTTCAAAACTCAGGATTAGGCGGTGTCGATATACGTCGTGGATCACGGCAATAACATCTTCTGGTGTGACGAAGTCCCTGTTGTGGAGCAGTGCATGTGCTCTTGCGCAACGATCGATGGCTATTGTCGCACGTGGGCTTACGCCGTATTCGATCCAACTGCTCAGCTGTTCGTTGTAGGTACTTGGGTTTCTGGTCGCGTTGGTAAGATGCACGATGAAGTCTTCAACAGTGTCAGCCATATACAGATCCAGCGCTTTTTGACGGATAGAAAAAATCGCTGCTTGTGTGAGTTCAGTGGGGTTTTCTCGTACGTCTTTACCCGCTTCGCTGCGGCTAAGCTTTAAAATCGCTTTCTCCGCGTCTAGCCCGGGAAAATCGACATTTACCTGCATTAGGAACCTGTCCAGCTGGGCCTCCGGCAGGGGATAGGTGCCTTCCTGCTCAATTGGGTTTTGTGTGGCCATAACAAGAAACAGATCCGGCAGGGGGTAGGTTGCTTTGCCGACACTGACTTGGCGCTCGGCCATAGCTTCGAGCAGTGCGGACTGGACTTTAGCAGGCGCACGATTTATCTCATCGGCCAGGACAAGGTTGTGGAATATCGGACCTGCCTGAAATTCGAAAGTAACTGTTTCCGGTCGGAAAATATCTGTTCCAGTGACATCAGAAGGTAATAAATCGGGTGTGAACTGGATGCGATGAAAATCGCCTTCGATGCCTGCTGAGAGCGATTTTATCGCCCGCGTTTTAGCCAAACCGGGTGCTCCCTCGACAAGCAAATGCCCGTCAGCGATGATGGCGATGAGCAGGCGTTCGACAAGGCGCTCTTGGCCGATAATTTGGCGTGATAGCCATTCGCGTAGCTGTATTAGTGGTTCAGTAGATGGCATAGGACGTCTTTTCTGGATGTTGTTGCGGGCTAAGTATTATGCCGGGAGCGAGGGAGCACATGTCGGTGGTTGAACACGTCGTTTTTTGAATAATTTAACACTTACCAAGTGCCACCATAGACAACAAGTTTTAGCGAGTGTTCCCGCATTTCGGCTATGCTTAGATGTGGGTAAACATACCAAATATCAAGAACTTACATAATAAATTTGGAGATCCTCAGTGGAAATCAGTCAAAAGCATGTAAAAGATCGTGAATTGATGTTGGCGGAGTTCAAAAAATATTCAATTGGAAAGTCGCACGCCATTAATTCAAGTGCCTTTGAAGGGTTTTTAAATGCTGTTATTGAGAACTTTCCTATTGAAGATTGGTTGGCGCGTCCAATGGACGATCTGTTTGGCGCGCTGCTTGATTTCTCAAAGTTTGTAGCGCGCCGGGAAGTTGGCGAATTTAAGGTCAAGGTTTATACACCCTCCTTGGACGAAGATGGCTGGGTTTGTGGCCGCAGCGTAGTGCTTGTGTCGTGTGATGACCTGCCGTTTTTGGTCGATTCGATTCGTATGGTGCTCGACGAAGGTGAGTATGAAATTCACGTTTCTAAAAGCACTATTCTGGAATGCGACCGGGAGGGGGACCTGCTTGTCGGTGTCGCGGTTGCAGACCCAGATACAGATTTATACGTGAAGAGTGGCGTGTCGCATGCGCGTGAAACGTTTGCCTATTTCGAAATTACAACAATTCATAAGCCCGATGATCAGGCTAGATTGACAGAAACCATTCAAGCTGCCACCCGTCATGTAAATAATGTCGTCAAAGATTACGGTATGATGTTGGAAAGGTTGAATGAATATGTCGCTTCATTAGAGCATTTGCGGGGCAAGGATTGCGAAGAAATTACATTTTTGCACTGGTTGAAACATTCTAATTTCACGTTCCTGGGCTTCAGAGAATTAAATTTCGAAGCACCTATTGATAAAAACAATTTTCGTCGAAGCAATTTGCGTGAAGAAGAATCCCAGCGCTTGGGGATTTTTACGTCAATTGACGCGGAAGTTCTAGATATTCCCGTAACTTCATTCGCGGCTGGTGCGGTGTCGTTTTACGAGGGGAATGATCTGATATGTTTTTCCAAGTCGCGAACGCGCTCCACTGTTCATAGGAATGTGTATCCGGATTATATTGTCCTTAAGAAGATCGACAATGATGGAAATGTGGTTGGTGAACTAAGGTTTCTCGGTTTCTATACCTATGCGGTCTCGTCAATGTCGCCGCGAGAAATACCGATACTTAGAAAAAAAATCGATTATGTCATACAGCGATCAGGATTAAATCCTCGGTCGCACGATGGCAAGCGGTTGTCGCGTTATATCGATTTACATCCGAAGGAAGAACTCTTCCAGGCGTCAGAAAAAGAGCTTTTCAGTTGTTTTGAAAAAATTATTGCTTTGAACGAACGTAATATCGTAAGGGTGGTTGTAAGAAAAGATCCGTTTGAGCAATTTATATCCTGTATGGTTTTTGTACCTAAAGATTTATATACAACAAATCTCAGAATTAAAATCCAGGAGTTGATTGGGGCTGAAATAGGCACTGAGGAAGCCGATGTGACCACGTTCTTTTCCGAGTCAAAGCATGCGCGTGCGCATATTGTTTTTCGCCTGCGGGGAGACCTTCCGGACAATGTCGATATTGAAGGGCTCGAAAAAGAAGTCGAAGCGTTGGCGCTGGGCTGGACTGAACACCTAAAATCAACCCTGGATGAAAAGCACGGTGAGGGAATGGGTGGCGCTTTATTCAAACGTTTCCGCAACGCATTTTCATCGAGTTATCAGGAGAGGTTTGATGCCCGTACGGCTGTTCGCGATATCAGTATTTTTCAGTCCCTTGAGGATGTCGATCAGATTTCCATGCAGTTGTATCAACCGGCGGGATGTGCAGCAGATGAAATGCGTTTTAGGATTGCTCATCTTAATAATATGTTGGAGCTGTCAGATGTTATTCCACTACTCGAGGCTCTCGGCTTGCGCGTTCAGGGTGAACAACCGTTCCGGATTGTTGATAGCGACGAGAAAGTATATTGGATTCACGACTTTCAGCTTAAGTTAGCTTACGAACAGCCATTGGATATCCGCAATCTTAAGCAGGATTTTGAAGTCGCTTTTGAAAAAGCCTGGTCTAAAGTCAGCGATAACGATAGCTTTAATCGTCTGGTTGTTGTGGCTCATTTAAATTGGCGGGAAATTAACGTGTTGCGGGCCTATGCCAATTACATGAAGCAAACGCTGTTTAATTTGTCATTGGAATATATTGCTAAAACGCTAGTCACTTATCCTCAAACAACAAAAAAACTTATTGATCTTTTTAGTACGATGTTTGATCCTGAGTTGAAATTTGACTTGGAAAAACGTGATAAAAAAGCTAAAGAAATTTCTAAAAGTATCGAAGATGATCTCGATCACGTTCAGGTTTTAAATCAGGAAAAAGTTTTCCGCCGGTATCTTGATCTATTTCATGGTACTCTGCGTGTCAACTATTACCAGAACGACGAATCGGGGCAGGCGAAGCCGTATTTATCCATTAAATTTAATCCAGCAAATATTGCGGATATTCCCGAACCTAAACCAGCCTATGAGTTTTACGTATATTCTGCGCGCGTGGAAGGCGTGCATTTACGTACCTCAAAAGTTGCTCGTGGTGGTTTACGCTGGTCGGATAGGCGAGAGGATTATCGCACCGAAGTGCTGGGCTTGGTTAAAGCACAGCAGGTAAAAAACGCAGTTATCGTTCCTTCAGGTGCTAAAGGTGGGTTTGTTGCCAAGCAGTTGCCTTCAGCTAAGAGTCGCGCAAAGTTTTTTGCTGAAGGCGTTGAATGTTACAAGATATTTATTAGAGGTTTATTGGATCTTACCGATAATATTGTCGAAGGTGAAATTGTTAAGCCTGCGCGCGTGGTGTGTTTGGACGGTGACGACCCGTATCTGGTAGTTGCTGCTGATAAAGGTACGGCGACGTTTTCAGATATTGCTAACGAAATATCAAAAGAAAAAACCCATTGGTTGGGCGATGCGTTCGCATCGGGTGGTAGCCAGGGTTATGACCATAAAGGTATGGGCATTACTGCAAAGGGCGCATGGGTGTCAGTACAGCGCCATTTCAGAGAACTCGATACCAATACGCAAAAAGACGAGTTTACTGTGGTGGGCATTGGCGATATGGCTGGCGATGTTTTTGGTAATGGGATGTTGCTGTCGAAGACGATTCGTTTGGTCGCAGCATTTAATCATATGCATATATTTATTGATCCTTCACCATCAGCATCTGAGAGTTTCAAAGAGCGAAATCGGCTATTTACTACTTCGGGAGTCACCTGGGCTGACTACGACAAAAACCTTATCTCGAAAGGTGGCGGCGTATTTAGTCGTTCAGACAAATTCATATCACTTACACCAGAAATCAAAGCGCTAATTGGCACGAATGCAACCAGGCTTACGCCTAATGAATTGATTCATATGCTACTAAAATCGGAGGTTGATTTAATCTGGAATGGCGGTATAGGAACGTATGTTAAAGCCAGTTCCGAATCACATGCTGAGGTAGGCGATAAAGCCAACGACGTTTTGCGTGTCAATGGTGAAGAGTTAAAGTGTCGCGTTTTTGGCGAGGGTGGTAATCTGGGGCTCACGCAGCTTGGGCGAATCGAATACGCTAAACACGGGGGATGTTGTAATACCGACTTTATTGATAACGCTGCCGGTGTTGACTGTTCAGACCACGAAGTAAATATCAAAATTTTGGTGGATGCTCAGGTCGAAAATGGCGATTTGACAGAGAAGCAACGCAATCGTCTGCTTGAGAGTATGACGGACATTGTGTCTGATTTGGTGTTAAAAAACAACTACCGTCAAACGTTGGCACTAAGTGTCGCGGAGCATCAGGTTCAGTCTAGGATGAGCGAATACCGGCGTTTTATTTCCTACCTTGAAACAGAGAGTGGTTTAAATAGAACCTTAGAATTTCTCCCGTTGGACCAGGAATTGGTTGAACGAACAGGTAATGGCGTTCCACTGACCCGCCCTGAGCTTTCGGTCCTTATTTCCTATGCCAAGGTTCAGCTTAAAGAGTTGTTAGCCAATTCTACTATTGCCGACGATCTTTATTGTGCGCGCTGTTTATTCGATGTATTTCCTGAAGTTCTGCAAAATAAATACGGTACGTCAATCAAGTCGCACAAACTTCGCCGCGAAATTGTCGCCACTCAATTGGCAAACGACTTTATTAATCACCTCGGTATCACAGCACTTCACAGGCTTTCGGAAACAACGAGCAGCTCGGCGGAAGAGGTTGTTAAAGCCTATGTCGTTTCTCGAGACGTTTTTGGGCTTGAGCAATTTGTTCAGGACATTTCTGCTAAAGACTATGAAATTCCATCGTCAGACCAACACAGGCTCATCGCGAATATGATTAGGCGGGTAAGGCGGGGCACGCGGTGGTTTATTAAAAATAGACGCGCAGGTTTGGATGCCGAGAAAGAAGTGGCTTTCTTCCGCGCAAACCTCGGCAAGGTTCAGGCCATGATCGGCGAATTACTCGAAGACCAACATAAAACGGAATGGGAAGAAGAAATTGAAAATATACGTGCGTTGGGCATCAATAAGAAGTGGCAGCAGGTGTTGGCTGCACCGCGGAATTTATTTTCAGGTCTGAGCGTCATAGAAATCACCCATCAAACCTCAAAGTCGGTCGAAGAGAGTGCGGAGATGTTTTTTTCCTTAATGGGCAAATTGCGACTCGATTGGTTTGCAACGCAACTCTCAGATATCAAGGTCGAAAATTACTGGCAGGCTAGTGCCAGGGAGGCCTATATCGATGATCTAGAGTTTCAGTTGCGCAAGCTATCGATTGTCCTGCTAAGAGATGATCACGAGACGAAGGTAGATAAAAAAATATCAGACTGGTTAGAGCACAATCGGAGCATGATATCTCGTTGGACAGCGATGGTTGCCCGAGTAGAAGGCACGGCGCGTACTGACTACGCAATGTTCGCTGTGGCTTTGCGTGAGCTCAATGACCTGGTCCAAATTACCGTGCATCGCTAGAACTTGTTCACTGATGCCTGGTGTGTCGCTCTTATGCAAGAGTTTATCGTCGATATCAATATCAAGGTGCAGGAATATCTAAAATTATATTCTGGGCGCGCGCAGGTTGTGCATGTCTGGTCGCGCTGTGGCCGTCGTTTGCAATTTCCGGCCAATTCCCTGCGTAATTTTGTCGACAACAGCGGAGTGCGGGGAACGTTTATACTGGTTGTCGACGATAATCTAAAACTCCAAGAGATTCGTCGACTCTGATTTAACAATCCGTTATTCTGCGCCACGTCTTTTTCTCACGGGCTTATTATGTATTTAGCGCTGCGCAAGTTGTTATTTTCTCTCGATCCCGAATTGTCTCACCACATGTCACTCGAGCTACTGAATGTGGTTGAGCGGTTAAAATTAATTGGCTTACTTAAGCCTGAGCTTAGTGCTAAACCCCGCGAAATAATGGGACTCACATTCGCCAACCCTGTCGGTTTGGCGGCGGGCTTAGACAAAAACGGACAATATTTCAACGCGCTTGGTGCATTGGGTTTTGGGTTTGTGGAAATAGGGACTGTTACGCCGAGACCTCAAAAGGGTAATCCCAAGCCCCGCCTGTTTAGGCTGACTGAGCAAGAGGCGATTATTAATCGTATGGGCTTCAATAATAAAGGTGTTGACTATTTAGTCGCACAAGTTGCCAAGCGCCGTTACCGGGGCGTGCTTGGTATTAATATTGGTAAAAATAAATCCACCCCAGAAGAAGCTGCCTTGCAAGACTATGTGGTGGCTATGGAAAAAGTTTATGCGCAAGCAGACTATATTTCGATCAATATCAGTTCGCCAAACACGCCAGGGCTGAGAAATTTACAATACGGTGAATCGCTAAATGCTCTGTTGTTGGGGATTAGCGACAAACGCAAAATGCTTGCGGATCAACACAGCCGTTTAGTGCCGACGGCGGTTAAAGTCGCACCTGACAATGACGCTGATGGATTGCGCCGCATTGCTGATGCTCTTGTTGAGCACGAAATCGACGCCGTAATTGCCACGAATACAACAATTTCCCGGGGCGGCGTTGAAAATTCTGAACACGCGAATGAAGCCGGTGGTTTGAGTGGTAAACCCTTGCGAGAACTGGCGACGCAGACAATCGCGACACTTAAATCATGCGTAGGCTCCAGCTTGCCAATTATCGGTTTGGGGGGGATCGCCAGTGCAGAGGATGCGAAGGAAAAACTGGATGCCGGGGCGGATCTGGTGCAGCTATATACAGGCTTTATTTACCGCGGGCCAAAGTTGATTGAAGAAGTACTTGAGGTTGTGTGAATTTTTTAGCCCCGGAGAACCCGGGGCAGAAGCGTTTCAGTAGTGTGCAACTTGCATATTGCTCATTTTTTGGACAGATGCAGCTGTATTGTAGCCATTCCAGCGATCTTCCCGACCCTCGCGCCAACCCGAGAGCCACTGGTGACGAATCTCTCCGGTATCAAACGGACATTTGTCTCGTGAAAGACCGGTAAAGCCGGCTTGATATCCTCGGGTTAATGCTATCTCGCTGCGGTTACGTTTTTGACGCTTCATAGGCGAACACCTCTTTGAATCTGATGTTTTTGGGGGAGAGCTTTCGTGATAAAGCCGTTACACTGCGATCTGGGCTGGCGGGATGGCATGCCGGAATGCGTGTAAAGGTTTTTGCTGTGTCGAAAGCGAAACCACAGTCTCTCAAGACGAGGCCAGCATGTGAACGAATTATTTATTCTAGAACCAGCTCTCTTAATCTCAAATCTGCATAGGCCGGTGACAGCCCCTAGAAAGAAACACATTATTATCAGTCGTTTATGCGACAAAGCTATTTCTTGGATTTAATGCGTGGAATACTCTCTCTTTGTAACCTGTCCCGCAGGTATAGAAAATATCCTTAGTCAAGAGTTAGAGCAACTCGGCGCAAGTGAGCTAAGCGAAACGGTTACGGGTGTCATTTGTCAGGCGCCACTTGAGGCTATTTATCGAATTTGTCTTTGGTCGCGTTATGCAAATCGCGTCATTTTGTTACTTGCACGTGGCGATTCTGGTGATAGAGAGCGTATATATCGTTCGGTGGTGTCATTGCCCTGGCAGGCGCACATAGGTGCCAAAAACAGTTTTAAAGTTGATTTTTCAGGGGCTAACGAGCATATCCGCCACACCCAGTTTGGTGCTCGGGTTGTTAAGGATGCGATCGTCGATCACTTTCGCGAAGCCGATCTACCGAGACCCGATGTTGAACTCGATTCTCCAGATATAAGAATCAATGTGCGCTTGACCAAGAAGCGTATTTATATCGGTTTAGACCTATCGGGGGACAGCCTTCACAAACGGGGCTACCGTGCTGGTTCAGGTCTCGCGCCAATTAAAGAGAATTTGGCTGCCGCCTTATTGTATAGAGCAGATTGGCCCAGTTACTCAGATCGAAGCCTACCGCTGGTCGATCCTATGTGTGGTTCGGGCACTTTTTTAATTGAAGCTGCGTTATTCGCGTTGGGCATAGCGCCGGGGCTGTATCGAGAGCACTTCGGTTTTGAGCATTGGTTGAATCACGATAGCAAGCTCTGGGAGCAGGTTCGCACGGAGGCTGATACCTCGCGCCAAAAAGCGATATCCAATGAAAATTGCATGATTTTCGGCTGTGAAATAACGGCTTCCATATGCGAACAGGCACGTGAAAATATTGAGCGTGCGGGCCTCGCCAAGCACATTCGTCTATTTAACACAGGTCTTAAAACTGCATCTTTTGACGTGGATTTGCCAAGCGCGGGTCTGCTTATCTGCAACCCTCCTTACGGCATGCGCATGGGCGAAGCGGACCAACTCAGTATGGACTATCAGTCACTGGCGGACGTAAGTAAGGCACGCTTCCCCGGCTGGACCTTAGGTATCCTGAGTAGCAATCCCGATTTGCTGGCAGAAACGCGTTTGCGGTTTGACAAAAAATATCGGATCTTCAATGGCCCCATTCCCTGCGAATTTAGATTGTATTCACTAAAAACGCCCGAGGAGCAACTTACCGTAAACAAAATTGAGCGCGCGCCTGACTTACATGAACTCAGCGCTGGTGCAATGATGGTCGCGAATCGCCTGGATAAAAATCTGCGTAAATTAAAACGCTGGCGCGAGCAGGGGGGTATCGAATGCTTCCGCGCTTATGACGCGGATTTGCCCGAATATGCCGCCGCTGTTGATGTTTATCGAGATGCTATTCATGTCCAAGAATATCAGGCGCCAAAGAGCATTGATGTCTCAGCAGCAAAAACGAGATTGGGCGAGCTTGTGAGTGCGGTAGCAAAAGTATTCTCGTGTGCGCCGGAAAAGATCTTTGTCAAAACGCGAAAAATTAATCGTGGCAACGCGCAATATGAAAAAATACGTGACATTGATGAGCGTGATTTTTTTGAAGTTCACGAAGCAAAGGCGCGGGTCTTAGTAAATTTAAAGAGCTATCTCGATACAGGATTATTTCTTGACCACCGACCGCTTCGTTTACAAATCGGTGCCGAAGCGAAAGGCGTGCGTTTTTTAAACTTATTTTGTTATACCGCCGTTGCAACAGTTCATGCAGTATTGGGTGGTGCGAAAACATCCACCAGCGTCGATATGTCGAATACTTATATTGATTGGGCCAAGAAGAATTTCGCCTTGAATAATATTCGCAGCGATGCGCATAAAGTGGTCAGAGAAAATGCTATCGAATGGTTGAATCAATGCCGGGAGGGCTTTGATTTAATCATGCTCGATCCACCCAGTTTCTCGAATTCAAAAAAAATGCGTGAATCTTTTGATGTTCAACGCGACCATGTGAAAGTCATTAAACGGTGTATGGATTTACTGAGCCCAAAAGGAAAGTTGTATTTTTCCAATAATCTAAAAAGTTTCAAAATTTCTGAGGAAATTTTAGATGTGTTTTCTGTGTCTGATATTACACAATCGACGATAGATCTTGATTTTTCGAGAAATAAGAAAATTCATCATTGTTTTCTTATCCAACACAGTATTAGCAGGGCCTAATATAAATGGCATTTACTTATGGGTTTTTTTCCCGGTACGGCAGAAGGTAGGACGTGATGAGGCACGACGTAAACCCATCCATGGGGTCTCGGCGCCCGAATCCCTCGGGCGACGGTCTCATCACGTCCTACCTTCTGCCGCACCTAACAGCATATTTTGCCTTAAGTAAGTGTCTTCGGATCTAATATAATGTTTAGCTTATGGCATTCTAAATAATGAATAGAGCATTTAAAGTACATTCGAAGTATTCGCCAGCGGGCGACCAAGTGAGTGCGATAGATGAACTTGTCGGAGGTATAAATGCCGGACTGGTGTATCAGACGCTGCTTGGTGTTACCGGTTCGGGAAAAACCTACACGATTGCTAACGTCATCGAAAAAATCCAAAGGCCTACCTTGGTGATGGCCCACAACAAGACACTTGCGGCGCAACTCTACGGTGAGTTTAAAGAATTTTTTCCGAACAATTCGGTTGAATATTTTGTTTCTTATTACGATTACTATCAGCCTGAAGCCTACGTGCCGTCGTCCGATACTTTTATTGAAAAAGATGCATCGATAAACGAACACGTCGAACAAATGCGTTTGAGCGCAACGAAAGCCTTGCTGGAACGCGATGACGCAATCATCGTCGCGACAGTATCGGCAATTTATGGTTTAGGCGATCCAGAACTGTATATGAAGATGATTCTCCACCTTGTTGTTGGAGAACCCATCGAGCAGCGCTCGATATTACGCCGGCTGGCTGAATTACAATACGAACGAAATGATATAGATTTTCGTCGTGGTACCTATCGCGTGCGCGGCGACGTGATCGATGTATTTCCTGCCGATTCGGATAAAGATGCCGTGCGTATAGAGTTGTTTGATGAAGAGGTGGATAGTATTTCCATATTTGATCCGCTTACGGGTGAACAAATTACCCGCCTGACACGCATAACCATTCACCCGAAAAGTCATTATGTGACGCCGAGAGAACGCATATTGGAGTCAATCGACAAAATTAAGGAAGAAATGGAGGCGCGGGTGAAGCAATTGCGCAACAACGATAAATTAGTTGAGGCGCAGCGCTTGGAACAGCGCACGAAATATGATGTCGAAATGATGCGCGAACTTGGTTATTGCAACGGTATTGAAAATTACTCGCGTTTTTTATCGGGGCGCAATGCGGGTGAGCCGCCACCGACACTGTTTGATTACCTGCCCGAGAAAGCACTACTGGTGGTTGATGAGTCCCATGTCACCATTCCGCAAATCGGTGGCATGTACAAGGGTGACAGGTCGCGCAAAGAGACACTCGTAGAATATGGTTTTCGCCTGCCTTCGGCGCTGGATAACCGACCACTGAGGTTTGAGGAGTGGGAGCAACGCGCGCCTCAAATGATCATGGTGAGTGCGACCCCGGGTAACTACGAAGCAGAACATCAAGACCGGGTGGTTGAGCAGGTCGTTCGGCCGACGGGCTTGGTCGATCCAGTCGTTGAGGTGAGGCCAGCAACGAAACAAGTCGATGATGTGTTGTCGGAGATAGGTAAAACGGTCAGCGCGGGTGATCGCGTATTGCTCACCGTACTGACCAAGCGTATGGCTGAGGATCTCACTGAGTTTTTATTGGATCACGGTGTACGTGTCAGATATCTACACTCCGATATTGATACCGTTGAGCGGGTGGAGATTATTAGAGACCTGCGTATCGGTGAGTTTGATGTATTGGTGGGAATTAATCTTCTTAGAGAAGGTTTGGATATGCCCGAGGTATCGCTTGTTGCGATTCTCGATGCAGATAAAGAAGGTTTTTTGCGGTCTGACCGGTCGTTGATTCAGACCATAGGTCGCGCTGCACGGAATGTTCGAGGCAGGGCTATTTTGTATGCAGACAATGTGACGGGTTCGATGCAGCGGGCGATTGATGAAACCGAGCGGCGCAGGACGAAGCAGCTTGCGTACAATGAACAACACGGCGTTGTGCCAAAAGGCATTGAGAAAAAAGTCACTGATATTATGCAGGGCGTTTACAGCACGAAGAACAAAACAAAACAACGTTTAAAAGCTGCGGAAAAAAATTCCGAATATGCGATTGACGCAATGAGTCAAAAAGATGTGTGGCAACACATTGATGAGCTCGAAAAAGAAATGTTTTCTGCAGCGAAAGATCTTGAATTTGAACGGGCGGCTCAGCTGCGCGACAGGATCGTGCAATTAAAGGGGGCTATTTAATTTCACTGGAGAAAAGCGCTTCTTTTTCTTCAGCAGATACAGTCGTTTTTTCGTTTCTATCCGTATCGCCGTGGCAGACTCGATTCCGGCCTTCAGATTTAGCTTGGTATAATTTTTTATCCGCAAGTTTTATTAACTCTTCCGGTTGCGCGGGCATATGATAATAATGGGTATCGACGCCAAGACTAACGGTTATTTTCAAATGCTTATCTGGCTTTAAATAAAGGGGTGATTCTTCAATTTTTGATCTAATCCGTTCAGCAACCTGAATGCCAACTAATATTGATGTTGTAGGTAAAATTATCGCAAATTCCTCGCCACCATAACGACAGGGAATATCAATTTTTCGGACGGTTTCTTTTATCAGTTTACTCAGATGACCGATAACCTTGTCACCAATAACATGGCCATGAGTGTCGTTTATAGATTTAAAGTGGTCGCCGTCAATGAGAATTAGCGTGGTGGGGTGGTGTGTTCGGCGCGTGCGTTCCATCTCCTGTTCAAGCGCGAAAATCAAGTGCTGTTTATTAAATAAACCGGTCAAATAGTCGGTACGGACCTGCGTGCTTAATGTGGCAACCTTGCTGCGTAATTCGTCAACCTCTTTATAGATTGGACAATTACTTTCGTTTGGACACACGGGCTGTTCGTCTTTTGTCATCGCAAATTGATTTAAACACGCAAACGTTTATTTCAGATGAACACAGTGTACTCAATTTTTGTAAGGTTTTTCAGGGAAATCTTCTCAGACTGCGAATCAAAAAGTAATTTTGTGTGAATTATGATCAGTTTGCGAACGGCCCATCATAAAAGTAATGATGGGCACTGCGCATAGGTCTGTCGTTGATCAGTGGCGGATTTGCTTGCGCTTGGATGACTGCTCTTTTAATTTTCTTTCCATGGTTTCAAAAGCGTCACGCACCGCGATGTGCATGGATTCATCATCATTCGAAACCAGAAGAGGTGCTCCCTTCATGTCGATTTCGATAGATGCCCGGAACAGTTTGCCTTTGTGTTTGTGATTGTGGGGACTGTCTAAAACTACGCGGCTGTGAATGATTGAATCTGAAAAACGATAGAGCTTTGCGAGGCGTTTGTTGATGGTTTCATTAAGGGCTGGTGAAGCGTCAAGGTCTCGGTAGACAACTTCCGCATTTGATTTCATAGGCTGACCTCCATTGGTGCCGGTATTCTATTGTCGATAAAATCCTGTAGGTCCATTAACTACTATGGCGTTTGTAATAAAAATTACAAGATGTTTTTGATAATATTCTGTTCTTTTTTTATAGCTTTTTATATATAAGATCGGTGATGCATTTAGTTTATAAGTTTCAACATACGTGCCTTCGAAGCGTTCGCGTGCCGGTGATAGGTTCAAAAAACGCATAAATACCTGCAAGCAGGACCGGCCCAAAATCATAGATAAGGGTCGTTACGCGGAACGAAGCAGCGCTTCGTTTTAATCCGCTCCACCCCTGAAGCTCCGGCAATTCATCTCGATAACTGCTCCTGCGTTATTCTACCTCCTGCATCCATGCAGTCGTCGATAACTGCTCCTGCGTTATT
>JANQJP010000054.1 GCA_028281575.1 Cellvibrionaceae bacterium
CAACGATGAATTGGATGGAAAAACACCTAATGTGCGTTTATCGGCCGAATTATTTTCGCTCGTGTCGGAAGCCGATCTTAAGTCTCTACACGGTACCCGGTCAAATACCAAACTTGTAAGAGATGCGCTGCAGTTTCAGGCGGAAGGATATGATCCGAGAGATCGCTTGAGTGACACGAAGCCAGAAGATCTTTTTCAGGCTTATCACCTACCGGTGACTCCGCAGGATATAGAGAAGATTCATGCGTACCTGCAAAAGCAGCAAAATGGTCACGTGGTCGACCAGAAGCAAACAGGGCCCACCGCAACCGATATTATTGTTCACCGAGGCTTACATGATGAAGCCAAAGGCATTTTAGAAAACACCTGGGAAGCGGTAAAAAATGCGATTGACCACGGCTACCGATCCATTGAAGTTGATATATTGCAATCGGGCGATGATGCCGCGTTGGCTATTCACGACAATAATATTTTGCGTACTACGGATGGATTAGGCGAAGGTAAGATTGATACGTTCAGTGCGAGGGAACTCGTTGGACAGCCCGTAGTACTTAAGAACCCTTCTGTGCATGGCAAGGCAGCTCTTCGTTCGCCCTCAGTGAATATGGCGTTGTCGGAACTGCTCGAGCGTGCGGAAAGCTATATCGATAAGCAAGGCTTAGATTTGGATAGTTTCGATTTCTATCTCGATGCGCGTGAGGATTCACCGCTTGCAGCAGTGCAGTATTTGGCGAATCAAGCGAGTGACTGGGCACGAAGAAATGTTGCGGTAAAAACCTACCAGCAATTTTATCAGAGAGGCTATGAAAGTATCGTGGAAGGCGGTGCGGATCAATATCAGGTATCGAAAGACGAATTCAACCGTTGGATGTCCAAAGTTAATTTCATCCCTGTCGTTGATCCTGATGGGCCTGTGGCAAAACAGTTCCAGGCTGATACCACGCCCTATGCAGCTAACGTAGATGGCGTTTGGAATTGGCTCAGAGACGCTGTTCAACGAGACGCGGCAGATGGTGTCCGTAATATCGTTGCGTTTGAAATACCTCAGGATGGTAGTGGCAGTCAGCGCGATCAGGATGGTAATGACTTGGTTAAGCTTGTACGTGGTCTGCCCGAAGAGGGCGGTATTGACTACTCCGATGTTCCGGTGATGACCTCGTATCGCTACGAAGACTTTACGAAATCGGATGGACAGCGAATGCTGTATGGTTTCAGTGACGGCAAGTTTGTCACTTTCGAGGAGAGGCTAGCACACTTGCCCAAAGGCAAAGCAATTGCTACAGAGCGCCGATCCACTAATGGTGCACTCGATAATCTTCCTGACAATCAACTGATTATTACAGATATTCCAGACATATTAGCTGCGGTGAGGTTAGGCATATTAACAGCTGCAAATACGCCACATAATCCAAGGGTGGTTTTGAATTCTGACTTTGACGATTTAAATCCAGAACTTCATTCATAGAAACGTTGTGCCTGTAACCAAAATATGCATGAATTATTCCTTAGATAGGTGGTTCAGTGTATAGCGGGGTAATTAATCAAAGACCTGTATTGATGTGTCATTGAATCTAACATTATTAACCCGGAATATAAATATTTCTGCAAAGTTAATAGTGTGTTGAATGGTATCTAGTATGTGCAAAATACGAGAGTGCATTTATGCCTGTTATTAATTGTTCTTTAAAAAAAGTTTCTGCCGAAAGGACCCGAACAGGGATTGAAAACGTTAATGTAGAAGTTAAAAATAATATAAAGTTTTTAGGTGTTAACGAAGTATCTGATGATTTCCGGTCTGACCAGTGGAAAACCATAGCTTTTTCTTTTATTTTCTTTAGTGGGGTTTATCCAGATATTGGAAAGATTCGAATGGAAATAGAAGTCGTTGCAGTATTGGAAGATAAAGTTGCTAACGACTATCTTGATAACTGGGTTGATCTCAAGAGAATTAACGATGAAACTTACAACATTGTTAGTAATATGGCTCTGACTAAAGCGCAAATTTCTGCTTTAGCGTTGAGTCGCGATTTGGGTCTGCCTCCACCAGTCAGATTGCCTCAACCAAAAACGAAAAATCGTGACGCCACTGGGTCATCTTCAAAAGGTGCTTTGGCGGATTTGACCTAGCGTCTTTTTACACTCATTAAATGCGTATGAGCAGCCTCTAAATAAAAAAGTGTGTTTTAAATAAAACAGACGCAGCGCCGATGGAGGTTGCATCGCCTTTAATATCACTTGGCACCAGTTTTGGGTGGGGTTTGGCGACACCGCGCCTCACAACGTCGTCAAATGTGATCTCCTCACTCAAACGTTCGGCCAGTGCGCGAGGGATTCGCCCGCCGAGCACGATTGCCTGTGGATCTATCACCGATGTGATCGCGGCGATTATTCGGTCCAGGTGGGGGCGGACTCGCGCTACCCAGGCATCGATGCCCGGCCAGTTGGGGTCGTACTGATTGATTAAGTCACTAATGCTGGCGATGTTTACACCATTGTCCACCAGCGATTGGCGCAGGAGTTCAAGCGTGGGACGTTCATCATGTGCGTGCGCTGGCAGAATTGCAGCAAACTCGCCCGAATTGCCAAACGCGCCGCGACACATTTTTCGATCAATAACAATGCTTCCGCCAAGACCTTTAGAAAAATACATATAAGCAAAGGTGTCGTATTTATTGCCGACGCCGTTCAAGCTTTCCCCGATGGCGGCAACATTACCATCGTTGTCAACGCTAACGGGCAGTTTTAAGCGTTCACTAATGATTGTGTCCAGGTCGATGAAGGCGAGCTCATTGAGGGGGTCGGGTGGGTTCACCTGGCGTCCAATGTTGATGAAATAACCCGTAATACCCACACCGATACCAAAGAGTTTTTCGGCATCGCCGACGTGTTGCTGCGTAAGTTGATGCACGATGCGTTCAATGACGTCGAGGACCGATTCAAGACGCAAGTCCTCAAGCTGTTCGGTGGTTTGAGCGACCGCAGTGCCGGTGAAGTTCATCAATGTGGCGGTGAGTGCATCCGTCATGATGGACAGACCTACTGAGAATACCGCGTCAGATTTGAGTTTGTAGAGCGGTGTGGGTTTACCGCGACCGTGAATCACGGTTTCGCCAAGCGCCAAATAGCCTTTATTTAAAAGGCCTTCAACAAGCCGGGATATCGATTGGGCGGTTAAGCCCGTTGCGCGCGTAAGATCGGCTCTGCTTACCTTTTGACCACGCCGAATCAAATCCAGGCAAAAGCGTTCATTCAAAGAAACGGCAGGGCTTTCACTGGTTTCTTGCGGGTTCAGTTTTATGTGGGAAAGTGTCGTTTGCAGGTCGAGCATGCACGCAAGATACCCCAAAAAATGCTGCACGCATAATAAATTTGTCCGCTGTAATAAATAATTAACCTTATGTGAGTTAATATTTATTCACTTTTGGTGAGTAAATGGATGTAAGTCTCGTCTTACATCCAGAATGAAGTACATACGATAGATAAACTTTTTCTTAATGGGCTATTGAGGGGTGACATTATGACAAGCAGTAATTTGAGGAATGTGGCGACGCTGTTAATGACCGCTAGTTTTACAGTGCCGGTTTTGGCCCAGGAAACGAGCCAGGTGGATGACGATGAAGAGGTGGTTGTTATTCAGGGCGTGCGTCTTATTCAGCGGGAAGCGATAAAACAGAAAAACGCATCGGGCGTTATTGCTGACTTTTTAGGCACAGATGATCTTACGCAATCTGTTGATTTAAATATTGCCGATTCTCTGCGGCGCTTACCGGGTGTCAACACCATTTTCGATGAAGATGAGGGGCGTTACGTAGCGATTCGTGGTTTGGAATCAAACTTCACGTTCTTTACTTTCGATGGTATCCAACTGGCTTCGGTTGACCGTAACTCGCGTCGGGTTAACACCGAGATGATTCCACCAACAGCCGTTAAAAGGTTAGAGGTACTCAAAACACTGACGCCGGAATTAGAAGGTAACGCTATCGGTGGTCACGTAAATCTGGTTACTCAAAGTGCGTTTGATGAAGATGACGGTTACAGCGCTAACTTTAATGTCGAAGTCGGACATCATACGAGTAGCGACGTGCCTAACGGCGAAGACGGACCGTCGCCCAAGCTAAGCGCAGGTATTTCAAAAGTATTTGGTCAAAATGATGAGTTTGGAGTTGTTTTGGGCGGATACTATTTCGATAAGATAAGAGACCAGGAACGCTTTGAGAATATTAATTTGTTCGAAGCGGATGACGGGCATGTCGCGATCGACGATCCATTTGCACAGGACTACACAAATAAGATTGAGCGACGCAGTGTGCTTGGCAAGCTCGAATATAAACCTTCAGAGCGTCTCTACACTTTCGTGAGCGCCAACTGGTTTGATTATCAGTATGACGAAGTGCGCTATCGCAACACGATTGATGGTAACGGTGAGCCGACCGGCACGGACTTTTTGGAGGGTCGTTTTCAAAATGGTGATGCGCAACATCGTGTCAATACATTCCCATTAAATCTTACGGTGACCACATTCAATGGTGGACTCGAATTTGATATTGATGAGCAACAACGCGTGACATTTGATGCGGGATATTCTGAGGGCACAAATGACGAACCCAGCTTACAGGTTCGCTGGACGACTCCTAATTCTGACGATGCAGGTTTCGCTTATTCTCTTGCCGCGGGCGAAGAGGGCATTCCCCGAATTACCGTGAATACGCCCAGCTTTATATCGGATCTTTCAAACTACAACTTAAATCGTATCTCGCTGTCGGAATTTAACATGGTGGAAGAGGTCACCACGCTAAAAGGTGATTACGCATTTAACATGGATACTACTGATGGTTTTGGCTTTAAGGCGGGTGCGCGTGTTCGTACACTGGAAAAAGACTTTCAGAACGAATTAAACGAATACCGACCCAATGTCGATATTTCCGGTGCTGATTTTACCAGTACAACATTTCGCATTCCGTATGCTGGATGGCTAGCGCCAATATCTGATTTTAATGCGGCAAATGAATTTAGAATTGCCAACCCAGGTCTTTTCGATCTACGCCAACCTGACGGTGACAATATTGGGCGCGACTTTTCTTTCCAGGAAGACGTCTCGGCAATATTCTTCATGGGAAAATATGCCTCTGGTCCTGTTGAAATAGTAGGTGGTGTGCGCTACGAAGAAACAGAAATTGATGCGCGGTTTTTCACACGAACCAATGATGGTTTCGAAGAGACAACGGATTCTGGCACCTACGAAAATGTATTACCTTCCGCTATTCTCACGTACGCTTTAGACGACGATAAGCGAATTCGCGTGGCTTACTCTCAAGCGATAGGGCGGCCTAATTTTTCCGATCTTGCGGGTTCTGGAACAGCATCTCGTTTTGATATTGATGCAGAAACGGGTCTTATTACCACAGTAAACGTCAATCTTAATAATCCAGATTTGGAACCCAGAGAATCAAATAACTATGATATCGCCTTTGACTGGTTTATCGCAGACGATCAGTTCTTTTCTATTGCAGCGTTCAGCAAAGATATAGACAACTATATTTTTGATACAACACGTGAGGTTGATACGCTCTCTGATCCAGAACTTGTCGGAGTAGACTTTGAAGGTTTACCGCTTGCGTCCGACGGTGTTGTCACAATTACCAAACCTGAAAATTCTCAAACGGCTTCCGTTACGGGTTTGGAAGTGCAGTATTATGATGAGAAATTGAGTTTTCTCCCTGGGTTTCTTGAAGACTTTGGCATTATTACGAATGCCACATGGTTGGATGGAAGTGTTGACCTGCCTAATGGTAACGGCGAAAGCCCATTGATTGAACAGCCGGATTTACAGGCCAATTTCTCATTAATTTATACACTCGAAAATTTTGAAACGCGCGTTACTTATGCGTATCGCGACAAGTTTGTCAATTCACTTAATATTGATGACACTTCCCGCAGTCGCTTTGAAGACGAATATACTGACATCAATTTAGATGTTCGTTACGACTTCACCGACAACCTTGTTATGAAATTTAAAGTGAGAAACTTACTTGATGAACCACGTAAGGATATATACGGAGACGGAGAGCCTGAGCGAGGTGCTGTCAGGGAAGTGAATGCCTTCGGACAATCCTATTGGTTAGGTCTGTCTTTCAAGTTTTAAACACTTCCTACTTACGCATTTCAGTCGCGAGGCTGAAATGCGTTTCTCTATTTGCTTCATACGTTTTCCACGTTTAAATCAGATATTCGTGTGATGCTGAAATAAGGAATTTCAATATAATGAGGATAAGAACCGTATTTGCTGTAGCCCTGCTCATGGTGCTTAGTAGTTTTACCCTAAGCCAGGAAAAAAATACTTCGTTATCATGCGAATACAAAGAGCAGTCAGAAATCGCGTGGAGAAAAAACGAACTGCTAAACGCGAAGTCGTCTCATGTTATCGTGATTGCCCATCGCGCATGTTGGGAAAACGTGCCTGAAAACTCTCTTGCCGCTATTCAGGCCTGTATTGGTTTAGGGGCAGATATGATTGAAATTGATGTACGTAAATCGGCTGATAATGAGCTGGTTGTTATTCACGATGAAACGTTGGATAGAACCACGAATGGTTCTGGTCACGTTGGACAGTTTACACGTCAACAGTTGCAAAAGTTTCATCTGCGCAATCGCGCCGGTGGCGTTAAACAAGCGGTAACAGATCAAAAAATTCCCACTTTGGCCGAAGTGTTGCAATTAGTTAGTGGAAAATGTTTATCAATATAGACGCCAAAGAAGATGTGATTGATGAATCGATAGCACTCGCCAAAAAACTAGGTGTCCTCGATCATGTACTTATAAAAAGTGCTGACGGACCAAGACGGTTACGCAATGCAGGTTTTGTAGAAGGTGACGTCTATTTTATGCCTATCTTGCCTAAAGATGCTTCGACGCCGCTAAGTGAGAGAATTAATTATTATAAGGATATAGAATTAGTTGCGTATGAACTACTGTTTGATGATTTAAATTATTTGATCGAAGGCGTAGAAAGCATCAATCAAACAAATAAACGCATATGGGTGAATACAATGAAACCCATATATTCTGCAGGTCTTACAGACCGGGATGCAATGAAAAATCCAGAATCTGTTTGGGGGCGACTTATATCAAGTGGCGCAAATATGATCCAGACAGATAGCCCAAGACATTTAATTCATTTTTTACAAAAAATTAATCGTAGGTGCTAAGCGATTTAGTTTTTTTAATGAATGAGCGGTAGATCTTAGCTATTTTTAGCTGTAGTATCGTTATACCTCTTTAATAAACACACACGTTTATTAACAGAAGGATCTTAAAGAAATTTTTCAGGGAAGAAAAGTTCGCTGTGTTGCCTTTATTTCGTCAGCAGGTCATCTTTAGACAAACGAACCGTTTGCACGGAAGCGTTTTTGTCATTCCCCGTTTATCTTATAGCGTTATCACCGCAGCTTTATGCCTTTGGGTTTTACTGTTGGCTTTTTGGTTGGCTACGAGCACTTATGCCCGAAAAGACGACTTCTGGAACGGAATGTCGGATTGGTGGGATAGACTTTGGTCTTAAAATTATACATTAGCTAAACAATAGCCTCGGCCTTTTGGGGCCGGGGCATTTTCCAATAAGAGAATCTAAATATAAGGTCGTCGATCATATTTAGATGGTAAAGAGAAATCTGTTGTAATTATCTGTAAAGCTATTTTCCGTTCATATGTTGCATAACTAATATTGAATACCACTGTCGATTGTGTATCTCCGTTTATCCTAGGATTTAAATACAGGAAGTTAAAAAATGACATCATTAATCAAAACCAAAGTATATTCGATGCGAATAAGTACCTTCGCTTTTTTAATATCTATTTTAACGACATTGCCCGCAATCGCTATTGGCCTTTCCGTGGTGATTATCACCTGCAAAGGTTGTGGTGCTGAGGGTGGAGAATTTCAATATCGAAGTTTAGAGGAAATTATAAGAGATTTTACAGGAGCGGTAATTTTTGCACCTGTGTCTGAAACACTAGTAAATCACTTTTTAGTTATTCTCGCCTTAAAAAAAATTATTAGCAGTAGAGTAATGATTATTTTAATAACAGCGAGCCTATTTTCGGCAGGCCATCTCTATTTCAATAGCATACAAAATATGCTCGCGACGCTGCCGCTAAGTTTTGCCCTGGCTTTTACGTTTATCTTTTGGTTGGATAAAACGAATTCGAAGAGAAGTGCGTTTATAGCCACTTGTGCAGCGCATGCTTTACATAATTTTTATTATTTCTTGATGAGCTTTATTCCCGCTTCAGTTTTTTTTGGGTAAAACTGTATGGGTGCTTGAAAAAAAGAGTATGACTAATTGTTCTCCTGGTTAACAGCGTAATCAGCAACTTTGGATCACTTAGATGTTGGTGTCACATCGATTGGAAACGGTTGTCTCTGCAGGAAGGTAAATCACGTTGAGTCAGCCTAATCAGAGGACACGTTTTAATTCATTAAAGCTCAAGGGGTTAATAATGGAATAAGGACATTGAGTATAAATAAAGTTAAAACTGTGAGTGGAGGGAGTAAGAAAATAAGTTAAAAGTGAAGGTGACTAAATATTGCCTATCGGGTTTGCTAAATACATCTTTCCTTTGGTTGAAGAGGAAATCCTTGCGGCTAGTGTTGTGCTTGCCTGGTGTGAGGGCTTTTAAGCGCAATCTGTTTTTTTGTTTGGCGGTTAAAGCTATTGATCATCATATTAAAAATTCTACTGATAAAGTAGAAGTTTCAAAGGTAAATGCGCTTTATAGATTACAGGTTTTTAGGTCGAAAGAAATTCAGTTTTATGAAAATTTAGGAGTGAATCATAGGCTTCCAATATTTGGGTAAGATCCAAAGTGCCGATCAATATATAACCCGGCGGAGTAGGGTTGCTTACCACTGTTCGTTTCAAGATATGGTGCGCATGGGGATAAGCATAACACTGCTGTATGGCGTACGATAACCTGAAAAAATATACGTATAAAGCGTGCTTTTAGGGCGTAACCCGATTTTTAGTTATAGTATTTATCGCGAAGTATCTAATAAGGAAGTATTTATCGTTTTTATTGTAATGGAGTATCAGTTTGATGAAAAATAATACAATTTCACATTTGTGCTACTTGTTTTTCAAATTTAAGAATAGGTTATTTAACTCCTCTTGCGACAATTTTGTTAGCAGGTTTCCTAGAATGGGGGGCAATTTTGTTAGAACGGAAGTTGATTTTGTGTTTTGTGGAAAAAGCTATATAGATATATATGGGAGCATATATGCTGTTGGAAAAAACGAAGGTTTCGCGAAGGTTGAGCTTGCTATTAAATCTAGAAATAGAGGTAAATATTACGCGGTATCAATGAGAAGAAATAATTTAAGAAATATTCAAGGTGGATTTCAAGGCGAGGGTAAGAAGTGTGTCTTTGAGGTGAGAATAGCATTTAACGAGTTAGATAGTCTATGCCGTCTTAAAGATGATTTTTTAGATTTTTATCTGCTGTTAGAAAGGCAGGGGTCCAGCAGTATAGTTCCTCTTAGAGGCGTATCAAAGGCGTTTATGTCCAGTCCAGGAGGACGAAACCTCAAGGTATATCGCGATGTTTCTAAAGGGCAAATTGTTTACCTGTACTTTAATCATAATGTCCATACGCTTACATTAGTTTGTAGAAAACCCTATTGTGTTGAGAGTTTTAAATATAGAGCAAAACAATTTGTTTGCTATATGTATTTTTTTCTTATGTATCAACATTTTTCCAAAAAGAATATATGGTTAATGCATGAAACGTATTGCGAAAGCGCCCAGGATAACGCGGCTTGCTTGTTTAAATATATCAGGGAATGTTATCCGCAAAAACAGGTGTATTACGTGTTGGATAAACAAAGTAAGGATTTTGTTCTTATTAAGGATTATGAAAAATGGGTCGTTGACTATTATTCATTTAAACATTTGCTTTTTGCGTTGTCGGCTAAATTGCTTATCTCGTCTCACTCGAAATGGCATTTGTTGGGCTCTAGGTATTTACCTCCAGTAGATAGCCAACATAAATCTATATTGTCAAACAAAGACTTTGTTTTTCTTCAGCATGGTGTTACTGGGTTTAAAAAGTCGAACTACCACCGAAATAGTTTTAACCGGGCAAGTAAGGTTGTAGCAAGCAGCAATAGGGAAGTTGATATTATTTGTAGCGCTTGGGGTTATGAAAGGGATGATGTATTGCTGTCAGGAATGCCTAGATTTGACTATTTGGTGGATTCTTCATTAACTAACGAAGTTACCAATGTGTTAGTTGCTCCAACTTGGCGGCAGTGGTTGGCCGATGTAGATGATGCCGAATTTGTAGAAAGCGAGTTTTTTAACACTTATAGAAATTTACTTTCGAGTCAATATGCTAAACATTTGATTAAGCAACGTAATGTTAAGTTTGTATTTTATTTGCACATTAGAATGAAACAATATATCCAGTTTTTTTTCTCGACCATTCGCAGGTTGAGATTATCTTTTTTGGTGAAACCCCAGTGCGCAATCTTCTCTCAGCAGCAGATGTTCTGATAACGGATTATTCTAGTATCAGCTGGGATTTCCACTATATGAAAAAGCCTGTCATATTTTATCATTTTGATGTGGATAGGCAGCTTAAAGCGCATGGAAGCTACCTTTCTTTTGATACTGAGTTATTTGGTGAGGTAGCTAAAACGGATGAGGACGTGTTTAAAGCGCTTCACGTATGTATGGAAAAAAGAGTTGAGAACACCTGTATGCCAGGCAAGCAATTTGAATACTCTGATCGAAATAACTGTCAGCGCACTTATAACGCGATAAGTGCTTTGTACCGTTGAATATGTGGTGCGCTTATAAACTAAAAAAGGGCACAACCAAAACGATTGAACCCAGCAGCAACATATTCAGATAAAAGTCCTTATTGTCGATAGTTTAATTGCTCAAGCAGTGGGGAGATTTTTTTGTTTGCTTCAATTAGCATGTTTGCCGCAATTTGTTTGTCGTGCAGTGCAAGTCGAGCGATTTGCAGTGTTAATGTTTCAAGCGATTGACCAATTTTTTCATTCAGCATCTCTCGATTCGACACGTCTACTTTTTCGAGTGCGCTCAGCGTAGGGTGAAGCTCTGATTCATTCGTTGATTTTTTCATAGATCATTCCCATATTATAGGTTCGGCCTAATTATATTAGGCCGCTGCTCCCGCGGAAGCAGGTCTGTTAGCGCTGTTAACTATCGCTTGTGCGAGTTTTACAACACCGTCAACGGCCGCTTTTGAGTCTGTTTTTGCAATCTGGGCCAGCTCAGATAACGCTTGTGCAAGTTGCTCAGGCGGTATCGCAGCCTGACCTTGAGCACCTTGCCCCTGCTGGCCTTGAGTACCTTGAGACTGGCCGGAGTTAGCCAATTGCTCTGCTAGCTGGACCAGTGCTTCCATGCCTTTGCTTATTGCATTTTGATCGCCGTTTTGAATACCTTGAGCTATTGCTGCGGCACCTTGCTCGACTATTTTGCCGATCTCGGCACCTTGACCACCGCTTTGTTTAAGTTGATTAGCCAGCTGGGCGAGTGCATCAACACCTGCCTGAAGCGCTTTCTGGTCGCCTTTTTGGATGCCCTCACCAATCGCCTGTAGCGCCTGGGTGAGGACTTGAGCGATTTCCTTGCCTGCTTCTCCCTGACCGCTACTGCTATTCTGCGACGACGATTGTTGACTTTGGTTTTGTGCGATTTGTGCGATCATTTGGCCCAGTTGTTGAATGCCCGCCATAATCTCTTTGAGCATATTAAATATCTGAGCTTCAGTACTATTGCCGCCACTATTCGGCTGCTGATTGGTCGATTCAGCGCTGGATCGTGTAGTCTGGTTGCTATTTACTATGTGCTGGGTTTTCATACTGCCTCCGTAGGTGACATTATCTTTATATTTAAAACTTTAGTTATAGAATTACAATCTTTATCTTTTGCTGGTTTAACGATAACAAGGCACTTGTTAAAATAAAATATCACCAAAGTCTTAGCACTTTTTGACATCTTTTTTGTTCAAGTTAGAAGCCAAAATTTTGTTTTTACCGCAAGTGTCTAATGAATAAACAACATTTATTTCTGGTCGCCTTAAAATAGGCACTACAAAACCACTAGCTTGAATTTTTATATATCACCGCACTAATACCAATTAGTTAAGTGATATCATCGGTGCGAATAAGTATCCTAAGATTCCACTGGGACGCGCATTTTCGATGCAGCGGCCGCTATAGAATTCGCGACTTGTATTATTGCCTTACCGGCCTCTTTTCCGTCAGCCTGAGCGAAAACGGAGACGGCTTCTGGTACTGATACAGCTTCGGCTGGCTCGGGGGGACCTTGGGTTTCGGGAATTTCTTCCTGGAGTATTTGCTTAACGTCTGCAGGTCCGACACCAACATCCATTGGTTGTTGAGGTGGAGTATTCGGTTGTTGAGCTGGTTGTGGTGCCGGCTGAGCTCTTTGCTCAGTCTGCTTTGGTTGAGCGAGTTGCCTGAATGTTTGCGCGTCCGAAGAGTCTGCTTTTTTTGCTTCTGGCACTTCTATTTTACTTTGTGAAACTTCATTGCCTGTGCTGTTGATTTTCATAGCGTCTCCGATAAACCTTAGTAAGTAACATATATTCTTCTTCTTATCTGTTACGTTACCAATCTCGCCTTCGAATTAAAATATGACATACGTCCTAGGGCGTTCAGCTATGTTAAAAAGCACTCCAAGAGTGGTATAACTATTTATCTACTAAGCATTTCTTAGTGTTTTAGGTGTGGATATTTTTAGGTTTAGATTGATAGAACCGCTTCTTTAAACAAAACCAGTTGCTCTTCTACAGAGCCCTCAATAATTCCCGTTGGTGTCTCGATGACTATTGTTCTGCCTTCTAGCATATCATCGGGTACGATGCGATAGTTCGAAAAAGCGTCGGTGTAGTCTTCTAAAGCATTTTTAACGGTCTGTGTTATCCTGGGGTTCGCCTTTATTGTAACACCTTGTTCCTCTATGATGGTGTCGAGAAGTTTTTTCAGAACACTATAGATCACGCTGTAGTCGTCAAGCTCCCCAACAACGTATTCTACGGAAGAAACGATTAGTTGAGCTATGCTATCTTCCAGTTTGTTCAATGATTCAATTGCTCGCTCTGAGTTCTGGAGCATTAAATTCAAGCTTTGTTTTTTTCCGCGTTTTAAGCCTTCTTCATAACCCATATCCTCTTGAAGTTCGTAAGCTTTTACTGCAGAAGCTTCAAGTTGTTTGGCTTTCTCTATTGCCAAGTCAACAATTTTCTTCGCTTTCCTTTTATCGGTATACTCTCCCGCACTCAAAACTTTTTGTCCTGAAGAGAGATCAATATTTGTATTTAAGTTGCGTATTAAATCACTCATTTCGGGAAGTACTCTTATAATCAAATAAAGTTAATGTTTAATTAAATCTGTAATGTCCTGATCAAGTTTATCTATATGGCGAAAACTATCGTCGCGGCGTATAAGAACATCAAGCTTTGCAGGTATTATATCATCGTTTATAAGGTCAGCATCTTCGAATTCCTCCAATTTTTTCTCAAAAATAAGCGGAAGCTCTATGTTCGCATATTTTCTCGAGTAAATGTTGGTGATATTTTTTCGCTTTCGTTTTAATAGACGATTGGTGAGATATTTTAGATTGTAAGTGTTATTTTCTTTCATTAGTCGTTACCCATTTGTGAGACATCTGCATATACTTTCTTAAGAATTGTTTCAATTTTTTTACTGTTTTTTTCAGTAGATTCGAGTGGCACGTGTTGAGACCATTTTTGGGGGAGTTTGAATAGCATGCGTTGTTTTATGGCGCTGGAATACCCATTCAATATGGACATAAAGCAATAGACGCCGCTGCTTATAATGTATTGGCCAAGAGGGATGTTGCTAGCCATTGGGGGATTTTTAAATTGAGTGTCCTGAGTAATATAGGGGGCTCTTTTCAAGCCATATATATAGGCGTCTTCTCCGATTTCATTCCATATCTCCCGAACTTTATGCCCGTTGATTAAACGCTGTATTTTTTTAGTGTTTATACACGCGCTAAAAAAAAGTATAAGTTTTAGTAAGTTGACAGAATCAAGAATTATGATATTGCGTAGAAATACAGGAAAATTGAATTCATAATCCCCTTTGAGACTGTAGTATTCCATTATGTATTCGGATAGCTCAGGCTTAGAGCGTTCGCAATGTCTTAATCGATTTATAAGTTCTCCTTGCGGTATAGATTCATACCAAGATGAATGCATATACTGTATTGGAAAGAAATTAAACTGACAAAGTTGGTCTAGGTGGTCGTTTTTGAGTGTCATTTTCTAGCCACCACCGAAGGCATTTTGGGTTGACCGACAGGTTTGTGTGTAGTGTCCGGTTTTTTGTTGGGGTCTTTCTTTTTGGTTTTTTCTTTTTGATTGGTTTGGTAAAAATATACGACAACCGAAATCAATAATGTAAAAAATACTAGCCAGGAAAGAAAGCTAAATATACCGTAACCAGATTCCTCTTTGGTGTAGCTGCCTTCATACTTTTGGCCAGGCAGCATAACAACGGAAACTTTGTCGTAGCTTAACCCCTCAATACTTTTTTCGACAATTAGTTTTATGTCAGATTTGTTGTCTTTTATTCCTGATTCTGGTCTGTATTTTATGAAAACTGAGGCGGAAGCTGGTTTAATTTCTTCTGCAAAAGGATTGTTTTCAGGAATCACAACATGTACCCTGGCGGTAATTACGCCATCTATTTGACTTAATGTCTCTTCCACATTTTGTGACAGCGCGTATATAAATCTAACCCGTTCTTCTAGTGGGGAAGATATCAACCCTTCTTTTTTAAATAGTTCACCCATGCTTTGATAAGCTTCCTTGGGGTATCCATTTTGTTTGAGTAGATTAACCGCGGCGGGGAGTTGATCGGTATCTATAGTTATTGCATGTAAGCCTTCACTGTCTATAGTTTTACTCACCTTGATGTTGTTTTGAAGAAGTATTGCCATCATTGCGTTAGCATCTTGTTCTGACAGCCCTGTGTAGAGCTGCTTCTTGCAACTTTGGAGCGATATCACAAAAAATAACGCGAGAAGTAATCGTGTAAGTAGCTGTTTTTTCATCGTCGTTAAGTCATTTTATAAACAAATTTACTGTCCTGAAACAATACTCTTCGCCAGCTTCACCGTTGCCTGGGTCAATGAGCTAATCCACTTAGTGGCATTCATGGCGAATCGAATTTTCATATTGGCTTCGTGCATCAAGTGTGCTGTTTTAATACTCAGATCCATTTGTTGTTTCATAGCCTGGAACTGTTCAGCTCGTGTCATATTGTTTAAATCTAAGTTTTTGGATGATTCCAGGTGTTTATTGACAGCATCTTTCATATCCTGAACGCCTTCTTTTCTCATTTCCTGAAAGGTACTAATGTTATCTACAACAGAATTGAGTACTGAATCTTGTTTTTTTGTTGCGTCGACCACCATTCGGTCGTAAAAGGCGATATTCTCATGACCAAACGGAATATCATACGTTTTTATGTTGTTTAACTGGCGTGTGTCTTTGCTGTAGTTTACGAACTCTTCTCTATCTATGTGATGTGGCCCCGTACCAACTTCATACACTTTTTGCGTTTTTGATACCGCGATTGACCGAAAGCTTTCAATATCATTTGAGCTCGCGTCTTCAAGTGTTTTCTGCTGGTCTTGAGCGCCTAAATTGGGCTGAATATATGGACCGGGATCTGATAGTTCGCTCATATTATATTATTTCCTACCTAATTTAGGTGGTAGATGGCTTCAGTGTTGTTTTTTGTTAAAACGATTTTGTCTGAGTGTATAGACTTGACAGAAAAACCGTTGGGTAGATGTGCCCCCTGGAGATACTTTGTTCCGTCTTGCGTAATGAAGTAGGGGACTTGGCTAACTCTTACGCTTCTAATATCTAACTCAACTGCATCTCGTGTATCTGCTACACGTGACAACACTTTTGGAACTCTTCCATATTCTTTTCTAAACTTGTTCAATACGTTTAGCCATAAGCGGTACTCTTCCGGCGCTAACAACCCTTCTACTGTTAGCGATTCGTGTTCAGTATTTGAAAAGACGGAAAGTTTTCGGTTTAATTTCTTTTCAGCCAGATAATCTAGAAGAGATTGTCTTCTATCAACGAGAGTTTGTACGCGCTGATCATATACTTTCGTAATCTGAGGAATATCTTGTTTTATTGCTTTTTTCGCTTCCTGCCACTTTTGCATGTCCTTTGTGTAGCCTTTTACTGAAACAGCTCCCTGAGGTTTATATTCGACTTTTAGATTTCTGAAGCCCATCACTCTAAGTATTTGTTCTGCGGAGGAAGCAAGCTGCTCTCCAATTTTTACTTTTAGAATGAAATCGCCAAGCGTTTTTTTGTTTTGGTTAAGTCCATCGCTTAGGTTAGTGTAGTCAGATAAAGTATTTACAAAACCAAGAATAGCGATTCTGCCATCGTTAGTATGTTGAACATTTACGTCATCAAGGTTTAGTTTCTTGATAACTGTTGTGGCGGATATAAGTGCCTGGTGGCTCTTGCTGATAGCGTTTTGGTTTTTATTTATAGTAGAGGAGCCTATATAAAAGGTCATTCCCGTAAGGATTATTGCTGCTGTAAATATGTAGCCGAATGATCGTAGGCGTGGTTTGTTAATTCCAAGGTCACTTGGATTAAAGGATTTTTTAATGTAACCGTAAATATTCGATTCCGTAGCCTTTCCTAACCATGGCGAAAGTGTCACATTTTGCTTAATTGATGATCCTGATGATGTCGAATCGTCAGTTTGTTCCGATGGTTTATCTTGTGCGATTAGTGAGGTTGATTTTTCCGGTTTTAGGCTTGCGAATGAAACTGATGACCAATTTCCTCCCGGCTCTCCAATAGCTAGCTGTGTTGTTCCAATTGTGATCACGCTATATGGTTCTACTTCAACGCGTTCATTGGCGTGCAGAGGATTTCCATCAACCCATACGGATTCTTCAATGAGAGGTAATAAAGTAATTTTTCCCTCTCTTACGGTTACATATAGGTGTTTTTTTTCGACACATTCGTCTTGTAGGACAATGTCGCACTTTTTTCCGCTACCGATACAATAGCGACCGGGTGTGAGAAGTATTTCTGCACCGAAGTGAGGACCGGAAAAAACCTTGATTAAGTGTTTGTTGGCGTTCATATGCGTACGTATTAACCGCTAGCTAATTTACCTGTTATGATAATTTGTCGTTTGGGAAAAACCCTTTATTTTTTGGGGGTTTTCTGCCGGCTCGATTAACGCTTTATTAGGGTAAATTTCTTTCTCTTGTGTATTTGAGTCAGATGATTCAATAAATATAGGGTGATGATTTTCTATCTCGATGACAGTCGATTTGCCTGAGGCTGCCGGAGGGTCTGAGCTGTAGTTCGTAATACCTTTCTTGTCTTTCCACTTGTATATAGTGGTAGAGGGTCTGGCTCTGCGCGTATCAAGCAATACTGACATATCACGCACACGCTCAACAAAGGGTTCTGGGCCGGATATGTAAATAAGCCCTTTTTGGTTAATGGCTCGCCAATAAAACCTATTGTCGTTGTCGATAACGCCGAGCTTTTCCAGGTGTCTTTTGAATGCTTCGGGAGAAATGGTGTTGAGCTTAATTGTTTCAGCAGCAGTATTGTCCACTCGATCAATATAGAGACGGTGACCATCGTAGTACCATATTAATCCGTAGGCTTCGACGAGCTCATGAAAAACTTCTTTTCTGTTTCTATTTTCGAAAGTGACGCTTATGACGTCGTCGACCAGTTCATGGACTTCGACAGCGACACCTTCATTTGATGCGATGTCGACCAATATATCGCGAAGGCTATCTTGCCTTGCATAAAGCGAGTAGGGGGAAGTGGACCAGTTCAGTTCCGCAGCGCTTACGTGTAAACAGAGCGTGCTCACTAGCATAAAAATGGTATTGATCGGCTTTTTCACTTTTAATATCTCCGCAAATCAAACTTTGGGTCGACTTTATCCGTGTCTTTTTTTCCGTATTTTTATGCATTCAACAAGCTGATCATATTGAGCACTGTTTTTCTTAATACCAGCTTGATATTGGTAAAATATAGGCTATGAGGGACCTTGAAAATACCGCCTTCGATCTACTCATTAAGTTATATATCCTTAAGGCCAATGTGATCTAAGTTGTTGCAATAATTGCATTTTTTTGCAACGCAGAAAACACGAAAAATGACGGTATTGGGTGACGTGGTCGGTGTGCGCTGGTTTCTTGAGTTTGCGTATGGAGTGATTTTTGCGTCTGTTTTCCCCGGGGCAGTTAACCTCAACTGAATTGCCACCGTTGCGACTTGAAACGGCGTGGTTTTGGTTGAGGGGAGGGCACTTCAATTGGAGTTAACAGTTTAGCTACTGGAGAAAAAAAGCCAGCGGGCTTTCGCCCGCCTGTGTGAGGATTCATTTCGTGCACGGTCTATGTTAAGCAATCGCTCCCGCGTTGTTCGCTTTTCGATTGTCCATTTGTTCTGCGAGTTCGATTAGTGCCAGCCTGTTTTTAACTTGTGCTGTTTTGGTTTGCAAGAACGTGGTATTGCCGAGTGTTTGGTCGTCGAGATCGATACCAATCACTTGCCTATCCAATTGTGCTTGAGAGGCGCTAAATGAAGGTCCAATTGCAGAGTTTGTTGCACTATTGCCAGAAGTTGCATTCGTTGCAGGGCTCGATGTAGAGCCATTCGTTGAGCTGGCGTTCTTGCTCGTCGGTTGGTTTGCGCTTGGTGGCGTTCCTTTATTCGTAAAGGGCGCGGCCGCGCTGCTATCAGCTCTCGACGATAATGATTTGCCGCTGGTAGAGTTTGACGGTAGGGTATCAAGAATGGCGAGTGCATCCGATGTCATATGCTTAATTTTAGAAGACGTCGTTTCCAATGTCTGTTGAATATTCACTTTGGCGACATCAATGCTATTTTTTGCTTGCTGAATTTGTTTGGCTTTGCCATTGTTTACGCCCTTTACCTGTCTTGGTACGTGATTTCTAGTCTTTTGTATTTGTTGCATCACTTGGGTATCCAGTCTCTGCATTTTTACCACAGCCTGGCTATTATGGTCGTGTATTCGTTGCGCTGCCTGGTGTTTTAGTTCGTGAACGTGTTTTTTCGCTTGACTCTTTAGTTCTTTTATGTGTTTGACCGCCTTGTTTTTAAGGGCTTGCACTTTGTTCGCAGGTTGGTTTTGTATTTGTTTGGCGACTTGGTTTCTAATTGCTTGAGCTCGTTTTACGACCTGGATCTCTAGATTTTGTGTACGTTTAGCCGTTTTGTTTTTAAGTTCTTGTATATGCTTTTCGCGTTGCTTTTCCAGTGCCTGCATTTGTTTAATGATTTGATTGACTTGGTTATAGCTATTTTCAGCTTTGAGCGCTCTCGTGGCTGTGTCCGTAGTTTTTTTTGTGTTATCAATCACATGATTGACTGATTTCTGTATGTCAGTATTTTTAAGGTTGTCAATGCTATTTTTTTGTGTAGATATATTACTGGTATTTTTTATGATATTTGTCACTGCCTTATCAATGCTTTGAGTGATTAAGGACGATAGTTGGTCTAATTTTTTTAATTGGTCCGTTGAAACTTGACTCATATTTTTCTGATCGACTTTTTGTTTTAGCATAGAAAGTTGAGCTTTAATCGAGTCAATATGGGATTGTGTTGTAATTTGACTATCTTTATAAAGTGAGGTTATTTTAATTGACAAAGCACCTACTTTGCTCGTAGTGCTATCGATAAAGTCGCTCAATTTGTATTTGGAACTCTTAGGCAGGCGTGATGATATTACGCCAACATTTTTGGACGATAACGCCGTTTTCCGTTTGTTTTTCTTCAAAGGTTTGCCAAGCCTGGTGTTACCGGGCGTTGGCAATGCTGTCATCCCAGAAGTTAATGGCGATTCGTTAAACAAGGTCATAATGTTTACCTGATTTTTATCAAAAAATCGGTGAGACAAGCTCACCGAATCGCTCATTCACGGTCAATTAACCCTTAGGGAATTCGACCAATCGCTCCAGCGTTGCTCGCAATGTTATTGGCCTTTTGGTTATCCATTTGTTCTGCAAACTCAATCAACGCAAGTCCATTTTTAATCCGAGCTGTTTCTTCTCGCAAGAAGGCGGCATCGGCGAGCGCTTGATTGCCGAGATCAGCGATGGCTTGCCGATCGAGCTGTGACTGCGGGCTGGGTGTTGATGTCGAACCTGTTGATCCCGTCGAACCTGTTGATCCGGTCGAACCTGTTGATCCGGTCGAACCTGTTGATCCGGTCGAACCTGTTGATCCGGTCGAACCTGTTGATCCGGTCG
>JANQJP010000069.1 GCA_028281575.1 Cellvibrionaceae bacterium
GTGTCGCGTCGAGAGAAATAAGCTGCTTGCGGGGTTTTGGCATGATTCATCCTTGAGTATCATTAATTCATATGCTGGTTGAATATACAGTTATTTGAAGAGGCTATCAACTACTGCGATGGGTGTCAGCATAAAGAGAAGTTTAATGCTTCTAAACAACATTTGTTACAAATTGACAAAATATTGTTTGTTTTTTATGCTGGTGCGAATTTTGAGAACGGTTGAGGTGAATCATGCGTTTATCTATAGAAATCTCCCCCGAACAGCATCAGCGCCTGAAAGCGTCCGCCGCGTTGAATGGTCAGTCGATCAAGGATTACGTACTGTCACGAACATTACCCGATTCTGACGAGCAAGCTGCACTTGCGCAGTTGGAAGGTTTTTTAAAGCCTCGTTTGGTTGCTGCCAAGCAAGGCGACTTTTCCGATAAATCTATCGATGACATTTTTGATGAAGTCGAAAAAGAATAACTACAGAAATTAATGAAACGTTATCGACTGACTAAAGATGCAGAAAAAGACCTGCGCGAGGTGGCACGCTATACGCTCAAAAAGTGGGGACCAGCTATGCTGCGAGAATATCGTAGTGGCTTGAAGAAAGTCCTTGAAGCTATTGCTAACGATAATGCAGTGAATCGCAGCTTCTCGGATAGCATCCCCGAATTGCTAGTGACGAAATATAAGCATCATTTTATTTTTTACATTACAGAAGACATGGGCAAATCCGTAGTTATTGGTGTAATCCACGAACGAAGGAATATAGTGAAACGAATATCTGAACGCCTAAAGATGGATTTAAATAAAACATAAAAATAAAACAGACACCTATACTAAAGAAAATAAAATCGCAGAAAGTGGTACAGTGGGTGTCAGCATAATTGGAAATCTCTTATTGGCGTTCGGTTTACAAAACAGAATTTTAGAGAAGAATAAGTAAGGAAATATAATGATAAAAATAAAACCAATAGAAAGCATTCGTGAAGCTTGGGCTGAAATTGTCCTCAATATTAAGTCGCTTGGCATGGCCCTGTTGATTCCGCTTATATTAATTGTCCTGATGCCTTTTGTGTTTCTTTCGCTGTTTTATTCCTCTGTGGATCAGGTTGAAGTGAGTTTTGTCTGGGCTGCAGTGCTTTTTATTGCTTCGCTGCTAGTGATACCTCTTTATACACTGATTGCAGTGTCTACTCATCGCTTGGTTATTTTAGGAAAAGATGCGCTGCCGAATAAGCTGGGTATGTATTTTTCCTCGCGTGAAATAAGATTTTGTTTTTGGGCAATTGTCTTTCTTTATCTTCCACACTTTTTTACCGGTATGATTTTTCATGGGGCTTTTTCATTTTTGCCAAACTTCTTTAGTGGAGATCTGAAGGAATATTTTTTCGAAAATCTAAAAATCTTTTATCAAGTTACTGAAATTCTCAGGCAGTTGGTATCTATCGTTTTGGTATCTTTGATTGTTGCGCTATTTGGCATGGTATTGCCCGCAATAGCGGTGCATGGACGTGGCAGGCTAAGCGAGGCGCGAAGCTTATCGCGTGGCAATGTTAATGCCATATTTTGGTCTGTGGCAATTCCGGCTCTCGCGCTGCTGGGCTTAAGTATTGTTGTTTCGTATTCAGGTGTAATACAAGGTGGGTTTCAACGTACAATTTATAGTTTCGTTTATACGATTCTGGGTGTGTATGAAATAGCCGTGCTTTCCGTAGTGTACAAAAAAATTATCCAGTAACTTCCGATGCGTAGGTAAAAAAACAGGTGGGCCAGAAGATGACGTACTGGCCCACCTAAAATTTAATTGTTAATAAGCAACAACTAAAAGCTTCCTGCGCCTACTAAAAAACCACGTTTCCTATCCTGCGCGAGCACGACCCATTGGTCGACCTGCGAATGTGTATCTGTTTCGTGACTGGGTGTTGCGCCAATATTCGGCCAGCGGCCAAGGCGTTTATGTTGAATAAGCGGTTTGTGATACGTTAGGGTTCTGCCACCGTTTTCACCCCGACGGATATCTATGTCGTGTTTGTTGCCAATGCCCAACAAATAAATATCTGCTTTTTGTTTGTTGTTTAACGCGGAGAGGTCGACGATTAAGGTTTTGCCGGAAAGTTGTAAGCCTAAAGGTATCAGGGTGTTTTGCGTATTGGCGATGTCTAACATGCGGTGAATGGTTGAGCGCTGTGATCCCACGGCCTGGTAACGCCCATTTATGATCATTTGTGGTGTATAAGCGCTGCGCAAATTAAATGTGTGTGCGTAGCTCTCCTGGCGTCGATCGCAAAAGGGTGTGGACAGCGTGTCGCGCCAGCCGAGGTAATTCCAATAAGTAACATGACAGGCGATGGCAATAATATTTGGCGATGTTGAAAGTTCGCCTAAAAATTTATCTGCGCGAGGGCAGGAATGACAACCCTGACTGGTAAAAAGCTCGACGACGACAGGCGCTTCACCTCTGGCATGGGAAATATGTGTAAGAAACAGTAATAAAGTGACGACCGCGTGCTGCGTAAGCTTTTTCATTAGCAATGAGTTTTCCGGTTTTTGTTATGCTTAACGTTAGCAGCTCCGGATTCAGGAAGTATCAAAAAACTATCACAATGTTAAACGTATTCTTTCGCGTTTAAGTGCCGTAAATTGTATCTGGCAGTTATTGGCTTAAGTGTTCTGACAGAATACTTACGCGCTGGTTTGTTTATTCAAAAATAAGGTGTTGCATAACGCGCTCTTGCGGTAAAAACCCCAGAGTGCCGTGGTCTTCCGAATGATAGGATGAGAAAAATACCGCGCCTTCACCGAAATTAAATGACACGGTTAGTGGCTTGGTATTGATGTGTTCGTTATCTAAAATTTCGATATCGCCTTCGGTATAAAAGGTCAGATTCTCCGCGCTGCTGTGTGCGCCATCCATGACCGCCCAGCCAAATAGAAAACCTTCTATCGAAAGTGTATTGTCGCCGGAGAGACAGCTCTCATCATTACTATCACCGCAGGTCGACGCGCCGAGAAAATCCTGAAGCCCCGAATCTAAAATTGTGGCGTCCGGCACTAAGATACTGTTTTGACCAACCTCCGCTCCGTTTGCAGTTTCGGGCACTTCCGCATGCGTGTCGTTATCGCCATAGAAGTCGATAAAACCTGGAAACGCATTTTCGATATAGTCGTAAGCGAGATCGGTTGCATAAAAACGACCGCCTTCATTTACATAATTGCGAATTATCTCGGCCACCTCTGGATCTGTTGGGTCGACACCTACATCGCCGGCAAATTCCGTGGCGCCGCAGTTAATAAACACGATGTCGTAGTTAAACATGCGTGCGCGTCCGGTTGAAGTGTCCTCTTCAAATAAACTTGGGAAAGCCGGATAACCGTCAATGGATGAATCGCCGTCGAATAAATCAAATGTCTCCGTACCAACAACAAAGTTGCCGGTATTATCGACCTGGCCAAAACCACTTTTTGCAAGCACGTTTTCCATGTTATCCCAAATACCCGTAACCACAGCCATACGCGTATCACCAGTGGAGAGATCAGTTGAAAGCGCGACAGCATCGGAAGTAAATACCCCGCCGTCAGCGCCCACAGTATTTACAGAAAACGAAAGTGAAAAAGCGCCTTTGAATACATTTACGTTATACATGCCTTCGTTAATCGCGGGCAGGCTAAACCGACCTTCGTCGTTAGTGCAGGTGCTGATTAAATAATTTTCTGGAGGCATGGCGCACATCATGCCGGAAGTTTTCGAGATGTTTGTCGAGCCGTCGCCCGCGATATAAACCGTCGCATTAATGAGTGGTGTTTCCCCGTCCGGTAAAAATAATTGTCCTTCAATTGCAGCCGTTGCACTTGGTGAAGGTGTCGGGCTTGGACTGGGTGTCGGCTGTGGTTCTGGTTCAGAATCACCACCGCCACACGCAACCAATAAACTTATCGACGCTACTGATAATAACAGGCGAAAAAAATGTTGCTTAAGGGAAATCATGTCCGCTCCTGGGGTAGTGCTTTTTCATATATTTGAAGTAGGGAGTTGTAGCGTATTGGATGGGGGGGTGTATTTCCGCATTTATAATTTTGCTTTTAAATGTGGGGATGTAGGTTTAATTTTGGAGAGTTCGTTCCGTCAGGTCTGAGTAAAGACTTTGTGAGGGTCTCAGCGGCATGGATGCCGCTGCGAAGCCCCGGGGAAGGTTTTGGCGTCCCTCACAAAGTCTTTACTCAGACCTAACTTAAACCCTGCTAAATTTAACTGCTATTTTCACTTTTAGAATTTGGGTAAGAAAAATTTATAAATTGTGATTAATCTTCAGCGTGGTAGGGGCGAGTTCTTTGGCCGGGAATAGGTTGGGGTGGCGTCACCGACAGGCGCCCGCCATGGGCGGCGGGTGTTAGAACAACGCAGGGGGCAGTTGTCGGGATGTCGGTGCAGAGCTTCATGGATGAATTTATGCGTCCACCTCAATCCACTTCCCAATCGCGAAACAGCTAGGATACATAAGTACTGTATTTTCTTACAGCACTATGATAATCTGCTCTGCGAGTTGGTCGGACAGTCGCTCGAAGTTTGCTTCGGGAGGAAAGTCCGGGCTCCATTGGGTAGAACGCCAGGTAACGCCTGGGGGGCGCGAGCCTACGGAAAGTGCAGCAGAAAGTATACCGCCTGCTTTGCAGGTAAGGGTGAAATGGTGCGGTAAGAGCGCACCGCGCAACTGGCAACAGTTTGTGGCGATGGTAAACCCCGTTCGGAGCAAGACCAAATAGGAATCCAGGGGCTCGACCCCAAGTGTGACCCGCACTGGATTCGGGTAGGTCGCTTGAGGCAGGCGGTGACGTTTGTCCCAGATGAATGATTGTCCTCGACAGAACCCGGCTTATAGACCAACTCGTTATTCTCTTCTGATCTTTTGAGCTTCTTCGCAAATCCAAAAATAATCTTGTACTTAAAGTAGTTTCTAGCTTATGAGGCTATCTTTCTGATTTATATTCGTATTTTCTTGTTTCTGTTTTGTTTGTTGTCTAAAAATCTATACATTTCAATAACTTAGCCCTGTTTTTCCCGTCCAGTTTTCTTGACTTTCCACCCGTCTGAAATATAGTGTGAAAAAGTGGTGAAAAGTGTACTTTAGTGTAATTGTGTGAGTATTTAGGTACAGGGCCTGCTCCCACTAGTTAGGTCGTCACTGTTGCGGCTAAAAAAGTGCCAATTAAGGCGCGAGGAGAGACGTTTGGTTATTCCAAATAAACGACGATTGCTACATGGATGTAGCTTATTAGAGCAATGCAGGAGCAATTGCCGAGCAACGCACAGTGGCGCTTTTTTAGCCGCAACCCTTCGGGCCGGACCAAAATTCCCGCCTGCTGTGTTAACACTCGCTCGTCTAGATCTACTACACAGCGTTCGTGTTGCCTTGCGTTCAGAAATTTTGGCCTTTGGCAGTGATGACCTAACTAGTGGGAGCAGGCCCTAGGGCAGATAAGTGTTTCAGGGTAACTATTCGATTAATTTAGATGCCAAAGGGCGCATCGCTGTGCCGACGAAATGTCGGGAGCAGCTTGTGGCTGATTGTGGCGGACAGGTCGTGATTACTGCGCATATTCAGGAGCGCTGTCTTTGCCTCTATCCGATAAACGCCTGGGAGCAGAGCGTTTTGCCGCAAATTCAGGCGCTGCCGACGGTCTACAAGGCGGCCGCGCGCGCTCAGCGTCTCGTTATAGGTTATGCCCACGAGCTAAACATTGACGGCAATGGCCGCGTGCTCGTACCGCCAACGTTAAGAGAGTTTGCCCGCTTGGAGAAAAAACTGATGTTGGTCGGTCTCGGCAATAAGTTTGAGCTTTGGGATGAAGATGCATGGATGGCAACGCTCGCGGATGAAGGTGATGAACCGATTCCAGATGCCATGCTCGCGCTAAATATTTAGCGGCTGTCGAATGAGCGAACGTTCGCACTATTCGGTTCTTTTGGATGAATCCGTTAGCGCGTTGGTCACAGACCCATCGGGCCTTTATGTGGATGGCACTTTTGGTCGGGGCGGACATAGCCGTGCAATTTTGGCGCGATTGAGCCTGCAGGGTGCCGTTCTCGGTTTTGATAAAGACCCCGCCGCTATCGCTGTTGCAGGAGCGTTGGCGCAAAGCGATGCGCGATTTAGTGCAGTTCATCAATCGTTCACGGCGATTGCGGCTGAATTAGCTCAACGTCAGGTGCAGGCGGATGGTGTGTTGCTAGATCTCGGTGTGTCCTCGCCGCAATTGGACGACGCGGAGCGGGGGTTTAGTTTTTTGCGCGACGGGCCCCTGGATATGCGCATGGATAATTCCAGAGGCATATCTGCGGCGGAATGGCTGGCGAAGACCGATGAGCGCGACATGGCCTATGTATTTAAACGTTATGGGGAAGAGCGTTTCGCCAAGCGCATCGCGCGCAGAATTGTAGAGGCGAGGCTTGAACAAAACATTGAGCGCACGGCGCAACTGGCAGAAATAGTCAGTGATGCGATGCCTTTCAAAGAAGAGGGCAAGCACCCCGCGACGCGGGTATTTCAAGCGATACGCATAGAGATTAATAACGAACTCGGCGATTTGGAGGCGGCGCTAAAAAGTTCGCTAGCACTATTAAAGCCCGGCGGAAGAATGGTGGTCATTAGCTTTCATTCTTTAGAGGACAGACTGGTAAAGCGTTTTTTTCGCAGGTTTTCGCAAAGCCAGGATTATCCACTGGGGGTGCCGGTAACACACGATAAATTAAAAGCGCCGCTCGCCATTATTGGCAAAGCGGTGAAAGCGAGTGAAGCAGAGCTTAAGGAAAACATCCGCTCAAGGAGCGCAGTCATGCGCGTGGCAGAACGCAATAAGTGAGGGTGTATGTCTACTAAGGCAGGGGCTGTTGACAGCTCAAAGGATATTCCGGGTGTTAGCTTTGTCATGATGCTGTTTTTTTTAGCATTGTGGGTTTTGAGTTTGGTTTCGGCATTGGGCGTGGTTTACACAACCTATGAGTCGAGACGTGCAGTACAGGAAATAGAAGAGCTTCGGCGCGAGGCGATAGGTCTGCGGGTGAGCACCGGTAAATACCTTTTGGAAAAAAGTGCTTTGGGGGCCTATCCGAGAATCGAAACCATCGCGCATGAAAAATTAAATATGTTTACTCCAATATCGGAAAAAACAGTGTTGGTTATTAGGGAATGAAATTTAACGCTCTAGCAAGTTATTGGCGCCTTTGGCTCGTAACCGCCGGGATCCTAGTGTTCCCGGCGCTGTTACTTTTGCGCAGCTCAAATTTGTTAGTGATATCGGGTGAGGAGCACGGTACCTCGCTCAAGGCCGAAGGTGATGATCGGACGATTCGTGTCGACACGTTGGTAGCTTATCGCGGATTAATTACAGATCGCAATGGCGAATTACTCGCTGTCAGTACACCGGTCAAAACAATTTATGCAGACCCCGCTTTCGTGCGCGAAGAGGATATTCCCGCGATTGCCAAAGCCGTCGGTTGGGATGAGTCGCGTCTTAGAAGCCGTTTGTCTGCCTATGCGAATAAACGGTTTATGTTCATCGAAAATCAACTGCCTCCTTACAAGGCGGATGCCATTCTCGCGCATAAGTTTCCTGGCATTGAGGGGCGAACCGAATATAAACGCTTTTATCCCGCAGGTGAAGTTGCCGCCCATGTGCTGGGTATTACCGACATCGATGAAAATGGCATTGAAGGTCTGGAACTCGCATTTAACGAATGGTTGGATGGCACGCCGGGCAGTAAAAAAGTATTGAAGGATAGAAAGCAGAATGTCGTTAAAGAAATCGAGTTAATAAAGTCACCTGAGCCCGGCAAAGATTTACAGCTCACGATTGATTTAAAGCTGCAATACCTTGCTTACAAAGAACTAAAACATGCGATAGCCCGGCAGGGAGCAAAATCGGGTTCGCTGGTGATGGTTGATGCGAAAAATGGCGAGGTGCTGGCGATGGTGAATCAGCCGTCGTATAACCCGAACGATCGCGGTTCGATAAAGCGCGGCCAAATGCGCAATCGTGCGGTGACGGATGTGTTTGAACCGGGTTCCACTGTAAAGCCATTTACAATTGTCGCCGCGCTTGAATCCGGTAAATATCTGCCACACCATGAGTTGGATACCTCTCCCGGCTATATTCGTGTTGGTGACAAAACGTTTTTGGACCCGATTAATTACGGCGTGATGGATGTCGCTAAAATTTTGAAAAAATCCAGCCAGGTAGGCATTACTAAAATTGCATTGAATTTGGACCCTCATGATGTCCGCAGCGTTTTTTTTAAATTTGGTTTTGGTCAAACGACCGGGATTGAATTTCCGGGTGAGCGTACCGGGTCGCTGCCTGTGCGACGGCGCTGGAGTGATATCGAGCGCGCGAATTTTGCTTTTGGCTATGGCTTGTCGGTAAGTGCCGTACAGTTGGCGCAGGCCTATGTAACGTTGGCGAATAATGGCATGTCGGTGCCGTTAACGTTACTCGCCACAAAGGGTGAGCAAACTCAAGATCACGTCATTGATGAAAGTATTGCCAGGGAAATGGTGCATATGATGAAAGCGGTAACCAAACAGGGGGGTACAGCTTCAGTCGCGGAAAGTGACAGTTACCCCGTTGCCGGAAAAACCGGTACGGCGCATAAAGTTAATACGGTCGGTGGCGGTTACGCCGACGATAAATACGTGGCGCTTTTTGCCGGTTTTGCGCCGGCGGAAGACCCTCGTGTTGTTGCAGTTGTGATTGTCGATGAGCCGCCAGCGTTTGGCGAGTATTCTGGAGGTAAATCGGCAGCACCAATATTTGCTGAAGTGGTTGAAAAATCTTTGCGCGCGATGAATGTCCCGCCCGCTAATAAATCAACATATTTGACAGACGTGAATGCTGACAGAGGAGGCAAAGGGTGAGTGCGGCGTCGGTGCAAGATGCGTCCATGAGATTGGGAGCACTGTTTCCCGGCTTGCGTTTGCCGGATACTTTGGTGGATTTTGTGCCGACGGGAATTTATGTCGATAGCCGTGCTGTTACTCGCGGAAGTGTTTTTTGTTCGTTGCCGAGTTTATCCGGTCGCCAGCAAGACTATATTTCTCAGGCGCTAGGTTGTGGTGCGCGGGTGATTGTACAGCAGTCTGAGGACGGTGAAATTCGATGTGAAAGTCGCGATGGCGAAAATGTGTATGTGATTGAGGTTGGTGATATAAAAGTCAAAACGGCCGAGCTTGTACATGTTTTTTTGGGCAGACCGTCTGATAAATTGAATGTTGTTGGGGTTACCGGCACCAACGGTAAAACCAGCTGTACAGATTTATTGGGTCAATGCTGGCGGTATTTCCACGTGAAGTCCGCGACGATCGGTACATTGGGTGTGAGTACAGAAGCGGGAATTTATGCTGATACCGGGCATACAACAATGGATGTGGCTGGAAATCATCAACAGTTGGCAGCGTTCACCGAGGCGGGTGTGAAAAATGTGGCGATGGAAGTGTCGTCGCACGGAATAGACCAGGGTCGAATAAATAGCGTGAATTTTTTTGCCAAAGTGATTACCAACATATCGCGTGATCATCTCGACTATCACGGCACGATGGAGAATTACGCTGGCACAAAATTAACCTGGCTTGAAGATGAAACAGCGATCATTGTCGCCAATGCTGACGATAGCTATGTCGCACCCTGGATGAAAAAGAATGCGAATAAAAAAATCATTTCGTACGCCATTAAAGACGCAAGCGCCCAGGTTAGCGCGCAAAATATACAATTCTATGGCGATGGTATTGTGGCGACGCTGACGACCCCCTGGGGCAGCGGCGAACTGCGCACAAGTTTAATCGGTGAATTTAATCTGAGTAATGTGCTTGCTGTGGTTGCCGTGCTCTGCGCGCAGGGTGAGTCTCTGGAGAAAGTATTATCTGTGGTCCGTGAACTCAAACCGGTACCAGGGCGCATCGAAAAAGTAGCCCTGGAAGACGGCTTTAAATCGCGACAAATATATATTGACTATGCGCATACGCCGGATGCATTGGAAAAAGTATTAAAAGCTTTGAGCCGACACTGCTCAGATAAATTGATTTGTACCTTCGGCTGCGGTGGCGACCGGGATAAGGGTAAGCGACCGCAAATGGCCGCGGTCGCAGAGGCAAATGCAGACCTGGTGCTTGTCACGAGCGATAACCCACGCAGCGAGAATCCCGCGGCAATTATCAACGATGTGATGCGCGGTTTTTCCAGCGACAAAAACGTTATCGCGATTGAAGACAGAACGCAGGCTATTTGCAGGGCGATAGATTTGGCAACTGAGCGCGATATCGTTTTGTTGGCTGGAAAAGGGCACGAAAATTATCAAGAGATTGACGGTAAAAAAATTCCCTACAGCGACTATGACGAGGTGCGCCGATTATTGGCGGATTAATGCATGAAACTAAGTGAAATAGCAGAAATAACCTCAGGCACGCTTCACGGTGAAGATCGGGAATTTCAGCGTGTCAGTACGGATACGCGTTCGATAAATGCGGGCGATCTGTTTGTTGCATTGAGTGGTGAAAAGTTTGACGCTGAAGATTTTATCGAGCAGGCGCATTCACTAAATGCATGTGCAGCGGTTGTGAGTCGCGTGCAGGAAAATGTCGACTTGCCACAAATTGTTGTGGTCGATACAACGAAAGCTCTGGGGCGAATTGCGCGGGCAAAACGCGAACAGTTAAATGCGCAGGTGGTCGCGATTACCGGGAGTTGCGGCAAAACCTCTGTGCGCGGTTTGCTGGAGAGTATTTTGTGCAGGCGGGGGGCGACGTCTGCAACTCGGGGTAACTTTAATAATCATATCGGTGTACCGCTTACTATCTTGGCTGCAGAAGATACCGCCCGTTATTTGGTTGTTGAAGCGGGTACGAGCGCGCCGGGTGAAATTGCCTACCTTACCGAAATGATTGATCCCGATGTTTCAGTCTTAACCAATATTCATGCGGCTCATCTGGAGGGCTTCGGTTCACTCGAAGCGATCCTGGAAGAAAAATCGGCGATATTTGTTGCGGGTAGCCGCGAAGCAACGCCGGTGGTTAACGCAGCGTTAATCGAAAACTATGTGCTTGATATGCTTGATGCGAAAGAGGAAGTCATTATTTTTTCAGCGGAGCAGATTGCCGAAGCCATGCGTGGTGTGCGCGTCACCGCAACGCAGGTCATGGTAGAGGATGATGGCTGTTGTAAGTTTCGGCTGGGTTTAGGCGAGCGGGAAGTTGATGTTGAGCTCACCGTACCCGGTACGCATCAAGTGGAAAATTCGCTCGCTGCTGCTGGCTGTGCTTATGCGTTAAATATCGACATTGACGATATTCGTTTGGGTTTGCAGAGCTACACCGGCGAAAAGGGGCGCATGCAGAAAATAAAACTGACCAAAGGTTTATTGGTTGACGATAGTTATAACGCCAACCCCGGTTCCATGCGTGCCGCGATAGATTTTCTGGCCGCACAAACAGATACCGTACTGGTGCTCGGAGATATGGGCGAGCTGGGTGATATCAGTGAACGTGCCCATCGCGAAATTGGCGCGTATGCGAAAGATAGAGGTATCGGTGAGCTTGTTGTATTGGGGGATTTTTCCGCGTTCTATGCCGAGGGTTTTGGCAGCGAAACTGCAGTGTTTTCGTCTCGCGATGAAATTGTGACCTACTTGTCTGAAAGGCTAAATGATTTAACAACAATATTAGTCAAAGGTTCTCGCTCCGCTCACATGGATCGAGTTTGCCAGGGCCTTATAAATGAACGGGGGAAAATCTGATGCTGTATTGGCTGGCCGATTTACTTCGGGAGCATATTAGCGGCTTTGGCGTTTTTGGCTATTTAAGCTTTCGGGCAATTTTAGGCGTGTTGACCGCTCTCGGTCTATCTATGATGTTGGGACCCTGGGTTATTAGAAAGTTGGATTCCCTGCAGATAGAACAAGCAATTCGCGAAGATGGCCCACAGACGCATTTAAGTAAGTCGGGCACACCGACAATGGGTGGCGCTCTAATTTTATTCTCAATAGGTTTGTCCACGCTCTTGTGGGGTGATTTATCCAACCGTTTTGTCCTGGTCGTTATATTTGTCACTTTTTCATTTGGCTTGATAGGTTGGGTGGATGACTATCGTAAGGTTGTCGAAAAGAACCCCAAGGGCCTGCCGGCGAAATGGAAATATATATGGCAGAGTGTTTTTGGGCTTGTGGCTGCGCTGATGCTTTATTTAACTGCTGCCGATGCGCATGAAACAACGCTGTATTTCCCGTTCTTTAAGAACTTGTCGCTTGAACTCGGGTACTTTTATATTGCACTTACGTATTTCATGATTGTGGGTTTTAGCAACGCAGTAAATTTAACCGATGGCCTGGATGGTTTGGCAATTATGCCAACGGTCATGGTGGGCGCCGCACTGGGTATTATTGCCTACCTCGTGGGAAATATTAAATTTGCTTCCTACCTGCAAATTCCCTATATCGCCGGCACGGGTGAACTCGTTGTGTTTTGTGCCGCACTGGTCGGTTCGGGACTGGGTTTTCTGTGGTTTAACACACATCCGGCGCAAGTGTTTATGGGAGATGTTGGCGCGTTGGCCCTGGGCGCGGCGCTCGGTGTGATCGCTGTTATCGTTCGTCACGAAATTGTGTTCTTTATTATGTCGGGTATTTTTGTGATGGAAACGGTGTCGGTTATTTTGCAGGTGACGTCGTTTAAACTCACTGGTCGTAGAATTTTTAGAATGGCGCCGTTGCATCATCACTTCGAATTAAAGGGCTGGCCCGAACCGAGGGTTATTGTGCGGTTTTGGATTATTTCGTTCATATTGGTTCTCTTTGGTCTGGCGACCTTAAAACTGAGATAGGCATGACGGGCATTATTGCGAGTGACAATAAAGTACTTATCGTGGGTGGCGGACTCACGGGGCTTTCTGTCGCGCGTTTTCTGGAAAAAAAGGGACAGCGCTACGATGTATTTGATACGCGTAGTAAGGAATCGGTACGTGAATCTTTTCAGCTGATCAACCCTGGTGTGAAGTGTTTTTTGGGAGACCCCAGTGAGCTGGATTTGACTATTTATGCCGAAATAATATTGAGTCCGGGCATATCTTATGACGACGCTGTTGTGCAGCTGGCGATTGAAAAAGACATCAGTATTATTGGTGATGTCACATTATTTTTACGCTATGCAGACGCGCCGGTAATAGGCATTACTGGATCAAATGGAAAGTCTACAGTGACGACGATGGTCGGCCTGGCATGTGAAAAAGCGGGTTTAAATGCAGGGGTTGGTGGAAATCTGGGTATACCGGCTTTAGACCTGCTCAGTCATGACGTCGATATATATGTCCTGGAGATCAGCAGTTTTCAGCTGGAAAGTACTGAAAACCCCGGTTTGCGTGTGGCGGCCAATTTAAATATATCGCCAGACCATATGGATAGGCATAAAACTCTCGAAACTTATTTTCGGGTTAAACAAAAAATATTTCATGGTGCTGAGAGTGTCGTCTACAACCTGAATGATCCGCTTACGCAGCCGCCGTTGGTTGGCAACGTTATAAGGTACGGCTTTGGTTTGTCAGAGAACGTTGAAAAGCGCGAAATTCAGTATTTTTATATCGACAGTAGTCAGGCACTGATGCGTGACGACACACAGCTTATGGCGAAGTCTGAAATAAAACAAAAGGGCCTGCACAACCTTGAAAATATTCTCGCTGTGATTGCCATTTGTGAAGCGGCCGGTATCGATGCGCGTTACGCGATTGCCGTAGCCAGTGAATTTCCGGGTTTGGCGCATCGCTGCGAGTTTGTCGGTGAAATAAATGGTGTTACTTTTGTGAACGATTCGAAAGCGACAAATGTTGGTGCTGCTATCGCGGCGATTCGAGGTTTTAAATCAGAAGTGGACAGTATTTATTTAATTGCCGGTGGAGCGGGCAAAGGGGCGGATTTTAGCGAACTCGCTGAGGAAATTTCCAAGAGCGTCGCGTGTGCGGTGTTAATTGGTGAAGACGCGCCTGAAATTGAGCGCGCTATTGCTGATGGCGCTAAGACCAAACGGGCGTCGAGTCTGGCAGAGGCCGTGAGCGATGCATTTTTGATGGCGCATAAAGGTTCAATGGTATTGCTTTCTCCCGCGTGCGCCAGCTTCGATATGTTTACCGGGTTTGAAGACCGCGGTGAACAATTTCGGGCAGAGGTGAGGAGGTTGGCAGTGTGACGTCCTTGATCCATCAAATACCAAAGAAAATAGACCTGCCCGCGTGGCACAACCCCCTGGTGTTATCGACCCTCGCATTGATGAGTTTTGGTTTGGTGATGGTGACGTCAAGTTCGATAGATTTCGCCGCAGACAATTACGGTGACCCTTGGTATTTCGCCAAAAAGCAAGCTGTTTTTCTCGCGTTGGGTTCGGTTGCAGGTTTAATTATTTGCATGATTCCGTTAGAAGCATGGCACCGGTGCAGCGGCTATTTTTTGGTGTTGAGTTTTGCGTTGCTGCTTTTGGTTCTTGTGCCGGGAATTGGGAAAATGGTGAATGGCAGCCGTCGCTGGTTATCGATTGGTCCGATAACTATGCAGGCATCTGAGCTCGTCAAATTCTGCTTAATTGTTTTTTATGCGAGTTATTTAACGCGAAGGGCAAGCGCCGTTACAAATCGTTGGCTGTCTTTCGTCATTATGGTGGGTGTTATTGTCGGCACAGCATTTTTACTGCTTTTAGAACCTGATTTTGGCAGTTGCGTGATTATTTGTTTTGCGCTTGGTGTGATGATGTTCGTCGCCCGGGTGCCGGTGATTCGCTTCTTTTTACTTGCGTTTTTAGGCTTGTTTAGCGCCACACTTGTCGTGCTTATGTCGGATTACCGTCGCGAGCGTTTATTGGCGTTTACCGACCCTTTTGCCGATCCCTATGACAACGGTTATCAGCTCGTGCAATCACTTATTGCTTTTGGCCGGGGCGAGTGGTTTGGGCTTGGTTTGGGCAACAGCATTCAAAAACTGTTTTTCCTTCCGGACGCGCACACGGATTTTGTTTTTTCGATTATTGCGGAAGAAATGGGCCTGGTTGGCGTAGTGCTGTTTGTTGTTTTGTTTTTCTTTTTTATCAGCCAAATTATTCGTATTAGTTTTACCGCACTTAGAAATCAAGATCTTTTTGGCGGCTACGTCGCGTTGGGTGTGGGTGCTATGCTCGCGATGCAGGGTTTCGTCAATATGGGTGTTGCATCGGGTCTCTTGCCGACCAAGGGGCTCACTTTGCCGTTTGTAAGTTACGGTGGCAGCAGTTTAACGGTCACATGTATGTTAATTGCATTGGTTTTGCGTGTTCAGAGGGAAAATCAGGATGCACGGTAAAACTATATTGATTGCTGCGGGCGGAACCGGCGGCCATGTCTTTCCTGGTCTGGCTATTGCGCACGAATTTGAAAAGCATGGTTACACGGTGCAGTGGCTCGGTACAGAAGACGGTATGGAGTCGCGTTTAGTGCCGATAAATAGCATTAAATTGCTTTTTTTTCCGGTGTATGGTTTTAGAGGGAAAAGTTTTTTAACTAAATTGCTCTCTCCCTATCGGGTTGCCGTCAGTATATATAAGGCCTGGAAAATTCTGCGGGATGTGAAACCCGCGCTTGTGGTTGGGATGGGAGGCTTTGTCGCCGGTCCATCGTGCTTTGCGGCATATTTGTCGGGGATTCCAGTGGCGATTCATGAACAGAACGCGATTCCCGGCACAACGAATAAAATTCTTTCGCATTTTGCGCGCCTTACTTTTAGCGCTTTTCCCGTCGATTTAAAAGGCGCGCAGGTTATCGGTAATCCGGTGCGCGAAACATTGGAAAATTTAGAAAAAAACACGCGAGATATAAATGTTCCAGGTGAAAAACTGCGTGTCCTGGTGGTCGGTGGCAGTCGCGGTGCTCGCGCATTAAATACCATGCTGCCTGCTGCCTTAGTCGACGCTGGCGTACGCGAACAGATAGTTATTCGACATCAATGTGGGACCGGCAGAGAGCAGGAAACGGAAAGCGCTTATGCAGGCACGCAACTTGAGGTTGAGGTGCTGCCGTTTATAGACGATATGGATCAGGCAATGGCGTGGGCCGATGTGATGGTTTGCCGCGCGGGTGCGTTAACAGTATCCGAAATATCCGTGGTGGGACTGCCGGCGGTTTTAATTCCCTATCCCTATGCTATCGATAATCACCAAACAGCAAACGCGCAATTTCTAGCTTCAGCAGGTGCGGCCTATGTTGTGCAGGAGTCGGAGTTTGATAGCGGTATGTTAACGAAAGTGCTCGAGCATGTTATCAACGATAGACATTTAATTATTGATATGTCGAATAAAGCGAGCAAAGCAGCTAAGCGGGGTGCGGCCAAACAGTTTGTCGATCAGTGCACGGAGCTAATTAAATGAGTGCGCATGCGAATTTTCAAGTGCCTGAGATGCGGCGTGTTAAACAAATCCATTTTATTGGTATCGGTGGTGCGGGGATGTGTGGCATTGCCGAAGTACTGCTAAATCAAGGTTATGCGATAAGTGGCTCGGATATAAAGGCGTCAGTTACGACGGAGCGCTTAAGCGAACTTGGTGTAAATGTATTTATTGGCCACATGGCAGAAAATATCCGTGGGGCAAGTGTCGTGGTGCGTTCGACCGCCGTTGCAGAAAACAATCCAGAGATCATTGCAGCGAAAAAAAATCGCGTACCCATTGTGCGTCGCGCAGAGATGTTGGCAGAGCTCATGCGTTATCGGCATGGCATTGCTGTTGCGGGAACGCACGGGAAAACAACGACGACAAGTTTGATTGCTTCGTTACTCGCCGCGGCAAATATGGACCCGACATTTGTTATCGGTGGCCTATTGAATTCGGCCGGAACCAATGCGCAACTCGGTGAGAGCCGTTACCTTGTCGCTGAAGCGGATGAGAGTGATGCGTCATTTTTACACCTGCAGCCGATGGTGGCTGTGGTAACAAATATAGATGCGGATCACCTGGAAACTTACGGCGGGGATTTCGAGAAGTTAAAACTTACTTTTTTGGAGTTTTTACATAATCTGCCTTTTTACGGTTTCGCGATTGTTTGCGGTGATGATCCGGTTGTCCAGGAAATTCTTCCATCAATTTCCCGTTCCGTGGTCACCTACGGATTTAACGAAGAAAATGACTATTGTGCATACGATATTCAGCAGCAGGGGCAGCGCATATCGTTCAAGGTCAGGCGCAAAGATATTGATGATGATCTCAGTCTCACCCTGGCTATGCCGGGTTTGCACAATGTGCTCAATGCGACTGCGGCGATTGCCGTTGCCACGGACGAGGGTGTTGACGACAGTGCGATTCAAAAAGGCCTGAGCAACTTTCAAGGTGTGGGACGCAGATTTCAAATTTACGGTGAATACGCGTTGCCCGACGGGGGTGGTGCCATGTTAGTTGACGACTACGGGCATCACCCACGCGAAGTGCTGGCGACAATTAAAGCTGTAAGAAACGGTTGGCCTGAAAGGCGTTTGATTATGATTTACCAACCGCATAGATATACGCGCACCCGCGATTTATTTGACGACTTTGTCGACGTGTTGTCTGAAGTGGATAAGCTCGTGTTATTAGAGGTTTACGCTGCGGGTGAACAAAAAATTGTTGGTGCAGACGGGCGCAGTCTGGCACGGAGTATTCGCAATCGCGGCAAGTTGGACCCTATTTTTGTTAAAAAGATAGATGGTGTGCCTGAAGTTATTCGCAATCTCCTGCAAGACGGTGACATTGTCATTACGCAGGGCGCCGGAAATGTGAGTTCATTGGCGCGCGGCCTGGCTGAGCAAAAACTGGTAGGTTGCGATGAGTGACGTTGAGCTGAAGTATTCCCGCGTTTACTCCGGCGACCCGAATGGATTCGGAAAAGTCGCTGTGCTCTATGGCGGGACATCGGCGGAGAGAAATATTTCAATTTCGAGCGGCGAAGCCATTTTAGACGCATTGAAAAACGCAGGCGTAAATGCCTTCGGCATAGATATCGGTGAAAATGCTTGCGAGCAAATAATGCAATCAACTTTTGATTGCGCTTTTATCGCCTTGCATGGTGTTGGCGGTGAGGATGGAAAAATACAGGCCTTGTTGGATTTACTCAGTATTCCCTACAGCGGCAGCGATCATGCAGCATCGGCTTTAGCCATGAATAAACTGCATACCAAGCAGGTGTGGCAGGCCCACGGTCTTCCAACGCCACCTTATTTTATGTTGGACGATGACGTGACGTTGGAATCGATTCTCGATTCTCTTGGGCATGTGTTTATTAAACCCATACATGAGGGGTCCAGTTATGGCATTAGTCCCGCCCGCAGTTTGAGTGAATTGGCGGCAGCGGTGGAGGGTGCCAAAAAATATGATTCACAGGTTATTGCTGAAAAGCTCATTCACGGAGAAGAGTACAGTGTGGCGATTTTGGGTGAGACGGTTTTACCGCCCATCCAATTAAAAATTGAAAATGGTTTTTACGACTTTGACGCAAAGTATATATCGGAGCATACCCAATATGTATGTCCCTGTGACTTACCTGCCGATGCGTTGGGGGAACTGAACTCGCTGGCGCGTCGCGCTTTTAAAACCGTTGGTTGTCGCGGTTGGGGTCGCGTTGATTTTATGCGCAATATGAGTGGCGAATTTTTTCTGTTGGAAGTCAATACTGTTCCAGGTATGACAGACCACAGCCTGGTGCCGATGGCGGCTCGTGAAGTTGGTTTGTCATTTGAAGATCTTGTATTGGAAATTCTTTCACTTAGCCTGGTGGAAAGATGAAAAAAAACAGAGTAAGCAGGTTGCGCAAGAATGAACCGGTACCTAAACGCAAATACGGTCGTTATATTTTGCTGCTTATTCTGTTGTCGACAGTTGTGTATTACGTGCCGAAAGATAATTTCCGCGTCGATTTAGGTTTTATGAATAAAGTAGACGGCGTTCCTGTTACGCACGTCATGATTCAGGGTGATTTTCAGTTTGCCAGCAAGGCAGATGTGCATGCAGCGGTGGCAGCGTTAAGTGCGGGGGATTTTATGACGCTCGATTTGGATGAGCTACGTGAGACATTACTTGCGGAGCCCTGGTTGCATTCAATTTCGGTTAGTCGTGTTTGGCCTTCGTCGATAAAAGTTGTCGTTGAAGAAGAGCATCCGATAGCGCGCTGGGGAGAGGACAGTTTTTTAAACAGGTATGGTGAGATTGTGCAGGTAGACGATCTCAGTAGCCTGCAGCACCTGCCTGTTTTGTGGGGCGATGACAGCGAAGCTTACGATATTGCGCGCGACTATTTAACCATGTCGCGGCTGTTGGATAATCACGAGTTAACCATTTCAGCGCTGAGCGTAGGTGAAGAGGGAAGCTGGGTGCTAGAGCTGGATGGAAAATTTGTGGTGAAGCTGGGCGATAAAAATTTGAGCTTGCGGGTAGAACGCTTTCTGTATCTTTATCAACAGCAGCTTAAGACAACACATCGGGAATTTACGAGTATCGATATGCGTTATCCAAGTGGTATTGCCGTGAGTTGGAAGTCGATTAATCAAAAAAACGACTTAGCGTTAGCTAATACAAAAAAAATTGCGAGCAGGTGAGTTAAATGGGTAATTCAGATGGGGGAAACATGATTGTCGGGCTCGACATCGGGACATCCAAAGTGGTGGCCCTGGTCGGCGATATTTCGGCGGAGGGCGAATTGGCAATTATCGGTATCGGGTCGCATAAATCAGTTGGGCTTAAAAAAGGCGTTGTCGTCAATATCGAATCGACGGTGCAGAGTATTCAGCGCGCGATTGAAGAAGCAGAGCTAATGGCAGGGTGTCAAATTCATTCGGTCTTTGCGGGCATTGCCGGGAATCATATACGAAGCCTTAATTCTCACGGCATCGTCGCGATCAAAGACAGAGAGGTTTATCAAACAGATATTGATCGTGTGTTGGATGCGGCACAGGCCGTTGCGATTCCTGCGGATCAAAAGATTCTGCACTTGTTGCCACAGGAATACATTATCGATGAACAGGAAGGTGTGAAAGAACCGTTGGGTATGTCGGGCGTAAGGTTAGAGGCGAAAGTGCATCTTGTTACCTGTGCGGCAAATGCAGCGCAAAATATTGAAAAGTGTATTCGCCGTTGTGGCCTGGAAGTAGAAGATATTATTTTGGAGCAGCTCGCGTCCAGTTATGCAATTTTGACCGACGATGAAAAAGAGCTCGGCGTATGTATGGTCGATATTGGCGGTGGTACAACGGACATTGCAATTTTCACCGAAGGGGCCATTCGGCACACCGGTGTGATTCCAATTGCCGGCGACCAAGTGACAAATGATATTGCAATGGCATTGCGCACGCCCACTCAGTACGCCGAAGAAATAAAAATTCGCTATGCGTGTGCGCTTGCGAAGTTAACCAATGCAGACGAAACAATAAAAGTACCCAGCGTCGGCGATCGACCGCCGAGAGATTTATCGAGGCAGGCGCTTGCCGAAGTGGTTGAGCCCCGCTATGACGAATTATTTACCTTGGTACAGGCGGAAATTCGCCGCAGTGGTTTTGAAGATATGATCGCTGCCGGAATTGTGTTGACGGGTGGAACATCGAAAATGGAGGGTGTGGTTGAATTAGCGGAAGAGATTTTTCATATGCCCGTCCGTTTGGGCGCGCCGCAAAATATTAGCGGCTTAAAAGATATTGTGAACAATCCAATTTATTCCACTGGTGTTGGTTTGCTTCAATATGCAAAAAATAAACTGGGCGAAGGCAGTTCTGTAGCGCGATCAAACGAGGGCGTTATGTCGAAGTTGAAGTCCTGGTTTGTTAAAAATTTTTAGATAAGAAGTTTTTATTTCACTTTTTTTAGAAACAGTAACCAAACAAAGAATGTGTAGTGGTAACAGAGGGGTAAACTATGTTTGAACTAGTAGATAGTATTCCGCAAAACGCGGTGATAAAAGTAGTGGGTGTCGGTGGTGGTGGCGGTAATGCTGTGCGTCACATGATTACCAGCGATATTGATGGCGTTGAATTTATTTGCGCAAATACCGATTCTCAAGCACTCACCGATTTGGATGCAAAAACGGTGTTACAGCTTGGCCTCGGCATTACCAAAGGTTTGGGCGCAGGCGCAAATCCTGAGGTGGGTCGCCAGGCGGCGATGGAGGATCGCGAGCGAATTGCTGAAGTATTGCAGGGCGCCGATATGGTGTTCGTGACGGCTGGCATGGGCGGTGGCACTGGCACAGGGGGGGCGCCTGTCGTTGCCGAGATCGCTAAGGAAATGGGCATATTGACGGTTGCGGTTGTCACACGTCCGTTTCCTTTCGAGGGACGCAAACGCATGAAAATTGCCGAAGAGGGCATTAAGCAATTGACGGATCGTGTGGATTCATTGATTACGATTCCAAACGAAAAGCTGCTCGAAGTATTGGGTAAAACCACCAGTCTTCTCGACGCGTTTAAAGCCGCGAACGATGTGCTCTTGGGTGCCGTGCAGGGTATTGCGGACTTAATCATTCGCCCAGGTACGATTAACGTGGACTTTGCCGATGTTAGTACTGTGATGTCGGAAAAAGGTATGGCGATGATGGGGACCGGTTTTGCGCGCGGCGAAAACCGTGCTCGCGATGCAGCCGAAGCCGCGATTCGCAGCCCCCTGTTGGAAGATATCGACCTTCAGGGCGCGCGCGGTATGTTGGTCAACATCACTGCGGGTGCGGATTTATCCCTGGGCGAATTCACCGAGGTAGGCGATACAATCGAGGAATTTGCCTCTGATGATGCGACGGTTGTTGTCGGCACTGTTATTGATCCGGAGATGAGTGAAGAGGTAAGGGTGACGGTTGTTGCTACCGGTCTGGGTCAGCGCGGTTTAGTTGTGCAGCCCGAGTCCACAAAGGTGGTTGTCGACAACACGCGCAAGGCCGATGGCAAGCCCAATTACAACGAACTCGATAAGCCTACGGTTATGCGTGGCGCCACAGGCAGCGCCACCGCGCGTCCTGCTGCGAAAAAGGTGACAACGGCAGCTGTAGAACCCGTAGAGAAGGATATTGAGTACTTGGACATTCCCGCGTTTCTCCGTCGCCAAGCCGATTAGGACGCGTCGAAGGCGTGCTGGCTCCCCTCGCCAGTGCGCCGCGACGCCAATTGGGGCCTGCCCAGCCTGTATTTGGCGTATATTGCCCGGTTGCTTTTCTGATAGCGAACCCCTTCAGCCCGTGCACAAAAATGGCTCAAAATAAATCGTTATCTTGTGATGATATTTGCTAGAATTCGCGCCGTTTAACCTTATCTATAGCGGGACCACACACATGGCTAGGCAACGCACACTAAAAAATGAAATTCGCGCGACTGGCGTTGGCCTTCATACCGGACAGAAGGTCTATCTGACCTTGCGGCCCGCTCCCGTAGATCATGGCATCGTTTTTCGTCGCACAGACCTCAGTCCCCCTGTAGATCTTAAAGCGCAGGCAGATAACGTTGGCGATACAACCCTGTCGACTTCCCTCGGGTCCGGTGAAGCCAGTGTTTCAACGATTGAACACCTTATGTCTGCCATGGCGGGGCTTGGAATTGACAATGCTATTGTCGAATTAAGTGCTAATGAAGTGCCTATTATGGACGGCAGTGCCGGCCCCTTTGTCTTTCTTATTCAATCCGCAGGCGTTGCCGAGCAAGCTGCACCGAAAAAATTTATTCGTATCAAGAAGACTTTGAAAATTGAAGACGGCGATAAACACGCGACGTTCTCACCTTATAATGGCTTCAAGGTAAATTTCACCATCGATTTTGACCACCCTGTGTTCAAGGATCGCAAGCTCGATGCATCGGTCGATTTTTCCACAACCTCGTTTGTCAAAGAGATCTCGCGTGCGCGCACCTTTGGCTTTATGCATGAATTTGAATTTTTGCGTTCCAAGGGGCTGGTTAAAGGTGGTAGTGTCGACAATGCGATTGTTGTCGACAAATACAAAATTCTGAATGAAGACGGCCTCCGCTACGACGACGAGTTTGTCAAACACAAGATTTTGGATGCGATTGGCGACTTATATTTGTTAGGTCATGGTTTAATCGGGGAATATTCGGCTTATAAGTCGGGTCACGGCCTTAACAATAAGGCTCTGCTGACGCTGCTTGAGCAAAAAGGTGCTTGGGAGTTTGTCACATTTGACGAGCCGGAAGACCTGCCTATCTCTTACATCAAACCTCTGCATGCATAAGTATTGGTCAATTTGACGCAGTGCTGCGCAGTATGTGGCCTGACTCTGTATGAAAATTCTGATGGTTTAATAACCAAATTTGTAGGCTGGTAATTTTCTTCGTTCAAATTCGGTAATTAGCTGACATTAGTAATGAAAATGCGTCGATTTTATGAAGCATATTGGCAAGTGTCGGTTTTTATGACATATTCTTAATAATGTAGGTCGTTAATAGACTCGGCACGCGTATTGTCGGCGATTGTCACAATGGCGTTGCAAGACTTGAGTACACTGCGATCTTTCTTTGGACTTCACGCGATGAGAAGCGGCAGCGATAACTGAAAGTATATGAGAATCATTATCGTAGGTAAGCGTTACGGCAGCACCCGCAGTATTAACCTCAGCGGCTGGGCGCGTGTTCTCCTTTCTGCGTGTTTGGTTGGCGTGCCCATTGGTATCGGTTCGGCGACCTTTATGGCATTTCAGAACGCCAGTGATGATATGTTAGACCGCGATTCGCGCGAGACCTGGGTTAAAACACTCGACCAGCAAGCGCTGGAGGTTGAGGAAGCCCGGCGCGAAGCTGAAAAAAAATTAGCTGCACTCACATTGCGCACGGCCGAATTGCAGGCGCGCCTGGTGCGTTTGGACGCGCTTGGTGAACGCCTTACTACGATGGCTAAGCTCGATAGTGGTGAATTTGACTTTTCACGTGTTCCGGCTGTTGGCGGCCCTCAGGCCAGCATAGAGCCCCGCGATACTCACTCCCCGTCCTTAATCGAAATGCTCGACGAGCTCGCTTACCAAATCGATGATCGTCAACAGCAGCTCGAAACCCTCGAAGCACTTCTTGCGGACCGCAAACTTCAGAACGATATCTTCCTGGCGGGCAGGCCAATTAAAAAAGGTTGGATGTCTTCTCGCTTTGGCAGACGCACAGACCCATTTACTGGTGGTGCCGATTGGCACCCCGGTGTCGATTTTGCGGCCAAAGAAGGCTCAGAAGTGATCGCTGTTGCCGCTGGTGTTGTGACTTGGGCCGATGACCGCTATCAATATGGCAAAATGGTCGAAGTAAACCATGGCAACGGTTTCGCAACACGCTATGCTCACTGTAAATCTTTGCTCGTAAAGCCGGGTGATATTGTTAAAAAAGGCCAGGCAATTGGTTTAGTTGGATCAACTGGTCGATCTACCGGACCTCACGTCCACTTCGAAGTTCATAAAAATGGCCGGGTTGTCGATCCGGCTTCCTATATCCATCGCGCCAGCCGCTAATTCCCCTCATATACGCCGAATCAGAAGCGACCTCAGCATTTGTCTGAGCCGCACTCCTTATGCAAGTTGGAAAATAAAATGATTAGTAAAGTTTTAAAACTGTTTTTTGGGTCAAGGAACGATCGTGAGCTCAAGCGAATCCGCAAGCTCGTAGTAAAAATTAATGCGCTTGAACAAGACTACGAGGCTTTAAGCGACGAAGCGTTAAAAGACAAAACAGGCGAATTTAGGCAACGTTTTAGCGACGGAGAAACGCTGGACAAATTGTTACCTGAAGCTTTTGCCGCTGTGCGCGAAGCGAGTAAACGTACTATGGGTATGCGGCCTTTCGACGTTCAGCTTGTCGGCGGCGTCGTCCTGCACCAGGGACGTATTTCGGAGATGCGCACCGGGGAGGGTAAGACCCTGGTGGCCACGTTGCCAGCCTACCTTAATGCGCTGTCGGGAAATGGTGTACACATTGTCACCGTGAACGATTATCTGGCTGGGCGCGATGCCAATTGGATGCGGCCCTTGTATGAAGCGTTGGGCTTAAGTGTCGGCGTTATTGTATCTATGCAAGACTCGGCGTCGAAGCGTGCTGCCTACGCGTCTGATATCACTTACGGAACTAATAATGAATTTGGTTTCGATTTTTTGCGTGACAATATGTCACTGCGACGCGAGGACCGCATGCAGCGCAAATTGAACTTTGCCATTGTTGACGAAGTAGATTCCATTCTTATCGATGAGGCGAGAACGCCGCTTATTATTTCCGGCGAAGCGGAAGACAGCTCTGAACTTTATCGTGTCATGAATAAGCTGATTCCATCGCTGAAAAAAGTCGCCGATTCTGACGGAGAACGCAACGAAAAAATTCTATTTCAAAAAATACAACTGGAGGGAGAGGAGAAACCTTGTAGTACAAATCACGCGTTAAAACTCGCTGAAGAAGCATCTAAAGACCTTGTTATTGTGGATAGCACGGCGAAGCCACCCCTTTGTCGCCTGGCGGAAAAAGGCCACTATGCAATTGACGAAAAATCCAGACAGGTGGAACTGTCTGAAGAGGGGCATGAGCTCGTTGAGAGTTGGCTTTTAAAAAATGGTTTGATGCAAGAGAACGACAGCCTTTATGCCGCTGGAAACTTAAGTCTGCTTCAACACGTCCACTCTGCACTCCGTGCCCACATGCTATTTCACCGGAACGTGGAATATATTGTTCAGGATAATCAGGTCGTGTTAATTGACGAACACACCGGCCGAACTATGCCGGGCAGAAGGCTCTCTGAAGGCTTGCATCAGGCAATCGAAGCTAAAGAAGGCGTTTCTATTCAGGCAGAAAGCCAGACCCTGGCGTCGACGACGTTCCAAAATTATTTTCGTATGTATGCGAAATTAGGTGGTATGACGGGGACTGCGGATACTGAGGCGTTTGAATTTAAGCATATCTATGGCTTGGAAGTGGTCGTTATCCCAACCAATAAACCGATAAAGCGTAAAGATTTAAATGACCTTATTTATCTGACGATGGAAGAGAAATACGATGCTGTTGTCGCCGATGTAAAGGAATTGGTTGCCAATCGCGCGCCGGTTCTCGTCGGTACAGCTTCGGTAGAAACTTCTGAAGTTATGTCGCGCAGGCTGAAAAAAGCGGGCATTAAACACGAGGTCCTAAACGCGAAATATCACGAACGCGAAGCGGAAATTGTAGCGCAGGCTGGACGTCCCGGTGCCGTCACCATCGCGACGAATATGGCGGGGCGCGGAACGGATATCGTATTGGGTGGTAAATGGGAGCAGGAAGTTGCATCGTTAAAATCGCCCACAGAAGAACACATCGAAAAAATCAAAGTTGAATGGCAGCAGCGTCATAACGAAGTTATTGAAGCCGGGGGTCTGCATATTATCGGTACCGAACGCCACGAGAGTAGGCGTATTGATAACCAGCTGCGTGGCCGGTCAGGACGTCAGGGAGACCCGGGTCTTTCGCGTTTTTATCTTTCCCTCGAAGATAATCTAATGCGGATTTTTGCCTCGGATCGCATGCGAATGTTTATGCAGCGTCTCGGTATGGAAAAAGGCGAGGCAATTGAACACAGAATGGTGACGAATGCCATTGAAAAAGCACAAAGAAAAGTTGAAGCCCGCAATTTCGATTATCGTAAGCAATTACTTGAATATGATGATGTTGCCAACGATCAGCGCTCGGTTATTTATCAGCAGCGTAACGATTTGTTGGAAGCGGACGATATCGAAGATGTTATTGCGGGGATTCGCGACGACGTGATCGATTCGGTAATTTCCAGCCATATTCCGCCGCAAAGTTTGGTGGAGCAGTGGGATGTTCCCGGTCTGGAGCAGGCACTTGAAATAGATTTTGGTGCGAGTATTCCTGTTGCACGATGGCTGGACGAAGACGAAAAACTGTACGAAGAAACCCTGCGTGAAAAAATTCATGCAACACTGGAAGAAAAGTATATCGAAAAGTCCAACAGGATTGGGCCAGTGATGCGTCAAATTGAAAAGCAAATAATGCTGCAAGTACTCGATACGTTGTGGAAAGAGCATCTGCAAAATATGGATCATTTACGCCAGGGTATCGGGTTGCGTGCCTATGCACAGAAAAATCCAAAGCAAGAATACAAGCGCGAGGCGTTCGAGCTGTTTCAAACCTTGTTGGAAAATTTGAAATACGACGTGGTGAAGGTGCTTTACCGGGTCGAGCCAATGACAGAAGAGCAATTAAAAGAGGTCGAAAAAAAGCGGCAGGAAGAAGCTGAAAAACAAAAACTGCGAATGCGGCACGATCAGGCCAAGGGTTTGGTCGCTGATGAAGAAGAAATGAGCGAGATTAGACCTGAGCGCCCTTATGTACGCAGTGGTAAAAAAATTGGACGCAATGACCCATGTCCCTGTGGTTCCGGTAAAAAATACAAAGCGTGCCATGGTAAATTAACCTAAATAGTAAGAAAGATAAGCATGGCGGTTGGACATTATTTTTGGCCGGATATAACACCTATTGAAGGTATCACGCTAGGTAGCTATCGCGCTGGACTTAAAAAGTCTGGCGATGATGTTGCTGTTATTGAAATTGCCGAAGGTGCGAAAGTAAGTGGCATTTTTACAAAAAATGCTTTTTGTGCTGAGCCGGTTAAAATTTGTCGCGAGCGCTTAAAAAAGGATACGCCGCGCTTTTTCCTTATTAATTCCGGTAATGCAAATGCGTGTACGGGTGATTTGGGCAGACAAGCGGCCCTGGATGCTTGTCAGGCGCTCGCCAAAAATTTTTCCGTAGCACCCGAGCAGGTCCTGCCTTTTTCGACGGGTGTTATTGGTGAAGTGCTGCCAGCCGAGAAAGTCATTGCCGCACTCCCGCTAGACGCTTCTAGCGGGAGTAAACATGGGTGGCACGCCGCTGCGCAGGCGATAATGACAACCGACACACGTGCTAAAGGCGTTTCAAAAAATTTTAACGCAGGTGGCAATCGAGTAAATGTTACGGGTATTGCAAAAGGTGCGGGCATGATTAAACCGAATATGGGAACCATGCTCGCTTATGTTGCTACTGATGCTCCGGTAACGCAAAAGGTACTCGACGATATCACTTTATTAGCGGCAAATAAGTCTTTTAATCGTATTACTGTTGACGGAGATACATCTACAAATGATGCGTTTATGCTTGTTGCCACTCAGCGAGCGAATATTGAAACGGTTGATTCGTTAGACTCTGATTTAGGACAGGCGCTTTTAAGTTGTATTGTCGATGTATGTGGAACGCTTGCAAAAGAAATGGTTCGCGATGCAGAAGGGGCAACAAAGTGCGTTGAGGTCAATGTGGCTGGTGGTCTTGATGCGCAAGAAAGCCTGGATGTTGCCTACGCTATTTGCCATTCCCCGCTTGTTAAAACAGCCTTGTATGCGTCTGACCCAAATTGGGGGCGCATTATCGCCGCGATCGGTTACGCGGGTATTGATAATTTGAACGTGGAAAAAGTAAAAGTTTTTCTGGATGACCTTCCTATTGTTGATGCAGGTGGCAGAGCGGCGGGTTATACGGAAGCAGCAGGTCAACAAATCTTTGATAAGGAAGAATTTTCGATTAATGTTGATCTGGGCCGAGGTGATGCGAAGGAAACGCTGTGGACCAGCGATTTATCCCACGAATATGTAAAAATCAATGCGGAGTACCGTACTTAGTGACAAAAAAACACGTGTACGTTGCTGTCGGAATTATTTTTGATGCATCTAAGGAAAAAGTTCTCATCGCCCAGCGGCAGCGGGGGCAACACTTAGCGGGCAAATGGGAATTTCCAGGAGGAAAAATCGACCCCGGTGAGGAGAACACTGAAGCGTTGATACGTGAATTACACGAAGAGTTAGGAATAGATGTTAATGTACCCGAATTTCTTTTTGATATCGATTTTGAATACCCTGAAAAATGCGTGACATTGCATATCTTCCGAGTAGAAGATTTTAAAAACGCGCCTGTGGGTTGCGAAGGGCAGGTGCTTCAATGGGTACACCTAAATGCTTTGGAGCATATTGATTTTCCTGAAGCGAACAGTCAAATAGTGCGTTATTTGCTGGACCTTTAGTTTATATAGGAAAACTTTCTCACAACTTTGGTACATTCGCGTTTACGCGCTGGTGATATGTTAAAAACCGTCAATTCATGCTCCGCCATGAATGGCGGGTGTTAGCGCAACGCAGGAGCAGTTATCGACGACTGCATGGATGCAGGAGGTAGAATAACGCAGGAGCAGTTATCGAGATGAATT
>JANQJP010000005.1 GCA_028281575.1 Cellvibrionaceae bacterium
CCATGATTCGCGACGGTAATGCATGGCAAGGAGCTTAAATTTATTAGATTAAATACGGTGCTATAGACTTGACTTTGGACCACAGTCGCTTGTTAGCTGTGACGTTGCACAACCAATTTACATAGTTGAATAAATTCATTTAGACTCATATCGTTTTTGGCATCATTTGTTCGCCATGCGCATATCTTGAAATTCGCAGCACCTGTTCCGTCTCCGACGTGGTCGACCGAAGGTAATAGTGCAAACTTCTTTTTGTATTTGCGACCATCTTTCTTTGACTCTTCGTTGTCGTACTGGCTGAGCAGTGTCCAGTCCAGCTTTTCTCCTGTGTACGCATCTACTCCTTCGGATTCACATACGGCTTTGTGGATAGCTATTTTATATTCTTGATTGGTTGCAGTGAGGTTACCTCGATTGCGGTCTCGCCTTACGTGCGCCACCGCCTTTCTTTGTAGCCACCTCTCGTAAACTTCCTGTTCTACTAAATCCGCCATTTGTGATGAAAGTTGATACTTTTTCATACCTGATTTTTACAGCTAACATTTGAATATACGTCTTCAAGACGCACGTCGTGGCGACGTATATTTCTGGGTAAATTCTAAACACTACCTTGCAGCCCTTGCAACGTCAAGGCTTCAGAGCAGATTAAAATTTGAACGATTGAGAAAAGCGTCTCAATGCAGATATTTCTTGAAACAGTTTTTCTCTAAGCTTTTGATTTTATTGGGAAAATTTAAATACACCGAAATATCACCTTCATGCGACGGTATATTTGCTTGAAGGGAAGGGGAGAAATCATATATAACTGTATATATATACATGTATTGAAAAAGGAACTTTTATGTTGATGAACGATATTCCCCAGCCCGTTAGTCGAAGTTCTGAAAAGTTTATGGATAGGCTTCGGGTATTTATCCGCTCCAAGCAGTTGGCGTATAAAACTGAGCAAACGTATTGTCGGTGGGTGGTGGATTTTATTCGTTTTCATAACAAACAACATCCATCAACGCTTGGTAAAGATCATATTGATGGTTATTTAAGTTACTTGGCTGTTGAGCGCAATTTGTCTGTGAATTCTCAAAAAACAGCGTTAAATGCGTTGGTTTTTTTGTATGTAAAATTTCTTGGTGTTGATATAGGTACTTTGGAATTTGTGCCGAGTGTTCGCCCTCGAACATTACCTACTGTTTTTTCAGACAGTGAAGCTAAGGCTGTTATTCGTAGGCTTACGGGCATTCATAAGGTGGCCGTTTCATTAATGTACGGGTCGGGTCTACGTGTGATGGAAGCTGTGCGTTTACGTGTTCAGGATATTGATTTTGAAAATAATTGTATTATTGTTCGCGAAGCAAAAGGCCTTAAGTGGCGGCGCACTTTGTTACCTAAAAGTGTTGTTCCAGATTTGAGATTACAGTTGTCAGCCGTGCTGACTTTACATAAACAAGATTTGGCGGATGGTTTTGGTGAGGTGTATTTACCCAACGCCTTAAGTCGAAAATATCCTAGTGCTGCGCGAGAGCCTGCTTGGCAATATGTATTTCCGTCGCACAAATTAGCGGAAGATCCTCGTGCGAACAAATTACGTCGCCATCATATTGGTGAACAACAAATTCAACGTGCGGTAAAAAAAGCGTTAAGTAAAAGCGGTATTCTAAAAAAATCGGGTTGCCATACTTTTAGGCATAGTTTTGCGACTACCTTATTGCGGGCTGGTACGGATATTCGCAGTATTCAGGAAATGATGGGGCACAGCGATTTATCAACAACGCAAATTTATACACATGTTGTTGGCATACAAGAGCGTGGTGTTGTTAGCCCAATGGATGAGTAAAAGACCCCGAATTAACGACAAAAAAAATCCGATGTTATCACTAACATCGGACTTTCTATTTATCGTAATTCCTACAAATTAATCTTCGGTTTCCACCACATCTTCTTCAACGATGGGTTCCGGGCGATCAACTAGTTCAACATAGGCCATTGGCGCTTTGTCGCCCGTGCGGTAACCGCATTTCAGAATGCGTAAATAACCACCGGGTCTACCTTCATAACGAGGGCCTATTTCGCTAAACAGCTTGCCGACGGTGTCTTTGCTACGCAGGCGATCAAACGCCAGGCGGCGATTGGCAACGCTGTCCACTTTGGACAAGGTAATTAGCGGCTCCGCATGGCGACGCAGTTCCTTCGCCTTAGGCAAGGTAGTTTTAATAATTTCGTGCTCAACCAAAGATACCACCATGTTTTTAAACATGGCTTTGCGATGGGCACTATTTCTATTGAGTTTACGGCCACTATGACGATGACGCATTGCAATAACCTTATAAAACTTATCTAAGCGCGAATACCGCGTTTAATATCTATTCGTTTAAAGACTAGGCGTGTCCTAGTCACTATTTTTCAAACTCGCTGGCGGCCAATTTTCAAGGCGCATACCAAGTGATAAACCGCGAGACGCCAGAACGTCTTTGATTTCGGTCAGCGATTTTTTACCTAAATTTGGTGTTTTTAACAGTTCAACTTCGGTACGCTGAATAAGATCACCAATGTAATAAATATTTTCTGCTTTCAGGCAATTCGCAGAGCGAACAGTCAGTTCGAGATCATCGACAGGGCGCAAAAGGATAGGATCGATTTGCTCTTCTTTCTCTTCCGGCTCAGCTTGTTTTTCACCTTCAAGGTCGACAAACACGGCTAACTGCTGTTGCAAAATTGTCGCTGCGCGGCGAATAGCATCTTCAGGATCAAGCGTGCCGTTGGTTTCTAAATCCAAAACAAGCTTGTCCAGGTCAGTGCGCTGTTCTACCCGGGCACTTTCCACTTTATATGCAACACGACGAACAGGACTGTAAGAAGCATCAAGTTGCAAACGGCCGATGGTGCGTGTTTCATCTTCGTCCTGACGACGCGCGTCAGCAGGCTCGTAACCGCGACCTCGCGCAACCGTCAAACGCATATTCAACGTCGAGTCGTTATTCACGTGTGCGATAACCAGCTCGGGATTCACAATTTCAACTTCGTGTTCAAGTTGAATATCTGCTGCAGTGACGGGGCCAGGGCCCTGCTTGCTCAGGCTCAATACAACTTGATCTTTACCGTGCATAATCACGGCAATATTTTTTAAATTAAGCAAGATTTCGACAACGTCTTCTTGCACACCTTCTATAGCGCTGTACTCGTGCTGTACACCGTCAATTTCAACTTCAACCACTGCACAACCAGGCATTGAAGATAAAAGGATACGACGCAGCGCATTGCCCAACGTATGGCCAAATCCACGCTCTAAAGGCTCAAGCACAACTTTTGCGCGTGTCGGCGCTAACTCTGTGACATCAATATTGCGAGGTGTCAAAAGATCGTTAACTGCACTTTGCATATACACACCCTTTCGATTGTTATCCGTTTAGGTTCTGTTGATTTTATGTCAACCGTGATTATTTCGAATAAAGCTCAACAATGAGGTTTTCATTGATGTTAGCAGATAGATCTTCGCGATCCGGCGCACGCTTAAAAACGCCTTCTTTTTTATCTGAATCTACATCAATCCACTCAACCTCTACACGTTGAGCAGCGATGTTCAGCGCGTTTTGAATACGCAACTGATTTTTAGCTTTTTCACGGATTGAAACAACGTCACCTTCAGCAATACGATATGAAGGGATATTTACCGTCTTACCATTAACCAAAATTGCTTTGTGTGAAACCAACTGCCGCGCTTCGGATCGCGTTGCACCAAAGCCCATGCGGTATACGACATTGTCGAGGCGACATTCGAGCAGCCTAAGTAAGTTTTCACCGGTAGCACCTTTTATTCGCGCCGCTTCTTTATAGTAGTTGCGGAATTGCTTTTCCAATACGCCATACATCCGACGAACTTTTTGCTTTTCGCGCAACTGCACACCGTAATCAGACAAGCGGCCACGGCGCTGACCGTGAACACCGGGAACAGTCTCTGCTTTACACTTTGATTCAAGTGCACGAACACCGCTTTTTAAAAGAAGATCCGTACCTTCGCGACGAGACAGTTTACAAGTAGGTCCAACATAACGAGCCATCTAAACCTCCTCCTTATACTCGACGCTTTTTCGGAGGACGGCAGCCATTGTGCGGCACAGGCGTCGTATCCGTAATATTGTTAATTTTGTAACCGATGTTATTCAGTGCGCGCACAGCGGATTCACGGCCAGGTCCGGGGCCTTTCACTTCAACATCTAAGTTCTTTAAACCGTACTCTTGAGCAGCCTGACCAGCGCGTTCCGCTGCGACCTGAGCTGCAAATGGTGTACTTTTACGCGAACCGCGGAAACCTGAACCGCCCGCAGTCGCCCAACTCAGTGCGTTACCCTGGCGATCAGTAATCGTCACGATAGTGTTGTTAAAAGACGCATGAATATGCGCAACACCATCAATAACATTCTTTTTGACTTTTTTCTTAGCGGTCTTTCCGCTTGGCTTAGCCATAATTCTTTATTCCCCTGCTAATTTGGAGTGGATCAATCAGTTCACTTACTTCTTGATCGGCTTACGCGGGCCCTTGCGGGTACGCGCATTGGTTTTGGTTCGTTGTCCACGCAACGGCAGGTTGCGGCGATGGCGCAAGCCACGGTAGGTACCGAGATCCATCAATCGCTTAATATTCATCGAAATTTCACGACGCAAATCGCCTTCCACAGTAAATTTACCCACTTCACTGCGGATTTCGTCCATTTTCTCTTCAGAAAGCGATCCTATTTTGGCGGATTCCTCTATACCAACTGTTGCGCAAATACGCTTCGCAGTTGTGCGGCCGATCCCGTAGACATACGTTAGGGAAATGACAGCATGCTTATTGTCAGGAATATTGACTCCAGCAATACGAGCCATTCAAAGCACTCCAATATTTAGAAAAATTTCAGTATTAACAGCGACAAGCACTTACCGGTCGCGAAAAGGCGCGAAAGGATAGTGGAATTGCCACCAGAAATCAATAGCTCACTCCGAGTGATCAACACTCTTCGCGAACGACAGTTAATACCTCCGGTTTATCGACCCATGAGAGGTCGAAAGGCCTGGCCGCCACGGCCACGCACAAAACTATGGCTGCAATGCCCGATGCATTGCAGCCCTCACACTCAGTTCTAACCCTGTCTTTGCTTATGACGGGGCTCTGCACTGCAGATCACACGCACAATACCTTTGCGGCGAACAATCTTGCAGTTTCGACAAACTTTTTTTACTGATGCACGAACTTTCATTGATACGTCCTCAAACTTCTAGCGCCGACCATAATTTTGCAAATTCGCTTTTTTCATTACCGAGTCATATTGATGACTCATTAAATGCGACTGAATTTGCGCCATAAAGTCCATGACGACCACTACAACAATTAATAACGAGGTACCACCTAAGAGCACTGGCACACCCGCAGAGTAAATTAAAAACTGAGGTAACAGCGCTACCGCAGCGATATAAACGGAACCGACAACTGTCAGACGCGTAAGAATATTATCGATATAACGCGCGCTCTGTTCACCGGGACGAATACCTGGAATATAAGCACCGCCTTTTTTCAAATTGTCGGCGACTTCTTTCGGGTTATAGATCATCGCGGTGTAGACAAAACAAAACGCAATAATCAGCACAGCAAACAGCACGTAATTCAACGGTTGGCCAGGCCCAATCAACAATGCCATTTCTTGCAATATTTTACCGGCTGTACCTCCGCTGGCGCTGCTCGACCACTGCGCAATTGACGCGGGGAATAACAAAATACTGGACGCAAAAATGACGGGAATGACGCCCGCCATATTAATTTTCAGCGGTAGATGACTTGTACTTTGCGCAACATGGCCCTGGCGCCCCATCTGCTTACGCGCATATTGAATTGTAATACGCCGCTGACCGCGCTCCATACGTACGACAAACCAAACAATTGCCAGTGCAGCGAAACCAATGGCCATCAACAATAATGGGTGCAAATTTCCCTGTCGCGTGCTTTCAAAGGCCTGTGCAATTGCTCCAGGCAATCCGGCGACAATACCCGCAAAAATCAACATCGAGATGCCGTTACCAACACCGCGCTCAGTAATTTGTTCGCCCAGCCACATCATAAATACCGCACCAGTAACCAACGAAGTGACAGCGATAACATAAAAGCTCAAAGGGTGCAGACCCTGATAAGCATATTCGCCACTCATCCCAACGACGGTCACCACGCCTTGAACAAGCGCCAACCCTACCGTTAACCAACGTGTATATTGGCTTATCTTTCTTCGTCCCGCTTCGCCTTCTTTTTTAATTGCTTCGAGCGTAGGCGATACAGCTGACATCATCTGCATAATAATGGATGCTGAGATATAGGGCATGATACCTAGAGATAAAATACTCATGCGCTCAAAGGCACCACCAGAAAACATGTTGACCATGCCCAAAATGGTGCCTTCATTTTTATTAAATAAATCAGCCACTCTGTCTGGGTTGATGCCCGGAACGGGTATATAAGTACCGACGCGATAAATTAATATCGCCAGTAACAAAAACTTAAGGCGAGACCAAAGCTCGCCTAAACCTTTTTGATTTCCTAGCGGTAAACTACCCGGCGCTGCCATTTAATTTCTCTCTGGTCTCTACTTATTACTCTTCAATTTTGCCGCCAGCAGCTTCAATCGCTGCTCTCGCGCCCTTAGTAACTGCGAGCCCTTTTACAGTAACTTTTTTCTTAAGTTCACCAGACAAAAACACTTTTGCCCGCTTAATATTGGCACCGATAATTCCAGCCGCCTGTAAGGCATCGAGATCGATCACCTTGGCTGTTACACCATTTAATTCTGATAGACGAACTTCTGCGGTAACGCCCGCAATACGGCTAGTGAAACCATATTTAGGCAAGCGCTTTTGCAAAGGCATTTGACCACCTTCAAATCCTGGCTTGACGCGACCGCCTGAACGGGACTTTTGCCCTTTGTGGCCTCGACCAGCTGTCTTACCCAAACCGCTACCAATACCGCGGCCTACACGCTTCTTCTCCGTGATGCGACCGGGGGCCGGGCTTAAAGTATTTAAACGCATCTTACTCACCTTCGACCTTAAGCAAATAATTTGCTTTATTAATCATGCCACGTACTGAAGGTGTGTCTTCAACCTCTACACTGTGGCCTATGCGACGCAAACCGAGACCTTTCACACATGCCTGATGTGCCTTCAGTCGGCCAGCTGTACTTTTCATTTGTGTAACTTTAAGTTTTTTCTTAGCCATGGTCTCTCACCAAATCTGTAAAACACTGTTCTACAGAAACAACCTTATCGAATATCTTCCACCAATTTGCCACGCTTGGCCGCAACCGCTTCCGGAGACGCCATCGTGCGCAATGCCTCAAATGTTGCACGTACGACGTTCACTGGATTTGTCGAGCCGTAACATTTACCCAAAACGTTCTGGACGCCAGCCATTTCCAACACGGCACGCATCGCACCGCCGGCAATAACACCCGTACCCTGAGATGCGGGCTGCATATAGACTTTGGACGCGCCGTGACGACCTTTAGTCGGATATTGAATCGTATCGCCATTCAATTCGACTTGAATCATATTGCGACGAGCACTCTCCATCGCTTTTTGAATAGCAATAGGCACTTCGCGCGCTTTACCGCGACCGAAGCCAACACGACCATTACCATCACCGACAACTGTCAGTGCAGTGAAACCAAAAATGCGACCGCCTTTAACCGTTTTTGCTACGCGGTTTACTTGAACGAGTTTTTCGCGCAAGCCTTCTGCATTGTTGTCATCGCGGTTATTTTGAGACATAGCGTATACCCTTAAAATTCCAATCCGGCTTCGCGTGCGGCATCCGCAAGCGCTTTGACACGACCGTGATACTTATAGCCGCTGCGATCAAACGCAACTTTTTCTATGCCGGCAGCTTTAGCGCGTTCGGCGATAAGTGAGCCTACTTTAGAAGCAGCGCCAGCGTTGCTCGTTGCATCGCCCTTTAAATCTTTTTCCACAGTCGAGGCGCTCGCCAAAACTTTTGCACCCTCACCGTCGATGATTTGTGCATAAATATGACGCGGCGTGCGATTGACACACAAGCGTGCGACTTTAAGCTCGCGAATTTTCGCACGCGACCTGCGCGCTCGTCGAAGTCTAGATGCTTTCTTTGTATTCATAATCGTTGCCTAGTATTTACAGACTTACTTCTTCTTAGCTTCTTTGCGTCTCACATATTCATCCGCATAGCGAACACCTTTGCCTTTGTATGGCTCAGGGGGACGAAACGCGCGAACTTCTGACGCAACCTGACCAAGCAATTGCTTGTCTGCACTTGTCAATACAATTTCTGTCTGACTCGGGGTTTCCGCTTTAACGCCTTCTGGAAGGGCATAGTCTATTGGGTGAGAAAGACCCAACGACAAGTTCAATGTCTTGCCAGACGCTTTTGCACGATAACCAACACCGTTCAATATCAATTTCTTCTCGAAGCCTTTGTCCACACCGGTAACCATATTGTTTACCAGCGCGCGCATAGTTCCGGCCAACGCTTTGGCTTCTTTGCTTTCATCTTTCGCAGCAAATTTCAGCGCACCATCTTCCTGCTGAACATTTACCTGCTCATGTAAGACCAAGCTCAAATTGCCATTCTTACCGGAAACTTTTAAGTCTTGCCCTTTCAAATCGATCTTAACTGCAGAGGGCAGTTCAACCGGAGCACTCGCTATACGTGACATTGTCGTTTCCTAAATTTTTACCAATTAAAATACGGTGCAAAGAACTTCACCGCCGATGCCTGCGCTACGCGCAGCCCTGTCGGTCATAACGCCGCGGCTCGTAGAAATAATTGCAACACCCAAACCACCTTTTACCGAAGGCAGCGTCTTTTTATCCCGATAGTTACGTAAACCGGGGCGGCTATCGCGCTGAATTTCAGCGATAACAGGTTTACCTTCGAAGTACTTCAACTCCAAAGACAGTTGTTTTTTTGCTTCACCGTCAACCGCATAGCCGGAAATATACCCCTCTTCGGTTAGTACTCTGGCAATCTCTGACTTGAGTTTTGACGAAGGCATGGCCACACTAGTTTTACCAACGGCCTGTGCGTTGCGAATTCTAGTTAGCATGTCTGCGACAGTATCTTGCATACTCATATGTATTTGCTCCTAACTACGCCCGTTACCAACTAGCTTTAACCAAGCCAGGCACGTCACCGCGCATTGCTGCTTCGCGCAACTTGTTGCGGCAAAGGCCAAACTTACGGTAAACCGCATGTGGTCTACCTGTGATGCGACAGCGTCGCTGACCGCGACTAGCGCTGCCATTGCGCGGCAGCTTTTGTAGCTTAATTACTGCTTCCCAAATTTCATCGTCAGATGATTCAGGGCTTGCGATAATTGCTTTTAATTCAGCTCGCTTTGCCGTGTACTTTTCGACGGCCTTGGCGCGCTTAACTTCGCGGGCGATCATCGATTTTTTTGCCATAACTCGTAACCTAACCTTTAAATGGGAAGTTAAACGCTTTTAACAATGCACGACCTTCATCGTCATTACGCGCTGAGGTCGTAATACAAATATCTAAGCCGCGTAATTTGTCTACCTTATCGTAATCGATCTCTGGGAAAATAATCTGCTCGGTTACACCCATAGAAAAATTACCACGCCCATCAAATTGCTTAGGGCTAACACCGCGAAAGTCGCGAATTCGAGGAATCGAAATAGAAATCAATCTATCCAGGAATTCGTACATTTTTTCTTTGCGCAAAGTGACTTTACAACCGATTGGCCAGTCTTCACGCACTTTAAATCCTGCGATAGATTTACGAGCGCGGGTAACCACTGGTTTTTGACCCGCTATTTTTTGCAAATCTGCCTGCGCGCTTTCCAATACTTTCTTATCTGCCAACGCTTCACCAACACCCATGTTAATGGTGATTTTAGTAATGCGAGGCACCTCCATGACATTGTCTAGCTTAAGCTCTGATTTGAGCTTGGCTACCAATTCTTTTTGGTAAATTTCTTTTAAGCGGGCCATGATAATAATTACTCTGCCAATTTATCGAACACGAAGCGATCGGTCTTAGCCGTCTACCGCCTCGCCATTTGATTTAAATACGCGTATTTTTTTGCCGTCTTCGAGCACTTTGAAACCAACTCGGTCAGCTTTACTTGTTGCCGAGTTATAAATGGCCACATTTGATGCTTGAATAGGCGCTTCCTTTTCCACAATCCCACCGGCAACACCAAGCTGAGGATTGGGCTTCTGATGCTTTTTAATCATCTGAACACCACTAACGATCAAACGACCATCAGCCATCACACGATTAATCTTGCCGCGCTTACCTTTATCGCGCCCGGCAATCACAATTACTTCGTCGTTTTTCTTTAGCTTTTTCATCTCTATTTTCCTCTCGACTATTGCAGATGCTTATAGCACCTCGGGTGCCAAGGAAATAATTTTCATGAACTTCTCGCTGCGAAGTTCTCGAGTTACCGGTCCAAAAATACGCGTGCCTACAGGCGCATCCTGGTTGTTTAACAGCACCGCCGCATTTTCATCAAAGCGAATTAGCGAACCATCTTGACGACGAATGCCTTTTTTAGTTCGCACAACAACAGCATTCATCACCTGGCCTTTTTTAACACGGCCACGGGGAATTGCTTCTTTAACCGTCACTTTAATAATGTCGCCGATACGCGCGTAGCGACGATGAGAACCACCTAGCACTTTGATACACATAACGCGACGTGCACCGCTGTTGTCAGCAACATCCAGATAGGTTTCTGTTTGAATCATTACTATCTCTCCAAATGCTTAGCAATAGCGCTATATTTCTTTCGCACGCTCGTCGATATTTGCCAAAACCCAGGACTTTGACTTGGACAGCGGTCGGGTTTCGGAAATAGTGACGGTGTCACCAACTTTACAATCGTTGTTTTCGTCATGCGCTTTTAGCTTGGACGACTTCAACATGTATTTACCATATACCGGGTGTTTTACTTTACGCTCGATTTTGACGACGATGGACTTATCCATCTTGTCACTGATCACTTGGCCTTTTAGCGTACGAACCAATTTCTTCGCTTCAGTCATTCTTAGTTACCTGCCTTTTGACGAAGTACGGTTTTAACCCGAGCTATATCTCTGCGCGTTTGTTTTAACAAATGCGTTTGATTTAATTGGCCAGTTGTTTGCTGCATACGCAACTTAAATTGCGCATCCAGATGATTGATCAACTCCGCCTTAAGTTCGTCAACGGTTTTATCGTTGAGATCTTTCGCTGCCATTACATCACCGTCCGTTTTACAAACGTTGTTTTAAAGGGAATTTTTGCTGCAGCAAGCGCAAATGCTTCGCGCGCTAACTCTTCGCTAACCCCTTCCATTTCATAAAGTACACGACCGGGCTGAATCTGGCAGACCCAGTACTCGACATTACCCTTACCTTTACCCTGACGCACTTCCAACGGCTTTTCAGTAATTGGCTTGTCAGGAAAAACACGAATCCAGATTTTGCCACCACGCTTAACGTGCCGCGTCATCGCCCGACGCGCAGCCTCAATCTGGCGAGCAGTAATGCGACCGCGATCGGCGGCCTTCAATCCGTACTCACCAAAACTCACTTTCGAACCGCGCAAGGCTAAACCCCGATTGCGTCCAGTCTGCTGTTTTCTAAATTTTGTACGTTTTGGCTGCAGCATTGGCTAACCCTTTTTAATACCTAGTTCTTACTTCACTGTCTAAGTGAATAAATTTATTTCTTCGTTTTCTTTTTATTAGCGACTTCTTGCTCTTCAAGGCCACCGATAATTTCGCCTTTGAAGATCCAAACTTTGACACCAATAATGCCGTAAGTAGTCAAACCCTCAGCCGTCGCATAATCGATATCTGCCCGCAAAGTATGAAGTGGTACTCGACCTTCACGATACCACTCGGTACGTGCGATTTCCGCACCACCTAAACGTCCGCTCACCTGAACTTTTACGCCCTGAGCGCCCTGACGCATAGCATTTTGTACTGCGCGCTTCATCGCACGACGAAACATCACACGGCGCTCCAACTGCTGCGCCACACTCTGCGCTACCAGCGCTGCATCCAAATCTGGCTTGCGGATTTCTTCAATATTTATATGGACCGGCACACCCATTTCTTTACTGATTTCGGCTCTTAATTTTTCTACGTCTTCGCCTTTTTTACCGATAACAATACCGGGACGTGCAGTATGGATGGTGACACGCGCAGTATTTGCGGGACGCTCTATATCGATACGACTTACAGATGCGTGCGCCAGTTTCCCTTCGATAAACTGGCGGACTTTAAGGTCCGTATTCAATTTATCGGCGTATTCTTTTTTACCTGCGTACCAAACTGATGAATGACGCTTGACGATGCCAAGACGAATACCAGTAGGATGTACTTTCTGACCCATAGTCCGCTCTCTTCTATTCCGCTACTTTCACTGTAATGTGACAAGTGCGCTTTAAAATTCGATCTGCGCGCCCTTTAGCACGTGGCCTAATTCGCTTCATCGTGAAGCCTTCGTCAACAAAAATTGTCGACACCTTTAATTCGTCTACATCTGCACCTTCATTGTGCTCGGCGTTAGCAATAGCCGACTCCAATACTTTTTTAACCAGTGCGGCGCCTTTCTTTTGACTGAAAGTAAGGATATCCAGCGCCTCTTCAACGGACTTGCCGCGAATTTGGTCAGCTACTAGGCGAGCCTTTTGAGCTGACAATCGAGCGCCGCTTAATCGTGCTGCTACTTCCATCGTTTTACTCCGAATCTAATCTCTTATTAACGCTTGGCTTTTTTATCCGCCACGTGCCCACGGTAAGTGCGTGTCGGAGCAAACTCACCCAACTTGTGCCCAACCATTTCTTCAGACACAAGAATTGGCACATGCTGACGACCGTTGTGTACGGAAATTGTCAAACCAACCATGTTGGGCAGAATCATTGAACGACGCGACCAGGTTTTAATCGGGCGTCGATCATTTTTTTCTGCTGCCGTTTCCACCTTAGCGAGAAGATGGTGATCAATAAACGGACCTTTTTTCAGCGAACGTGGCACTAGAATACCCTCTTAACAATTAGCGCTTACTTTTTGTTTCTTCGACGCACGATCATTTTGTCAGTGCGCTTGTTTTTACGAGTTTTATAACCCTTGGTTGGCGTACCCCAAGGAGAAACCGGATGACGCCCTCCTGATGTACGACCTTCACCACCACCGTGCGGGTGATCCACCGGGTTCATTGCAACACCGCGCACCGTAGGACGCACGCCACGCCAGCGTTTTGCGCCAGCCTTACCTAGCGAGCGGAGACTGTGCTCGGTATTACTTACTTCACCTAATGTCGCCCGGCAATCCGAAAGCACGCGGCGCATTTCACCGCTACGCAAACGCAATGTCGCATGACGGCCTTCACGAGCAACCAACTGCACGGCAGCACCAGCGGAACGCGCTAGCTGCGCACCCTTGCCAGGCTTTAACTCAATACAATGCAACACACTACCCACGGGAATATTGCGCAATGGCAGCGAGTTACCTACTTTAATATCTGCGTTATCGCCAGAGCTGATCACATCTCCCGCTAACAAACCTTTTGGCGCAATAATGTAGCGGCGCTCACCGTCTGCGTAGCACACCAACGCTATGTGGGCTGTGCGATTTGGATCGTATTCAATACGCTCAACTTTCGCAGGAATGCCATCTTTATTTCGACGAAAATCGATAATACGGTAGCGCTGCTTATGACCACCACCACGATGACGCGTGGTAATGCGACCCAGATTATTTCTACCGCCACTTTTGGGCGAGCTATCCAACAAAGGCCCATAAGGCTGGCCTTTGTGCAAATCTGTATTGACGACATCAACGACAAATCTGCGGCCAGGCGACGTCGGTTTACGTTTTACAATTGCCATGTTTGTCCCCTTACTCAGCTACGGCAAAGTCGATTTCTTGACCTTCGGCCAAGCTGACGTAAGCTTTTTTCCAATCGTTGCGACGACCTAAACCAAAACGTGTGCGCTTGGTTTTACCCTTCATATTCAGCAGACGCACCTGCTCAACTTTTACGTCAAACATCTTTTCGACCGCAGCTTTAACCTCAGTCTTATTTGCGTCTTTAATTACCTTAAAAACAACCTGGTTTGCCAGCTCAGCAACACGCGTTGTTTTTTCTGAAACAACTGGAGCAAGAATTACTTTGTATAAACGCTCTTCACTCATGCCAGTGCCTCCTCAAGTTTTTTGAGCGCGGGCACAGTGACCAACACTTTGTCAAAACCGACCAGACTTACCGGGTCAACACCTTGAATATCGCGCACATCAACACTGTGCAGATTGCGCGAGGCGAGATACAAAGACTCCTGAACCTCTTCGACCACGATGAGCACGTCATTCAAATCATAATCGGCAAGCTTTTGTATAAGCTGCTTCGTCTTCGGCACTTCAACAACAAAATCCTCGACGACAACCAAGCGCTCCTGGCGGTTTAATTCAGAAAAAATGCAGCGCAGCGCAGCGCGATACATTTTTTTATTCAATTTTTGCGAATGATCGCGCGGCGTTGCTGCGAAAGTCACACCACCACTGCGCCACAGGGGGCTGCGAATGGTTCCAGCTCGCGCGCGACCAGTACCTTTTTGACGCCAAGGCTTTTTACCGCCGCCACTTACTGCGGAGCGATTCTTTTGCGCCTTACTGCCCTGGCGCGCTCCCGCAGCATAGGCAACAACTACCTGATGCACGAGATCTTGATTAAACTCTTTACCGAAAGCCGCTTCAGATACTGCAACCGTACCTTTCTGGCCTTGCGGAGTAGCTATATTGAGTTCCATGGTTGACTCCTAGAACACTAAATCTTTACTTGAGGCCATTAAGCATTTTTAAGTTTTACTGCTGGACGCACGATCACGTCACCACCCGGCGCACCGGGCACAGAACCTTTAATCAGCAATAAACCGCGCTCCGCGTCTACGCGAACCACCTCAAGACTTTGCACTGTGACGCGCTCGGCACCCATATGGCCCGCCATCTTCTTACCCTTAAAAACGCGCCCTGGAGTTTGGCACTGGCCAATAGATCCAGGTGCCCTATGCGAAAGAGAGTTACCGTGAGTAGCGTCTTGCGTACGAAAGCCCCAACGCTTTACGCCACCCGCAAAACCGGCACCTTTAGATGTACCAGTAACATCAACCTTTTGACCTTCTTCGAAACGCTCAACGGTAAATTGAGCGCCAACTTCAACGGCCTCACCGTCTTCGTTGCGGAATTCCCAAAGACCCCGGCCCGCTTCGGATTCTGCCTTGGCAAAATGTCCCGCGGCAGCCTTGGATACACGAGAAGCACGACGAGAGCCCACCGTTACCTGAACAGCGCTATATCCGTCGTTCTCTTCAGTCTTGACCTGAGTAATACGGTTAGCTTCAACTTCGATAACCGTTACTGGAACTGACTGACCTTCGTCAGTAAAAATACGTGTCATACCGCTTTTGCGGCCGACCAAACCAATTGCCATTGTTTAACCTCTTCGTGTACGGGGCTGTCTCCCATTCTCCGGGACCCGCTATGGCCGCCCATTACAGAGCGTTACACTAGAAAAAATCTAGCCCAGACTAATTTGAACCTCTACACCGGCTGCCAAATCCAACTTCATAAGAGCATCGACAGTCTTCTCTGTCGGCTCCACGATGTCGAGCAAACGCTTGTAGGTGCGAATCTCGTACTGATCACGCGCATCTTTATTAACATGAGGTGAAACCAATACAGTAAAGCGCTCTTTGCGCGTCGGCAGTGGAATTGGACCACGCACCTGCGCACCTGTGCGCTTCGCGGTATCTACAATTTCCTGAGTGGAAGCATCAATCAACTTGTGATCAAACGCTTTCAAACGGATACGGATACGCTGATTTTGCATCTGAGCTAAACTCCAAAATTCTTTAAAGAACAATCACCTCTGGCGTGTTTTTTGACCACCCAGGGCAAAATGAGGGCGCATTCTAATGGCGGGTTATAGGGGTGTCAAGCTGAATTTGGCCACGCCAATCTCAAGACAAAAACTTCGAAAACCGATGGCTCTAAAACCTAAATAAAACCTGAGCTTTTGACAACAGAAACGGCAACGTCCCCGCTGTTGCCCCAATAACTTTTTTGTGATGCTGAAATATGCGTATCTAAAAGGATTGCGCTGTTTAAACAGGATATGAGACATAAATTGCGCACTTGCGCTACTGACACATCGTGGATACGTCCATGTAAGTTCTACACCAGCACCCTTGCAGACGAAGGTCTCTGGCGCAAGCGCCCAATCTATGCCTCTTTGAGCTTAACGAGGCAGCACTAGAAGCACCCACCAGTGAGATAAATGCCTGTACAGGCAGGTGCATAAATTACGCCCTAAAGTATCATTAGGTGCTACCTTTTTGTCGCCACTTGCGTGTCACATTTGAGCGCCTTAAATTTCGCTCAGCTAACTCAAAGTTGGATATATCAGTGATCGAAACTCAAGAACTACTAGTAAACCTATTATTATTCGTGTTGCTACCTATATGGGGCATCGCGGGCTTTGCCGATTGGCTTTGCCATAGAGCCACACGCATTGAAACGAACTCGGGACTAAAAGAGTCCCTGTTACATTCGGTGATGGGCATTCAAATAGCTATTCCGATTTTGCTATGTCTATTTTTCTATGTGAATGTAGCCATATTGCTTATCTGCATAGCCGTCTGGATATTACACGAGCTGGTTGCTCACTGGGACGTTCACTACGCATCGCCAAGAAGAAAAATAAGCATCTGGGAGATGCACGCGCACAGCTATCTGGCCACACTGCCGCTGTACATGTTGCTCCTGATCATGGTGGTGAACTGGCCAGTCACCCTAAAGCTTCTCACCCTCGACTGGGCTGGAGAATTTGCTTTGCAAAGAATACCCGAGGCCCACGGTGGTCCAACCTACGCGCCACTGTATCTGGGTTTTATGGGCGTATTTTGCGTATTCCCCTATGTAGAAGAAAACTTACGCTGCCTCCATGCATTCTTGCAACAAAGAAAAGGCGAGGCCAGCTAACATGAACGCCTTTATCACAAGCACCGGCCACTATTTACCTGGTGAACCAATTGATAATACGCAAATTGAGTCCGTACTCGGCAAAGTATACGGAAAACCGAGTCGCCTAAAAAACCGCATTCTAAAATCGAACGGCATCAAAACCCGCCACTACGCAATAGACACGGAACATAAAACCTATATTAGCAACAGCGAAATGGCCGCAAGTGCCGGCCAAAACTGTATCGCCGCAAGCTCTGTTAGCCAACAACAGGTTTCGCTATTGAGTTGCGCAACGAGCCAGGGAGATTTTGTTCTGCCCGGCTTTGGCAGCATGGTGCAAGCCGAAATGGGTCTCAGCGATATCGAGCTAAATACCAGCCACGGCATTTGCTCGAGCAGCATGATGGCATTAAAAGCGGCTTATACCAGTCTAAAGGCCAACGAGCATGACACAGCATTAGTTATTGCCAGCGAACTGGCCTCGCGACTGTTTAAAGCCAGCCGCTACGAGCAAGTAAACTCAGAACAGCTCGATTTTAATGCGGAGTTTTTGCGCTGGATGTTGTCGGATGGCGCCGGCGCGATGCTGCTTCAGTCGGAACCCAAAGGTCTCTGCTTTCAAATCGAATGGATAAAAGGTTTTTCGCATGCAGATGCTTTTCCAACATGCATGACCGTCGGTCAGCCAGCAGACAAGACCATTAAATTGAGCTGGCAGGACTACGCCACTTACGCTGAAGCCGAAGCCGCCGGCGCACTGCTTATTCGTCAGGACGTACGCTTACTCGACAACGTTGTAAAAATGGGTGTCGACGGTTTTTTGCGCTTGATCGAGCAAGGCCTGGTCGCCGCCGAAGAAATCGATCACGTCCTCTGCCATTACTCATCGCACTATTTCAAAACGCGTATTTTTGACATGCTCGAAAAAGCGGGCGTCGCCATTCCCGAAAACAAGTGGTACACCAACCTTTACACACGCGGCAACACCGGTTGCGCGTCCATATTTATTATGCTCGACGAATTTCGCCGCACGCGCACATATTCGGCCGGAGAACACATCCTCTGCATGGTTCCTGAAAGCGGGCGATTTAATAATGTTTTTATGAAACTAAAAGTCATTGAAGGTGAATAATGGATTCATATGTTTTAACACCACAAGCTCAAAATTGTTTACAGGAACTTATGCGAATTTGGTTCGATTTTGAAAGACGCCTGGGCAAAGTACCTATCGTCACGCGTCTTCAACAAGGACGATTAACACTCGAAGACTACCGCAAACTGCTTTGCCAACTCCGCCAACAGGTTATTGAAGGATCTCGATGGATCACACGCTGTGCATCGAGCTTCAACAAAGACTTTGCCGATGTGCGCTCGCAAGTTATTCAACATGCGCTGGAAGAACACCGCGATTATGAATTACTTGAACGCGATTTCGTTGCCGCAGGTGGGACACTCAAACAAATACAAACGGCGCCAAAAAATCCCGGCAGTGAAGCGCTACACGGTTTTATGATGCACAGAGCCAGCCAGGAAAACCCTATTGACCTTATCGGTGCAATGTGGATTATCGAAGGGCTCGGCAACAAAATGGCCAAGGAGTGGGCAAGTGCAGTAGACGAACATCTTGGACACAATGGAAAACTGTCGAGCTTTATGCACTATCACGGCGAAAATGACGAACATCATATGGAAAAACTTTACGCATTACTTGATCGCGTATGCGCAGTTCCGGATGCGCACAGGTCAATTACGCGTACTGCGAAAGTCGTTGCACGCCTTTACGCACTGCAACTCGAAGAGGTTGATAATGACGAATAAGCGCAGCCCTTATTTACAGGCGATTGCAAACGATAACTCACTACCTATTGAGCACACAGCCGTCGATCTTTGGCTAAAAGATTTGGACAATCCTTTACGTTGGACTGCAAGAGTTTTTTTGCAGTTTTTCTTTTCCATACTCTTGCATCTGGTTTGGTTTTTTAAACGACTGCCATTGCCTCAATTTTCCGCACACGCATCGTTGCAAAAACTTATCTGCTGGTTTTGCACGCATTTTGTTAGCGTCGAAGCTAACCTGCTTATCTTGCGTCACTTTGCTACAGAGTCAAACATACTTAATTTTCTGATCGCAAACAGTCACACGGAAAACGTAGAGCCGCTAACACTGTACCCCAAGAAAATTGAGGATATGAACGAGCATAGCTTTGTGATGCACGACCAAGAACTTTTTAGAGTATTTAGTGAGTCCGGGAAGTGGCAACCACCCTCGATACACACGCTCGACTGGAGCAGCTGGCAGCCGATAGATATGGATGAATTAGAAGTAAAACCACGCTGGACACAGTGCCTGGACTTTGAAAGCTCGCACGCACTGTTTATGTGTTTATTTTGTTTATTACTTACGCGTGAAGAATACCGTGATGCTATCAACGGTTTTAAGCTTGATCAGTCCATAGCCATTCGTATTGGCGACACTATCGGCGATCCGGGCCTCGCAGAAATGGCATTTAATAAATATCCGCACTACCTTGTCGGTCCAGGTAATCTTTCTGAACGTTTTTTAATGCACGGTTTTTTTACGGAATATCTTTACGCAAAACTCGAAGGAATTAGAACTCAAAGCTAACAGAAATAAATTTTTAGTTTACTTTCCGGACCGCTATGAACTTACCTGAGGGTGTTTTTTTCATTCCATGGGCCATCCGTGGCCCGTCCCGCGCTTATCCGTGGCGCTAGTCATTTCAAAAACACCCTCAGGTAAGTTCATAGCTCAGAGCTAAACGTTCACTGCATAGATAGCTCACAAATAAAGTCATACAGAAGGCGTTTTAGCTCAATTAGAAATGCACTGTTAAATGATGATTGCCCTAATTCGGCACATTGTTAGAGGTATGGGTGGGCAAAACTATTTAAAGACCGTCTGCCGCACGGAAGCGGCAGCCGAGCCCCCATGGATGGGTTTACGGCGTGTCTTTAAATAGTTTTGCCCACCCATACCTCGGATCAAACAAGCTATCCGTTGTTTATTAACTAATGAGCCAACAACGTTACGACTAATGCCTCCCCTCAAATTATTCTGCTAACGGCGAACCAATAACATGCACCTCAACGGGGTAACCATCGATAAATTCCGGAAATCGCTCATCACCATCTTCCAGTGCGGATTTTACACCGACAATAATGGCCGGCTGCTTCTCCGCATTCAATCCAATACCAACTGAAACAACCTGTGGATGCGCCAGCCATGCATCTTGATGCTGCTGTTTAACTTCTTTTATTGTTGAAGCCATAGAATCGAGTTTATCACTATCGTTATACCGTTTAGTCACATCCGAACAAGCACTTACACTCGCGCAAATACAACTAAAGACTAATGTTAAGCGCGGTAAATACATTTTGAATGCGATTCATGATCGTGACATTATCACTGCCGGCAAACAACAGACCAACAATGTTATTTTCCATGTCTAAAACAGCTGAGCCGCTATCACCACCCTGACTCATCGCACCGGCAATCAATTGATCACTGAATTGCCCCACGCGCCCACCACCGTATTGCACATTCACAGTAACATCAATTTGCTGGATCACATCCGTCGTATAACCTGTTGTGCGGCCACTTTTCTGTACCGCCATACCGAGCTCTGCTTCAACCACACCCTGAACGTCACCAATACCCAAAATACTATTGTCCACGAGTGAAGGATCAACCGGACCGGCGATGGCCGCATCCACCAGGTTTTCTGTCGAACGCGTTGTAATCGCGCGCAGCCTGGCCTGACTACCACTTATTTCTGCAGCTGTATTCAGAAAAGCAGCGACGCCGTTTGCGATTTGGCAGGTACTACCACCTCCGTTGCCGCCACCATTTCCTCCGTCACCACCGCCAACATCATCACCAGGAAAAAAAATCGGAATAAACTCAGCCAATGTTGTTATTACATCACCAGGCCGCTCCCCACCATCAATTGGACCAGGCTGCAAAATGCTATCGCCCCGACGCGCATCATTACTATTTGCAATGACATGATTATTTGAAAGTAAATACGTTTCTGCGCCCCGCTTCACCCAACAACCAAGCGTACCTGCGGTAATATCAAAATGCCCAATGCTGATTCCTCCAGGCACCGGGCGCAAACGGTCTGTCTGTGGAGCGAACGCGCGAATAATACCCGACGCAACCACGTCGGTGGGAATGCCATCAAACGACTTTGGAATTAAGTCTTTGCGCGACAATTCAACGGTGGCTAATTTTTTTGATACTGAACAAATAAGGCTTGGTTCAGTCAGCGTTTTGTCGCCACTTATTTTATATCCAATACCTGTGGCGACAACATTGCTACAATGAAGAAGTTGCTGCTTCGCTTCGTTTAAAATACTGCGCGCGTCATTAATTGTACCCGCCATGGCTATTTCCCCCTGTAAGCTTATTTTTCATTCCTAATCGATGACTACAACGACAATAATAATGGTGCTTTTAATGTATTAAAATACATAGCTACAGTGATTGCTTCGCTATTTATTGTCAATAAACAGAACGCTTAAATAAGTGAAATAATGTGTACGCTTGTAAATTTGATTTTTATTTAACACTCCCTGTCAGTTTGCACATGCTATTGGCACCACCAAAAACAATTCAATAAATTTTTTTTCAGAATAAAGACCGCAAACTTTTCTAAACGTTCATCTTGCGCAATGGGGAAAAATAGAAAGTTATGTTGATTGATACAAAAAAATGCGGAGAGAATTTAAAGCAACAAAAAAAGGCCGCATATGCGGCCTTTTTCAACAGCGTGCTGACAAGCAATTACGCAATAATTTTAGCGACGACGCCCGCGCCCACTGTACGACCACGTTTACTCGGGCTTCCTGCCCTCGGCCTTTCAGGCCAGCCTACGGCTGTGCAAAACTGTTCCAGACAGTTTTGTCACGGAACACCGCTCAGGTGGTCGTCGCTTATTTGCAAAAATTATTTTATCGAACTTACTCAACAATTTTTGCAACGACGCCCGCGCCCACTGTACGACCACCTTCACGGATCGCGAAGCGCAAGCCTTCTTCCATCGCAATCGGCGCGATCAGGGTCACTGACATCTGAATG
>JANQJP010000036.1 GCA_028281575.1 Cellvibrionaceae bacterium
TCGTCTTCCACTTCGTCCTCGAGTTCTTCGTCGATCTCGTCTTCCACTTCGTCCTCGAGTTCTTCGTCGATCTCGTCTTCCACTTCGTCCTCGACTTCATCATCGATTTCGTCTTCTATTTCTTCGTCGAGAACGTCATCAATGTCTTCGTCTACTTCGTCTTCGATATCGTCGTCGATGTCCTCATCAAGTTCGTCTTCGAACTCTTCCTCAAGTTCTTCTTCTAATTCCTCGTCAATCTCATCCTCAATGTCTTCGAGTTCATCCTGCAACTCCTCTATTTCGTCTTCCAACTCCTCCGCAATTTCGCGGAGCTCTTCAAATTCTTCCCCATTTAGGTCTTCAGCGTCATCTACCAGCTCTTCCAGATGGTCTTCGAGGGATTCTAAACGTTCGTCCAGTTCGTCGATGTCGGTTTCATCATCTATCTCACCGAGCTTGTCAGCGAGGTCTTCGAGCTCGTCTTCCAGTTCTTTTGCGTTCTCAGCGAGCTCTTCCGCGAGTTCATTTACTCCTTCATCATCTTTGGCGTCACCCAATGAGTCATCATCGGGATCAAGTTCGTCGTTAGGCTCAAACTCGTCATCGCTTGGGCGGGTGACGACGTCGTCTAAGCTGTCAAGGTCGTCTAGCTCTGCATATGCAGGATTGGCAGACGTTGCGGCGACAGCCAGGGCAATGGCTGAGGCGAGTAGGTTTAGCTTGTGCATGGTTTGTGCTCCTGTGGCTACGTTTAGCAAGTAAACGCGTCGAGCGTGGCGTTTATTCCCACCTATCGTTAAATATTAGGTGCAAATGTGAACTGTGTTTTATCTTGGAAAGAATCCTTATACTAGACCACATCTTTTCTAGATTTGTGTGTTGAGTATTGTTGTGAATCCCGTTTCCTCATTGTTAAATAGTCAGCTGGCGCTTCCGCTTGTCCATGTGGATACCGTACGAGAGGGTGTCGCCGTTGCTGAAGCGATATTCACCGCTGGTTGGAATAGCATCGAAGTTGTTCTAAGAACAAAAAACTCATTAGATGCATTAAGTGAGATTAAGAGGCAGTTTCCCGAAATCACAGTTGGTGCAGGTACTGTCTTAAACACCGAAATATATGATAAGGCCTGTGAAGCGGGTGCCGACTTTATCGTCACACCGACAGCGACGCCTACTTTGTTAAAATGCTGTCACGACGGTGATATACCTGTATTGCCAGGCGTTATGATTCCCTCTGATATTGCTATGGTGTTGGAGCATGGTTTTTCGGAAATGAAATTATTTCCAGCGGAGCTTGCCGGCGGTATTGCGTTTCTATCGGCAATTTCTGATGTTTTTCACGAAGCACGATTTTGTCCAACCGGTGGTATAAATGCCGATAATATGGCTGACTATCTCGCGCTTAAAAACGTCTTTGCCGTGGGTGGCTCGTGGTTAGCATCAAAACAATGGGTGGAGCAGGGGCAGTGGGGGAAAATTACCGAAGCGTGCGTTGCCGCCAAAGCAATTGTTTAATTACGCTTGGTATCGTTCAAAAAATGCGTTTCTCGGTACAATAGCGCCTCTGTACTGAACCGTTAATGCAGCGCATTTTTGCGCTTGCTTTACCGCGTCTTCAACGGGTTTTCCATTCATCCGTGCCGCTAAATAGCCCGCGTTAAATGCATCTCCCGCGCCGGTTGTATCGACGGCTTTGACAATATCTGCTGTTGATAACAATACTTGTTTGTTATCAACAGCAGCCAGGCATTTATCGGCTCCATCTTTGATAACCATTTCATTTACGCCAAAATCGCGATAGCGTGCAAAACACGCTTCTTTCGTGGAAAAGTTATGTAGCTGTTGTTCGTCGGCAAAACTTGGCAAAGCGATATCGCAATTGCGTGCGGTAGTATCAAAGGCGAATTTTGCCTCATCGGGGTTGGGCCAGTGCGCGGGGCGATAATTTGAATCGAAAATGATTTTCCCTCCGTTGGACCGATAACTATCGAAAAATTCCCAAAGTATCTTCCGGGCTTCAGCTGAGTATATTGCCAGGGTAGTACCGCTCAAATAGAGGTAGTGGTACGAACTGAGTTTTTCGAGTATTTCTGGCCAGTCTTCGATAAGCGTTCGCGCAGGGGAATTTTCTCGCCAGTAGAGAAAACTTCGTTCGCCCTGGTCATCTGTCTTAATCATATAAAGGCCGGGTAGGGCATCGCGCTTTTGCATCACCAAGTCTACGCCAATGCCTTCTTTTCGCCAGGCGTCAATCATAAAGCTACTGTTTTCATCGTTGCCCAGCGCGGTAACGTAGTCAACTTCAATGCCCAGTCGTGCGAGACAGACTGCTGTATTCAATGTGTCTCCACCAAAACTCAATTTGTAGGTGGCAGATGTTTGCTTTGAAAGCTCGAGCATACATTCGCCAATTGCGGCTACCCGAATTTTTGACTTGATGGAAGATGGCATAGGTAGTGTTATTTAATGAGTGTTAGCAGGTTCCAAGTTGAATTGTTCCAATGTCGCTTTGACACCCTGCTGGTGCATCATGGTGAGATACTTTGTGATGTCAGCTTTAAAGCCAGCATTTTGTCTAGTTTGGTCTGGAAACATATTGCAGGCATTTATCAAAGCGTCCACTTGCGTTGCTTCCGTTTTATCACCAGTGCGAGCAGCCGCCATAAGTTTTTCACTTATCGGATCGACAATGACAATTTCCCGCTTGTGTTCATCCTTGCCCTCTAAGAAACGAAACCATGCTGCGATAACCAATGCAATGGCGTTTGTTGGTTTGTTCATGTTTGACAATTCTACTGCGGGGTCGAGAAGGCGTTGAAGTAGTTTTTTGGAACCGTCAGACGCAACCTGAAGATTTCGGTAGGGAACCTGTGTATTTAAAAACCGACGCTGGATGGTTTCGATATAGTTCTCAAGATCAAAATCTTCAGGAATCTTAAGTGAGAGTGCCAATTCGCGTTTCATTAAATGATCGACAAATTGAGCCAAATAATCTGTGGCCATGGCTTTGTGAACATAAGTTAAACCTGCGATTAAGCCCAGATATGCAAGCGCTGAGTGGCTGCCATTTAATAGTCGAAGTTTCATTTTTTCGTATTGGGGGACATTATTTGTAATCGTGGCGCCCACGCCATCCCATTGCGGTCGGTCACTGTGGAAGTTATTTTCGATAACCCATTGTTTAAATGGTTCACATATAAGCGCTGCACGATCCTCAAGCATAATTTTATCAGACGCTTCATCAACTTCTTTTTCCGTGATGGCGGGTACAATACGATCGACCATAGAACTACAAAAATAAATGTTGCGTTCAATCCAATCCGCTAACTCGTGCGAAACTTTTTGAGCAAAAGCGTTAACAATGCAGCGTGCGATGCCGCCATTGTTTTGCAGGTTGTCACAGCTAATGACAGTAAAGCCCTCTATGCCGTTTTTTTTGCGTTGTGCACATGCAGCCGTAAGAAGACCCGGAAATGTTGTTGGTGCTTGAAGGTTGGTGAGATCGAACTGAATATCGAAAGCGTCAAAATCGAGTCCGCTCTTGAGAAAATAATAACCTTTCTCGGTGACGGTAACTGTGACTATCTTAATATTAGGATCAGTAAGAGTGTCGATGGCGAGTTGTGGGTTTTGTGGCGCTACGATAACTTTTTCAATTGAACCGACTACGCGAGTGCTGCTTGAGCTATCAGACTTTTCAGTTACGGTATAGAGATAATCTTGTGGCGCTAGCTTTTCCTGCGTATCAGCGTGTCTCAAACTCACGCCGATAATGCGCCAATTGCCTCCATATTTATTCAGTGCATCATCGGTAAAAAGTGCCTGATGAGCCCGATGAAACGCGCCGATCCCTATGTGGACTATGCCGCTTCTATACTGGTTCCGCTCGTATTGTGGTACTTGAACGGAGCGATTAATGTTTTTTAGGTTTGCGGCGTTTAATCGTTCCATGACTAGAGTTTGTAGGCCTGTTTCGCTAAGTTGTAAGACAGATCAATCGCAAGTTCACAGGCGTCATTTTGGTCCAGACGACCTTCGGCAACAAGCGTAGAAAGATAGTAGCAGTCCATTCGTCTGGCCACATCATGGCGTGCCGGGATGGATAAAAACGCGCGAGTGTCGTCGTTAAAACCGACGGTATTGTAAAAGCCTGCCGTTTCCGTGGTTTGCTGCCGAAATCTGAGCATGCCTTCAGGACTATCGTGAAACCACCACGCCGGGCCCAGTTTTAAGCAGGGGTAATGGCCTGCAAGAGGAGCGAGTTCCCGGCTGTAAGTCGTCTCATCCAAGGTAAAAAGAATAATATTAAGCCGCTTGTCATTGCCAAACTTATTGAGCAGGGCGGAAAGGTTTTGCACGTATTCCGTCGATGTAGGCATATCTGCGCCTTTGTCGCGCCCGAACTTATTAAAGATGAATGTGTTGTGATTGCGATGACTGCCGGGATGAATCTGCATAACAAGTCCATCATCAATACTCATACCCGCCATTTCGGTAAGCATCTGTCCGCGAAATAATTCAGCGTTTTCCGGGCTAATCTCGCCGCTAAGCGCTTGATTGAGCAAATGCTGTTTTTGTTGTTGATCAAGGTCGCAGGTAAGAGCACTGGGATGACCGTGATCGGTGGAAGTGGCACCGTGAGATTTAAAATATTCACGGCGCTGCCTAAGTGCAGCGAGATAACCTTCAAACTTTTCTACATCCTCGCCAGTGATTTCGCCGAGCTGTTTTACATTTTCGCTAAAATTCTCAAATTCCGGGTCAACCACCGGGTCGGGACGAAAAGCGGTGAGCACGCGCCCGGACCAAGTGTCATTTTTTATTTTTATATGGTATTCGAGCGTATCCAGGGGAGATTCTGTTGTCACCAGAACGTCGATATTAAATGCATCGAATAGCACACGCGGTTTAAATGCATCGCTCGCAAGCTTCTCGGAAATTTTGTCGTAGTAGTCGTCGGCCGTTTCCTCACACAATACCAGCTCCATACTGAATACATGCTGAAAAACATAATCGAACCACAGGCGCGAAGGTGTGCCACGAAATAAAAAATAATGCCTGGCGAAAATCGACCAAATTTTACGAGAGTCTGTTTCGGTGGTCTGTCCATCGGCAGTAGTAATTCCCAGGGTATCTAAATCAATTCCCTGGCTGTAGAGCATGCGAAATATATAGTGGTCAGGTTTAATTAACAGTTCTGTTGGGTCTTTGAAATGATGGTTCTCTGCAAACCACTTAGGATCAGTGTGGCCATGAGGGCTGACAATCGGAAGGTCTTTTATTTCCGAATATAACTGTTTCGCGATACTCCGGGTAGAAGCTTCGATAGGGAATAGACGGTCCGGGTTTAAGCTCAATTTTGTTGTCACAGGAATACTCCGGAATTTATTTTGAGTACCACATGGTGCTTTTTAGCTTACTTCAGTATGAGTGCCTTCGAAACGTTTGCATGCCGGTGATACGTTCAAAAAACGCATAAATACCTGCAAGCAGGCCCGACCCAAAATCATAGATTTTAGTCGTTACGCGGAGCGAAGCAGTACTTCGCTTTAATCCGCTCCACCCCTGTAGCTCCGCCAATTCATTCATGAATTGACGGTTTTTGAACGTATCACCGGCACACAAACGTGTACGTGCCGAAATCAACAGGAAAATTTTCTTAAATTCATCAAGCTTTTAGGTATAAGTCTTATATGTTGAAGCATCCGAGATACTGTGGTGATACGTTTACTATCTTTGCGCACTTAACGCAAATATCACGCCTCTTAGCTCGGCGAGACCCTTTAATCTTCCTATATAAGAATAGCCAGGCTTCACGTCTGCGTTATTTTCTTCTGCAGCCATTAAGTGTCCATGGTCGGGACGCATAGGAATATTACAATGCGTTTCGCCTTTGCGCTTGCGGCGTTGTTCTTCGTTTAACAGTGCGTCAATTAATCCAATCATATCGTTATCACCGTCCAGATGGTTTGATTCGTAAAAAGAACCATCCTGCTCGCGTTTCACATTGCGCAGGTGCACAAAGTGAATGGATGGGCCAAATTCTTCAACCATTTTGATCAGGTCATTGTCACCACGTGCACCGTAGGAGCCTGTACACAGGGTCAAACCATTACTCGAACTCGGTACGGCTTGTAAGAGTTCACGCGCATCGTCTGCAGTGGATACGACTCTAGGCAAGCCAAAGAGTGAAAAGGGGGGATCATCTGGATGGATGCAAAGTTTCACGCCAGAGGCTTCAGCAACGGGAACCACTTCCTGTAAAAACATAAATAAGTTCTTGCGCAGGCCGTTAACGCCCAAGACGATAAATTCTTCGATCGCGATACGAATACTTTCCCGATTATACGACCCCTCGCCACCGGGTAGGCCTGCAATAATATTTTTTTCTAACCTTTGCTTTTCTGAAGTTGACATTGCGTCGAGTCGAACTTTGGCTTTTTCCAAAAGTTTATGTTCGTAATTTTCCGCGGCGTTTTCCCGTTTCAGAATATATACATCATATGCAACAAAGTCCGTCATTTCGAATCGCAGTGCCTGGCTTGCATTTGGCAGTGTGTAATTTAGATTAGTCCGCGTCCAGTCGACGACAGGCATAAAGTTATAACAAACAAAAGATATACCTGCTTCGCCCACGTTTTTTATCGATATTTTGTAGTTTTCAATTTTGTTTTGAAAATCCCGACTTCGCGTTTTTATATCGTTATGTACGGGAATGCTTTCGATTACTGACCACGATAGGCCCGCGTCTTCAATGGTTTTTTTTCTGTCTGTTATGGCTTCGACAGGCCAGGCTTCACCGGTGGGAATTTCGCTGAGTGACGAGACAATGCCAGAAGCGCCTGCCTGTTGAATACTCTGAAGTGATATTGCATCGTTGGGGCCAAACCAGCGCCAGGTTTCCTGCATAATGCGCCTCCACAATAAATGTTATTTTTTTACACTTTTAATGAGTTTATCCGCTAACGCTTCATTTATATCATTAAACCATTCTATCTCCGGATAGTGTTTACCAGCGGAACGAAAACAAAATAGTAAGTAGTCGCGCGGGTTTTTACCAGAATCGTCAGTTCCTGGATGAAATGGTGTTGAAGTATTAATACACCATATATCGCGGAGTTTACGTGTGAGGTTTTTTTCCATAAACCTTGCCGCCCGGCTTGAAGCAAAGTGATCATTGCCATCTATAAGTTTATTTAATGTATCAAGCATAGCTGATAATCGATAGGACATCTTACCTGCTGGGTGGGGCATGGCTTCAAGTAAGGTTCTTGCCCGATTAATATAGAAAGCCGCTTCCACGTAAATTTTACCTTTATCTTCTACCTGGTCGCCGAGTTCTGATAGCGCCGCGAGAATATAGTCGAGAAACGCGGCTTCGATGGAAGCCACTAACTCCTCAGAGTTCATACGTATTAAACCAAAGTTCTGCACCAGAAATGTGCAGTCAGTATCCGAGAAGAGTTTTTTTAATTTGAACTTGTTGACCAAAAGATAAGGCTCCGTCAAGATAAAGGAACGCATTGGTATGCGTTAAATACCACGCATTGAACATGCGTTAAAAGTCCACTTTTATCCTAGTTAAGGAACTGCGTTCCATAGGAGAAGTGTCATGACTAAACTATATGTATATAGAGGTGTAACTTACACGAAAGACGGCGATAAAAATATGCCAGTTAAAGTGGATCTTCGCGAGAAACTTTATCGGGGTATCGCATATATCCGTTTGCCTGAGGTGAAACATGTTGTATGCGATCACGTTTATCGAGGTACACACTATATGGCGTAATTGCCTGGTGACGTCGTGGAAAAGCCGGGTTTTGCCCGGCTTTTTTTATTTCAGCTTTTGCCCTTGTTCACGCCGCTGTTCTCTCAGGCTTTGATTTTCCGTCCTATACTGCATGCATATGCCTAAGGACTGGAAAATGCAATATGAGCACTCCCATCGATAGTTACTTAAACACCCTGGCCAAGAAAGATGGTTCGGATTTATATTTGAGCACTGGTGCGCCGCCCTGTGCAAAATTCCAGGGCGTCTTAAAGCCACTCACACAGGTACCATTTAAAGCGGGTGATATCGAGGCGATTGCACAGGCAATCATGGATGAGGAGCAGCGTGAAGTTTTTTTGCACGAACTGGAGATGAATCTGGCGATATCTGTACCAGGCGTTGGCCGTTTTAGAATTAATATTTTTAAGCAGAGAAACGAAGTTTCAATCGTCGCACGCAACATTAATACCGAGATACCACAGTTTGACAAATTGGGCTTACCCACGGTGCTCAAGGATGTTGTGCTTGCCAAGCGTGGACTGGTGTTATTTGTCGGTGGTACCGGTTCTGGTAAGTCGACATCGCTGGCGGCGCTGATCGATCATCGAAATTCGACCAGTGGAGGGCATATTATTACCATCGAAGATCCGGTCGAATTTGTTCACAAGCATAAAAAGAGCATTATTAATCAGCGTGAAGTAGGGGTGGATACGCGGAGTTTTCGCAACGCTTTAAAAAATACTTTGCGGCAGGCGCCCGATGTCATTCTTATCGGCGAAATCCGAGATAGAGATACGATGGAACACGCGCTTGAATTTGCGGAGACTGGTCATCTTGCAATTTCCACGCTGCACGCCAACAACGCTAATCAAGCGCTGGAACGTATTATCAATATGTTTCCTGAGGAACGACGACCGCAGCTTTTGCTCTCGCTGTCGCAAAACCTGAGAGCCTTTGTTTCCCAACGCTTAGTGCCGACAGCGGATGGAAAGCGTTGTGCTGCGGTAGAGATACTGTTAGGTACAAAAACGATTCAAGAGCTTGTGTTGAAAAGCCGCTTTGAAGATATCAAAGAGATTATGGCGAAATCCGAAAACCTGGGGATGCAAACCTTCGATGCTGCGTTATTTCACCTGTATCGCGAAGGGCGAATTAGTCTCGAGGATGCTATTTCGAATGCTGATTCTGCTAATAATCTGCGGCTGAGAATCAAGCTTTCTGAGGGTAAAGATGCCGAAGGGGCAACGGTTGAAGAACAGGAAGAGTATATTGCTCCCTCATTTGGCGAGTTGACGCTGGAAGAGATGGAAGAAAAAGAAGATGACGAATCAATACAGTGAGTCTCAGGGCTATTAAGCCAAAAAGGGTTATTTGTGCACGTGAAGTCTCTATAATTGGCGTTTTCTAGTCGTGAGTCAGAACATTGAATCGAGTTGAAGATCTTACTGAAGGCCTGCGTCAGGGTATGCGCAGTCTGGCGTCAGGGGTTTGTGTTGTAAGTGGTTTAAAGGATGACGGTGAACGGGCGGCGATGACGGCTTCCTCTGTTACCTCCGTATCAGATGATCCCCCGTCGTTGCTGGTTTGTGTAAATAAAGCGGCGCGTATGGATGATGTCTTATTTCATTCTGAGTACTTCTGTGTGAATATTCTCAGCTCAGATCATCAGGACGTTTCCGAAATCTGTGCTACCCCAGAGACAGGTGAAGAGCGCTTTAGCGTCGGTTCTTGGTCTCGACATGAGAAAAACGGCTTGCACTACATTAACAACGCACCGGCGGTGTTTATTTGCCATAAACAGCGCGTCGTGGATCACGGCACACATAGTATTTATATTGCCAACGTCGATGAGGTGCTGGTGTCGGATAAGAAACATCAGCACCTGGTTTATGCTGATGGACGCTACCACTATCTCTAGGGCCAGCGTTTGACATAGCCAATCATTGCTATAGAATGCGCGACCTCCACTGGGTGGTTAGCTCAGTTGGGAGAGCGACGGCCTTACAAGCCGTAGGTCACAGGTTCGACCCCTGTACCACCCACCAGTTTTGTTGTGACAACAAAAGCA
>JANQJP010000098.1 GCA_028281575.1 Cellvibrionaceae bacterium
AGGTGAACGCCTGGCGGACCAGGAACGCAAGCGTCTTGGTGTCGGCGTAGCACCCATTGCCGACATGTCTGACTTGATTAACGAGCAAGGTATTTGGGCGTCTGGAGCTGACTTTCCAGATAGTATGTCTGGTTTGTTTTTGTGCCATCCCTCTATAGGGCAAGCCATATTTGTGAACGCCAGCCATGTCCGTGCGCGCAAGCGTTTTTCTTATGCTCATGAATACGCCCACGCTTTATTAGACAGGCAATTGAAAATTACCGTATCCAGCCGCAGAAATGCTTCTGAGTTAATTGAAAAAAGAGCGAATGCTTTTGCGGCGGCTTTTCTTATGCCAGATTCAGGTATCGAAGAATTACTGGATAGCTTGGATAAGGGTAAACCCAGCCGTGTAGAAAGAACCATATTTGATGTTGCCACTGATGGGCGGATAGATACCAGCAGCAGACCGGCAGCTAATTCTCAGCGCATCACTTATCAGGATGTTGCAGTCGTGGCACATCACTTTGGTGTGAGCTATCAGGCCGCGACTTATAGGCTCAAAAGTCTTGGTCACCTATCGCAACGAGACTGTGAAGGGCTGCTTGAACAGGTGGATACCGGAAGAGAATATCTCCAAGTGCTCGATATGTTCGATGACCTCGAAGCGCCGGAAGATAGGAAGTTATGGAGCCGCGAATTACGTAATCATATCGTGCATTTGGCGATTGAGGCATACCGGAGAGAAGATATTTCCAAAGGCAAACTGCTTGGCCTTAGTAAATCTCTGAAAATTCCTTCGGATAAAATGCTGAATCTGGCTGAAGCTGCATGCAATTGAGGGAGAAATGTATTGTCGGATTCTCCCTTAATCATCATAGCCGATACAAACGTACTGATTAATTTCTTGCGCATAGACCGCTTGGACCTTATTGCGCGGCATTCTTATCAATTTGTTATTACCGAGCATGTCAGAGAAGAAATTACAGAACACCATCCTATTCAACATCAAATGTTGCAAAAGGCTATTGAAGATGGCGTTTTTACAGAAAAAGCAGTAAACGCTCTTGAAGAGTTGGAATTATTCGGAAGGCTTATGAGAGAAGGGAGAATAGGCTCTGGAAATGCTCTGTTATCGCTTGCGCTATTCACGGGAGTTACAAGCTGGCTATTGATGATAAACGAGCAATTAAAGAAGCGCGAAAAATATCAGCCGAATTGGAAATTCTCGGAACGTAGGAACTTATGGTGTCCATGATCTTAGAACAGTTGTTAGAAGTAGGTGAAGCCGATGAAATTAAAAAGTCTTGGGAGCGTCAGCATCGATTTAAGTTGAAAATATCGAGTTTTAATGAAGTCCTAGACTGATTGATAGAAAGGTTACACCCAATGAGTTCAGATATATCCAAATTCATAAAAAATACTCCTTTAAACTCTCTTCAAAAGTATTTTGACGTACTTCATAGGAAGCTTGTGGACGAGCTTGATTGGACGCTGGACGAAAAATCTATTAGAAAATCCCTGTTAAATCTTGTTGACTCTTTAAAAGGTGAAAGCCTAGCTCTCTTGAAATCAGATGCTGAAAGAATAAATGCCTTAACAGATGAGTTGGGTCAAAGCATATTAAAGCAATGGATCAAAGATGAAGAAATTGAAGAATATTCGAAATTAGAAAATGAATTTGATCGTACTTTATGGATGTTTCTAAAAGATACCGAGCGCTTTTTGCAAGTTGAAGATTTCTGGTATGCGGATACAAAAAGACAAGGGCAAATTTGGGAGGCTTTTTCCGGCCCAGAGCAAATAACTATTAGCAGAGATCAGATTTACCTAGAGTCATTCAAAAACAAGTTAATGGATCTTTATCGGATAGATGGTAAAGTTCAAGTTGATATTTACGAAAGATATCGATCAGACAGTGATGATAATGATAATGATATAGAAATAGTATGAATAATGGTTTACAGGGAGGATTTGCCTAGCACACAATTCACTTTTGAAAAGGAGAAGGTGGTTCCAAAAATAGTGAGGCCAGTAAAACAAGTTGCCCTGACCTATGAACCTAAGAGCGGGTATATTGAGATTATTGCTGAAGGCAAGGAACAAAGGAAATTAATCACCAAAATCTTCTCCGAAACCTTACTTCAATCGCCAATCGAGGGCGATCAAATACCTTTGAAACAATATGACATCCAGAAGCTACTAAAGCCGGTAGTCCTTTCTTTTGATCCAGAAGATGGAATTGATTACGTCAAGGTAACGATGTTAAAAGTCGCTCAACCAAATAGCTATAATAATGTCACTTTAGATGTTGCTGCGAAGGAAGACCGCAGTATTTACGATTTATCAAAAGAGTATTTTCGCAATAATGATCTCTTACAGTCAGGGTTTAGGCTGAAACAAGTTCGCATAAGCATAAAATTTATGCCTGATGATGAAAGCAAGAGAGGAAAAATACTTCACGTTAAAATTCGTGAGCCAAAAGGGTGTGACTTGAAAAGAAAATTACATAAAGAGGAATTGATTGGTGAAAAATATCTAGAGAAATGGGGCCTGGTCGAGACTATATAATGACTAACGGAATAAAAAGATCCACGATAGAAAAGCTGCTAAAAATCAATGAAACTCCAGAGGCATCAATACTTGAAAAGTTTGCTAAAGAGGAGTTCGGTGACCAGTTTCAGGAATTGGTTGAGCATAATATTCTAACTCATTTCAAAATCCTAAAATCAATTGAGGTTTTTGATGAAGGCAGTGAATATACTGCTGAAATTCAGCGCAGGGATGGAAAAAATATGTATTCTTCATCGGCGGACGGTAAGGTTGCTGTTAACGATGAAGATATAAATCTATATAAAATAAATTTTGAGTGGCTTTTGAGAAGCATCATGGATGCTTTGGATATCGCAGATCGACACGAACCAAAGGATATTCTTGAAGATAATATATGGGCGTTAGGACAACACAGAATTGAAAAGCAAAACACCAATATTATCGTCGTAAGAAATATAAAAAACACAATAGTGTTTGATGACCTAATCAATCATCTCAACAAACACCACGGAGTAAGAAATAAGGCGTTAGTGATTGCTTTGGGCAAAAATATTACAAATTACAGGCTGCTACCCAGCCAAAACGAACTAATCAGAATCGACGATGCGATAAAATGGGATAAAGGCTCAGTGCCACCCATTTAAAAAGGCGGCTTAAAGTAGAAATTCATTGAAAAAATACATATTTGTTACCCGATAAAAAAATACTAAATCGTTCACATTTTGTTGTTGAACAAAAAAAGAATTTAGTGTCGAATCGATGAAGTTAATACTTGGTGATAATGTTATCGCCACTTTGGACGTATGAGCCACATGGAGCTGGATATGGCTTACCTACATTTACATAGGTTTGCGTTCTTCAAACCGCGCAAACCCCATTTTCAACACCACTCCACCTCACGAATCAACCTTTGGTTGATGCTTCATTTTTGTGCGTTGTTGATGGTTAGCTTTATAACGAATATGGCAAGTTTTGGGTAGGATGGTATTTAAAAGGTGTGTGTTCTCTGTTGTATTTTCGACAGGTTTCCATTAATTCAGTTCCGTGCTTTAAACCAAAGCCCTGCAACTAATAAACTGGCTGTATGCAATGTTGGGTTCGTGAGCGAATCTATAAATTTTTGAGCAGGCATTTTTACAACCTTAATATCTTCGCTTTCTCCATCAATTCCATGCACGCCGTCAACTTTGGACGCGTCTATCTCTGCATAAAAAACGGCTGTTGTTTCCGTTGTACCACCAGCCGAGCAGTAATAGTTGGCGATAAATTCAAGTTCTTGAACGACTGCTCCGCTTTCTTCTTCTGCCTCTCTTCGAGCGACATCTTCCGCTTCTTCTCCGTCCTCCACCATTCCAGCAACAAGCCCGAGAAGCCACGGTTCGTCTTCATGAATTGCACCAATACGAAACTCCTCAACAACAATAATTTCGTCGCGCTTTGGGTCGTACATTAAAATGGCAACAGCATGACCTCGCTCCATCACTTCTCGAGTAATCGGCTCACTCATGCCTCCGTCGTACATGCTGCGTTGAAGGGTATACCGGCTAACTTTTAAGAAACCGTCGTACAAGGTTTCTTGATTAAGGATGGATACTTTTTTGTTTCCCAACGTTATGCTCCTTTAATAATTCCGGGGAAGATATACGCTCCGCCACGGTCTTTTTTTCTGTAGAGTGGTGAGGGTCGATTACGGCCTTTTTCTTTCTGACCGGAGTCTTCAAAAATATCCGCTGAATCCATACGCTTCGCAAAGCGCTGTCGACTAATTTCAATATCCAAAATTTTCTCGTAGGCTTCCTTGAGCATCGGATAGGTAAAAAGCTCAGGCATAAAATTCACAGGTAGATCTGTGTACAAAGATTTATCTCGTAGGCGTGTATAAGCATCTTTGATTATGCGCTCATGCCAAAATGCCAATTTATAACTGCCTAAAGACAATACTGGCGTCCAGATATAATCCTCACCAAGAGTGCCATCTACTTGTACATAACTCTCATTTACCAACGCTAAGTAAGCTGTCGTCACCGACCATCCTCTTGGGTCCATATCTTCGGATCCGTAAGTACCAAGCTGTTCAAAAAATAACTTTTTCAATCCAGTTTTTGATTCCAATTTAAGAGCCAAAGCCGCATCAAGATCTGCACATACTTTTTGATCTACTCTACCACCAGGCAGCCCCCAGTAACCTTTAAAAGGATCGAAATACCTCCGAACCAGTAAGACACTTAGCTCGCCTTGATGAAAGGTAAATATTACGGGGTCAACGCTAAATAGAGCCCAGTCAACATCTTTAATTTTCATAGTTTCTTATTTTCCTCGCGCGCGAGCTTGCTACGATTTCCTGTACTCACCGATCACCTCAATACAACCCACAATATTATTATTGAGCTCATCCAAGTCTTCTGCCGGCACCCACCACTCGGTGTGGTTCTTAGCACCCACACACTTTATCGGGTAGCGATCTATGAACGCTCTCTTCACTTCAAATTTAGTAACGTAACCCGCACCAAAATCCGTGATATTCCATTGAGTGAGCTCAATTGCGTACTGCTCATTGGTTACCGGGTAAAAAATTGGCTGCTCTGGCAGTCTCGGAGGCCATTTTTTATAGCCCGACTCAGCAACAAGATCTAACTCGGCTTTCCCAGTTGGTCTATACAGTGTGATTGTGTCCATTCTCTTTACCCATTTGTATCTACTTCATTCACATCTCGTAGGCTTGCCAAATAGCAGGAGGGCATTCTTCTGGCTTAGGATGCCCTCCCGTTTTTAACTGCCTTCTAATTACAGTACTCCGGACTTTCTTTCGTTCTTTTGCTTCCCATCGCCCCCACCGTTCATCGATTTCCCTGGCCTTGTAAAACTTCGTCCATATCTCCGGGACGGCGTTATCTGGTCCCACAACAAAAACCAACTGATCGAAGGGTTGCTGTGCTTCGAGCTCTTTCAATACATCAAAGGTATAGATCGGCTCATTGTCTGCCTTCTTTTCAGCGATAGTTTCCTCAATATCACTTACGATAACCCTTTGCTGCCAATCTGGGTGTAACCTAACCAGAGTTCGAACCAAGTCAAGCCTCAAACTATAAGCGGCCATCGCTTTACCAAACGCATGGGAAAAGCTGGGCACAACAATAACGCGATCGAATACTTCGAGCACTTGATTGATAACATCAGCATGCCCCATATGGGGCGGATTAAATGCTGAACCGAATACCGCCATTTTATGTTGAGTCATATATTTCCATCCAACGCTTGACAAGGCAACTTTTAGTTGCCAACATGTTAGCAACAATAGGTTGCTATGTAAAGAATAAGCCAAGGAGAACACAATGAAAGTAAATAGAGAAAGAACTGCGAGCTTTGATGTAGACCCACAAAACGGATTTACACCAGTATGCCCTGACGAGTTACCCGTTCCTGGCGGTACTGATATTGTTGGCCCTCTTAATACGCAGGCGGCATACGCTCGACTACGAGTCGTATCTAAAGACGCTCACCCTGCAACAGCGGTGTGGGCAGCGGGTGAGCAAGGCGCACCATTTTCTGAGGTAGAAGGCGAGAATGTGGATATTCGCTGGCAAATGCATTGTGTACCAGGCACAAAGGGGTTTGATCTGATAGACGGTTTACCTGCAATCACCGATTACGACTTCACCGTGTTCAAAGGTGTTGAACCAGACATGCACCCATACGGGGCTTGCTATCACGATTTAAATGATCAGATTTCTACAGGCGTTATTGAGTACCTAAAGCAAAACGATATAAGCACTGTGATCTGTGGTGGGCTAGCAACCGACTATTGCGTTAAATTAACGGCCCTTCAGCTACAAAAGGCGGGCTTCGAAGTTATTGTGAATTTGGAAGCTTGCCGTGGTATAGCAGAAGACACAATCAAAACGGCCAAAGTAGAATTAGTAAATTCTGGCGTTACCATTATTAACGCGACGGCAGAACTGGAAGCCGAATAGGATTAGAGGAAGAACAATGAGAGACCAAGGTAAACCCATCATTACCAGCCTGCTCGATACCGATAAATATAAATTCAGTATGCAACAGGTAAATCTGCACCAATACCCTGGAGCGATGGCTAAATACCGTTTCAAGTGCAGAAATAAAGACGTAGATCTGACACCTTTAATTAGTGACGTACGAGAGCAACTCGCACTCGTCGCGAAGCTAAAATTCACTGAGAGTGAACTTAACTATTTAGCCTCCGAGCCTCACTTAACGACTGACTATATCGATTTTCTTAGCGACTTTAGTTTGGACGACAAGCAAATATTTGTGCGTGAAGTCGACGGTGACATCGATATTTACGCCGAAGGCTCCATGCTAAAAACTAGCCTCTGGGAGATTTATGTCCTCTCTATCGTCAATGAACTCTGGTACCGCCATACCGTTGCAGAGCCGGATTACGAAGCGGGTCGCAAGCGACTTGCAGACAAAATTGCACGCATAGAGCAAGAAGATTTAGCTGGGTTTAACTTCACTGATTTTGGTACTCGTAGGCGCTTCAGTAAAGAGTGGCATGCCGATGTACTGCGCACTCTGCGTTTGAAATTACCTGAATATTTGGTTGGCACATCAAATTATTACCTGGCTCGCGAACATGGAATTAAGGCTATTGGCACTATGGCTCACGAATACATGCAAACATGGCAAGCGCTTGGTCACCCACTCGATGCACAAAAGAATGCACTCAATGCATGGGCGCGAGAATTTCGGGGCTGCCTTGGCGACGCATTAACCGATGTAATCGGAATGGATAGTTTCTGCAAAATCTTGGATTTATATTTCGCAAAACAATTTGACGGCTTTAGGCACGATTCAGGCTGTCCGTTTGAATGGTGTGAGAAGCTGATTGGGCGGTTAAATGAGCTAGGCATTAACCCGAGTTCTAAACGCGCAATCTGGAGTGACGGCCTTGATGTCGAAAAAATGTTAGCACTGCACAAAACGTTTAATGGGCGTATTCAGACGGGATTCGGTATTGGTACCAACTTAACAAACGACCTAGGTTACAACGCACTCAATATCGTAATGAAGGTTGTTGAAGTGAACGAACGGCCAGTTGCAAAATTATCAGATAGCCCAGGGAAAACCATGTGTGAAAATCACGACTATGTGGCATGGCTTGCAGATGCTTACGGCCGGAAGGGAGAATTTGCTTAATGAAGATCGTTGTCGCTCAGCTTAATTATATTGTCGGTGATTTTGCTGGTAACACCTCTAAAATTATCAACGTTATCGACCAGCACGGCCAAAGTGCAGACTTAATTGTATTTTCTGAACTCTGTGTTTCTGGTTACTACCCAAAAGACTTGTTGCACCGACCAGGCTTTATTGAAGCCCAGAACAATGCCTTACAAAAAATCATACAGAGCACAGAAGGCGCTAAAGCCGCAATCGTTTTAGGTTATGTACGCCATAACCCGTTTGGCGGCAAGCCCTTTTTAAATAGTTTGTCGTTAATTGAAAATGGCCAAACCCTCTTTACATACGATAAGCAATTACTGCCAACGTATGGCGTGTTTGACGAAGCCCGACATTTTGAAATGGGCACAACACCTGGCACATTCGTGTGGCGAGGACAAAGGCTTGGGTTTCTTGTGTGTGAAGATGCCTGGGAAAACAGCATGCAGCCTCTATATAAACGTGACCCCGTTGCGTTGTTAGAAACGAGCGATCTCGATTTGGTGGTGAGCATTAATGCTTCACCGTACAACATATACAAGCATCAAACCCGACGTGGGCTTGTAGCCAACATCGCTAAACGTTGTAACGCACCCATGGTTTACGTTAACCAAGTAGGCGGAATGGATGAATTAGTCTTCGACGGTAATTCATTAATATATGACGCAAAAGGCAATTGCTATTTTGACGGAGCTCGTTTTAAAGAAAATATTGAGGCTGTAGATCTAGAAATGGCAACTGGCTTAGATATTCGACAGCAAGATGAATACCAAATGATTTGTGATCAGTTGGTAACTGGCTTAAAGGATTACTGTAAAAAAACAGGCTTTAAGAAAGTTGTCATTGGTTCCAGCGGCGGTATCGATAGTGCAGTAACAATTGCTCTAGCGGTATTGGCCCTAGGACCGTCAAACGTGGTTGCAGTCACTATGCCTTCAAAATACAGTTCGGCCGGAAGTGTAGATGATTCTCAAGATTTATGTGACGCCTTGAAAGTGGAGCTCGTTCACGCATCAATAAAATCAACTTTCGATGCTGAAGTGATTGCTTACACAGAAGCCTTTGGTGAGCCACCGAGTAGCTTAGCTCAAGAAAACTTACAAGCCCGAATTCGTGGCCAACGCCTAATGACGTATTCAAATAGTTCTGGCGCAATGGTGGTTTCTACAGGGAACAAAACCGAAATGTCAGTTGGTTATTGCACACTTTATGGTGATATGGCCGGCGGTGTATCGCTATTGGCCGATTTATACAAGTTGCAAGTCTACAGCCTGGCTCGCTATTTAAATAAATCTGTATTTGGAATAGAAGCGATTCCTCAAGCAATTATCGATAAAGAACCATCTGCAGAACTTGCGCCGGATCAGATAGACAGCGATGCTCTGCCGCCCTACGACCAGCTAGATGCATACTTACATTTATTACTAGAGCGAGATCTTTTGACAGAAAGTGAAGTAAAAGTGCATACAGAAACAGCTAAAAAATTGTCAAAAGAAGACAAGGATAAAGTGAAGAGCTTACTCGATCGAAATGAATATAAGCGCCGTCAGGCTGCACCTGTTATTCGCGTAAATCGCCGTTCTTTCGGAGCTGATCGCCAAATACCACTTACAACTAAATTTACGACCTAGAAAAAGCGGAGGTATAGAGTATGAATATGCCGTTTAAAATTGGAATCGATATTCATGGCGTGATCGATACATTTCCAGAAAAGTTTAGTCGATTAGCGTCTGCGCTTTATAAGGATGGAGCGGAAGTACATATTATAACAGGGAGCAAACGGTGCCCGGATGTTGAGGCGTTGTTAGAAAAGGCTAACATTCGGTTCACTCACTATTTCTCTATCGTTGAGCATCTAGAAAGTATCGGCGAAACCATTGAGTGGCGTGATGAATTGCCCTATGCCGATGAACACCAGTGGAATATCGCCAAACGAGACTACTGTAAAAAACACGAAATTGATTTCATGATTGATGACTCCCCCATATATCGAGAAACCTTTCACGACATTGATTCAACCTATTTACACCTTATTAATCGAGAACGAATAGTCTACTCGACACGATAGTACCGTTTATAGGAATTAGAGAGCGATATTAATGAGTCACGAATGAAAATGGCAACCAGTCAAAAACACATCATGGACCTACACACGAGGGAGCTACAGCATTTCAATATATGGGTAAATATAGATTTCTAGATGTTATTTTACGGGGGAAAGGCCTCAAATCTTGCTCTTAAATTGCCTCTAAATGATGTTCTAACGGAAGGCCTGCTTTATGTTAGTTGTATAGTTTCAGAAGAAAAGTAAGGTTTGATGATAGGTTAAAATGGGGTTGATTTATGTTTATCGAGTTTTAATTTTCTTGCTTGTTTTATCAGTATAGATGGCTGTACGAACTGTAAGAGTATGATATGAAAAAAGTATCTCTGTGGTTGGTGATTATATACGCCGTGGGATATCTGGGGCACGAGAGTTATGCTGATTTTGACTTTAAAATAATCTATAAAAAATCTTTTGTAGATTCTCGCTAAGTTACGGGTGGAGAGAATGCACTGAAGGAATATGTGAATGCCAGGCAGATAAAATGCTGGCTAGGTTTTTCCCAAAGGAAACAAGCCAGGTGGAAAGGGTAAAAAAGTATGTTATGAGTATCATTGCAGATTGTATGAAATCGGTTATGGAGAAGTAGATTTTTGCTATGAAAGGCTTGCCAAGGTAGATTATTGAAAGTTGTTTGTTTTTCGTTTTGAATAGGTTTGATTTTTGAGGAAGGGTGTCATGGGTTTTGTTTGTGAATATGTTTCTGAAGAGAATATAAAAAAGTATTCCTTATATGGCATAGCTAGTAGATATATGAAGTTAAAAAGAGATAGGTTCCCGAATTTGGATAATGATTACGCTTGAACTATTGCTGATTTTGGTGTCAAATTATTGAGGTTGTTTGCCTGGCCCGCTGAGCTGGTAACTTGGAAGCATTAGCCACATGGAGCTGGATATGGCTTACCCACATTTAAATAGGTTTGAGTTCTTCAAACCGCGCAAATCTCCTTTTCACTACTTCTCCACCTTACTAATCAACCTTAGGTTGATACTTCATTTTTGTGCGCAGCTCAGAAATATTTATGCCTACATTCAATGCTTTTCTTTCAAGGATAAATAATATATGAAAAAAGTTCGTCTTCATCATGCCCTAAAGTTATTAACAGTATTAACTGCTTTCGCTTTTTTTGCTTATTATCAGTCTAACTTTGATCCGTCTTTTTATGCCTATATTTTGGCTGTTCTAATTTCCTTGATTGTTTCTTTTTTTGTTTGGTTTGAGTCTGTTTATTGTGAAAATTTGTTTCTAAATTCAAAAAAAGATATTTCTAGATTTAGTTTTGGGATTTCCTTTGTTATGTTGTTTTTTGTCTTTTGTTTTTCTTTTTTTGGTATGTATATGGTTGCAAATCCTCTTCATTATTTGATAGGAAAGGATGTTGCGTATTCTCATGGGGCAAAACTGATTGGTCATACTGGGATGAGGCGGAGTGGGTGTTCTCATACCCTTTTAATAATTGATAGTCGTGATCATGTATGTTTGCCAGAGTCAGAATATTTGAGTTTGAAAAAAAGGACAATTATAGAAAAAAAAGAAAATATTGAAGTGTCTTTAATTTATAAGGTTTCTTTTCTAGGAAAAGACTACATTAAAATGGATTTAAATTAATAAGGATTAAAGTATTTCAATCTTTGGTTGATGTTTCATTTTTGTGCGTTGTTGATGGATAACTTTATAACGAATATGGCAAGTTTTGGGTAGGATGGTATATAAAAGGTGTGTGTTCTCTGTTGTATTTTCGACAGGTTGATTAAAAAGTTATGTAACTTGTTCTTTGGTTGGTTTCAGTTTTTTTGATTTATTTTTGAGGTTTTGTGGTGGTTTTTTATAATTTAAACAAGTTATTTTATTATTTTTTTGCGATTGTTGGTTCTTTCTGTATAGCTTTTTTGTTTCATTCTAAATTTTATCCAAGTGAGTTTGTTTTTGTTTTGAGTGCAGGGATGTCTCTATTGTACTGTTTGTTTTTGTATTTATACGATAGGGGGATGGAAACTGAAAAAAGTTTTATTTGGAGAAACGATAAGGTTAGAAATAAAAAGAATACAATTTTTATCGCCTGGTTTTCTATTTTTATTGCGTTTTATTTTTTTTCTGTGTATGCAGTGGGTAGAGCTTTTCATGAGATTTCAGGTGTTTTAGAAGTTAGATCTGCGGTTGTGACTTCTCTGGGATCTGGCGGTGCGAAATACTCTTATTGTAAATATAGGGTGCGCATTTCTTCGGAAGAAAGTTCATTGAAAGTTTGTTTGTCTGAAAAAGATTATATGAATAACTTTTCATATAAATATGAAGGTAAAGAGGCTTTCATAGAAGTGAAAAAATCACCTTTTGGTTTCAGTTTTATAAAAATTCGCTAACTATATATTAAGGATGAATTATGTTAATTCCATATGTTTTAGATGCCGCTGATCAAGAATGGGAAGATCTGGGGCAGAGTATTCTTGAGAATGAATACACGCTCTCCGCCATGCTGACCGAGATAATGACTACCATTGACTTCGGTGTGCCGACCAACAACAACTTCGGTATCACCATCGAGCAAGCCAGTGCACCCGGTCTTCCCGCGCTCGATGGGGAAATAACCATAGGTACC
>JANQJP010000010.1 GCA_028281575.1 Cellvibrionaceae bacterium
AGCTCCATGTGGCTAATGCTTCCAAACGCCGAGTGTGTTTTCCGGCAAAAACAACTTCAACAATTTGACACTAAAATTTTCTTTATTTCAACAAAAAAATATCAACGATGAACAAAAATAATAAAACATCAACCTAAGGTTGATTTTCGGGGTGAAGAAATGTTGAACACGGAATTTTCGCGGTTTGAAGAACGCAAACCTATGTAAATGTAGGTAAGCCATATCCAGCTCCATGTGGCGAATGCTTCCAAATTACCGGCTTAGTGAGCCAAACAAAACAATTTCAATAATTTGACAACGAATTCCTCTTCAGTGCAAAAAAAGGGACCTACTTAAACTTATCGGATAGCCAAAGAACATTATTGACAGAGATATCAGCACAAACTGCAACACATAGGTGTACGCCAGGAGCATTAAATTTGATAAATCATATAAAGCTACAACACCGTCCCAATATAAAAAACTGGCAAATACATGGCGACAAAACATATAAATAGACACAAAAACGAAACTATTATATTGCCAACACTTACTTTAAAAAGCAGCGCAACCACTTTTGGATTTAACCACCGTACAACCCAAACTAAATTCAAAAACAAGCTGAGCAGCGACAACAATAAAAACAGGATATTTAATTTAATTACAGCAGTCGTAAGCCAAGGAATATCGGACCCAAAAGAGGCAAATGTTTCAGAAAATTGGGGAATAAACATATAAGGAACCAAATAGATCGAAAAAGCAATAAACCCCAAAACTGATGTAGTAATGCTTCTTCCTGAGCTCGAATCTATTTCATCGGTATCTTTTAGGTCGGATTGAGGAGTATCATATATTTTCATTACCTGCTCCTATAAAAGATCCTTGTATATCTTTTTGGCCTCTTCAAATTTTCCCTGCTCTTCCAACTCTATCGCCTTGATATATAAATCTGCCTTCTGAACAGCTTGATGTATATCCACCTTATTTTTAGATATCTTAACGCTCAGAACCAACATTTTGATTGCATAAAACGAAATAAGCACCCCAAAAACTATATAAAAGCAAATCAAAACGCTAAACATTATAGGTATATCGTGAAAACCCAACATAACCCCTTCACCAGACCTTGTTGGAGGAACATACGTTTCTCCCAGGTAGATACAGTAAATTGAATAACCTAATAGAAATAGGCCAAACAATAAGGCACCCAGCGAGGTTACCACTTTCACTCTCTTCTCCTTTCAAACAGCACTCTAATAATTGAAAGACTTATATTTAACACGGAGGTTTTCGCCCACCTCCCTGACTGCTCAGGTTAGTACTAACTCCCTACACAAAACAATCACTAGATCTAGTGATATTTACCCCTAAATTTAAACTTTTTAGTTATAACCTCACCCGTCGAATAACGATTCGGCGAATAAAAGTAACAAAGCATCAACCTAAGGTTGATTTTCGAAGTGGAGAGGTATTGAAAGGGAGATTTTCGCGGTTTGAAGAACTCAAACCTATAAAAATAGAGATACGCCATATCCAGTTCCATGCGGCTAATGCGTCCAAAGTAGCGATAGCATTATCGTCAAGTATTGCTTCAGTAATTTGACACCGTATTCTTCTTTAGTTCAATAGAAAGATTTAAACGATTTAACATTGCACCACTTGAGAGAAACTATAATTTGAAGCAATACTAATATTCTATTTCACTATTATAAATCTTTAAACCATAACAAAAACCCTAGATATAGAACCGAAATTATTTGGAAATTGACATTAGCCCTCCCGTTATGTCAAATTAACCACCTCAATTTGACATAATGACCCCGCTAATTCAAATTACCAGCATGAGTGACTTTAAGAACAATCATATAGAAGATTTTGTATCTGGTGAGTATCACCAGCAGTATCAATATAAAAGCTTCTCTCCAAACCTAATAAATGTTGAATGGCGGTTTTCGGACCCCCAAGTTTTAACCATGCTCGAAAATGCCAATAGGCTTTTAGGCGAACTCAATGCATTTTCTCAGCTAGTCCCAAATGTAGATTTTTTTATCAGGATGCATATTACAAAAGAAGCAACGACATCGAGCCGTATTGAGGGTACTCAAACAAATATGGAAGATGCGTTAATTGATGAAAGTGATATACATCCAGAAAGTAGAGACGACTGGCATGAAGTTCAAAACTATATCACTGCAATGAATTTTTCTATAAAAGAGTTGAAAAACATCCCTTTGTCAAACCGACTCCTTAAAGAAACACATAAAATATTACTGCAGGGTGTTAGAGGTAAGCATAAACAACCTGGTGAATTTAGAGAAAGTCAGAATTGGATAGGGGTAAGCTTGAAGAACGCAACGTTTATTCCTCCCCACCATGAACAGTTAATCGAGTTAATGAGTGATTTCGAAAAGTTCATGCACAATGAGGAAATTAATGTTCCACATTTAATTAAGATAGCCATTCTCCACTATCAATTCGAAACAATTCACCCTTTTCTAGACGGCAATGGCAGGTTGGGTCGGCTACTTATCGTTCTTTACTTTGTGAATTTTAAGCTACTTGCTAAACCAGCGCTTTACCTTTCTGACTTTTTTGAGAGAAACAAGGGGGAATACTACGAGCGCTTGATGGCCGTTAGAACGCATAATGACATGATAGGTTGGTTACGGTTTTTTTTATACGGCATGCAGGAAACAACTGAACATTCAATTAATGTATTTAAAGCGATAATGACACTCAAGGAAAAAATTGAGCGAGAGAAGCTTCCGTGCCTTCACGTGCGCAAACAAGATAATGCACAGAAGCTTATGCAGAATTTGTATCAATACCCAATTGTCAGCATCAAACGAATTACGACAATGCTTGATTGTCCGACCAATACAGCTGGAAATTTAGTTTCGGATTTTATCAAGCTCGGCATCTTGAAAGAGCTGACAGGCAGAAAAAGAAACAGGCTATTCGCATTTGAGGAGTATATACAAATATTTATTGATAACTAGATCCAGCGATTTCCATTCTTACCAAAGCTCTTCTAGCAAACCCAGAGATATGCCTCGCGCAATCGCGAGTTGACGATTACTTACCTGTAGCTTCCTAAAGATACTCTTAATATGGCTTTGCGCGGTATTCTCAGAAATCGTAAGTACTGCAGCGATTTGATGGTTGGTATTCCCATAAGATATTAACCTCAGCACCTGCAACTCTCGTTTTGTTAAGCTGGGGCCTCGACGGCCTTCACACTCACCCTGTTCAAACAGGCGGTACATAGCTTCAATCAGATGTGCAGTAAGTAGATGTAACTCGGGCAAGGATTTAGCAATATCAAGTTGATGAGCGCTTCCAACACCTTTATTCATTAGACGCAAACAACCTATACGCCCTTTTGGCAAATGGCAGGGAACGGAAAGTATATTACCAATACTGAACTGGCTAATCGCATCCACCATTATCGGCGCGGTACTCAGCAAGTACTTTTCCTGCTTATTATTCCGCAACCAAAGTAAGGGGGTATTTTTCCTAAGGCAATGATCTGTAAACGGGTCACCGAACATTAGACGCTTCTGATAATAATCCGTCCAACCATTTACCTCGCCGTTGATATGATGACATTTAAATTGGCCTTTATCCGGCAACAGATAAGCTAAACCAAAGTGGTTAAAACCATATTGGAAGGTGATTTGATAACACAGCTTGCGAATATCGTGCGTATTTTTTGCGCGGGCAATATCAGCGACCAAAGTATAAAAATCCAATACCCGGTGAGCCTTCAAAAGAGCACTTGAGTTATCCTCAGAGTAATACGCACGGTAATCCAGTTTACCCTTAAACCAGGGCAATGCGTTGGCAAGTAAATCCGTTTGTCTTAGTTGCATAGTCAATTCCTTTTATTAATACGCAGATTATTTTAGCCATTCAGGCCCAATACGCGACATAGGCACCGCACTTTCCATTAGCACTTGCGCCGCCATCTCCGGTGGAATGATATCTTTGCTCATTTCAATTGCCTTTTGTGCGGCCAATCCAAAGAGTATAGGTTTTTCAACAGGAGATTCGATATATCGCTCTACCACTGGATTCACCTGTTTCCACAATGCTTTTAGAAAGTCGATGGGCTTTTCCTGTACACGATGGTTCTCCGGCACGTTCGGAATACCAAACTTGTCGGAGCCGAGGGTTTTCGCTACTGCACCATTAATTTGAGCGATATCGGGCAAAGCTACGGCCCCAAAATGTTTAGCTTCACCGGCCACCAGTCCCCAAAAAGAAAATTGGTCTTCTGCCAACGGCCGATTAACATAATCACCCAGGTAGTATTTATTACCATCTGCACCACTTAGTATTGTAAACACCTGGTTTTCAGGTAATTGGCCTGTATCGACTAAGGCTTCGCGTACCGCTGAGTGACAGGCGTAACCACCCAGCGCACCGATAATGGTAAGCAGCGTTTCAATATGCACACCTTTGTCATTTTTTAATACACCAATAAGACGGTCCAGAATGTCCTGCCCACCCAACTTGGCGCCTATAAGCGGATCGTCTTTCCTTTTCTCTTTAATGGCATTAAAGAGCGCTTTCTCCTGCGGACTCAAATCTTGTTTATCTCCCATAAAACTATTTCCTTATGTAGTAACTAGCTAATATAACTAACCTTTTAATTCAAAAATTTCATGTAGACCTTACAGGGCGAAGAATACAAAAAGACACTTACCAAACGCTGCTTAAATCTTTGCCGCCAATCCAATAATTCTTCTGCCTAATACAGACTCCCATAAAGACAGTTTTGCACTAATCGTACCGTAGGGATTATTCCGGCTTCTTTTTAATAGATCAAATTCACGCTCATCTGCACAATAAGATAAAGAAAAATCTTCACCTTTTATTCTTACGTATGAATTACACCTGCTCCATGATCTACGCCATCTTTTCTTTCCTACTAGCGTCACATCTACATCATATGTACGATAAACCTCTATTGGATAGGAAACCAAATGAATCACACCCTTAGCTGTTAGCAGCCAAACAGCAGGAAAAGAAATCGCTACACCAAATAAGATTGAACTAAATTTATTTTTTATACGCTTTTTCGAAAGGAAAAACCCGCCATCCTTATAAGTATCAATGATGATCATCACACAATATGCAGAGGAGATCAGCGTTGATATCCAGTATCCTACCGCCGCTGCTCTAAACGTTGTCAACATCGCGGCCAGCGACAAAATCAGAATTAGAATCAGATACAGCTCTAGAACCCGTTTTATCTTCACGTCAGAGCTCTTTTATTCCTATACTTTATCATCGCTCTCTAACACTCTCATCCTTATACCTAAGCAAAGGACTCAAAAAGAAATCAATCAACTTCCGCTTGTTAGTTTTTACCTCCGCAGTTACTGCCATTCCTGGAATTAAATCAATCCATTTTTTATCCACGCGGAGTTTGGTCTGGTCCATTTTTAAGCGAACGGTGTATACCAGGCCCTGCTGTTCGGTTTCGATGGCGTCGGCGGTGATGCCGAGCACTTCGGCGTCGACGACACCGTATTTGGTAAATGGGAAGGTATGGATTTTAATTTCGGCTTTTTGGCCTTCGTGTACAAAGCCGATATCTTTATTTTGCAGTATGGCTTCCACCTCTAGAAAACTTTCTTCGGGGACGATTTGCATAAGGACTTGCGCTTCTTCTACCACGCCGCCAATGGTGTGCACGGCAAGCTGTTTTACGCGGCCTTTTACCGGCGAGAGCAGCACTTGATTGGTATATAGTTCGTTGGCTTTTTCGAGTTCCTGTTGACTGCTGTGAATTTGTTGGCGCAGGTTTTCTATCTCTTCCAGGTTGAGTTTACGCGCGTTGTTTTCCTGTGCTATGCGGGTTTGCTCTACTTCCGCCAACGCCGCACGTACTTGTTTTTTGCGCGCTTTTTCCGCCACTAAACTTTGCTGCTGGGTAACCTGTTGCTCTCGCAATTCAAGTAGCTGCATTTCGGCACCCAAACCCTGGTCGTGAAGTTTTTGCAGGGCTGCTACGCGTTTGGAGATAAGCGGAATAGTGGTAGTGAGCGCGGCGATACTTGCGTCAGTGCCTTCAAGCTCGCTGCGTTTGTTGGTTAATTGGCTTTCCAGTATCGCAAGCTGGCTTTGATATTCGAGCCAGCTTTGTTTAAGCATGGCGAGTTGCAGGGCTTTTTGCTCTGGGTCTAAATGTCCGCTGGCGTGATCATCGAGTGCGAGCACAAACTGGCTGCTACTGATTTGACTTGTTGCGTCGCTGGCATCGAACAACGTTTTTAGTGCAAGTGCACGCACCAGGTTTTTGTTAAGAAAGCGTATTTCACTTTCAAAACGCTTGCGGTCCGCCGCGGTAAGGGTTTGGTCCAGCTCAATAAGCGCCTGCCCCTGTTCCACCAGGTCACCTTCTTTTACATAAATATTTTCGACAACCCCCATACGCATGGGCTGAATGAGTTTTACCCGACCGCTCGGAATAATTTTCCCTTCCGCCGACGCGACAACATCAACCTTGCCAATAAACGCCCAAAACACCGCAATGGTAAATAAGACCATTAACGAATAGCCAAGCAGACGCCCGGCGGGAGATGGCGGTTTTTCTAAAATTTCCAGGGCGGCGGGAAGAAATTCGATGGCATCCGCGCTGCTATTGGGGTTTTTATGAAACACAGCGTCGCTAGCATCACGCTTGAGTATGTTTGCCAAGGTTTGTTTTATTTTGCGGAAGATCATTATTCGTCACCCGCCTTACCTGGAATCACTTTTCCGGCGCGCGTTACGGCGACGCTGGGGCTGGCGTTATTTGTTTTAACTACCGGCGACGTTTTAACAGGCACCTCTTCACTTACTGTGCGAATTTTTGGCGTATGATTTTGAAACGCGTGCAGCTTTGCATAGTCACCATTTTTTTCGAGCAGCTGTTCGTGGCTGCCGCTTTCGATAACGCGCCCCTTGTCCATCACAATAATGCGATCGCTATGGCGCACGGTGCTCAGGCGGTGCGCAATAATAAATACGGTGCGGTCTTTACAAATGGCCGCCATGTTTTCCTGAATAATACGTTCGCTTTCGTAATCCAAGGCACTGGTGGCTTCGTCGAAAATTAAAATTTTGGGGTTGGTGATAAGCGCTCTGGCAATCGCAATGCGCTGACGTTGACCACCGCTCAGGTTGGCACCGTGCTCGCCGACCAGCGAATCGTAACCTTCGGGCATTTCCAAAATAAAATCGTGAGCACCGGCAAGCCTGGCGGCATGAACCACCGCATCCATCGACAGGCCCGGATTTGCCAGCGCAATATTTTCGCGCACGCTGCGATTAAATAAGAAGTTTTCCTGCAGCACGACGCCGATGTTTTGCCGCAGCCAGGTGGTGTCCATTACGGCGAGGTCGGCACCATCGACAAGCACACGCCCGGCTTCAGGCACGTATAAACGCTGAATTAACTTGGTTAAGGTGCTTTTACCGGAACCCGAGCGGCCGACGATACCCACTATTTCACCGGCCGGTATTTTTAAATTGACGTCATCTAAAATAAGCGGGCCGTCCGGACGGTAGCGAAAGCGAATATGATCAAATGCCACTTCACCCTGAATGGATGGCAATACGCTGCGGTTTGGATTAAAACCAGGCTCGCGCGGCGTATTTAAAATATCGCCCAAACGTTTTACAGAAATACCGGCTTGCTGGAAGTCCTGCCAGAGTTGCACCAGTTTTAAAATCGGACCACTCACCCGGCCAGCCAGCATATTAAACGCAACGAGCTGACCCACCGTTAAATCGCCTCCCATTACCGCATAGGCGCCAATCCATAAAATAAGCATGGTGGTGAGCTTGCTAATAAAACCGGCGATTTGGCTGGAAATATTACCGAGGTGCTGCGCTTTAAAAGAGGCATTGACGTAATTGGCCAGCTGATCTTCCCACTTGCGCTGCATTTGCGGCTCCACCGCTGAAGCTTTAATGGTTTCAATACCGGTAACCGATTCGGTGAGGAAGGCTTGGTTCGCAGCGCCATGTTTAAACTTTTCATCGAGGCGCGCCCGAAACAGTGGCGTAACAATTATTGAAAGCACCACATAAAACGGAATGGAAGCGAGCACGACCAACGTGAGCGTCGGGCTGTACCACCACATCACGACAAAAAAGACGATGGTAAAAAATAAATCGATACAGAGTGTAAGCGCAGAACCGGTAATAAAGTTGCGAATGGTATCGAGCTCGCGCACGCGCGCAACGGTTTGACCCACCTGGCGCGCGCCAAAAAACGCCAGTGGCAATGCGGTTAAATGATTAAATAATTTAGAACCCAGTTCTACGTCAACGCGGTTGGTGGTATGGCTAAAAACATAGTTGCGCACACCACCGAGCAGCGCATCGAACACGGCAATCACAAAAAAGGCGAAGATCACCACGTCCAGCGTCGTCAGGCCACGATGGACCAGCACTTTGTCCATAATCACTTGGAAAAACAGCGGTGTGGCGAGGGCAAACAGCTGGATAAAAAACGACGCGAGAATCACATCGCCGAATAATTTACGGTATTTCACCAGCGATGGAATAAACCAGCGTATATCGAATTCTTTCACTGCCTCAAAGGCACTGCCGCGCTTGGCCAATAAGATAAGCTCACCGGTCCACTGCGCCTGCAGTTCTTCCGGGCTCATCGTTTGCGGGTGGCCTGCGAGCGGGTCGTGCACAAGGAACTGCACGGATTGTTCGCTTTCACCCTGTTTGGTCGCCGCTTTGGCAATGATAAAAAATTCGCCGGAAGGCTTTACCGCAATTGCGGGCAGGTCGATGGTAAGGAGCTGCGGAATCGTCTGTTTGGAGGCGCGCGCTTTGAAACCAATCGCTTTGGCTGCCCGGAGTAAGTCTCGCGCGGAGAGCACATCACCGGGCTCGGCATATTGGTGTTGGATTTGGCGGACTTCGACCGCCATTTGGTTAATTTGCGCCACCAGGCTTAAACAAATGGCGCCGGTATCTATGGGTGCTTCCGCCGCTGGGTTTTGTGTGCTTTCTACTTCCATGTGCGTCGTCTAAATCCGTTTAATAGGATGCCTTATGTATTGCGAACGAGAATGTCGCCTAAAACATTATCAATACCGCAGGTTAAAGACAAGCATAAGTTTATTAAATTTTTACTAAAAATATCCTATGTTCAACCTATGGTTGATGCCGAACATCCTTATTTCAGCCTTTTGATGAAAAATATGCACTCCAAAAATTGCGGGATATTGCGTAAAACTTCCTAGAAGTACCTGGTTAAAAGAAATACAGGTCTTAATAAAAGGGGGTTTTGTAATAGGTTTGTTCAGCGGCCTGACTTGTCATTTAAAGCGCCTGGCCTTGATTTTTGAGCTCGTTGAAATGACTTCTCGAAAGAAGACCTTTGCAATAATAATAAAGACGCAAAACTTGCATTTCCTGAAAGAAGCTACTGCAACTTCCTTCAGTTGAACGAAGCATTACTTTCAATTGGACGAGATATTACTTTCAATTGGACGAACCTATATTTACACTTGTACGAGGTCCACCCAAGCAAGCTAAGGTTACGCATGATATATAACAGGCTCAGTGCGGCGAAGGTGCAAGAAGCCTTGCAAGATACACCCGTTGTTCTGATACATGGCGCACGCCAATGCGGAAAAACAACACTGGCTCAAATGGTGGGTAAGGCGCAGAGTTATCACTACATCAGCTTTGACGACTTCAACCAATTGCAGGCTGCTAAAGCTGATCCGGTAGGCTTTGTGCAAAGCTTACCCGAATTTACCATCTTGGACGAAGTACAACGAATACCGGAATTGTTCACCGCCATTAAGGCCAGTGTCGATCGACATCGTAAATCAGGCCGCTTTATTCTCACTGGCTCCGCCAACATATTGTTGCTTCCAAAGCTCGCCGATTCCCTAGCAGGGCGCATGGAAATCATCCATCTCAGGCCATTAGCACAATGCGAAATTACCGGTGTTAAGCCGAGCTTTATTAACCAGCTTTTTAGTGCAGACTTTGGCCCAGTAACAAATACTAATAGTCACCGCCACCTGGGAGAATCGTTGGCGGATGCAATCTGTGCTGGGGGCTATCCAGCAGCAATCGCACGCACTGCTCACAAGCGGCGTTCAAGTTGGTATCGCGATTACATCACCACCCTTATCCAACGGGATGTTCAAGATATCGCCAATATTAAAAATTTTGAGATCCTACCCAAGCTAATGACCTTGGCCACAGGGCAAACGGCCCGTTTATTCAATGCCGCCGATTTAGCATCACCCTTTTCCATCAGTCGCCCCACCATTCGCGAATACCTGGCGTTGCTGGAACAAATTTTCTTAATCGAGCAGCTACAACCCTGGCATAACAACCGGCTTAGCCGCTTAATAAAAACACCTAAAATGCATGCCACTGATACTGGGTTAGCTTGCGCGCTACTGGGACTTAATAGTAAAACCCTATGGCAAGATAAAAGCTTACTGGGCCAGCTGCTGGAAACCTTTATTCATCAAGAACTGCGTAAACATGCCGGCTGGCACGAGGAAGCACTGGCGTTCTACCACTTTCGCAATAAAGACAAAGCGGAAGTCGATATCGTTATCGAGCAGGGCCGCCAATTAGCCGGTATCGAGGTTAAAGCTTCAGCCACAGTGACTAAAAATGACTTTAAAGGCTTAAACAAACTTAAAGAAGCCTGTGGAAGCAAATTTGCAGCAGGCGTTGTTTTTTACGACGGTGAAAACATTTTACCTTTTGGAGAAAAACTGTTTGCTGTGCCAATTAGTGTATTGATACCAAACAAATAAAGCCCGCAATATTAGCGGGCTTCGTACGAATATCAAATAAGACCGATCAGATATATAACTTTATCTATTGCGGCAACCATAGAAGAAATCACCACTTAACTCCAGGCGCGGATTATAATTATCTATCACCTGCCTAAAGCTACAACTTACGGCGTCGCTAGTATAAACAGTCATCTCCCGAAGGCCTAAAAACCCTGAATCGAAACCGCTTCCGTTGTAATCAATTCTTGGAGGATCAACGGATAAGTGAATTTCTCTTAAGTTACTCAAATGCTTAATACTATCGAAATCAGCATCATTGAATACATTGGTGTAGCTATAATTACCGACGATTAAAAGTTCTAAATTAAATAGCGCTCCAACATGAGATAAATTGGAGATATTATTTCCTCCAACAGATAAAGTTCGCAAGTTAACCAGGTTGCCAATGCCTTCTAAGCTCGAAATCCAATATCCCCCGCCTGGAAAACCTGCTCCCGGAAAGCCTGGACCAACACATTTTAATGTTCTCAGATCTCTATCATTTGTCACAAGTTCGCGAAGTTTGTTGTCATTAATACATCTTCGCAACTCTGGATCGGGTATATTTGCAGGAACGTTAGGAATTGTCGTACCGGAAATCGGTCCAGGAACGTGGATTGCAAATAGTTGGTTATCGCGATTATTACATGCTCGAACTCGTCCTTTACCAGTACCTTCCTCACTAGCACAACGTCTGTTACCCTGATTAATTAATCTTAATCGCTGACCGTAAATGCCATTCCTTATATCGGAAGCGCTTAAAAGGCTTCCATCTTCACTTTTAATGTTCCATCGTGCCAAAGGGTGATCTTTACACCCCCTATTTCCCTTATAGTATCTCAAATAGTTCCCATTAGACATGGACATTAAACATCGAACTTTATTCTCTTTGTTTTGTATATAAAAGACTGTTGGAGAACTCGTTTCTAGAATATTCCAGTCGTAGCGTTCAACATTTGCGGCACAGGACCATAACCCGACCTTACTCTTTGTTCCAGCACCACCTATACAGTCTCGAGGATAAGTGACAGATTGAAACCTAACGGATGTGAGTTCGTCGCCCGGACTGGACATTGCCTCCAAAGGCAGAGCTGACATATAAAATATTGAGCCTAAACAAATAAGCTTTCTAAAATTTAATTTCATAAAAGTCCCTACTTAATTAATAAAATTAAAAAGCGTGCTATTGCAAACACTGTTGTCGTTTAGATCTTCAAAAAAATGAAAGACGCAAGTTCACTTTTTGAACCGACCTAACAAACGCATGCTAGTTGGTATAGATAAACATTGATATCACCTTTTTTGGGTGAATAGATAACGTACTGAAGACTAAAATAGGCAAACGAATATTTATTCTTACACTTAACATATACCTAACGAGAAGAAATAAAAGTTTCTATACAATTCTGGATTCTATATCTGCTATCGTATCTGTGAGACTTTGCCGCTTTCGATAGCCATTTGACAGCCCCATCTTTTTATATATATTTTTTTGGTGTGTTTTAAGTGTATTGATCGATTTACCTAAGATTTCACACACTTGCTCTCTATCTCCAGACTTGGAATACGCCATTGCCACCCGCGCCTCCTCTTCTGTAAGACCATAATTCTTACTTAAACACCTGGATAAAGTATGCTCCTTCATAACCGCCATTAATTTAGGCGTTTTAAGCAGACTCCAACTCGCCGAACGCTGCAAGTGTCCAGCCAACCTGTTCAAAAACTTTAAAGTTTTATTTCTCTTAAACCCTTTGTCTTGAATAAATATCGACAATGTTGACTGATAGTCACCGTACTGAAACAACTTTAACACCAACCTGTCTTCTATATTTTGAACGTATTCCCATTCCCAATAAAACCTGGATGCTTTAATCTTTTCCTTGGACATATAACTGCCCATACGTTTAAAACCAAAAACAGAATTTTTATGCAAGCCTCTGGAGTTTATCTGTTTTTCTAACTTTAACCTTATATCCATATGGCGATAATACTCCATATAGAGATCCAGATATTTGGATTCAAATCCCGAAGCAATCGTATAGGGTTTATAATTAGAATCTGATAATACCGTGAGCGATTCTATATCAGCATAGGTAATGGTCGCTTTACCAGAAGGAAAAAGTTTACATAAATCATCGAGCACAATTTTCCAGTGCCGCTGTACATCTGATGCAAAATAGATGCTGTCAATTAAATTATTGAGTTTTTTATTAGTAAAATCGTCCATTTAAGATCACGCCAATAATATTTATTGGCGCTCTATCCATCTATGAAGTTTTTCGTTATTACTTTGAGATATTTATCAATCTACATTACCTTCAACGATATTGAAATCCAACTTAGCTGAGTTCCAGTTATCGGACGCATGCGCCATTTATCGCGAAATATATTCCGTTAATGACCAGAACAGGAAAACCGTAGAATTATGCGTCAAAGAGAACCGATATCATGCTCGATACCAGTTCTCTTTAGTGGGCTAAAAATGATTTTAAGAGCGTAAAAAACGCCTGTGGAAATACAGTTTCTGAACGCACGCTAGGGCCTGTTGACACTAAACTAGATAGAAAACGAGGACCCGCAACCGCAGGTGGAGGAGGCATTCGGATTTTCGATTTTAAAGCGGGAACCCTGTAAACCTTCTTCGTAGTCCAGGCTGGCGCCAACGAGGTAGGGGTAGCTAAGCGAATCAATAATGACGGTAACACCGTCTTTTTCTATCGCTGCATCGTCGTCAGCGCTGACTTCTTCGAACGCGAAGCCGTATTGAAAGCCTGAACAACCGCCGCCGGTGACAAATACGCGCAGTTTGAGGTCGGGATTGCCCTCCTCTTCCACGAGGCTTTTCACCTTGGCGATAGCGTTATCCGACACGAGCAGTGGTTCGGGAATAAAGGTTTCGGCTGAACTCATAGGTTTGATGCGCGACTAATAATGATTAGTCGCGATTATCGGAATACCTTAGTGCTTTAGTCAAGTATTAAATTTACTCGCTTGCCGCTTTCATGGGCTGGACTCTGCTGGTGGCTTCCGGCTTTGCTGATGCTGGCGTCTGGGGCACTGCACTCGGTTTGCTATCATCAATGTGCACAAGCGCACCGTTTACCTGCGCGCCTTTAACCATTTCGATTACGTGGTAGTGCACGTTGCCGTTAACCTCAGCTTTGGCCGCGAGCTCCAGATGCTTGGTGGCGTATACATCGCCATTCACGCGACCATTCACAATAATTTTTGGTGCTTTAATATCGCCGTTCACGCAGCCTTTCTCACGTACACGCACCAGCGCATCACTGTTATCTACTGAACCTATATCACCATTGACTGTGCCTTCAATATCCAGCACACCACCAAATTTAACATTACCTTCAATCTCCAAAGCATGGTCAAACAATGTATGACCGCCCTTGGCAAATTGATCGTCTTTCTTGCCGCCGAATACACCCATTTACTTCTCCTCGACTAACCAGCGAAATTTTTTGGATACTGTTTGAGGTTTAGACCCCGTGCTTCTTGCTTCAATTTCTATGCCTTCCGGCTCAAAATCGGTGGGCAAGCGCAGCTCGCCCGAAACGACTTGGAAATACTTAAAGCGTAGCTTAATTGACGAACTATTGACGGAATCCGATAGCTCCATCAGTGAAAATCTTTGCACTATGCCGTTTATACTGCCTACAACGGTAAATTTTAAGGTGCCATTTAGCAGGTTGTGACGCTTGGCAAGTTGTTGGACGACAACTTTGTAGTCATAGATGTTTTCTTCGCGCCCTTCAACCAGCTCAACCGCACCTAAAGTAAGGCCGCTGGCCTTTTCATTCGGTGCCATGAGTCCGCGGTAGAAGTTGTTTTCTTCGGTCAAACGCGCGATTTCATCTTTTAAAACGATCACTTCCTGGCGCACATCCTCATTGGACTGCCGGTCAATCTCGGCAGCGGTTTTACTGTTTTCGAGTTGCTGCTCGAGCTTCTCTGACTTTTCTGTGTAGAGATTGAGCTCTTTATTAAGCCGCGCCACATCGGCCAGTGCCTTTTCCTGACCCGCCATACCGATTTTGTTGCCAAGCATATAGGTTAAAGCAATGACGGCTATCAATAACGCGAGAAGCACACAGGCGACAGTAACAACATACCTTAAACGGTATTCGATAACTTTTACGCGATGTTTACGAGAACCTTTTACCAATGCCATGTTATTTTTTCCTATGGAAGCAAGGCCGCATGGGTAAGCGCGGAGTTTTCGGGAAGATCAAACATTAAATTCATGCACTGAAGTGCCTGAGCAGACGCCCCTTTGGCGAGATTGTCGATCACAGACATTAAGACCAGCAACTCCCCATCCTGAGGTCGTTCAATACTCACACGGCACAGGTTAGTGCCTTTAACGGAACGCGTCTCCGGGTAGGTACCACGCGGTAGTACGTCGACGAACGGCTCGTCTTGATACGCCTTTTCGTAAAGCGCCTGCACATCGTCGCACTGGGTATTTGCGCGTGCGTAGATGGTGGAGTGAATACCCCGGACCATCGGTAATAAATGCGGTACAAAGGTCACGCCCACCGCTTCGGCTGAATCGGCATTCACAGCATTTAGCCCTTGTTCTATCTCTGGCAAATGGCGGTGCCCCGAAACACCATAGGCTTTGAAACTGTCGTAATTTTCCGCAAGTAACAAACCGGTCTTGGCATTTCTGCCGGCACCGCTTATGCCGGATGCGGCGTTAACAATAATGTCTTTTGTATGAATCCAACCGGCTTTTAGCAGGGGCATTAAGCCCAGCTGCACTGACGTTGGGTAACAGCCGGGACAGGCAACCAATTGCGCGGATTTGATTTGCTCGCGATATATTTCAGGCAAGCCATAAACCGCACGCTCAACTAATTCCGGGCACGCGTGCACCTGCTGGTACCAGTGTTCCCACACGGCGATGTTTTTTAAACGGAAGTCCGCGCTTAAATCGATCACGCGTGCACCGCGATCAATCAGCGGCTTCATCATAGATTGCGCAACACCGTGAGGTGTCGCAAAAAAAATCACATCACAGCTCGTGAGCTGTTCGACTTCAGGGTTGCTAAATTGCAGGTCCACGTGACCGCGCAAGTTCGGAAATAGCATATCGAGACGCTTCCCTGACTCCGCGCGCGATGTCACCGTTGTTATCTCCACCTGCGGGTGGCTCACTAACAACCTGAGCAGTTCCGCTCCGGTGTAGCCCGTGCCCCCAACAATTCCTGCCTTAATCACTTTTACTCCCAACCCAACTATATTTATTTAGCCGGCAAATCAACGACATATCCGAAAGATCGCGTATGATACGGCCATCTGCAAGAAAAATCATGCCGCGAGTTCACAGCAGCACCGACAAACCCTGAACACGGCAAGCCGGCAAGAAAGTTGATATGCTTAGGACCTGTTGACACTAGTGCCAACGCGAATGAGGTAAATGCCATGCACACAGCAACTATCAAAGAGACGGCACACCAGTTGATTGATCAACTACCAGACGATGCAGGCTGGGAAAAAGTCTTATACACCTCACAGGTGCGCCATGATATTGAAGCGGGCCTCTGGCAGACGTTGCAGCTGGGCGCGTTGTAACAACGGAACAGTTAAGAAAGGATTTACGCTTGACTAAATGATTGAGCTTATATGGACTTCCGAGCACGCGGACGCCTGAGAGATATCCACACGAGAATAGCGGAAGATCAGCCAGCGAATGCCGATCGATTTATAGACCGCCTGATTAACAAAGGCGCCAGTCTTATAGAGCAGGCATTACGTGGGCGAGTTGTACCTAAATATCACACACCAACGATTCGGGAGGTATTTGAAGGTGACTACCGGATCATCTATCAAGCACAAGAAAATGCTATAGCGATTTTGACGATTCGCAACTTCTCAGAATTACTGCCGACTGACCCGGAAAATCTATAATGATTTCCGCCTGCTATTATTTTTGCATGTAGCAAACTGGACACCGAACTTGCTGAAGTATTGGAGAGACTAGGGCCTGTAGATGTCAAAAACACCCGCTTATTTCGCTAAACGCCTGCACGAATTTCGTCGATCACTCGCCAATATTGAAGCACTGCCTCAATTGAGTTTACTGGCGCTGGTGATTGGCGCGTGTACAGGCCTGATCATTGTCGTATTTCGCCTGGCAATCGAAACACCCTTCGTTTTTTTGGACATGGCGCACGCCGAAAACTTTGAAGCGCTTGCGCCCGAAGCACGCGTTTTCCTTATTCTTATAGGCGCTTTGATTATTGGGCTCGTTTTGCGCCGCCTGAATAAATACCAGCGCCAAATGAGTGTGGGCCATGTGATCGACAGGTTGCACAATCACCAGGGCAATATGCCGGCGGTAAACTGGCTGGCTCAACTGGTCCTGGGTGCGGTCGCGATTATTACCGGACAGTCTGTGGGAAGAGAGGGGCCCGCGGTGCACCTCGGCGCGGGCGCAGCAAGCCAGATAGGCCATTGGCTGCGTCTGCCAAATAACAGCATGCAAACCATGATTGCCTGCGGTGTTGCCGCGGCGGTATCGGCGTCGTTCGATACGCCCCTCGCGGGTGTGATTTTTGCGATGGAAGTGATTGTTATGGAGTACACGATTGTCGGCTTTGTGCCGGTAATTTTGTCGTCGGTGATCGGCGCTGCGATATGCAAAAGCATCCTTGGGGAATGGGTTGTTTTCGATGTCGGCGACAGCGATATGAACAGCCTGGTGGAACTGCCATTTATCGTTGCGGCGGGTTTTCTCATTGCAGTGCTAGCGTGGATGTATATTCGTTTAAACCTCCTGGCGATGCGCTTCGCGAAGATGCCGGTATTGGTTAAAGCCCTGACTGCAGGCGCGCTTGGCGCCGTGGTTTCTATTTTTGTACCGGAAATTATGGGGCTCGGTTATGACACCATTCAATTAACTCTGGCCGACAAAATTGCGATCGGTGCATTAGTTGTCATCGCGGTAGCGAAATTAATTGTAACACCGATCATTGTCGGCCTGGGTATTCCGGGCGGGCTGATTGGCCCGACGCTATTTATTGGCGCATGTACCGGCGCAATATTAAGTTTTGTTGCGCAAGCGCTTTTCCCGGATTTAGCCATTAACCCGGGCCTCTATATTTTATTGGGCATGACCGGAATGATGGCCGCGGTAATTAATGCGCCTCTGGCGGCCCTCGTCGCCGTATTGGAACTGAGCCACAACCCAAAAATCATTTTTCCCGCGATGTTAATGATCGTTGTCGCCTGCCTAACCGTTCGGGTTGTCTTCCGGGCGCGCAGTATTTTTATTGAACAACTCGCCATGAGTAATCGCGACATAGAACTCGGTCCGGCTACACGGGCACTGCGCAATACGAGCGTTTTTCAAATTATGGATACGCGTTATATCGTGACTGACGAGGCACTTAATTTAGAAAAAGCCAAATATGCGTTATCCACTCAACCGCAATGGATTGTTTTTTCATTTGAGGAACACTTGCACGCGTTGTCGGCCCCGGATCTTGCGCACTTCGTCGACAACGCGCCTGATGCGATCAAGACGGGAGAAACGGATATACATCTGGCGGAGGTGCCGGGGCGGCGTTTTATGATGGAACCCGTGTTAGAATCTGCGAGCCTTTACGACGCGTTTATTATTTTACGAAAAACCCAAAAACAAATGCTGTACGTTAGCTCGAATACCTATTCCCATCGCAGCATTCATGGTCTTATCACCATCGATGCGATAAAAAACCATTACCAACCTAAAGGTATACCCGGTGCTGTGGGTTAAAGCTTTTCACATTGTCGCCGTTATTTGTTGGTTTGCGATGTTATTTTATTTACCCCGCCTCTTTGTCTATCACGCGATGGCGGAAGACAAAACCGGTAGAGAACGTTTTAAAACGATGGAGCGTAAACTCTACAACGGCATCGGCACGCCATCGATGGTAGCAACGATCGTTTTGGGTTTCTGGACAGCGTCGTACAGTTGGGACTACTACCTAAATAGTCTTTGGTTTCATATCAAAGCTTTTCTTGTTGTACTTTTAGTGCTTTACCACTTTACATGCGGGTATTATTTAAAACGGTTTGCGCAGGATATGCCCACACCCAACCATATTTTCTTTCGTATTTTTAATGAACTTCCCGTTTTCCTTCTTATCGCCATTGTGCTTCTGGTTGTTGTGAAACAACCTGCGTAACTCGGAGAAACCTACTTTATGTCTTCATTATTTGAACAAGCACAACGCGTTATTCCCGGTGGCGTGAACTCACCCGTGCGCGCATTTAAAGCTGTCGGAGGAGAGCCTGTTTTTATCGAACGCGCGAAAGGCGCATATCTGTACGATACCCAGGGCAAGCGCTATATCGATTACGTGTTGTCGTGGGGTCCGATGATTTTGGGCCACGCACACGAGGATGTGCTTGAAGCGGTGAATGAAAAAATTCAACTCGGTTTAAGTTTTGGCGCCCCGACAGAAATCGAAACAGAACTCGCTGCTTTGGCTTGTTCAATGGTGCCAAGCATTGAAAAAATACGCTTTGTCAGCTCCGGCACTGAAGCGACCATGAGCGCTATTCGTCTCGCGCGCGGCTATACCGGGCGCGATAAAATTATTAAATTTGAAGGTTGTTACCACGGCCACTCAGATTCACTGCTAATTAAAGCCGGCAGCGGCGCGCTGACTTTCGGCGTGCCAAGTTCACCCGGCGTGCCACGCGCGCTGGCCGAGCATACGGTGACCCTGCAATACAACGATATTGCTCAGGTTGAAAAAGCTTTTAGTGAGCTTGGCAATCAAATCGCCTGCGTTATTGTGGAACCCGTCGCCGGCAATATGAATTGCATCCCGCCCGAGCCCGGTTTTTTACAGGCACTGCGAAAATGCTGCAGCCACTATGACAGCGTCCTTATTTTTGATGAAGTAATGACGGGTTTTCGTCTCGGACTCGACGGCGCACAGGGATATTACGGCGTAACACCAGATTTAACTACGCTGGGTAAGGTCATCGGCGGCGGGATGCCGGTGGGCGCATTTGGCGGCAAACAGACTATTATGGATTTTATTGCGCCGGTCGGCCCGGTGTACCAGGCGGGCACGCTTTCCGGTAATCCCGTGGCGATGGCGGCCGGTCTGGCAACGCTAAAGTTAATCAATACTCCCGGCTTCTATGACCCACTTTTCGCGAACACGCGTGCACTTGTGGAAAAACTCCAGGCCGCTGCGAATGACGCGGGTATTGCATTAGCCACCAACCACGTCGGTACGATGTGGGGCGTATTTTTTACTGAAATACCCAAAGTGATAAATTACCAGCAAGTCATGAGCGGAAATATCGATAGGTTTAACCGCTTTTTTCACGGCATGCTAAACAAGGGCGTTTATTTGGCACCAGCGTGCTATGAAGCTGCATTTATGTCTGCAGCACACTCTGAAGAGGATATAGACGCAACCGTCGCTGCGGCAAGAGAGGTGTTTGCTTCGCTTGATTAACGCAGCTACATTAGCTGCGCAATTAATGCGGAAAGAAGTTCTTTGTCGGTGTCGGAAATATCAATAATACGATAGCCGGACCAGATTTTACTTTCAGTATCAGCATCGTTTGTCCACAAACATTCTATACCGAGGTAAAGAATATGCTCCGATGTGGCTTCATCGGTAACATTCACCTGAAAGACATGGCCATCGCGAACAGGCTGGTCACCAAATACCATTAAGCCTTCTTCGCTCACATTCACCAGGGTGCCTAACCGTTCGGATGAAACTGTATTTACAACAAATACGGGCCGGTTAAGTGGGTAGCGCGTATGGCGACGCTGATCACTAGGCGTGGTTGGCATTCTGTGTCTCCGGTTCTGGTTGAATAGCTTCTGCTTTTTCGTTTAATTTGTGGTAAATATTTTCCAATGCACGTTCGAAGAACGGCTTCGAACTGCCGGAAATAATTTTAGCAGTGCCTGCGATCATTTTCCTGGCGAGCGCTAAACCCGACTCCATATCGACACGCTTGCCCATTTGATCTACCAGCATGTAATGCGAGGTACGCCCGTTATACCACGCAACTTTTAAGCGCTTTCCACCTTCAAATTCGAACCATGTACCAAATTCAATCATTTTAAGGCTTTCTACCATCTGCGCTTCTTCGGGCGTGACTTCTTCTTCGTCGTGTAAATGCTGACCTGCTTTTTCGGCAGCAATACGCTCGAGCTCATTGCGCATCGGTTCGGGCGCCGGCTCAGCACTTTGACTCTGCTGCGCTAATTCACACAGCGATACAAAAGATTCAATCAGTTTATCGCCCTTGCTTATTTCAAAGCCGATCACATCGAAGCCTGCTCTTAAAGCGTCAACGACGTTATCCATGCGTTCGCGTTGTTCAGGTTTTTTGGACTCTTCGACCTTATGATCAATGCACCAGAGCACATCTTCAACCACACGTACGCCTTCCGACCAACGTTCGGATTTATCACCGTGGCGAAGCAAAATAAATGTGAGATAATCTGACCAGGGCTGCAATAAAAGAAGTAGCACCGCAGAAGGCAGTTCTTTTTCGCGAATTAAATCGCGCACTTCATCATTTACTTTTAACTTCATTTCGCGCAATTTATTTTCACCTTCCGCTTTTTCTTTCGCGCGTTTTTCGGTGAGTTCTTGTTTGCGGCTTACTTTCTTAACGTAGCTATTAAACTCAAACAGCAAGCTGGTAATAAATTTAATATCGTTATCAAATTCTTTGAGCACCTGATTCACAACGCCTTTGATTTGTTCATACATATCAAACTGCGATGTGCCATCATTACCCACCCACTTGGCTCCGGCATCGGCCAGGCTATTTAATAAAACGCGCGCGGGATGTTCGGTTTGCTCAAAAAAGTCGGGGTCGATAAATGCAACTTTCAGGAATGGCGTATGCAGATAACTCAATAATGTTTTAACGCTGTCGGGAATATTTTCGTCGTTGAGCATATATTCGAACACCAGGCCGACCAAATCGATGGTCTCCATGTCCGCACGTTTTACGTCGCTCTCTTCCTCGCCACTTTCAGCAAGCTGAGCCTTTAACTGAGCCACAATATCGGAAATATCTACCGGCACCAGGTCTTGAGGACTCGCTGTGGTGACCTGAGCAATGGACTGCGCACTGGCTTGCAGACTTGCAAGCGCAGTCACTAATTGTTCTGAGTCATAGACAGGTCCACCTGCGGCCGTTGCACTGGCGCGCACTTGTATTTGCTGATGCAGGCCGCGGATCGCAGCAAGAAGATCGGTCTGATACTGCTCTGGAGCGGATTCGGGGTTAGGTTCGGCCCGGCTAATGCCATAGTCTTCCGCGCGGCGCCCGAAGGTATCGCCGTCTTCAGCCAAATAAGAGCGCGGTGCGGAACCTTTGGGCAGGCTGAATTTCAAATTGGGCAAGATACCTTGACGCTGCAGGTAGTCATTTACATCCTCAGATACCAACTTGAATAAATTCAACAACTGCAAATCGAAAACTTTGTAAACAATGGCTTTGGCGTGTCCATTTATGTCGATCAATTTAATCGAACGCCGCAGCGCATCGCAAAATTGGATTGCCGAGACGGGATTGCTCGATTCCGTCACCGGTTCACCATTATTCAAAATGGAAAAACGCTGATTTAACGCCCACATTGGCTCGGCAAAATAGGTGTCGACACGCTGGGTAATCGATGAAATAGCGATGGTTTCTTCGAGATCGTCGTTTTCTACAATGCTTAAATCTTCAGGGTTAATAGAAGTATTCGAGGAGCCAATTGTAGTGTTGAGCTTTTTCTTGCTAAATTTTACAAAGCCCTCGAGGTAGTAGCCGGTAAAATAGTGCTTGAGATCGGAGGACTTTTTGCGCAATGCACGCTGAATCCCCATAAGCTCAGTGGCATCTTTATTCGATAATGCCTTATCTATTTCAATATCATATGCATCGAATAAAGATTTCAAAAAAACATCAAAGGCTCGATCAACGTGGTCGCGGGCGAGCTGCTGACACGTCTTCAAATGCGTGATAATCGCAGACGGCGATAACGGCAATAATGTCGGCGCCATCTGCTGCTGCGGCTCCTCATGCGTATCGCGTATCAACTTCGACATAGATGTTTTCCTTCGAGCAAGAGGCTCGTTTGCTTCCCCCGAGCCAGCGACACGCCGCTGAGAAGCTTACCCATTACACGCGTTGTTATTGTTAGGTCAGCCGCTCGAGGCCCTGTAACCTCTGACCAGTGGAGGCCCCGCCAGTCATACATTTTGACAGCAATTCGCACAACCCCAGCAAGCTTCGATTTAGCGGCACAACTTTCATTATGCAAAAATCGATTCCATTTGACCAAATTTTTCAGCCTGACACCAGCCTAATACGCGTCTAGCGGCCGATTTATCAGTACTTACAACTGAAACTATAGATGATGCTATCCTTATGCGCTGGAATTTAACTGACACGAATAGTGGGAATAACAGGTGAAGCAATACGATATTTATGGCATTGGGGCAGCGCTGCTCGACACTGAAATCGAAGTTGAAGAGAGCGACTTGGAAAAATTTAAGATAGAAAAGGGTGTGATGACCCTGGTCGACGAGCAACGTCAAACGGAATTAATGGCATCCCTGGAAAACCACCTGGTTCACAGCAAAAAGACAAGCGGGGGGTCCGCCGCGAACAGTATTATCGCTGCCAATTATTTTGGCGCAAAAAATTTCTATAGCTGCAAAGTTTCAAATGACGCCAACGGAGCGCTTTATCTTGATGACCTACGTAATGCCGGCGTGGCCTACCACAACCACAATGGCAACCACGAGGGCATCACGGGCAAGTGCCTGGTGATGATCACCCCCGACGCAGAACGCACAATGAATACTTTTTTGGGTGTTAGCGAAACGCTTAGCGCGTCGGATATTGATGAGGATGCGCTGGCGCAATCAACATTTGCCTATATCGAGGGGTATCTCGTCACTTCAGCCACAGGAAAACCGGCGGCGATCAAAGTACGTGAGCTGGCCAAAGCGTCCGGCGTTAAGACGGCATTGAGTTTAAGCGACCCCGCTATGGCTGAGTTCTTCCGCGAAGGATTATTGGAAATGGTCGGCGACGGCGTTGACCTATTGTTCTGCAACAAAGACGAAGCGATAAGTTTTACCCAAGCAGAAAATCTGACTGAAGCGTGCGAAAAACTCAAAGATTTCGCGAGCAGCTTTGCTGTCACCCTCGGCGCAGAAGGTGCACTGGTATTTGACGGAACATCCACCTTCACTATAGAGGGCTGCCCGGCACAGGCTGTTGATACCAACGGCGCGGGCGATATGTTTGCAGGTGCATTTCTCTACGGAATTACACACGGCTTAAATTACGCCGAAGCGGCACGGTTGGCAAATCGGGCAGCGGCTCAGGTTGTCTCCCAATACGGTCCGCGACTCAGACCAGAACAGCATCGCACGATTCTTGAAGGTAGCTAGCGGTCTGAGCTAACCCTGAGCTAAAAGCTCGCGCAGATCAATAATTGCGGCGTTCGCGCGCGAAATATAAGAAGCCATAACCAGGGAGTGGTTGGCAAGCACACCGAAACCGCTGCCGTTTAAAATCATCGGACTATAGAGCTGCTGTTGCGTGCCTTCTAGTTCACGAATGATCTGCTGCAGGCTGATACGCGCATTTTTCTTCTCCAGCACATCGGCAAAATCCATTTCTGCTGCGCGAAGAAAGTGGATAAGCGCCCATGCGCTGCCACGCGCTTCGTAGAAAACATCATCTATTTCCCGCCATGGCGTTTTAACCTTAAGCTCCGAAGGTGTCGCCGTAGACTGCCTGGCGACTGAATCGCCAGCAAGATCGAGATTGATTCTGCGCTGCCCAACACTGGCGCTAAGACGCTGAGAAAGGCTTCCAAGACGCGTTTCAACCGTACTCAACCAATAACGCAAATTGTCTGCCCGCGCGTAAAACTGCGCATTCATTTCATCTGCATCGGCGAGCCGCTGCGTGTAATCGCGCAGGTAGTCGATACCCTCTTCATACTCACCTTCGGTCGACGGCAGCCACCAACTGCGGTGATCGAAATTAAAACGGGATTCGGCGAGCGCCAGCGCTTTATCTTCCGTCGACTGCGACTGCGACCGGCTATAGGCTTCGCGCATCGCCTTGGTCAAATCCCGCACCTGAATAATCGCACCGTATTCCCAGTTCGGAATGTTGTCCAGCCAGATGCCGGGAGGCATGACGTCGTTGCTCAAATAACCGCCACTTTTATTTAAAACCGTATCCATCACCCCGATAAGTGCGGCGCTGGTCGCAAGACCTGTTACCGGTGTATCGCCTTCAAATTTTGCCTCGCGTTGCACCTGCTGTCGCACATCGAACAGATCCGGCTCAAAACTCCAATAAATGCCGATCATCACGGCAAAAACCAGATAGAGCACAAATAGACCCGCAGCAAATTTTACAAAGCGATGCGATTCGCCAAATCGCGCGCGCAGATCCTGCCAGCTACTAGACAACCAGACGCAAAAACGTTTTATTCCTATATCCATCAATACAATCCAAAAATGACTTTATAAAACCTGCGGAGTATTTAGCTTAAAAACTCAGCATCTGTGCCTTCGAATCATTTGTGTGCCGGCGATACGTTCAAAAAACGCATAAATACCTGCAAGCAGGCCCGGCCCAAAATCATAGATTTTGGTCGTTACGCGGAGCGAAGCCGTGCTTCACTCCAATCCGCTCCACCCATGTAGCTCCGCCAATTCATCCATGAATTGACGGTTTTTGAACGTATCGCCGGCACACAAACGCGAATGAGCCAACACTGAGAGGTAAACCTTCTTAAATGCAACGCAGGTTTTATAAACGTTTAACAGTCGCGGTCACAGTTTTGGCAGGCATGTTTTCAAACTCGAAAGTGATATCAACACTGCGCCCCTCTTTTAACTGCTCATACACACCGAACAACATCAAGTGAAAACCACCCGGCTTGAACACCAATGAGCTATTTTTCCTGACACTCGGGTATTTCACCTCGCGCATTTTCATCACGCCCTGATCATAAATATGACGATGCACTTCAATACGATCGGCAACGGGGCTGTGCACATAATTCAGCACCTGCTCATCGTCGGTGTTATTTTCTATCACCAGATAGGCAACCGCAACATCTCGTCCGGGAGGCATCTCTTTAATGACGACATCATTGATCAGTAATTCTCTAGGTGTGTCGCATGCAGATAGCAAGCAAATGATCAAAATAAGCTGTAGCGATATTTTCATAGTTCTATTAATCAACGATGACGATTTGTTTCGTTTAGATCTGGGGAAGGCTTGCCGAGCAAGTAGCCCTGATAACCTTTTATAGCGAGAGCTTTTAACGCATCCATGTCCTCAGTTCTCTCGACGCCTTCACAAAACATGAATACTTCGCAAGTAGTGCAAATACCGTTGAGCGTTTGCACATAAAAACGGTTCTCGGAGCTATCCGCAATGCCATTGATAAAACGTCTATCCAGTTTAACGATGTCGATATCGAGATCGTTGACATAAGACATCGATGTAGCCATAAGACCAAAACGATCAATAGCTATCTCAACGGCGTGGCGCCGGGCAATACCTATAAGTGGCTTAACCACAGTATCCACATGCCGAAAAACCCGCTCGGGCAGCTCGATAATAAGCCTGCGCAAAGTCTCGGCGGAATGCTTCTCGAACATTTGACCAAGCCACTCGCGAAACGCTTTTTGTTTCAGGGTTGCCGCTGACAAATTGAGACTCAACCTTATATCTTTGTGACGCTCAAGCACGGCCAACACACGCTCAATTACCGCACGATCAACAGTTTCGTTTAAGCCAAAACGCTCGACGAGCGGCCAAAATACGCCCGCATCGCAATAGGTGTTGCCGTCTCTAATCCGGCACAAGACTTCAAAGTGGTGGGGTTTGCTCATATCCTCCCAATACGCAGGCTGGAAGAACAGTACCAAATCATCGCTTTCAACTGCAGCTTCCAGGACCGGCAACCACTCTCGCGCCGAACGGTATTCTTGGTCTTTGCTATCGAGATTGACCAAACCCAAGTGATGGTTTGTCTGATTTTCACGCAAACTCTGGTCGGCACCTTTCAATAATTGCGCTGCATTATTTGCATTTAAGGCAAAGGCGCCCCCAACGGCTAACTTCACCATAGACCAATCTGGCTCACGCAAAACGTCATTGATATCCGCACTCACCTGGGCCACAAAGTCTGGCACTTCTTTTGGGAAAATTCCGGGAATGTAGATCGAAAAATCTGCGCCCGAACGCCGGCCAATAATCATATCCGCGTGTTCAGCCGCATAGGCCTTGAGCACATTTGCAACATCCTCGAGAAGCTGATCACCCGATTCGCGTCCCTTTTGGGCATTGAGTTTATCCAGACGCCATACTGAAATAAGCATCAATGCGGCAGGGCCCTCACCTTGTTCTGAGCTCAACCAAGCGCTCAAACGGGCATCGAACTCACTGCGATTTGGGAGTTCAGTCAACGGGTCCATATGCGCATCTTTACGCAGATTTTCGATCAGCTGCATCTGTTGCTCAAATACACTGCGAATTTTACGCGCCATGTTATTTACCGCTAAAACAACGCGACGAAATTCTCGCGTCGACGGAATTTCGGACTCTTCAACAAAATCCTCCCGAGTGATCGCCTGCACCTGTGCTTCAAGCCGGTACAAGGGTTTTGTAAGCGCGCGGATAAGCAAGCCCAAACTCACAAACGCAAACACAGCGCTAATAATAAACAGCTGCAATTGTTGAATAAACAAACGCCACAATTCCCTGAATGCAAATCCCGGGTGCGCGACCACGCGCACTTCACCCAAGCGATACCAGCCCGAGGTGACCTCTGCTCTACCTTCAAAAGTCGGGACGTAAATTAGATCGACAAACCAGGCCGGAACATTTTCTATGCGAATATCTCGCTCGCGTTTTGCAACGAGATCGCCATCTACATTGATGTAGCTCGCGCTCAAGTAGTAACCACTATCAAAAATCACATCCAGCATTGAATCTATCTGAGCCTTATCCCCCTCTTTTGCGGCGGTAGAAATTGCGAAGCCAAGCGAGGTCGAGGCATCTTGCGAAAGCACACTCATTTGATCGCCGAAATACAAACGCGCGTTATAAATGCTGACAAAAAAGTTGGCGAGCAACATTAATATCAGTAAGCCCATCACAATAAGTATTAAGCGTCGTTTAAATGTCACGTCGATCCTATCTGAAAAATAATTTTACGTTGCTGTTACATAAACC
>JANQJP010000047.1 GCA_028281575.1 Cellvibrionaceae bacterium
CGTCGTTGTTTCTCTTGCCAAGGGCTACGGCCATTGCCTGCATGGACGCAGGTAAGCGCCGTGAGCAGGACGCGGAAGGCTTACCGGCGAGAAACGCCTAGCTCGGAGCACGCTTGGTCTTACGCAGAAGCCGTTTGCCATTAATCAGAGGTGCCCTAGCTTTATACCAGTCGTTCGTAGCGCTTGCGCAAATATGCAAAGCGCTTGTAGTAGTTTGAATTCTCGCCAATAGCGCCTATACGCTGAAAGCACGAGTTGAGCATCGCGAGTTCGCTGTCATCCAGCGCCGACATTTTGGTTTTACCCACCAGCGCCTGGATCAGATTTAAATTGAGGCCGACGTGGTTAGGGAGTTCGCGCAACACCTCTTGGAAAGAGCTGAGTGCGGCTTCGATATCGCCTTTTTCGTAGTGGTCGATACCTTCCTTATTACGTTTTGCCGCGTAGGCCATGCCCTCTTTCGTCGCAGGTTCGCGCAGCAATTTATCAATTTTAATCGCGTGTTCGGGATCGACGTTCAGGCGCGCAAGTTCCTGCAGGATTGCTTCGCCCTCGTCGTAGCAGCCGCGCGCCATAAAGCCCTTGGCACACTCGATGCAGAGTTGCATTGAAGTATTGCCAATTACGCTGTATTTCATGTTCGCGTGCAGGGCGATGGCGTCGGCTGTGCAGCTATCGGCACCCTCCGTGTCGCCCGCTTTGGCACACATCTCGGCCTCAATTAATTTGCTGCGCATTTGCACTATTGGGTGTTTCCCGTAGCGTTTTTCTGCGGAAGCCAGTTGGGTTTTTGCTTCGTCGAGCAATGCTTTGGCGGATTCTTCAGAACTCTTGCTCGACAGCCGTACCAAGCCCTCGGCCAAATTAACAAAGTCGTCAGGCACTTCCTGACATGAATTCTTTGAATGCTTAATCGCCGACCGAAAGGCGTGTACCGAAGCGTTTTCGTCATTAATTTCCAGGCTTACCCGGCCCAGTTCTCGCTGCCTGGACGCAGAGCGAGGGGAGATTTTGACTGCGTTTTGCAGGGCGTGTTGCGATTGGTTTGCCCTATGCGTGGCTTCGTAAACCCTGGCCAGTAAATCGTGTGCATCCACACAGTAGGCGTGTTCGCGTATGATGGCGCCGAGCCGTTTTTCCGCGTCGTCAAAGTGTTGGCGCTGGTAATCTGCCTTCGCGAGTCCGAGTTCGGCCCAAAGCGGCAGGCGTTCATCATCGAGCCCGGCATAAATCGCTTCCGCTTCATCGGGCTGCCGGTTCTTTAAGTAGAGTTCAGCTAGAATTTTCCGCGTCTCATTTTGGAAGCGGTGGGGCTTCTTTACGATAGCCGATGCAGCGGCAATAGCGCGCCCGATCTTGTCGTCGTCGAGGGCTTGTTTGATCTCGCGAAGATATTCGTTTTTTAGCAGTGCCTGATCGAGCCTCGGTCGCAAGGAGTCGCGATTAACAGGTTTTTGTAAAAAGTCGTCGGGTTCATTCTCGAGGGCGTGTAAGACGTAGTGACTTGCGCTTTCCGCGGTGATCATAATGTATAGCGCGGTGTTGCGCAGCAAGCCCTGGTAGCGCAGTTCTTCCAATAGTTGCTGGCCGTTTTTGCCCTGGCCGAGGTTGTAGTCCGCGATAACAATGTCATATTGCCGTTTTAGACAGAGGTCGATCGCCTCTGCAGCATTGCCAACGGTGTCCACCTCCGTCGCACCAAAATCGACAAGTATGCGCTTTAGCATCGCTCGGGCATCCGGCACGTCGTCTACGACCAGGCAGCGTTTTTGAGCGTAGGTGCGAATGATATCGATTTGTTTCATAGATGCTCTAGGCCCTAACGCGCGCGATGGTCGGCAGCTCGGCGTAAATCACGCCATAAATGCACATAACTACCATGAATATTAGCTTATTTAGAGGCTTTCGTAATAAGCGCCGTGCTTAATTTTAGTCGGATAGCGAGTGTCGCGCTGCTGCAATGATCGTTTCGGATTTTCGAATCGCTCTGCTAGAATGGCGCCTTCTTCAAATCACCATCGCCGCCAATGGCGATTAACCTTGGCTATATACAATATGAACTGGGCCGATTGGGTAATTATCGCGATTCTGGTTGTTTCCAGTCTTATTAGCCTAAAGCGTGGTTTTATCAAAGAAGCGTTATCCCTAATCAACTGGGTTGTTGCTTTCTTTATTGCTATTGCATTTAGAGATGTTGTTGCAGCGTTGCTGGCGGATTACATCATTACGCCATCCCTTAGAGACATGGTGGCGTTTGGCGCCCTTTTTGCGGCGACCCTCATTGTCGGTGCAATGCTGAATAACCTCATCGGTGAAATCGTGCGTGTTACCGGTCTGTCGGGTACAGATCGGGCCATCGGTATGGTGTTTGGGTTGTTGCGTGGTTTCGTGATCATCATGGCTATATTGCTTTTGGTTCCCTTGCTTGTACCTATTGACAAGGATGGCTGGTGGAAAGAATCCATGCTGATTCCCGAATTATTGAAATTAGAAGGTTTAACTCGCGACCTGACCGATGATGTCACAAGCTTGTTTAATTCGTTGATGAAAAAAATCGGATCTTGAGGCCCCTATGTGCGGAATTGTTGGAATAGTTGGCAAAAGCGACGTCAACATTGCGCTCTATGATGCGCTAACCATGTTGCAGCACCGCGGTCAGGATGCCGCGGGCATTATGACCTGTGAAGACGGCAAGCTGGCGCAGCAAAAAGGCCTGGGGCTGGTCAAAGATGTCTTTCGCACCCGGCATATGCAGCGCCTTGTTGGCAACGTTGGTATTGGCCACGTGCGCTATCCCACTGCGGGCAGTTCAGGCCCCGCGCTCGCGCAGCCTTTTTACGTAAACTCTCCCTACGGTATTGCACTGGCGCACAACGGTAATTTGACCAATTCCGCCCATTTGATGGAGGACTTGTTCAAAGCGGATCTACGTCACGTTAATACAGATTCTGATTCTGAGGTGCTCCTCAACGTTTTCGCCCACCAATTGCAATTGCAAGGTAAGTTAAAGCCTGGCCCTGAAGATGTATTTAAAGCCGTTGAAGGCGTGCATCAGCGTTGTAAGGGGGGCTATTCTGCGGTAGCGATGATTGCCAACTACGGTATTTTGGCTTTTAGAGATCCGCATGGTATTCGCCCCTTGGTATTTGGCAAGCGCGACACCGAGATGGGTACCGAATACATGATTGCCAGCGAGAGCGTTGCGCTGGACACACTTGGTTTCAAGTTGATTCGCGACGTTGCTCCCGGAGAGGCAATTTATATAACAACGGATGGACGTTTGCACACGCGTGAGTGTGCGGAAAAGTCAGAGTTGACGCCGTGTATATTTGAACACGTTTATTTCGCCCGGCCTGATTCGATCATGGATGGTGTATCTGTGTATAAAGCCCGCCTGCGTCAAGGCGAGCGGCTGGCCGCAAAAATCTTGCAGGAACGACCGGATCACGACATCGATGTTGTCATTCCAATTCCTGACAGCAGCCGGGTTGCCGGTCAGGCCCTGGCGCAAACCCTCGGTGTAAAGTTTCGGGAAGGCCTGGTGAAAAATCGCTATATCGGTCGGACATTTATCATGCCGGGCCAGCAGATGCGAAAAAAATCCGTTCGTCAAAAGCTAAACGCCATCCGCCTCGAATTCGAAGGCAAAAACGTTATGTTGGTGGATGATTCAATTGTTCGGGGTACAACCTGTAAACAGATTATTCAAATGGCGCGCGACGCTGGTGCGGCTAAGGTATATTTTTCATCGGCAGCGCCGCCAGTGTCTTATCCGAATGTATACGGCATCGATATGCCGACATCGAAAGAACTCATCGCCCACGGACTCACCACTGAGGAAATTTGTGAGAACATTGGTGCCGATTGGTTGATTTACCAAAATTTGGACGACCTCGTCGCGGCTTCCGCGGAAGGCAATCCGGAAATAAAAACCTTCGATTGTTCCGTATTCGATGGATGTTACGTGACAGGCGATATTTCTCCTGAATACTTTACCTGGCTTGAACAAATGCGCAGCGACAGAGCCAAAGTCAAGCGCGCGTTAGCACTCGGTGAGAGCGATCAAGCCATGGTGGGTATCAGTAACGAAGGTTAAAAACCTGCCAACAAATTAAGCGAACTCGCAATTGCCGCATATTTTAGGCACTATGCCAATAACCGTTTAATTTATCTGATTTACAAGCCATGAGTGATAAAGACGCCTTAGACCAGGCAGATATCGAGACGCTCGCTGTGCGTGCGGGGCAATTGCGTACCCACGAGGGTGAGCACGGCGAGCCTATTTTTACGACGTCGAGTTACGTATTTGAATCAGCTGCCCAGGCGGCTGCGCGTTTTGCCGGCGATGAACCCGGTAACGTCTACTCGCGTTACACGAACCCTACCGTTCGCGTTTTTGAAAAGCGTATTGCGGCGCTGGAAGTGGGTGAAGCTGCCGTTGCCACCGCCTCGGGAATGTCGGCGATTTTAAGCACCTTTATGGCACTGCTATCAGCCGGGGACCATGTGGTGTCATCGCGCAGCATTTTTGGCACCACCTCGGTGTTGTACTCAAAATTCATGCGTAAATTCGGCGTCGAAGTCAGTCAGGTTGTGTTGACGGATTACGCTGCGTGGGAAGCGGCGATTACCCCACAAACAAAACTCTTGTTTGCCGAAACCCCATCGAATCCCACTAACGACATCGCCGATATTGCGCGCCTGGCAGAATTAGCCAAAGCAAATAATTGTTTATTGGTTATCGATAACTGTTTCTGTTCACCGGCATTGCAACAGCCGCTGCTGCTCGGCGCAGATATCGTTATTCATTCGGCGACAAAATACCTGGATGGCCAGGGGCGCTGTTTGGGCGGCGCTGTAGTTGGTCGCGCGGAGCACATGGATGAAATCCTGGGCTTTGTCCGTACCTGCGGTCCAACGATGAGCGCATTTAACGCTTGGGTGTTTCTGAAGGGGCTCGAGACCTTGAGTTTACGTATGGCCAAGCATTCGGAAAACGCCATGCAGCTTGCGTCGTGGTTGGAAGCTCATCCTGCGGTGGAGCACGTGTTTTATTGTGGCTTACCCTCGCATCCGGGGCACGCGCTGGCGGTTCGTCAGCAGAAAGACTTTGGCGGCGTGCTTTCATTTCGTGTTAAAGGTGACAGAGATCAAGCCTGGAAGGTGATAGATGCCACGCGCATCATGTCGTTAACCGCGAATTTAGGTGACGCCAAAACGACGATTGTCCATCCCGCAACAACCACTCATGGTCGTCTTGATGACGAGCAGAAAGCGGCGGCGGGTATCACTGAAAACCTTATTCGCATTGCTGTTGGCTTGGAGTCCGTTGGCGACTTAAAGCGCGACTTAGAGCGTGGTCTGGGTGCGACCTAACATTCTTGTTAGAGTCAGTTCTTAAAAGTAATAAACGTTATATTGGATTGTTCGTTCAGTTGGGTCTGGAAGATGGCTTTGGGCGGGACGCCAAACCTTCCCTGGGGCTTCGCAGCGGCGTCCTCGGCAAATTGCTCCTGCATTGCTCTACTACCGCCATCCATGGCGGCATGCCGCTGAGACCCTCCCCAAGCCATCTTCAAGACCCAACTTAAATCCCGTTAAATTTAACTTTATTGATTATATTTAGGTTAAGTTCAGTTAAGCCGTGTGATTGGGAGTAGAGCAATGCATGAGCAATTGCTGGGGAAGTCGTTGCAGAGATTGAGATTGCGAAATCTAGCGCTTCTGTTTTTTGATTCGTTCGAATAACTCGGAGAAACCTGCGGTCAAAGACTCTTTCCGCGACCGTCACCAGCAGGCGCCCGCCAGGGATGGCGGGTGTTAGAACAACGCAGGAGCAGTTGTCGGGATGCTGGTGTCGAGCTTACATGGATGTATTTACAGCGTGTCGAGGAAGGAAGCCGCGAGCGCAGGTTTCGGCCCCAAATACGAAAATCGTTTCAATAACGTCTAAAGACTCTAATCGATAAGTCATTAACAACCGTAATAATTTCAATATTTAACCAACCAATCTCTACTAGTATTACATTCAACTGCATTACAAACACTCAGAGCTATTCGTAAAACTATGAATCCGCTGTTAAGTGATATCGTCGATAGCGTCGGCACCGTATTATTGGGTAAAGAACAACAGGTAAAACTCTCACTTGCCTGTCTCCTCGCCGAAGGTCACCTGCTCATTGAAGACCTGCCCGGCATGGGCAAGACCACGTTGGCGCAATGCCTCGCCAAGGTGCTCGGGCTGCAATATGAACGCGTGCAATTTACGAGTGATTTATTGCCCGGTGACATATTAGGCGTGTCGGTTTTCGATCAGCAAAATGCGAGTTTTCAGTTTCATCCCGGACCGATTTTCACTCAAGTCCTCCTGGCAGATGAAATTAATCGCAGTACACCGAAGACCCAAAGTGCATTGCTTGAGGCGATGGAGGAAAGGCAGGTTACCTTTGAAGGTCAGACGCGCGCCTTGCCCAAGCCTTTTTTTGTGATTGCAACACAAAATCCGCTCTCGCAGGCGGGCACTTATCCACTGCCTGAATCGCAGCTCGACCGTTTTCTGATGTGTATTTCGTTAGGCTATCCGTCTGCCGCATCTGAACGCCAGTTGCTGGCGGGAGAGGACCCCCGAAACCAGCTCAATAGTCTCGAGAACGTGATTGATGCTGCAAAGGTGATGGAACTTCAACAGCAAGTTACGAGCATTCAGGCGAGTGAGCAGCTGCTTGATTATGTGCAGCGGCTGGTCGAATTTACGCGTGAGCATGAGCGCTTTGCCAATGGCTTATCACCGCGCGGCGCGATGGCGTTATTGAGAGCCGCGAGAGCCTGGGCCCTGCTGCATAATCGCGCTTATGTCTTACCCGATGATATTCAAGCGGTGTTGCCCTCGGTGGTTGAGCACCGCGTGCACGGCTACAGCTCCGCGCGTATTCACGGTGGTGATGACGCGGAAAGCTTGAGCCACTTCTTATTGAAGTCTGTTGAAGTTATCGAGCGTTAACCGATGTTGCGCCGTTTTTGGCAATCGCGACGTAGACGTTTTATGGTTTGGGTTGACCGGCGCTTACCGAAATCGATTGAGCACAAACTCAGCCAAAAAAATCTATTTATTTTTCCATCGCAACGCGGACGCATTTTTCTGTTACTGATTCTTGCGCTGTGGGTGCTTGGCACGAATTATCAAAACAACCTTATTCTTGCACTCGTATTTTTTATGGTGAGCGTACTGGTGGTCGGCATTATGCACACCTTCATTAATTTGAGTCGTTTGCAATTGCGCTTTAATGGTGTGTCGGAAGCGTTTGCCGGCGACGAGTTGCAGATTCGTTTTAAAGTAAAAAATTCGCGAAAGTCCTGGGCGGAAACAGTTGAATTTTTTTGGCAGAATCAACCTGAAGCCGTAGCGACATTTTCTTTTGCGCCCAACAGCGAAAGCGAAATTAGTTTGCCGCTTTTTGTGAGTCGTCGCGGCAAAGCAAAAATTCCGCGTATGCAGATCCGCAGCTTTTTTCCTTTTGGCATTATTCGTTGTTGGACGTGGTTGAACTGGGATATCGATGCGCTCGTTTTTCCGAAACCGATGAATGCGCCTTTGGGCAAGTCTATGCACGTAAGTGATGAGGGCGATGGCCTACATCCGGTAAAAGGCGGTGAGGACTTTAACGGTTTGCGCCAATATCAGCCCGGTGATCCGATGCGGGGGATTTCCTGGAAAGTGTTTGCGCGTGGACAGGGCTTATTTGTCAAAGACTTTAGTCAAAATTTGAGTCGAGAAATATGGTTGGATTTTAATGCGGTTCCCGCTAACTCGGCTGAACAAAAACTCTCGATTCTGTGCTTTTGGATTTTGCATCTGTACCAGCAGGAAGAAAACTTCGGCTTAAAATTACCCCACAAGAGCTTTAGTCCAGCCGTTGGTCATCAGCATAGGACCAAGTGTTTGAACGCCCTGGCGGAGTTTTCCTAATGGCGGTAAGCAACCTCACTCGTCAACAATTAATGTGGTTATTTGTCGCTCAGGGTACGGCGATGGTGCCGGTGTATTTTATCTTGCCCTGGTGGCTTGGCATTTATTGGTTGGCCGCAGTTTTCTGGCGCATACAAATTTATCGGCGTGCGCTGAATTTCCCCGGTATCGGTTTAAAAGTCGCGGCAATTATTGCCGGATTAGCGGGTTTGGCTCTGAGTTTCCCGGCACTTTTTTCTGTAGAAAGTTTTGTGAGTTTTTTTATTATTTCGTTTACGTTGAAGCTTATAGAACTCTATGACCGCAAAGACGGTTTGCTTATTGTTAATGTGAGTTTTGTTGGTATCTCGGCGTGTTTTTTGTTTTTCCAGACTATTTTTATTGCTCTTTACGGTTTAATTGCGCTGATTATTTTATTACAGGCATGGATTGCTCTTTATCAAAGTAAAGGCGTCAGTTTTTCGCGGCGTCTACGCAAAGCTTCACTCATTTTTATTCAAGCGCTTCCAGTAATGTTATTGCTATTTGTTGCAATGCCTCGCCTCGGACAGCTCTGGCATATGCCATCACAAAATCAAACGGGTGTAACGGGGTTTAGTGATCGCATGTCTCCCGGAGGGTTTAGTAACTTGGTGGAATCCAATAGCGTGGCTTTTCGCGTGACCTTTGAGAGCGGTCCAGTGCCTGCGCCTTCACAGCGCTATTGGCGCGCACTTGTATTGGATGAGTTTGATGGCACTTCCTGGTATCGGGCAGGCTCTTGGCGCTCCTGGGTTACGCAGCGTGCAAGTGCGACCCAGCCACACCCATCCTGGAATATGGATTATGTAGACGCCGGCCCTGTGCAGCAGTATTCAATTTTGCTGGAACCGCATCGTCAGCGCTGGTTATTTAACCTTATGGCTCCAACCCGCGCGCGATCTTCTGGAATAAGACTGCAGTTTACGGAGTTTGGTACCCTCAGTGCGATGACTAAAGTGGGTAGCCGCAGCCAATATACAGTTTATGGTTATCCAGAGTACAAATATTCTCCCGCTGAGCTGGATGGTTTTGAGCGGCGTGCCAGTTTGGCGTTGCCACCAAGAGGTAATATGCGCGCTCGGCAATATGCGACGGAGTTGCAGCAAAAATATTCAGAACATGCAGAGCCCGTCGAACAAATTATGCGAGAAGTGCTTAAACACTTTAACGAGCAGTTTACCTACACGCTGCAGCCGTCTGCGTTCACTGAAAATATTGTCGACGCTTTTTTATTTGACACACAACGCGGTTTTTGTGAGCATTTTTCGAGTAGCTTTGTTTTTTTGATGCGTGCGGCGGGTATTCCTGCACGCGTTGTCGTCGGTTATCAGGGTGGGGATTTTAATCCGGTCGAGAATTACCTTATTGTGCGCCAACGCGACGCGCATGCCTGGGCAGAAATATGGATGGAAGGAGAGGGTTGGCTAAGAGTGGACCCGACTGCGGCGGTCGCGCCCTCGCGTATCGAGCGCGGTTTAAATCAGGCGCTTCCGAGTGCCGAAGCCGCATTGGTAGGTGGCGGCGAGATAGGTGTTTTGAATTGGTTGCAACTTCGTTTGGATGCCTGGAGCTACAATTGGCACCGCTGGGTTTTGAGTTACGATGAAAGCGCACAAAATAAATTTTTCGAGCATGTACTTGGTGGCAATGATGTCTGGCGCATAGCACTGTTCTTCGTCATGTCCTCCGCGCTGTTGCTCTGCGTCTATTTCATTTACGCATTCTGGCCGTCGGCAAAACGCCGCAGGTATGAACAGAGTCGCGCTTATGCCCGACACCTCAAAATGTTGGCCAGATTCGGTTTTGTTAAGCACGCCGGTGAAACGCCGCTTCAGTTTGCATCTCGCGTTGCAGTAACCAGGCCAGACTGGCGTAAGCAACTCGAACGCATCGCTCAAACTTACAATCAGATTGCCTATCAGCACCCCAATGAATCGCTTCGTGCCCACTTCATCGCGCTGTGTAACTGGCGCCCAGAATAACTTTTAGTTTCGCTATTACTTGTGCTAGTGTGCACGGTTAATGTGCCTTCTCTGCCCTATCGTGGACGCGGTTTTATCAACCAATTGAAAAATAAGGGATTTTCAATGGTGCGTCAGCATGGCGGTGCGGTGCAGAAATAATCTAACAATAATGAATATATAGGAGTGAACAATGTCTTGGCTTTCTCGCTCGACAATTTTTTCCCTGCTGGCCTTATTATGCGTCCCGAGCGTGAGTGTGGCCGACCAGCTTGATTCTGGTAATACGGCATGGATACTTACTGCCACGGCGCTCGTACTGTTTATGACCTTGCCGGGCCTGTCATTGTTCTATGCAGGTCTGGTACGTTCAAAAAATGTACTTTCTGTACTAATGCAGTGCTTCGCTATCGCTTGTGTAGCTTCGCTTGTCTGGCTATTTGTTGGTTATAGCCTGGCGTTTGGCGAAGGCAGTCCTTACATAGGTAATTTAAGTAACGCGTTCTTCTCGGGTATCGGTAAGGGCACGTTAAATGGAGATATTCCCGAATCGTTGTTTGGAATATTTCAAATGACCTTCGCTATTATTACCCCAGCCCTTATTGTGGGTGCGTTTGCAGAGCGTATGAAATTCTCTTCTGTTTTAATTTATTCGATCCTTTGGTTGCTTATTGTTTATATACCAATATGCCATTGGGTTTGGGGGCCTGGTGGCTGGCTTGGCAGCATGGGTTTGCTCGATTTTGCCGGCGGAACCGTTGTCCATATCACGGCAGGTGTTGCCGCGCTGGTAACGGCATTGATGATTGGTAACCGGGACGGCTTTCCCACGACGCCGATGCCGCCGCACAATATGACGATGGTAGTAACAGGCGCAGGCATGCTCTGGGTTGGATGGTTCGGCTTTAACGCGGGAAGCGCGTTAGCGGCTGGCGGTGACGCAGCGATGGCCATGCTCGTGACGCACATTTCAGCTGCTGCAGGTTCCCTCGCCTGGATGATGATGGAGTGGCGCAAATTTGGCAAACCCAGTGTGCTCGGTATTGTGACGGGGATGGTTGCAGGTTTGGGCACCATTACCCCTGCATCGGGTTTTGTTGGGCCAATGGGCGCAGTGGTGATTGGTTTGCTGGCTGGGGTAATTTGTTTTACCGCCACTCAAATTATCAAACGCAAACTGGTCATTGATGATTCGCTAGATGTCTTTCCCGTCCACGGCGTGGGTGGCATGTTGGGCACTTTACTCGCTGGCGTATTCGCTTCAACGAGTTTGGGTGTTTTTTCAGGTTTTGGTTTTGCCGATGGCATTGCGAGCATGGCTGGCCAGGTAAAGGTTCAGGTGATTGGCATTGTTGCCACGACGGTTTACACGGCGATAGCGACATTTATTATTGTCAAAGTCACCAGCTTGATTACCAATGGTATTCGCGTGACCAAGGACGAGGAGACTCAAGGTTTGGATTTGGTCTTGCATGAAGAGTCTGGTTATAAGATCTAAATATGCAGAAGTTTGATTAATTTGCCTTTAGATATCCTGTGAGTTTAAAAAACCGTCTTTATGGCGGTTTTTTTATGCCCGCTTTTTATCAATCTGTATAAAATGCGTGGCTTTATAGTTAAGGTCGTGCAAGGATGCATTTATACGTGTCGCGTAGCTTAACGATTAATTTTGTCTAGGTAAATTTAGCACTGTCAAAATGCCCGAGTATTTGAGCAAGCTTTTAGATACACTATCGTCAGTACTCGCGCCGTTGCTACGACGCATCACTGCAAGGATATCAACAAATAACAATCGGAGTATGCTCATGCTTTTCGCAACAAACCGCAGCCCCGCGGAATCCGTTATTACGACGCTTAATCGCGCAATCAGTTTTGACTTAAACAATACTTCTGCCAATGCAGATATGTACTTTTGCGAACGGAAATCCAAGGGTAACTATGTCGAAATAGGCAGTCAGGCGTTTTTTAAAAGGCTTAAAGAGGAAGAGCCCTTAAGCAAGCAGCTACTATTTTATATTCACGGTTTTAACAATACCAGCGAACAAGAAGTTTTTCCTAACGCGCTGAAGTTACAAGCGCTTATGGACCAAGTGGGTGGTAAAGATTTTGTTAAGGTGGTCCCCTTACTGTGGCCTACAGATGATGATAATGCCTTCGCAATAATGAAGGACTACTGGGACGATCAAAAAGCGGCGGATAAAAGTGGTACGGCTTTTGGCCGAATGTTGGGAAAATTTGATGGTTGGCGCGGAGCCGTTGAGCAGCAGGAGGCGCCCTGTACTCGCCGAATTAATATTTTGGCGCATTCCATGGGCAATCGCGTACTCAGCAATGCTTTAAGTGACTGGGTCAATTATGACAACCATGGAGAAGTACCACTTTTATTTAGAAATATATTTATGGTTGCGCCCGATTTGGAAAATGAAGCCTTGGAGAACGGTGGTGCTGGCCAATATATTCCCTATGCATGTCGCAACGCCGTCGTATATTACGCATCGGATGACCTTGCTATGCCGGCGAGCAAAGTGCTTAATTTAAAACACCGGCGCGCCTCACGCAGATTGGGTATGACGGGGCCAGAGAATTTATCCAAGTTGCCCAATAACGTGTATGAAGTGGACTGCGACGATTTTAACAATAGCTTTGATCCGCCACAGGGCCACACTTATTTTCTAGATGCGCCGGATAAGACCGTAAGCCCGATAATCCATCATATGGTCGATGCGATTAAAAATGGTCGGGTTTCACCCAAAGATCAGCGTCAGGAACTCGAAAAGCCGGAAATGAAATCAAAATAAGCCCGCTAGGTATGCGACAGATTGCCGGTGCGTTTTTGCTCAAAAGTACAGGCGCGCCTACTTACTTTTTTTCTTTTTATCTGTTTTGTTTTTTGACGGCTTACGACTGTGCTTTTTCGAACGCTTAATGCTTGGTAGGGTTTCTCCCTCCACAGTATCCTTGGGCACGTTTACTTTTTCGACTGAATAATCACCCGGTTCAAGCATTGCACCCATTTGCCCAGTATTTTTTTGGGCGTTCAATAGGTTCCAGCGGCCTATGGCAAAGCGAATTAATCTGAGGGTGGGGAAGCCGACAGCTGCGGTCATGCGCCTCACTTGACGATTGCGGCCCTCGGTTAAACTAATAGATATCCAGCTGGTCTTCTGTTTCTTTCTAAAACGAATTGGCTTTGGTCGCGCCCAAACCTTGGGTTCTTCTATCCGCTCGACCTCTGCCGGTTTTGTCGGTCCATCGTTTAAGACTACGCCGTCACACAGCGCTTTAATTGCCTCATCGGTAATCGCGCCCTCCAATTGTGCCCAATAGACTTTTGGTTGTTTTTTATCTGGGTGTGCGATTTCATGCTGTAACTTGCCGTTATTCGTAAGTACCACCAAGCCTTCCGAATCCCGGTCGAGTCTGCCCGCGGGATACACGTCGCGCAACTCTGGCGATTTAATGTAATCGGCCAGTGTCGCACGCCCCTGATCATCCGTAAACTGACACAGTACGTCATAAGGCTTGTTTATTAAAACAACTTTTGCCATGGATAGTGGACTCGATTAAAACCTAGCGAGAATAAGATGAATTAGACGAAATCGCAAGGTTCGATAACTCCTTTATCAAGCACGAATACATAAGAAGTGTGGTGTAACTTAGGTGTGATTCGTCTTTGAATTGTGATGTTATCTGCCATTTTTCTAGTAAAGATAATAAGGTGGCGCAATAAAAAACAGAGTGGATTGACGACAAGTGGGCGTTGAGTATTATGAGAGCTTGTAGTTTTCTGTTTTAAAAGAAATATTTCTATTTGGGAGTAGCTTAGCGAAGCTATGACAGTACCCAGCCAAACGAATAAATGGAGGAATTCATATGGCAAATGTACCGGCAGTTGTGTCGAAAAGATTAATTACGGCTGTTCCTAAGTTTAAGAAAATACTTGCTCAAGCTAAAGAGCGTGATGTCAACGAATCGGATACCGTAACTATCGTTACAGATATGTTAGAAGAAATTTTTGGTTTTGATAAATACTCCGAAATAACCAGAGAATACGCAATTCAGGGAACTTATTGTGATTTGGCCATCAAATCGGGTAAGCGTGTTGAGTATCTTATTGAGGTAAAAGCGATCGGCATTGAGCTTAAGGAAAACCATTTGAAGCAAGCGGTTAATTATGCTTCAAGAGAGGGAATAAAGTGGGTTGTACTTACTAACGGGATAACATGGGAGATCCATCGAGTTAGCTTAGATGGAAAAGTTGATAATGAAAAGTTAGTTACTATTAATTTTGAAGATATTAATCCTAGAAAAGATGATCAGCAAGATATACTTTTTTTATTGTGTAAAAGAGGTATTCAGAAAGACTTAATTGATGATTTTTATCAGTATCGTCAGTCTGTCAATAAGTACATTGTTGGGGCGGTTGTATTATCTGAGCCGGTAGTGTCGACTATTCGTCGTGAGTTACGGAAACTCAAGCCAGGTTTAAAAGTTGAAGTGGCGGAGATTAAGCTGTTGCTTGAACATGAAGTTGTTAAACGAGAATTGCTCGAGACTGAAGCGGGGAAGGAAGCTAATAAGCAAGTGGCAAAACTTCTTAGGCAGCAAGCAAAAGCTAAACTAAAAGATATTGAAAAAAAGAAGTTAAGCGAAGAGTCTGGTAGCTCAGAAGATGTGAATGCGGACCAATGATTAAAATGTATCTAGTCTCTCATTTAGCTAAACAGGTAGATATTTGGGTAATGGTTGCTTAAACTGAGTTTTAGTATTCATCATATCTTTGTTACAGGAAGATAATATGGAATATGTCCGGGGCTTGGTAATTTTTACACTTGACTACATATGTGAAAGAAGATGTTTATACGTTGGAGCTAGCCTGGAAAAACCCAGCAAAACTACCCACAAACGAGGAAGTTTGAAAAGTTGTACAGCTTCGAAAGTGAAAGTCTTGAGTAATACTATATATAGTAATCTAAAGATCGCGGTAGATTTAGATTGGATGGCAAATACTATTGAGCAAAAAGTTAATAATAACCTTTACTAAAAAATTATGGATTTTAGTTCGCTATTTAGTTTTATCCCCGAGCAATATCACCCACTAGTCGCCGTTATCATACTGGCAATTTTTTATGGTTTCCCTAAGTTTCAGGAGTTAAGGGGAAGCAAGCGATACTTCGATGCAAAAATGAAGGTATTGGAGTATAAGAAATTACTTTATGAAGTAGAAAGCATAAGAAAAGATGCGGATTTGGGTGAGCTTTCAGATGCCGGGCTTCAAGAGCTTGAAAGTGAAGCCGTCAGGCTCAAACCTGCCGATGACGCATTGCCGGTAAAAATTCGCTTTGTTTTTGGTGTTGTTGGTGCGCTTGTGCTTTTTACACTTTATAGCGTGTTTTATTTTAGTATCACTCCGGCCGATGAATTCGTTTATTACATCGTTGGGGTAATGCTTTTTGCTGTTATATCTGGTGGAACAACTGTTCTATATCGTGCGAATAAAAGGTACAAGTCCGCGCTGTTTGGTGGCGTTGCGGGCATGTTGATGTCTATGGTTGTAGGAATGTTTGTGTCTTGATTTTATAGGTAGCGTTGTTTCAATGAAATTTATTTTTTTTTCAATGCTGATGTGTGTGTCAATCAGTGCTCACGCATCCTGTGTGATTCTCCTTCACGGTTTAGCACGTTCGGATCATTCGATGAAAAAACTCGAGCGCCGCTTAGCCGAAGAAGAGTTTACGCCAATAAATTTAGGCTATGCATCAAGAAAAGGGCCTATTGAAGTTTTGGCTGAAAGAGCCATTACGCCCGCCTTACTCAAGTGTCCCAAAGACGGCGAAGTTCATTTCGTCACGCATTCTCTCGGCGGTATTCTTGTCCGACACTATTTGAGTGAATATAAAGTTGAAAATTTGGGCCGGGTAGTGATGCTTGGGCCCCCGAACAAGGGCAGCGAAGTTGTAGACAAACTCGGAAAATTTCCAGGCTTCCATTTTATTAATGGTGACGCAGGGCTTCAACTAGGCACTGGTGAAGCAAGCGTTCCAAATAGTCTCGGTCATGCGAAATTTGATCTGGGTATTATAGCGGGCACGAAAAGCATAAATAAAATTTTATCTATGCTGATTCCGGGCCCGGATGACGGTAAGGTCTCAATCGAACGCACCAAGTTAGACGGTATGAGTGACCATATCGAAATGCCCGTATCACACCCTTTTCTGATGAAGAATACAAAAGTCATCGATCAAGTGATTAGTTATTTGGAAACTGGAAGCTTTGATAGAGAGGAGGCGGATACCAGGGGGCAAGCTTCCTCTTAAAATCGCATATCACGGATATAGGCAGTTATACCTTTGAGCACGAAAACTCAGAATCAATTAAAAAGCGGATCTGATAAAACATGAATGGAGTTGTTGAGCAAATTTTAATTGCCGAGTCTGCGGGACAGCCGCTGATTTCGGTTGCTGAGGCAGAACTGGTTCCGGGCAAGGGTATTGAAGGGGATCGGTATTTCAGCGCCAACGGAACTTTTTCAAAATCACTGTTAAGCAAAGGTGATTTTGAAGTTACGCTTATTGAACAGGAAGAAATTCGAGCGTTTAATGTGACAACGGGGTTGAATTATGACAACGCGATGTTTCGCAGAAATATTGTGACTTCCGGTATTAGGTTAAATGCACTTGTCGGCAGAGAATTTGCGCTCGGCGCATGTCGATTAAAGGCCATACGGTTATGCGAACCCTGCGCGTATTTGTCTGATTTACTCAGTGATCAGGTCATGCAGCGTATGCAACACAAGGCGGGTTTGCGCGCGATTATTCGTTCTGGCGGAGCTGTATTTGTCGGTGATAAAGTGAGCTAGAGCCGTTTTTTTTGGTTGCACATATGCTTATCGATTACAAAGTTAACGCATCTATCTCGACTAGGGAATTTGTTGCCCTGCTACACACCTCTCAGCTGGCGGAGCGGCGACCCGTCGATGATTCCACATGCATCGACGGTATGTTGCAGAACAGTAATTTGGTGATAAGCGCCTGGGATAAAAACATCCTTGTTGGCGTCGCCCGCGCCATCACAGATTTTCATTATGCGTGTTATCTTTCAGATCTTGCTGTTGCCAAAGAATGGCGAAAGCGCGGGTTGGGTGGCAGTTACAAAAAGCTTACGCAAGAACAGCTCGGTCCTCGCTGCAAGTTAATTCTTACCGCCGCGTCCGACTATTACCCCTGCCTGGGTTACGAAAAAAATGACCGGTGTTGGGTTTTACAAAAAGATATCAAATACTTGTCTAGCACCGAACGTTGCCCCCTTAATGATTTGCGTTGGCGCCAAGATTTCCCAAACCGAAGAGCTGTTTAGATAATTTTTGTTCAACTTCGCGACCGTGGATGCCGTAACTCGGTACAATTTGATTTTTGCTGGGAACCCAGCTTCCGAAAAGCCTGTCCCAGATAGCCAAACTTGAACCAAAGTTTTTGTCGATATGCTCAGGTTGGGTGCTGTGATGAATTTGGTGTTGCGCCGGGCTTACAAATATACGTTCAAACCAACCAAAGCTGACCCACACGTGTGAGTGCCGCAGATTTGATCCCGCCATATTAAACATAAAGTTAAATATGCTCGCGCCCATAATTTCTGTTTTATTAATGGCGCCATCGAATAAATACATAAATATCCCGCCCAAGCTGCCAACGACGATTAAGCTTCTGCAGCTATTAAGAAACATCTCAATCGAGTGAATGCGATAGAGGGTTAATGGCGTCATCGTTGGCGCGCTGTGGTGAATTGCATGGAAGCGCCAAAGTAGGGGAACTTTGTGATAAAGATAGTGCACGAGAAACCGGGTGAAGTCTTCGAACAAAAATAGGCAAGTTGTAAACAGGATGGCGGTAATTGCGAGTGGGGGCTGAAAGAAATTACCTTCACCAAAACTCGTATAAAAGCTTCTGTTTACTGCAAGCGCGACGGTTATTTGGCCACCGATAACGGGGACGACTATGAGTACTCGCAAAACGTGGTTAATGATTGTCCACTGCAGGTCTAGCCAACTCGATTTATTTAGCCACAGTTTTATATCCACAGCTTTTTTTAGTGCAGAAAAACCGGCTGTCTTTCCGTTTGCAAATAAAACTGCGCCTGCGATAACCACACTGGCGAGAATGTATAACCAGAAAATACGTTTCTGCGGGTCGAGCACGAAGCTAAACGGCTCAACGAAGATATGGATGTCGATAGACGGAAGGTTAATGGGCATCTGGTAACCAGGAGCGAACGCAGATGAGCAGATAATATCTAAAAGAATATTGCAAGTAAAAATGATAATGATTATTATTTTCTAATTGTCATCTGATTGGGGGCCTCGCCGTGAGTTTTTCTAGGATTTTTGCCGTTTTTGCTTTTATTGCTCTGATCGTTGCAGGTTGCAGCGGTTCTGATTCGGATTCGCCAACACCGTCACCAACACCAACGCCGTCACCAACGCCTACTCCAGTAGCTGTTGATGTTGAGCAGGTAAAAAGCAATTACGTCGATATGGCTTATGCGGCTTACGGAGATTCGCTTACTACAGCTCAGGCCTTGTTGGCTGCTGTAAACGCGTTTATTACTGATCCTACAGAAGCGAATTTAGATGCTGCTAAGGCCGCTTATAAGGCAGCGCGTGCGCCTTATCAGCAGTCGGAAATTATGCGTTGGGATACGGCGATCACTATCCAAACGGACCTTACAGCAAACGGTGGTCCCGCGAGTGTCGATGAGTGGGAGGGACAAGTAAATGCCTGGCCGCTTGATGAAAACCATATCGTTGGCATTATCGAAGGTAGCGAAACAATTAGCGAGGGACTGCTTATCGCCCAGAACGGAGCGGATGACAATGAGGCAAATGTTACAACAGGTGTACACGCCGTTGAATTTATGCTCTGGGGCGAAGATACAAATGGTACTGGCCCAGGCGCAGGCAGTCGTCCAGCAACAGATTTTGCCAATGACGGCAGCTGTGCAGACGCCTTTTGTGAGCGTCGTGCCCAATATTTAGCTGCGGCCGCTACCCTGCTAGTGGACGATTTGACTGCGATGTATGCGGAATGGAGTCCAACAGCGCGCACTACAGTTGGCACTCTGGCATACAACTTCCTGCAAAGTGATCTTGCGCTGGATTATATTGTCGGTTCCATTCGCGCTATGGCGAGTGATGAGCTTGCATCTGCGCGCATGGGTGTCGGCCTTGAGCTCGGCGACCCCGAAGAATCGCACGACTGCTTCAGTGATTTGAGCCATGTGGCAATTTATTACAACCTGCAAGGCGTGCGCAACGCATTCTATGGCCGTTATGGCAGCGTATCGGGCCCCAGCCTTGCCGACCTGGTTGCGGAACGTGATCAAGCCACTTTCGATGCAGTTGACCAAGCCTTAGATAGTATCGAAGCGTTAATGGTTCAGATATTCAACACGGGCGAATTGGAGACGGATGCTGTGCGTTTTGATCAGATCATCGGTCAAGATGACACAGGAACAGAGCGTCAAATTGCCGAGATGGCGGTAGAGCAGTTGGTGGCATTGGATACAGATATGAATGACGTGCGTGAATTGCTTTCGTTGACAGATACGATTGCCGGTGGTGGTGGTGACGGTGATTAAAGGTAAATCTTGAGCTTGATGAAACAGCGAGACTATTCTCGCTGTTTTTCGTAGTCTTTCCGAAAAGCTTTTGTGGTGCATCGCCTGTGCACTTAAATAGCGTCCCGAGCGGTTTTTTGATTGCTAATTAAAAAGACATCCAGTGCGTTTGGGTTTTTAATGTTGAATATATTTATGCGCTTGCTTTGCCAATTTTTTATTTTTTCTATTTACCTGTTAACAGCATGCAGTGGTGGGGGCTCCAACGGTTCTCCGAGTCCCAGTCCGACACCCAGCCCTTCTCCTTCACCGGCGCCAGCAGCTATCGAACATCTTGGCGGTGGAGACGCGACCGTAATGGTAGTCACTGCAGACGCCTTTTCTGAACATTCAGATAATCTGACTGAACCTTCCAAAATAATTAACTTCAATATTGGCAACGATTTTTTTGAAAATCCTTGGATTGCGGGCAGTGCCAGTACCTCGTCTCGCGATGGTTTGGGCGGCCTGTTCAACAATAACGCATGTCAGGATTGCCATGTGCGCGATGGTCGAGGTCACGCGCCGAATGTGAGTTCGAGCGAAGATGGTACGGATTTCTCCAGTACTTTGCTGAAAGCCGTCAAAACGAATATTACGGATGAACAACGCTTTTTTATGGCGAACTCTCAGTTGGCCAGCGTGCCCGATTCGAGTGTGGGTCCGCAATTGCAGCACGACGCGATCATTGGTGTGACCAAAGAGGTTAACCTTCGAGTCAGCTATGAACCCGAAATTGTGACATTTGACGATGGCTTTGAGGTGGAACTGCGCAAGCCCATTTGGCATTTAGAAAGTAACTACGCAGACCAGGGTTTTGATTTTAACGGCGACACCATTTTTTCGGCGCGGGTCGCACCACAAATGATAGGTCTTGGTTTGTTAGCGCTGATTTCAGAGGAAGATATCATCAGCCGTGAAGACTCGAATGATGCTGACGGCGACGGGATATCAGGTGTGGCGAATTATGTTTGGAGCGTTGAGCGTAATGACGTTGCGCTCGGTCGCTTTGGCTGGCGGGCGGGACAGCCGTCGCTGATCGAACAAGCCGCTGGTGCTTTCGTCAATGATATGGGGCTCACCAGCCGTTTGCAGCTAGAAGAAAATTGCATGCCTCATCAAGAAGATTGCTTAAACGCGGAAAACGGCAATGGCGATAGCGTTGCAGATTATGGTTACGAAGTACCTGATAGAGTACTGGATGCCGTTGCTTTTTATTCTGCACATCTGGCTGTGCCAGTGCGCAGAAACGCCTACAGCGAAACGGTGCAGGCGGGTAAGCAAATCTTTAACGATATCGGTTGCGTCAGTTGTCATGTGGCTGAATATACTACTGAAAACAGTGCGGAATTCCCGGAGCTTTCTGAACAGCGTATTTTCCCTTATACCGACTTGCTCTTGCACGATATGGGCGAGGCGCTGGCGGATTTCAATATCGACAATAATGCTGCGAGCGCGGATCACAAGGTAGAATTTTTGGCCAACGCGAGGGAATGGCGGACGCCACCATTATGGGGGATTGGTCTGGCAAAAACAGTAGATCCTGAGGCTACTTTTCTACATGATGGCCGCGCGCGCAACTTGCTCGAAGCTGTGCTTTGGCATGGTGGCGAGGCCGAGTCTTCAAAACAAGCCGTGCTCGAACTTTCTGCTCAAGAGCGCGAATCTTTGATCGCTTTTCTCAACGATCTCTAGAATCAAACGTTAATTTTAAAGCCTTATAACTAATACTTAATATGATATGATATATCATTCGTGAATTGAAACATACAACAACGAGAGAACACTATGAAACGCTTGCTAATGCTTGGGGGATTGCTGTTTTTAGCAAATCTAGCGAACGCGCTGTCGGGGACAGTGTCCGATGAGGACGGAGCGCCAATTGTTGGCGCTAAGATCAAGATTGTCGGTAGCAAAATAGACGTAAAAACGGATGCTGACGGGAAGTTTGCTTTTGATCTTGAAAAGGTAGATGAGCTACATATCTTCGCGCCTGGTTACAGCCACAAAATTCTGCACTTACATGGTGAGCATGGGAACTCACTGGATATCGTGTTGGTAAGTTCTGCGATTGAGCAGACAGATGTTATCGGTTTACCACTTCACGCATCGACAATCGAATCGGCCCAGCCGATTACTGTAGTCGCTGGCGAAGAATTGCGTAATATCCAGACGTCGACACTCGGTGAAACGCTAAAAAATGAAGTTGGTGTTCACTCAAGTTATTTTGGTCCGGTGGCCAGTAGTCCTGTTATTCGTGGTTTGGATGGCCCGAGAGTACTTATTACGCAGAACAGTCTTGATGTCAGCGATGCATCTCGCGTCGGTCCTGACCATATTGTTGCTACAGAGGCCTCTACTGCAAAACAAATTGAAATTTTGCGCGGTCCAGCGACGTTGTTTTATGGCTCCGGCGCTATTGGTGGTGTGGTAAATATTGTCGATGATCGTGTACCAAGCAGCAGTGAGCAAAAAGCGGCATTTGCGGTACAACACAACACTGTCGCGAGCGAGAACGAGTTGTCAGCTGCTTATACTGGTGGCTCCGAGCAGTTTGCATTTCATGTAGATGGTTTTTGGCGCGATGGTGACGACTACGAGATTCCCGGTTTGGCGGAGCTTGAAACCGAAGAAGAGCATGAAGAAGAAGGCCATGATGAACACGGGGATGAGGGCATTCTGGAAAACAGTGCATCCGAAAGCCAAGGCTTTAATATCGGGGGCAGTTTGTTGTTTGAAAAAGGCTTCGTAGGCCTTTCTTATGGACGGCTAGAGCGTCTGAACGGAATTCCCGGTCACGGTCACGAGGAAGAAGAAGGGCATGAGGAAGGCGAGGAAGAAGGCCATGAGGAAGAAGAGGGCCATCACGATGAGGAAGAAGAAGTAAAATCGGACCTCGAACAGGATCGTTGGCAGCTTATTAGTGAATTTGATGTCGACGGCGCATTTCTTTCAGGTATCAACACACGTATTGGTTACACCGATTATGAGCATACGGAAGTTGAAGAGGGTGGCGGTACGACGTTCGCCAATGAGACCTGGCAAATCAAAACAGATTTATTGCATCAAGAGCTGGGCGGTTGGCGTGGAGCCCTCTCGCTAGAGGCTTTCTCGAGTGATTTTGAAGCGGTGGGTGAAGAAGCGTTTACACCGCCATCGACGACGGATCGCTATGCCTTTGCTGTGTTGGAAGAAAAGCATCAAGGTGATGTGCTTTGGCAGCTGGGTGCACGGGTTGAACACGTGGAAATGAGTGCTGATGGTGTTGAGCTTGAATCGTCTCACGAGGAAGAGGGAGTAGAAGAAGAGCACGAGCTGGTTGAGTTTGACGATTTCAGCTTCACACCCTACAGCGTGTCCGCCGGTTTAGTTTGGGATTTTATGCCGCGTTATAACTTGGGTGTTGCGGTAACTCATGCGCAGCGTGCACCTAATGCGGCGGAACTATTTTCTGCCGGTCCGCATATAGCAACGGAAACATTTGAGCTGGGTGCTTTGTTCGAAATTCACGAAGAAGAAGACGGTGAGTACCATGTTGAATTAGGCAACGACCCTAAGGAAGAAGTATCGAACAATATTGATATCAGCTTGCGTAAACACGAGGGTGATATCGGTTTCGTCGTAAACCTCTTTTACAACCAGGTAAGTGATTTTTATTATCTGCGTGACACGGGCTTAACTAGTGAAGATTTGTTCGGCCACGAGGAAGAAGAGGAAGCTGAAGTGGGCGAAGAGGAACACGATCATGGTCATGCGGAAGATCTTCCCGTATTTTTATTTGAGCAGGCTGACGCCAATTTCTACGGCTTTGAAGCCGAGTTCGTATGGCAAGTTATCGATTCATTGAAATGGACGGTTTGGGGCGACAGTATTCGGGGTGAACTCGATGCTGGCGGCAACCTGCCGCGCATTCCTCCACGACGTTTGGGGACACAATTCAATTTCGAGTACAACCGCTGGCAAGCTGAACTAAGCGCAGTAAACTACTTTGAACAGAACGATACTGCCGAAAATGAAACGAGTACTGATGGTTATACGATGGTAGATGCGCGTGTCGCTTACCGCATTGAAATGAGCGGCGACAACGAGCTTACTGTATTTGCTAAAGCGAACAACCTCACCGATGAAGAGGCACGTGTGCACACGTCGTTTATAAAAAACCAGGCGCCGTTGCCGGGGCGAGGCTTTAGCTTGGGTGTAAGAGGCTCGTTTTAAGCGGTTAACAGCATTGTTATCTCGATGTCTTTTCATCCTATCGAGTGGCATTGCAGCTTAATCAATATACAATTGGTTATATGCAATAATGCTCGATAGATGACAAGGATTCGGCTCGTGCTATGAACAAAGCAGACGTCCAAAAATTGATTTCCAAAGCCGCTGATATTTGCAATGAATCCGGCGGCAGACTTACTGAAAAGCGTCAACGTATACTCGAATTACTGCTCCATTCTGACACACCGCTTTCTGCTTACGAAGTTGCAGATCGATATAATAAAACTGCTGACCGATCCATACCGGTAATGTCGGTTTATCGGATACTGGATTTTCTGGAATCAGAACAGCTTGTCCATAAATTGTCTTCCGCAAATAAATACGTTGCATGTGCTCATATTGCTTGCACGCACTCACATGAAGTTCCGCAGTTTCTTATTTGCCGAAGTTGTGAATCGGTAAAAGAAATTGGTATTAAAAAGAGTATTGTTGATGAGCTCAGTGCGCATGTTCGTACGGCGGGTTATACCTTGATGAACTCGCAGTTGGAGTTAGATTGTTTGTGTGAGAAGTGCGTGGGAAGCAATGTCTAATATTTTGGCCGCGTTAATTTACTGGCCGTACAGCTATATTTTGTGGTTATCTACTAATTGAGAGAAGCGAGCATAAGAAAAATAGCGGAATTGGAGCGGTTCGAGCAGCCTTTGCCAAGGTTGAGCAAATTCACCACCTCGCTGTTGATTATATTTGCGTCGCGATCTTAGCGAAGCTTATATGGGGCCAGGCGTTAAATCGAAGAGCAGATATTCTAGCGAGAGACTATTTTTTTGCGCGTTTAAATTTTATCTTTAAATAGGCTAAATCATTTCCTTTAACCAAGCAGCAAGACCGCCCCTTAGACTTGCGGCTTCAAATCCCGATTGACGCAGTCGCTTAGCAGCTTGTTCACTGCGCATTCCCGATTGGCAATAGCATAAATAGCGTTGATTCTTGTCTATTTTTTCTACGTGATATTCCAAGTCGTCCAATGGAATGTTACGTCCACCGATATGAAAATTCTGATGTTCTTCAGCTGTTCTGACATCTAAAACGTAGGAAGTTTCTTGGTTGCGCTGCTCGTTAAAATTTTCGATAGAAATACTATGGTCTTCCAGGTTTTGCTGGTCGCTCGCACAAACGGGGGTGTAGTCGGGATTGTTTCGGTCAATGGTAAAACTACCGGTTTGACATATACACCCAGCATCTGTTGCCAAGGTAATCTTTTGCATCGAAAGGGTCTTGGCATTGAATAGCATTAGGTGATTGTTAAGCGGTGTAGGGAGCCCTGTAATAAATTTGATAACTTCGTTCACTTGAAATAAACCCAGTATTCCCGGCAAAACACCTAGTACCCCAGCCTGATTGCAGTCTTGGCTTTCACTCGGCGGCTCGGGAAATAAACAACGAAAACACGCATTCCCCGGTGTAAAAAGCGCACACTGCCCAGCAAATTGATTGACGCTGGCATAGATCCAGGGAACGGATTTTTGCAAACAAAAGTCATTAATTAAGTAGCGGGTCGAAAAATTATCTGTGCAGTCGACGATAAAGTCGGGCGTTTCAATGTCCTCGACAGTGTCGACATCGAACGCTTTACCGATAGCATCGATAGTAATTTCTGGATTAAGTGCCTGGAGTTTTTTTTGCGCGACAGCGGTTTTGCTTTGTCCGACATCGTCAACATTATAAAGCACTTGCCGTTGTAAATTGGTAAGGTCGACGTGGTCGCCATCAATTAACGTTAAATGGCCCACGCCGGCGGCGGCCAAATATAATGCGGCGGGGCAACCAAGACCGCCCATTCCCACAATTAAGATGTGCGCTTTTTTCAGTTGTGCCTGACCCTTAGCACCGATATCCGATAGCTGAATATGGCGGGTATAACGCAGCCATTCTTGCGCAGTAAAAAGAGTCTCGGCCATTATGTTATCTGATTGGTGATGCTTAAAAATTGTTGCGTAACTTGCTCGGGGTTATCGGCAAGCGTAATGGCGGTAATCATGGCGATACCATCAGGTTTTTCAGCGTGAACATGGGCAAGTCGCTCACTATTAATGCCGCCAATGGCAACGAGTGGGTAATTAAGTAATTTACGCCAATAAGCAAAACCTTCCGGGCCATGGGGTTGCCAGGGCATTTGTTTGGTGTCGGTGTGGTATACCGGTCCGCAGGCAATGTAAGAAGGTTTTAAGGCATGTGCGCGAGCCACTTCAGTGTGGCAATGGGTCGAAACCCCAAGCCGTAAACCTGCACGATAAATGGCGGTAATATCGGCCGTGTGCAAATCTTCCTGTCCAAGGTGCACGCCATAGGCACCATAGCGGATCGCCAGCTGCCAGTAATCATTAATAAATAAACGGCAGTTGTAGCGGTTGGCAATATCTACCGCGTGTTTAATGGACTCAGCCAATTCACTTTCCGTTAGATTTTTTATTCTCAATTGAATGGTGGATACGCCGAGAGGGAGCAACCGTTCTAGCCATTCAATATTGTCGACGACCGGATATAAACCGAGTTTTGTTTGTGTGCTGTCGGGCAATGAGGGTTCAGGAAATTTCGCCGTTACAGGTTGTGCCAATGACGATGTTAATGTGGGTAGGTCTATTTCGCTATTGGGAAAATGACTAATCGCAATGGGGCCGGCATGGTCGGTTCGCGAATAGGCTTGCCGCAGTCCCTGGTTAATTGCCATTTTACCAATAACAACGGCGTCATTTATGGGGTAACCCAAGGCAAGGGCGCAAGCAATCGCAGAAGCCAGCGCGCATCCTGTACCTCGGGTATTTTTTGTTTGTTGTCGTGGGCTGCTTAACCAGAAAGACTCGTGTTCACTGGCGAAATAATCGCAGCTTATTTTATCGTTCTCTGACAGGTGGCCGCCTTTTAGTAATACGGATTTTGCACCCATGGCGAGCAGTGTGTGTGCCGAGTCAATCATGTCTTGTGGCGATGTCACCGCAAAACCACATAACTGGCTGGCCTCGTTGAGGTTTGGTGTTAATAGCGTGCAATGGGGCAGCAGTTTTTGTTTAAGCGATGCAATTAAATTGCTGTGGCTAAATGTATCGCCGCTGGTTGCCGAAAAAACCGGATCGATAACTAATGGTGGCGTTACTTGTGTTTGGGCATAGTATTGTGCAAGCAAATCAATTTGCTTTTCTGTTGCGAGTAAACCCGTTTTTATTGCCGCGGGTCGATTAGTTCTCGCGGCTTCAAATTGTGTTGAAAAACTTTCGATGGTGACGGCGTTAATTGCCTTGACGCCTTCGCCGTCCTGCGCAGTATTGGCGCTAATGACATTAAGCGGATGTCCACCGAGCGCGACAATGGTGTGATTATCGCGTTGAATACCCGCCAGACCGGCGCTATCACTGCCCGCAATACTTAATACCCCAGGACGTTGCATTATTTTTCCTGATGCCAAAAGGGTGTGCCTACGACCGGAGTACTTGGTTGCGCTAAATCGCGTTCGTGCATAACTCCAGCTTCATAAGCCAGTCGACCGGCAAGTAGCGCGTGTTTAAATCCTTCGGCCATGGTGACGGGGTGGTTGGCATTGGCGACGGCAGTATTTAACAGCACCGCATCGTAACCCAACTCCATGGCTTGGGTGGCATGGGAAGGGGCACCAATGCCCGCGTCGACAATAAGCGTGATATTCGGCAGTCGCTCGCGCAGGGTTTTAAGTGCATAAGGGTTGATTAAACCTTTGCCGGTGCCAATGGGCGCGCCCCAGGGCATTAGTATTCGGCAGCCGGCCTCGACCAGCTTTTCGCACAAAACCAAGTCGTCGGTACAATAGGGAAATACTTCAAAGCCCTGGCTAATTAGCTCAGTTGTCGCCTCCAACAAACCAAAAGGATCGGGTTGAAGATTATATTCATCGCCGATGACTTCCAGTTTTATCCAATGGGTATTGAACAACTCTCTTGCCATAAGCGCTGTATTGATGGCTTCTTTTACCGAGTGACATCCGGCAGTGTTGGGCAAAATATTGAGTTTGAGTGATGACAATAAGGCCCAAAAATCCTGTCCGCCCTGCTGTTGCGGTTGTTGTCGACGCAGGGATGCGGTAACCACTTCTGCCCCGGAAGCCCGAATAGCATCCAGCATAATTTGCGGCGATGGATAGAGTGCAGAACCAATCAACAGACGGCTTGAAAGTTGTTTGTCAGCCAATTGCCACATGATTAACCTCCTTGCATTGGGGTAACAAGTTCAATGCGGTCACCTTCTTGCAATTGTGTTTCTGCGTACTTAGTTTTTGGCACAAAACAATCATTAATGGCGATGGCAAAGGCTGTGGTTTGAGTGTGTGCTGCAAGAAAACTCGCCAACGATTGGCCCTGGGTAATGTTTGTTTTTTCGTTATTTAGAAATACATACATAACTATTCAATGTGTTAGTGAGCAGCAACAGAAACGAAGGATGTCTGACGTTCAATAATTCCAGGCACAGTGCCGATAAAACTACTATCACCCGCGAGTAAACGCAGTGCGTCGTTAGCCAATGCAGGGGCTAACAAAAATCCATGACGGAACAAGCCATTAATTCGCATTAATCCCGGTTGGTATAGTATTTTCGGTAAGTTATTCGGCAGTGCCGGGCGACAACTGGTGCGAGTCTCGACGATATTGGCTTCACCGAAACCGGGGTGAACACTGTAAGCCGCTGACAATAACTCCAGCGCTGAACGCACGGTAATCGGCTCTTCGCTGGCGGTTTCAATTTGGGTAGCACCGACAACAAAATGATGATTGGCTCGCGGCACAATATAAATACGATAACGCGGATGCATAAGTCGAATAAGGTGTTTGAATTCAACTTCGGGTGCATACAACTGAACCACCTCGCCGCGCACGCCGCGCAGTTGTGGCAAATCGGTTTTGGCGCCCAGCCCTCGGCAATCGATAACCGTGTCGAAGGTCCAACGAGTTGATCCGGAATAGACGTTCCCGGGTTCAACTTTATTTAGAGTGATGCCTTCATTAAAAACAACGCCCATTTGTTTTAAGTGCTGTGTTAATGCGTTTAAAAAAAGCGGTGGTGAAATCCAGGCTTCATTGGCGATAAAAGAGGCCTCGCTAAAACTTTTGGCCAAACCGGGTTCCAAACTGGCCAATTGTTTTTTGTCCAAACACTGCATTTCGTTTTCGGTGAAATGTAAGCGCGATACATGTTGGCGAAAATTGATTAAATCTGCGTGATCGTTGGCGTGAGCAATAATCAAACTGCCGGTTTGATGAAAATCAACATCTGCATTCAGCTCTTCCACAATCGCCGGCCATAAAGCCAGGGACTGCTTCCCCAACTGGACAATGGTGTCCTCGGCGGAATCGGCCTCCGAGAGCGGCGTTAGCATACCGGCGGCGGTAAAGGCTGCCGCTCGTTCGTGTTTAGTTTTGTCGCGATCAAACAAGGTGACGGCGTTACCTTGCCGGGCCAATTGCCAGGCAATAAGGCGGCCCATAATGCCAGCACCAACAACGCCGATCTGTGTGACGTGACTCACCGGTTTGCCTCTATAAATTTTCGGCTTCGATATAAATTTCCGAGCCGAGCTCACGAAATTCTTTCGATTTTTCCTCCATGCCTTTTGCCGCGTAGTCGCGCACTTCCTGGGTGATTTTCATCGAACAAAATTTCGGTCCGCACATGGAACAAAAGTGGGCGACCTTCGCGGAGTCTTTTGGTAGCGTTTCGTCGTGGAACGCACGCGCCCGGTCGGGGTCCAGCCCCAGATTAAATTGATCTTCCCAGCGAAATTCGAATCGCGCTTTGGATAACATATCATCGCGATAGCGTGCACCGGGATGTCCTTTGGCCACATCGGCGGCGTGGGCAGCGATTTTATAGGTGATAATGCCTTCTTTAACGTCGTCTTTATTGGGCAGCCCCAAGTGCTCCTTGGGGGTGACGTAACACAGCATGGCACAGCCGTACCAACCAATCATTGCCGCACCAATGCCACTGGTAAAGTGATCGTAACCCGGCGCAATATCGGTGGTTAATGGCCCTAAGGTGTAAAAGGGGGCTTCGTGGCAATGCTCTAATTGCATGTCCATATTTTCTTTGACCAGATGCATCGGCACATGACCGGGGCCTTCGATCATCACTTGCACATCATGCTTCCAGGCGATTTGTGTTAATTCGCCTAATGTTTTGAGCTCGGCGAATTGGGCTTCATCATTGGCGTCGGCCAGTGACCCCGGACGCAAGCCATCACCGAGCGAAAAGCTGACGTCATAGGCCTTCATGATTTCGCAGATTTCTTCGAAATGGGTGTATAAAAAACTTTCCTGGTGATGGGCGATGCACCACTTGGCCATAATCGATCCACCCCGCGATACAATGCCGGTCACGCGATTGGCGGTAAGTGGCACGTGGGCTAAACGAATACCTGCATGAATGGTAAAATAGTCGACGCCTTGTTCCGCTTGTTCAATTAGCGTGTCGCGAAAAATTTCCCAGGTAAGATCTTCAGCAATGCCATTCACTTTTTCCAATGCCTGATAAATAGGCACGGTCCCAATGGGGACGGGGGAATTTCGAATAATGTAATCGCGGGTGGCGTGAATGTGCTTGCCCGTGGATAAATCCATGACCGTGTCGCCGCCCCAACGAATGGACCAGACCATTTTTTCCACTTCTTCTTCAATGCTGGACGTTAACGCCGAGTTACCGATATTGGCATTAATTTTAACGAGAAAATTACGCCCGATAATCATCGGTTCCAATTCAGTGTGATTAATATTGGCGGGAATAATGGCGCGGCCTTCCGCCACCTCTTGGCGCACAAACTCCGGTGTTATGGGTTGTAGGTTGGCCCCCATCGAATTACCGGCCAGGCGTTGATTACGCTCTTCAGTAGTGAACTCATTCCTTAGGGCTTCACGCGCCTGATTTTCACGTATGGCGATATATTCCATCTCAGGGGTGATAATGCCCTGCCGTGCGTAGTGCATCTGACTGACATTTTTACCGCTCATCGCGCGGCGTGGTTGTCGTTGCAGTGCGGGGTTGTTATAGCGAAAGGCTTTGCTGATATCTGTGGTGCCGTTATCAATGGCTTGAACTTCGCGGCCTTCATAAGCTTCACTATCACCGCGGGCTTCGATCCATGCCGAGCGAATATCCGGTAAGCCCTGATGAACATCGATATCCGCATTGACATCCGTATACGGGCCAGAAGTATCGTAGACGGTGACAGCAGTCCCGTCGGTCAGCGCGATCTCCCGCATCGGGACTTTTATGTCCTGCGAATGTTCGGCAGTCACGTAAACTTTGCGGCTGCCACTTAAAGGTTCGCGTGTAATAATCGAGTCGGTAATAGGGACTTCGGAATTCGATGATGTTGGCATGAATGACACCTTGCATGGGATAAAAACCAAGCAGGTGCAGAGACTGGGGGATACTGCATCGGCAAAACAAACACTAAAGATGCAGCTTAGCTCGTCCCTACACCGATACTAGTCGGATCAGGTTCTGCGGGTTTGTCTGTTCGATTCTATCTGTCTCGAACTGAACATCTCAGCCAATGGCACCCCGCGAGCGCCGTTTGATTATAGTGATCCCGTTTATATTGTCCACTGATTTTACGCTTGTGCTAACACGCGTATAGAGGAAGACGGGTGCTAAAACAAATAATGACTGTCCTTGCTTCTTTGAGAGAAATTTCTGGATATACGCTGATTGCAAGAGCGTTTTGTTTTTTTATAGCTATGCGAGATGCTAATAACGCGCTCTATTTACTTTTAGGCGTGGGCGCAACCCTTTTTTCGTGGTACAGCCAAACATTGTTTGACTCAGGTGCAATTGCTTAGATTTTGAGTTTTATAAGTGCCATTTGATGTTACCCCCTAAATTGAACTGACGTAGCAACAAAGGTAGCAGCACTATTGCTGGGTTAATAAGATCACATTTGACATGTGGTGAAATACCTAAATGGCTGCAAATCCTTGTAACACAAGGGTTTGAACATTAATTGAATCAGTCTGAAACGATTTGGGGCTTTATGTTGGTACCAGAGGCCGGACTCGAACCGGCACGCTTTTAAGGGCGGGGGATTTTGAATCCCCTGTGTCTACCAATTTCACCACTCTGGCAATAATACTGTGTCGAAGGGGTATTTTTGCAGCCCTTCCTGCGGCGAGCGCGGAATTATATCAACGAGTTTGGTCCGGTCAACCGTTAAGGTTTGGCTTATGTAGCGCTTTGCTATACCCTTGCGCGTCTCCAAAAAGCTGAGACTCCCATGCGTCGGCAGGATTTTTTCTACGATCTCCCAGAAGCTCTTATTGCTAAAGAGCCTGCTCAACAACGCACTGCGAGCCGGTTAATGGTGCTCGATGGTCCCAGCGGTGCTTTCTCTCATCAAAGTTTTGTCGATCTTATTACGCTTGTACAGCCAGGTGATTTGCTGGTGTTTAACGATACCCGCGTTATCCCGGCACGCATGTTTGCGATGAAAGAAAGCGGAGGGCGTGTCGAAATTCTGATTGAGAGAATTCTGAGTCGCGATAGCATTATGGCTCACGTGCGCGCGAGCAAGGCACCGAAGCCGGGTAGCCGTTTATTGCTCGACGGTGGCCCAGGCATTGAGGTCATCGGACGCGATGAAGCGCTGTTTGAACTGCAATTACCTGATGGCGAAAACATCTTGGAGGTGGCCGAACGCGTTGGCCATATGCCTCTGCCACCCTATATTAACCGGCCGGACAACGAGGGTGACCGAGAGCGGTATCAGACGGTTTATGGCAGTAAGCGTGGGGCGGTTGCTGCGCCTACGGCAGGCCTGCATTTTGATGAAGGTTTAATGGCCCAGCTGAAAAAGAAAGGTGCTGAGTTTGCGTTTGTGACCTTACATGTCGGCGCGGGGACCTTTCAGCCCGTGCGTGTTGACAATATTCGCGAACACAAGATGCATGCGGAAGTCATGGAGCTAAGCGACGAAGTCGCTGAGAAAGTTCGCGCTACGCGGGCTGCGGGTAAACGAGTGATTGCCGTTGGCACCACTAGCGTGCGCTGCCTGGAAACAGCGGCGTCTATATCGGGAACGGGTGACATCCGCGCATATCAAGGCGATACCAATATTTTTATTTATCCCAGTTACGAATACAAAGTCGTCGATGTATTAATTACAAATTTTCATTTGCCCGAGTCTACCTTGTTAATGCTGGTGTCGGCATTTGCCGGGTATCGCAACACCATGTCGGCCTACAGTGAAGCCATCGCCGAGCGTTACCGTTTTTTTAGTTATGGCGATGCGATGTTTATTACGCGCAATCCAAACGCCGAAAAAGTGATACCGGATGAAGTTTGACATCGAGCAAAGTGATGGTTTAGCGCGTCGGGGGCAACTGTCTTTTGATCGCGGCACCGTGCAAACGCCAGCGTTTATGCCGGTCGGCACCTACGGCACAGTAAAGGGTATGTTGCCCAAAGACGTCAAAGGCAGTGGTGCTGAGATTGTACTTGGCAATACCTTTCACTTGATGCTTCGCCCAGGAACTGAGGTGATGAAGTTGCACGGTGATTTACACGATTTTATGCAGTGGCACGGTCCCATCTTGACCGATTCTGGTGGTTTTCAGGTGTTTAGCCTTGGCGATATTCGCAAGATCACAGAGGAAGGCGTCACGTTTCAGTCCCCGATAAACGGTAGCGAAGTACACCTGAACCCGGAGATTTCAATGCAAGTTCAGCGCGATCTCGGGGCGGATATCGTGATGATTTTTGATGAGTGCACACCGTACCCCGCAAGTGAAACACAGGCGCGCCGTTCAATGGAGCTGTCTTTGCGGTGGGCCGAGCGCAGTAAAAAGGCACATGCGGATAATCCATCCGCGTTATTTGGCATCGTGCAGGGGGGCATGTATGAATCCTTGCGCGAAGCGTCGCTTGCCGGGCTGACGGCCATTGGTTTTGACGGCTACGCCATTGGTGGACTTTCGGTCGGCGAACCGAAAGAAGATATGATTCGTATTCTCGACCTGCTCGGGTCGCGTATGCCCGCAGATAAGCCGCGCTATCTGATGGGGGTTGGCAAGCCAGAAGATATCGTTGAAGCCGTTGCACGGGGCGTGGACATGTTTGACTGTGTTATGCCAACACGCAACGCACGCAATGGCCATCTGTTTACAACTGAGGGTGTTGTCAAAATCCGTAATGCCAAATACCGCAATGATACCGGACCTCTGGACCCGCATTGTGACTGCTATACCTGCAAAAATTTCAGCCGCGCTTATCTGCACCACTTGGATAAGTGTGGAGAGATTCTCGGTGCCCAACTCAATACTATTCATAACCTGAGACATTATCAGCGCATCATGCAGGAACTGCGCACGGCGATCGAACAGCAGAGGCTCGCAGACTACATTCGCGAGTTTTATGCACGCCAGAACAAAGAAAGGCCCGAGTTTATGACTTGAAAATTGCGATGATGCCCCGATTGATTAGCGTCAGCAGGCCCTAGCGAAACTGAGGTTCTTCGGCACGAAAAATCGGTATAATCGCGAACTTCTCGCAACTTGGTGAGCCAGGCATTGCTAATCAGAGAATAAAACGACACAACAGTTGCCAGGGTGAGTGGCAACACAGTCCACCGGATGACATCATGAACAAATTTCCCACTTGGAAATACTTGCTTATCCTCATTGTTGCGGCAATGGGCTTTATTTACGCACTGCCCAATATTTATCCTCCCGATCCTGCCATTCAAATTTCAGGTACCTCGGCGATTTACACTCCGGACGAACCCTTGCTCAAGTCGGTTACCAAAACGCTCGATGAACTGGAGATAGATTATTTTGGCGAGGAGCTGGGTGAAAAGAGCTTGCTCGTGCGTCTGGCTGAAGTCGACGATCAGATGCGGGCGCGCCGCGAAATTGAGGAAGCGCTCGGTGAAAACCATGTGGTAGCGGTGAACCTTGCACCGACAACACCAGACTGGCTGCGCGCTATTGGCGCGCGTTCGATGAATCTCGGTTTGGATTTGGCCGGTGGTGTCCATTTTTTACTTGAGGTCGACACTCAAAAAGTTATTGAGGATACCGTTGCGAGTTTAGAGCTGCAGCTAAAGCGCGAAATAAGAAAAAACAATTTGCGTGGCGTACTCGTTCGTTCGGGTGGTAATAGTTTGCGAATTACGGCGAAGACGAGCGAACTGCGAGACAGTGTGTTGGATATTATTCGCGAGGAAATGACTGAGCTGGATGTTGAGAACTCGCAGGAAGAAAGCTTATTTATTATTAATGCCACGCTTACTGAGCAGTTTATTCGCGAGAAAGAAGACTATGCGGTGAACCAAAACCTGACGACGCTGCGCAATCGCGTTAACGAAATTGGCGTTGCTGAGCCTTTAGTGCAGCGCCAGGGTCGCAATCGCATTGTTGTTCAATTGCCAGGTATTCAGGATTCGTCGCGGGCTAAGGCCATTTTGGGAAAAACGGCAAATTTACAATTCCGTTTGGAAGCTGAGACGAATACACCTGTTTCCCGCAAAGAGCGTTTTGAATTTCGTGACGAACAGGAGCAGCGTTATTTTGGCGGCGCAGAGCTCGAGCGCAACGTGCTTGTTTACGGTAAAAGTGTCGTCAATGCTCAAGCTACGTTTGATCCGGAAAATAGCGAACCGCAGGTGTCTATCACGCTCGATGGAGACGGCGCTTCGCGTATGAATCGCGGTACGCGCGACAATATTGGTCGGCGTATGGGTGTGCTTTTTATCGAGTTTAAACCGAAGAAAATTGTAACCGTGGATGCTGAGGGCAATGAACTGGTAAAAATTGAACAAGTGGCCGATGAAAAAATTATTAGTTTGGCGACGATTCGCAGCGCGCTCGGCAAAAATTTTGTGATTACCGGTCTCGATAGTCCCGAGGAATCATCTGAACTTGCATTGCTATTGCGTTCGGGCGCCTTGGCTGCGCCGATGACCTATGTCGAAGAGCGTACAATTGGGCCATCTCTCGGTGCGGAAAATATCGCACTGGGCGTCAAATCAGTGCAATTAGGTTTGGCGCTTGTTTTGCTATTTATGCTTGTGTACTACCGGGTATTTGGGTTTGCCGCCAATCTTGCGTTGGCGTTTAATCTGGTGCTCATTGTTGCAGTGATGTCGGGTATAGGTGCAACGCTTACATTGCCGGGAATTGCGGGTATTGTATTAACCGTGGGTATGGCGGTTGATGCAAACGTATTGATTTTTTCACGTATACGCGAAGAGTTAAAAAATGGTGTGCCAAATCAAACGGCGATTAAAGCGGGTTTTGATCGAGCCTTTGTCACTATTTTGGATGCTAATCTGACAACATTAATTGTCGCTGTCATTTTATTTGCGATCGGTTCTGGTCCGGTTAAAGGTTTTGCCGTGACTTTATCCGTGGGTATTTTGACCTCGATGTTTACCGCGATTTTGGGCACACGGGCGATCATCAATATTATTTATGGCGGTCGTCAGGTTAACAAGCTCTGGATTTAACTGGGATTTAAAACGAGAAAAAAATGAGCGATACCAAAATTATTAGATTTATGAAGCAGCGTTACATCGCGGCTGTTTTTTCAATTGCTTTATTGCTGGCCTCGGTATTTTCCCTGGTTACCGGTGGCTTGAATTTGGGTTTGGATTTTACTGGCGGTGCACTGGTCGAGTTGAAGTACGAGCAAACGGCTGAGCTTGATGACATTCGCGAGACGATGACGGAAATTGGTTACCCAGGTGCCTCAGTTATTTATTTCGGTTCAGATCGCGATGTGCAAATTCGTTTTCAAACGGATGATCCCAAAGTGGGTGATCAGGTAGCGCAATCCATTTTGAGCACTAGTGACGTGAATATGGAAGTACAGCGCATTTCTTATGTCGGTTCACAAATTGGCGACGAACTTGCAAATGACGGCGGTCTCGGTTTGCTGTTTGCGTTGGCTGTTGTTATGGCTTACGTCGCATTGCGTTTTCAGGTCAAGTTTTCAGTGGGTGCAGTTGCAGCACTTATTCACGATGTGGTTATAGTGATAGGCATCTTTTCTTTATTTAAACTCGATTTTGACCTTACAGTGTTGGCAGCGGTGTTAGCGGTTATTGGTTATTCACTTAATGACACAATTGTCGTCGCCGACCGTATTCGTGAAAACTTTCGTATAGTGCGCAAAGATGATTCACAGGAAATTATCGATCTATCACTCACCCAGACTTTAGAACGTACCTTAATTACTTCATTTACTACGCTATTGGTACTGTTCGCGTTATTTTTTATTGGCGGTGAAATGATCCATAATTTCGCGCTGGCGCTTATTATTGGTGTTGTTGTGGGAACTTATTCGTCGATTTACGTTGCAGCTAATGTTCTGCTCGGGTTGAAAATTAGCCGCGAAGACCTGCTGCCTGTGGAAAAAGAAGGTGCAGAACTGGACGAAGCACTTTAGCCCATTTTATTGGCGGAAGACTGATAGCTATGTTTGTCGGCAACCATTGACTGAGGTTCGCACAAAGAATGTGGCACTTTTACCGGCACTAGCAAGTGATTGCGTTCACTCATATTTGCGTCGCCTTGCCACGTAAAAACTTCCAGCAATGCTTCCTTGATATCATCTAAACTCATAAACGAACTCCCGTAGGCCGTTGTTGCTTGAGTATAGATGCTTCCAACGGCTTCTTATCTGGGATATGGTAATTCCGTCTAAGAAACAAGCAGCCTATTCTAAAAGCGCAAATGATTAACCTCTCGCAGTTCTGGCGGCGTCGCGGCCGCAATCGTAAGTCTCCCCGCACATTTCGGCGTTTGTTACGAGAATTCGAGCGCTACGACCGTATCTTCAAGGGCAGTCAGGGTTATGGCTTTCTCGATTGGGATGTCGAGGAGCAACACATGTTTTGGGACGGTGGGCTCTGGAACTATTTGGGGTATAGCGATAAGGATATGAAGAGCATATCCGACCCAAACAAATGCCTGGAATTCGTCCACCCCGAAGATCGCGCGTCATTAAGTGAAGCTATTGCGCGCCACATCAAGCTGCGTGGTCCGGGTGAGGCGATATTCCGCATACGTAAAAAGCACGGTGGTTTCGTTTGGGCTGAGGTGCGAACGCAGGCAATCCGTAAAGCTAATGGCCACGTCCAGTTTACTTCTGGTCTGGTCTTTGATATCACCAAGCTAAAGGAAATTGAAGAGGCGCTGATGATCAGCGAGGCGCGACATTCGCGCATTCTCAAAGCTTCGAACGATGGTGTCTGGGAATGGACTGCCGAACACGGAGGCTTTCATTTTTCTTCACGTTGCTGGGAGCAGCTCGGCTACCACCAGAATGATGACGATCTAAATCGGGGTTTTGACCGCTTGGGTGCATGGCGCAAGCGTATTCATGAAGACGACCTGGTGTCATTTGATCGCGCGCTGAACGATCATTTTATGAAAAAAACACCGTTTGACGTCGAATATCGCATTCTCGGCAAAGACAACGAATGGCGGTGGATTCGCGCGCGCGGGCAAATGGCCTACGCGGCCGATGGACGTCCCTGGAGAATGTCTGGCACCAATATGGATATTACCGAATTAAAGCGCGCTGAAGAGAGAGTAATTAACGCCAAGGAAGCGGCTGAAAAAGCGAATAAAGCCAAGTCTGAATTTTTGTCGAGCATGAGTCATGAATTGCGCACACCATTAAATGCGATTCTCGGGTTTGCCCAGCTTTTTGATTTAGATACTAACCTCACGGCGAACCAGCGCGACAATATTAACGAAATTAAAAAGGCTGGTGAGCACCTGTTGCAACTTGTTGGCGAAGTATTGGATCTCGCCAAAATTGAAGCGGGGCGCATGAATTTTGCGATGGAAGTGCTCGATCCAGTCGCGGTCGTTAAAGATTGCATATCTCTGGTTCAAACTCAGGCAGACGCGCGTGGCATAAAAGTCAAAGTGGTTGGTGCAGATACGCCAGGTTTAAAAGTGTTTGCTGACCGAAGGCGCTTAAAACAAGTGATGGTTAATTTGTTGAGCAATGCGGTTAAATACAACGTGGAAAGTGGCAGTGTGCGTATTTCATTGCGAATTATCGATGGCAGTGCCTGTCAAATCTCAATTGCGGATACAGGTAAAGGTATATCCGAGGTCATGCAGAACCGCGTTTTTCAGCCCTTTAATCGCTTGGGTGCGGAAAACTCACATGTGGAAGGTACGGGGGTCGGACTCGTTATTTGCAATCGGCTTGTCGAGCAAATGGGTGGATCTATGGGGTTTAGCAGCGTTGAGCATGAGGGCAGTACTTTTTGGTTTCAGCTGCCGATGGAGAGCTCGAGCGATGAAGAAGTGCCGAAGCGGGCCAGCAGCGTTGTCGACGCGGATGGATCCGCAGAGCGGACCGGCAACATAGATGCAATCGCGTTAAATTTTGAAGGGCGCCGAAAAATTCTTTATGTCGAAGATAGCTTGCCTAATCAGCGGCTGATGCAACAAATTCTGTCACGCTATCCGCAGTTGGATTTGGAAATTGTCAGCGAAGGCTTTAGTGGTCTGTTTGAAGCGCGAACTAAACAGCCCGACTTGGTCATTATGGACATAAATCTGCCAGGAATGAGTGGTTTTGAAACACTAGATATTATGAAGCGCGACAATGTCACCAGCGGCATTCCCGTCATCGCGTTATCGGCGAATGCAATGGAGCATGATATTGCTTTGGGGAAAAAAGCCGGATTTGCCCATTATTTGACAAAACCGCTGCACCTGCCGCGCTTAATCAGCGTATTTAACGAAGTGTTTGCTGATGAGAGCTCACACTGAGCCCATATGTTTTTCAACAATTTGCAGTAGTGGTTTAAAAAGTTTTGGTGTTGCGCAGACGACGTTGCCACTATCGAAGAATGCATTGCCACCGCGAAAATCTGCCAGCATTCCACCAGCTTCTTTAACGAGTAATATGCCTCCGGCGATGTCCCAGGCTTTCAAATTCATTTCCCAAAAGCCGTCGTATCTGCCCGCAGCAACATAGGCCAAGTCCAGAGCGGCAGAACCAGGTCTGCGAATTCCCGCAGTTTGGCTGGCGATGTCCTGCAGACAGCTCAAATATTCACTGATGTGTTCGAGGGCAAATCCATTAAATGGAATGCCGGTACCGATAAGAGCGCCGTCCATGCCCTGGCGAGAGCTGACGCGGATTCTGCGACCATTGAGTGTGGCGCCCCGGCCGCGGCTCGCAGTAAATTCCTCTTGTTTGATTGGGTCTAAAACGACTGCATGGCTAAGTTGACCGTTGCGCCGGCATGCGATCGATACCGCGAAGTGCGGTATGCCGTGGATAAAATTTGTGGTGCCATCGAGTGGATCGATAATCCATTCCACTTCTGCGTCATCCGGGCCAGATACGCCAGTCTCCTCACCGATAAATTTGTGATCTGGATAGGCTTTCTTCAAATGATAAATAACTTCTTTTTCGGATTGACGATCAATGTCGCTGACAAAGTCGTTGCGTCCTTTTTCTTCAATTTCGACTAAATCTACGCGCTCAAATGCGCGCTCGAGAATTTCGCCGGCTTTGCGCGCAGCTTTAAGCGCAACGTTCAGCATGGGTTCCATAAAATACTTGCTCTAAATCTAGTGGTGAAAGGCTGGGCTGAAAGGAGCCAGAAGTATAGCAATCGAGGCGGAGCGCTTCTATGTAATTTTACCTGGGATCGAGAAACCTTTGCTCTCCGCGCTGAGCGGCGTAGAATGCGCAGCCTTAATCTCTCCGTGAAAATAATTTTAGTCTTTAAACGTATGTCAGACCGCTTTGAGCATATTTCTATCGTAATGATTAACACGACCCACCCAGGGAATATCGGCGCGGCTGCACGTGCGCTAAAAAATATGGGTCTTTCTAAACTGGTGCTGGTTGAGCCGAAGGAATATCCAACCGCGAAAGCTGTTTGGCGGGCTGCGGGGGCGACCGATGTATTGGAGCAGGTCGAAGTCGTGGATTCACTCGATGCCGCAATTGCCGATTGCAGCCTGGTGATCGGTACCAGCGCGCGTGAACGGCGTATTCCCTGGCCCCTGCTTACACCGCGCGAGTGTGGCGATCGCGTATGGTGTGAGGCAGAACAACATAAAGTGGCCATTTTGTTTGGGCGCGAAGACCGCGGTATGACGAACGAAGAGCTGCAAAAATGTCACTATCACGTGCATATTCCCGCTAATCCGGAATACAGCGCATTGAATATCGCCGCGGCGATTCAAGTCATCTGCTACGAAATCCGTATGTCAGCGTTGGCACCGCCCAACGGCGAAGCGCTAACGTTTGATGACTGGGATGTTCCTCGCGCCAAGCAAGAAGCTATGGAGCACTATTATGCTCACTTGGAAGATACGCTGGCGCAGCTTAGATTTCTTGACCCCGATAATCCTCGTCAGACAATTACCCGCCTGCGCCGCCTCTTTAACCGAATTCGCATGGATGATATGGAATTGAGCATTCTCAGAGGCATGCTCACCTCCATACAAAATCACATCTACCACGCCGATAATGCACTTCGAGAACTAAGTGAAGAAAGCTGTGCGGAGGATAAACCTGAGTAAAATACTTGACTAAAATACTCGGTTTTTACGATAATTCGCTCAAATCACCCCTGAGAATGAGCGAATGCGACTGACAACGAAAGGCCGTTATGCGGTGACGGCAATGCTGGACTTGGCTTTACACGCCGATAGTGGCCCTATTAGCTTGTCTGATATTTCTAAGCGTCAACATATATCGCTGTCGTATTTGGAACAGCTCTTTGCAAAGTTGCGCCAAAATTCTCTGGTAAAGAGCGTGCGAGGCCCTGGCGGCGGTTATCGTTTAAACCGCAGCGCGACCGATATCTTTGTGGCCCAGATTGTCGATGCAGTAAACGAATCTATTGACGCTACGAACTGCGGTGGCAGCGGCAATTGCCAGCAGGGTGAAGTTTGCCTGACCCACTATTTGTGGGACGATTTAAGCAGTCAGATTCATTCTTTTTTGAGCGCTATTAGTCTCGCGAGCCTTGTTGCGCGTCGCGAAGTCCAAAACGTGGCATTGCGGCAGAATCAGCGAGAGGGTATGGACGCGCTTTCGTTAGAGCGCATTTCTGCTTCGAGCATTTAAGCGGGCATCCGTGTGAATTCACCAATATATTTGGATTATGCAGCGACAACGCCGGTAGACCCAGCGGTTGCGCTGGCGATGTCCGAATGCCTCACCCTCGATGGCAGCTTCGGCAACGCTGCGTCGCGTTCGCATTTCTATGGCTGGAAAGCAGAGGAATTAGTGGAGGCAGCGCGCAGCCAGTTGGCTAACTGTATTGGTGCTGATCCGAGAGAAATTGTGTGGACGAGCGGTGCAACAGAATCCAATAACCTGGCGTTAAAAGGCACTATTGACGCGCGAGCAGAGCGCCCCTTACACATCATCACTTCGCAGATAGAGCATAAATCGGTATTGGATGCGTGCGGCTACCTTGGTGAACATGGTGTAGAAGTGAGCTACGTTGCGCCCAGTGTTAACGGCGACGTGTCGTTGGCGGCCATTGCGGCTGAGCTACGCGCAAATACGTGTTTAATTTCACTGATGCACGCGAATAACGAGACGGGCGTTATCAATGATATTGCGGCGTTGGGGGAATTTTGTCGTGACAAAGGTATTTTATTGCATGTCGATGCCGCTCAGACGCTCGGAAAAATCGCTCTGAACGTCGCAGAGTTAAATATTGATTTAATGTCGATGTCAGCGCATAAGCTCTATGGCCCAAAAGGCATTGGTGCTCTGTACGTGCGACGTCATCCGGATGTGCGTTTGAGCGCGCAAATTCATGGTGGTGGCCACGAGCGCGGGATGCGTTCCGGTACTTTGCCAACACATCAAATTGTTGGTTTTGGCAAAGCTGCCGAAGTTGCGGCAACAAATATTGATGAAGAAAAAGCGCGTATTTTCTCGCTGAGAGAACAGTTTTGGCGAGGTATTTATGAGCTTGATGGCGTGCATTTAAATGGCGGAAAAGCGCTGTGTCTGCCGGGCATTGTCAACGTCGGGTTTGACGGTATTGATGGCGAAACCTTGTTGATGAGTTTGCGCGGGCTTGCTATCTCGACGGGTTCCGCTTGCGCATCGGCGACAATGGAGCCTTCTTACGTGCTTACGGCGATGGGCAATTCAAGCGAATACGCGCATAACTCGCTGCGTTTTAGTTTTGGGCGTTTCACGCAAGCAGAGGATATCGATACCGCGGTGGAAAGTATTCGTCATGCGCATGCTGCGTTGAGCCCAAAGTTAGTGCAGGCGCGTACTTAAACTTAATTATCACGAACATAGAAAGGCAAGTATGTCTCAAGAGCACATTGATCGTCTGATAGAAAGCGACTACGCGGCGGGCTTCGTTAGCAATATCGAGTCTGATACGCTTGCGCCCGGCCTCGATGAAGACGTTGTTCGCTTTATATCGTCAAAAAAAAATGAGCCGCAATGGATGCTCGACTGGCGTTTAAACGCGTTTCGTATTTGGCAGGAGATGGAAGAGCCTTCGTGGGCGCATGTGCACTACCCGCAAATTAATTATCAAGATATTTCTTACTATTCAGCACCTAAAAGTATCGAAGATAAACCCAAGAGCCTGGATGAGGTAGATCCAGAGCTTATCGAAACATATAACAAACTCGGTATTCCGCTACACGAACAGGAAATGCTCGCAGGCGTTGCTGTAGATGCGGTTTTCGATTCCGTTTCAGTTGCAACAACGTTTCGCAGCAAGTTACAGGACGCGGGTGTTATATTTTGCCCAATTTCTGAAGCTGTGCATGAATACCCCGACCTGGTGAAAAAATATTTGGGCAGTGTCGTTCCGCAAAAAGATAATTATTTTTCTGCGTTGAATAGTGCGGTATTTAGCGATGGGTCATTTGTATATATTCCCAAGGGCGTGCGCTGCCCGATGGAATTGTCCACTTATTTTAGAATAAATGAATCCAACACCGGGCAGTTCGAAAGAACCTTAATTGTCGCAGACGAGGGCAGTCATGTAAGCTATTTGGAAGGCTGCACTGCGCCAATGCGTGACGAAAATCAATTGCATGCCGCCGTGGTTGAATTGGTCGCGCTCGACAATGCAAATATTAAATACTCTACTGTGCAAAACTGGTATCCAGGTGACGCGGAAGGCAATGGTGGTATTTATAATTTCGTTACCAAGCGTGGTGTTGCGCATACTAATGCGCGAATATCGTGGACCCAGGTAGAAACAGGGTCGGCTATTACCTGGAAATATCCGAGTTGCATACTTAAGGGTGATAACAGCGTTGGAGAATTTTATTCCGTTGCTCTGACAAATAATTTTCAGCAGGCCGATACTGGCACGAAAATGATTCATCTCGGCAAAAATACCCGTTCTACTATTATTTCCAAGGGGATTTCAGCTGGAAAAAGCTCCAATGCTTATCGAGGTTTGGTACGCATGAACCCCGGTGCACGTTCCTCACGCAATTACACGCAGTGTGATTCTCTCCTGATAGGCGATAAATGCGCTGCACACACCTTCCCCTACATAGAAAGCAAAAACCCTTCAGCTGTTGTCGAGCATGAAGCCACTACGTCGAAGGTCAGTGATGACCAATTATATTTATGTCAGCAGCGAGGCATTGATACAGAAAAAGCGGTATCGATGATTGTGAATGGTTTTTGTAAGGAAGTTTTTAAGGAACTGCCGATGGAATTTGCCGTTGAAGCCGGCAAACTTTTGGAAGTGAGCCTTGAAGGTTCTGTAGGTTAATATTGTTCGAATTTGCTGGAGCGCAGTAAGTGTTAAGCATCAAAAATTTACATGTGAATGTTGACGAGAAAACTATTCTGAAAGGCCTTGATTTAGACGTTAAAGCTGGAGAGGTTCATGCGATTATGGGGCCAAACGGTTCCGGTAAAAGTACGCTTGGGCATGTGCTTTCAGGGCGTGACGGTTATGACATCATTGACGGCGATATCCAGTTTCAAGGCAAGGACTTGTTAGAGCTTGAAACCGAGGAGCGCGCGCGAGAGGGCTTATTTCTCGCTTTTCAATACCCAGTTGAAATTCCCGGTGTCAGCAATATGGAATTTCTTAAAGCTTCTGTAGATGCCGTTCGTGAGCATAGAGCGCAAGCGCCTTGCGATGCGGTGAGTTTTATGAAGCAGGCACGGGCCGCATGTAAAGAGGTGAATTTAAATCAGGATTTCCTCAAGCGTGGCGTTAACGAAGGGTTTTCGGGGGGTGAGAAAAAACGCAACGAAATTATGCAGATGATGTTGTTGGAACCAACGCTAGCCATTCTTGATGAAACGGATTCAGGTTTGGATATTGATGCGCTTCAAATTGTTGCTGATGGTGTGAATTCGTTGCGGTCGGCGCAGAGAGGTTTTATTGTGGTGACGCATTATCAACGCCTGCTCAATTACATCGAGCCGGATTTTGTGCACGTGCTGGCAAATGGCAAAATTGTCAAATCGGGCGATAAGTCTCTCGCACTCGAGTTGGAAGCCAAGGGTTACGCCTGGCTTGAAGAAGAGGTTGCATGATGTTCGACTTTACTCAAGCCGCGCTTGCAGTTGAGCGCGAGCGAGATTGGTTAAGTCCTCTTCGAGCGCAGGGAAAATCTGTCTGGCAACATTATTCACTGCCAACACGAAAGACTGAAAACTGGAAATATACCAATCTGAGTTTTTTGCAAAAGCAAAATTATTTTGCACGGCAAATATCGGATGCGCCGCTCGATCCGTCTCTAAGTGCGTTATATCAAATCCCCGAATTCGAGGTGCACAGGCTTGTTTTTGTCAATGGTCGCTATGCTGAGGGTTTATCCAGCCTATCCGAAGACAGCGCCTTGGAACTGTCCCGTTTTGAAGACGCAGATGACTTGCAACGAAAAATTATTGCGGGCAAGTTAAATACGAACATTGAACTAAAAGAATTTGGATTTAGTGCGCTAAACACGAGTCAACTCAGTGACGGCGTATTCCTGCGTGTAAAGAGAAACCGCAAAGTCGACAAGCCGATTCAGGTCGTATGGTTAACCACGAGCGAGAGCGATAATGCCAACGTAAACAGTCGCTTACTGATGGTGCTCGAGAGCGGTGCCGAGGCATCATTACTTGAACACTATGTGAGTTCTTCTGAGTCGCACAATGTATTTACCAATGCTGTGACAGAACTTTTTTTGGGCGCAAATGCAAAACTGACACATTATCGTCTGCATAAAGAACAGGAAAGCGCGGTCCATATTGGCGCCGTGTTTGCCACCCTCGAAAGCGCCGCGCACCTGAATAGTTTTTATTTGGCGTTTGGCAGCCGTTTAAAACGTTTGGATGTGCATGTTGAATATGAAGGCGAGGGTGCAGAGTCACATATCAACGGCGTCTACCTTCCCAAGAACAAGCAACATGTAGATATTCATAGTTGCATTGAGCATAAGGTTCCGCATTGTCGTTCAAACGAAGTTTTTCGGGGTATCGTCGCCGACGAGGCGCGGGCTGTTTTTAACGGTCGTATCCATATTCATAAGGATGCGCAAAAAACAGAAGCTTATCTGAGCAATAAAAACCTGCTTACCAGCAATAAAGCGGAAGTGGATACCAAGCCTGAATTGGAAATTTACGCGGATGATGTACGCTGTGCTCACGGCGCGACGGTTGCGCAGTTGGACCCAATGTCGTTGCACTATTTGAGGACGCGAGGTGTTTCTGAAAATGAAGCTCTTGTTATGTTGAGCTTTGGTTTTATTAACGAACTTATTGCCGAACTAAAACACGAGGCGATTTCACATTATTTACGGCCGGCCATTGCCCAATTGTTTTCCAGGGACCCGGCATTAGTGAGGCATCTACTGTGAGTGCCCTCCAGCAAGTGTCGATACGTCCGTTTTCTGCAGAGCAGGTGCGCGCTGACTTTCCAATTTTACACCAGGATGTCAATGGTCACCCGTTGGTGTATTTGGATAACGCTGCGACCACGCAAAAACCGCAACCTGTGATCGATGCCATCGTCGACTACTACAGCCGCTATAATTCAAATGTTCATCGCGGTGCACACGCACTTGCAGACTTGGCGACAAAAAAGTTTGAAGAAGCGCGTGAATGTGTTGCCAATGCAATTAATAGCCCGACGTCCAGTCAACTTATCTGGACGCGCGGCACCACTGAAGCAATTAATCTTGTTGCCCATTCCTGGGGAAAAACCTCTCTGAGTGCAAACGACGTCATTTTGGTTTCGGAGTTAGAGCACCACTCAAATATTGTACCGTGGCAGCTGGTAGCCGATGAACTCGGTGCAACAGTGAAGGCAATTCCTGTTAGCCAGTCCGGCGCAATTGATCTCGAATCCCTGGCGACGATGTTGGACAAAAATGTAAAACTGGTTGCTGTTAATCATATTTCCAATGCGCTTGGGACGATAAACCCATTGGAAAAAATTGTGCCTATGTGTCGTGATACTGGTGCCAAAGTGTTGGTGGACGGCGCGCAGGGAATTGCACATTTTTCTGTAGATGTGCAGGCGCTGGATTGTGATTTCTACGCCTTTTCTGGTCACAAGGTGTTTGGTCCGACTGGCATTGGCGCGCTCTGGGCCAAACAGGAATTGCTTGACTCCATGCAGCCTTACCAGGGCGGCGGAGAAATGATCGAAACGGTGAGTTTTTCTGGTACCACATTTAATTCCGCTCCGTATAAATTTGAAGCTGGTACACCAAATATTGCTGGTGCGATCGCCCTGGCGGCAGCGTTTGCATATTTGTCGCAGTTCGACAGAGTGGAAATGTTGGCGCACGAACAAGATTTACTTGCGTATTGTGTTAAGCGTTCCGCGGAAATTGAAGGCTTGCAACGTATAGGTCGTGAGAAAAATTCTGCTGCAATTTTTAGTTTTGGCGTCGATGGCACCCATCCTGCGGATATCGGTGTATTGCTGGACCAGCAGGGTGTTGCTGTTCGCACCGGTCATCATTGTGCGCAACCTCTAATGCAGCGCTACAATATTCCCGGAACGGTCCGAGCTTCGTTTTCAATTTACAATACTCGGGCGGATGTGGACTGCTTATTTGCATCATTAAAAAAAGTTTTAGGGTTTTTACGGTGAAAAGAGATGACTGTTGAGACTTTTGATATACATAGCGAAGCCGGCTCTATTGTTAAAGTAAGCGAATCGGCGGCGCAACATTTTTTTAAACAGGTTGAGCAAAAAAATGCCGTTGGCGTGCGCTTATCGCTAAAGCAGGCAGGATGTACGGGTTACAAATATATTATGGAAGAGGTGGAACAAGTCGTTGAAGGTGATCTCGAGCTTGTGTTGCTCAACGGTGTAAAGTTGTATGTGGATGTTCGGTATCTTTCTGCTCTTCAAGGAACTGAAATCGATATTCAGCAACAAGGTTTGAATTTAAATTTGATCATGCAGAACCCAAATGTTAAAGACGAATGTGGCTGCGGAGAAAGTTTTAGTATTCAGGAATAATTATGTCTCATGTAGTTGCTGAACAACGTATGGTTTCTACTACGCGCGATTGCAAAGCGCGCTTGGTTCCCGTTGGCGATCCGATGACGATTCCCGCCAACACTTTCGTTACCATCACCCAGTCGCTCGGTGGCAATTATACGGTGGTCTATTTAGGTAACATGCTGCGAGTAGATGGCACGGATGCAGACGCGCTCGGTTTGGAGAAATTCGAACTTAATTTTGATGATCCCGGTGACGGGCGTATACACGAAGAACAAATTTGGGAAGCATTGGAAACAGTGTACGACCCGGAAATTCCAGTAAATTTGCGTAGCTTGGGTTTGATTTATTCGCTCAAGGTTAATCAACACACCGGTAAGGTTACGATTGAAATGACACTCACTGCGCCCGGTTGTGGTATGGGACCGGTACTCGTTGGCGATGTAAAGCATCGGGTTAGGTTGGTGCCGAATGTGCAACAGGTTGATGTCGAGCTGGTATTTGATCCTCCCTGGCGTCGAGAGATGATGTCAGAAGAAGCCCAACTTGAAACGGGCATGTTTTTTTAATTTTCCAAACGGCCCTCTTTTAGCATGCAGCACAATACAAATCCTTTCGGTATCAGTATTACCACGCAGGATATTATCGACACAATTGGTTTTCTGGACTCATGGGAAGAACGATATAAATACATTATTGATCTGGGCAAAGACTTACTGCCAATGGCAGAAGAAAAAAAAACTGACGATAAACTGGTCCGGGGCTGTCAGAGTCAAGTTTGGATGGATTACCATATTGACGACGGTATTTTTTATTTTGATGTAGATAGCGATGCTTTTATCGTAAAAGGTCTGCTCGGTGTTGTGCTGGCCGCATATAATGGCAAGCGGTCCAGCGAAATTTTGGACTTTGATATTGACGCGTATTTTGATGAGCTAGCCTTGCTAAAGCACCTTAGCCCGACACGTGGCAACGGTATTCGGGCAATGGTACAGCGCGTTAAAGATACGGTTACAGGCCTTAACTAAAGTTGCGCGAGTAACTGCGAAATCTTACTGTTATAAATCTCTTCCTGCTGAAAATCTTCACTTGTCTTACTGGCTCTTTTTAACGCCCTTAGCGCTTTATCTTTCATGTTGAGCGATACGTATATGCGCGCTTGAAGATGATGAAATCGCGCCTCTTTTTTATTGTGGCGAATGGCTTTAGATATGTGCTCCAATGCGAGTTCGTAATTACCCGATTCAAATTTGGCTCGCGCAATACGCGCTAAGTAGTAAGGGTTTTTACGGTGCTGCTTTTCAATTTTTTTACCCAGCGCCATGGCTTCTTTTTGTCGGCCAGTGTGGTGAAGCAGCGCCTGCAGGTTCGTCATTGTAGACAGATTGCGTTTATTTATTGACAGTGCTTTTTTATACATAGCCTCAGCTGCGTCAAGCTCGCCCATGAGCTTTTTAATGACACCGTAGTTAGACCATAGAAAATCCGTTTTTTCGTCGTACTCGAGCGCCCGTTCCACATGTGCGACGGCATTTTCATAATTTCCGGACTCCAGATACTCCATGCCGATGTTGTTGTGATATTCGGCGAAGATACGATTGTCCGAAACCAGTTTCGTGTTTTTGGTTAGGAATTCCTGGTTGAAGAAGGTACCCAGAAATTCGATTTGCACGGTGTCCAGGCCTATGGGAACACTCACGTTTACATGTCTTGGCAAGAGAGTGAAGCTGGGCTTGTCTTCCCAATCCGAAAGTATATTCACACGTCTGAATTTGGCTCTCAAGCCGACGTGGCGCGCCGCCGCGACGTAAAGTACTGCCAGCGAGAGGCAGTTGCCTTTGCCTGCATAAAAGGTCTGGTTGGCTGTCAACGTATCTTGTAAGGAATATTTGATATTTAAACGATGGCTGTTGAACATCAGGTCATGTAGCTGGACCGCTCGATCAACCGGATCGCGAATTGGCCGAATCTCTCTGTCGAGTAGGGCTTTTATATCGTCGTCGATCGCCAGAATATCAATATTGAGGTTGTGTTTGTTGTCGTGTTTGGTCTGTGGGTAATTCGTGTTGTTCGTGTCGGCGGATACTGAGAGGGAAAGAACAGAAACACAGATGATTAACACCGTGATGATGTGTTGCGCGGCCTTCGAGTTCATAGGCATTTCTCTATTAGCGTTATTGATTCAAGTGTAATCGTGTTGTGACAAGTGCGTCAATTTGCTGCGCTAAACAGCCGTGCAGGCACGATAAACGTTGAAGTTATCGAATCGGCACAGCTTTTGCGATTTAGCAATAACCGGGAAATATGTGCCAATTATTTGGCGTAAATCTATTTGGACTTTTGTGAGACTGAGATACTAAATGGCAGATTCGTTTTTCAGCCACCTTCGCACACTGCCGGGAGAAGTGAACTCTTCATCTGTTAAGCAGGGCTTGCAGGGTGCTTTCCGCGGAAACTTATCCATACCTATATTGCTGCTCGCGCTGCTAGGTATGATGACGCTGCCGCTGCCAGCATTCCTCCTGGACGCTTTTTTCTCATTTAATATCGCGTTGTCAATCGTTGTTGTGCTTGTCGCGATTTATACGCTGCGTCCGCTGGACTTCGCTGTTTTTCCCACGATTTTGCTCGTCGCAACGCTACTACGACTTGCGTTGAATGTCGCTTCAACGCGCATTGTTTTGCTCAACGGTCATGAAGGTGGTGATGCTGCGGGCAAGGTGATTCAGGCCTTCGGCGAGGTTGTGATTGGTGGCAATTACGCTGTTGGTCTCGTTGTATTCATCATCCTGATTATTATCAATTTCGTGGTTGTGACTAAGGGTGCCGGGCGCATTTCCGAGGTCAGCGCACGCTTTACTTTAGATGCGATGCCCGGCAAACAAATGGCGATTGATGCCGATTTGAATGCGGGGCTGATTGACCAGGAGGAGGCGCGAACGCGCCGCGCGGACGTTGCCGCCGAAGCGGATTTTTATGGCGCCATGGACGGTGCGAGCAAATTTGTGCGAGGTGATTCCGTCGCCGGTATTTTGATTCTGGTGATCAATATTATTGGCGGTCTGATTGTCGGTATGGCTCAGCACAATCTGGAGTTTCAGACGGCGTTGGAAAACTACGTGCTACTGACCATTGGCGATGGTCTTGTGGCACAAATACCGTCATTGCTGTTGTCGACCGCGGCGGCGATTATGGTCACGCGAGTTAATAGCTCGGAGGACATGAATCGACAAGTGCTTTCGCAGATGTTTGATTCACCCAAAGCGCTCGCAGTGGCCGCTGGCATCTTATTTGTGATGGGCTCTATTCCCGGCATGCCGCATATTCCGTTTATCGGTCTGGCACTTATCTGCGGGTTGCTCGCTTACTACATTCACTATCGACAGCGCGATGCCGAGGTTGTTGAAGAGGGTGGCTTTGTTGCCGCTGGGAGCATGCCAGGAGGGGCAGCTCCACAGGGCCCGATGGCAACCCCCGCGCTAGAAAGTCAATCGGGCTCGGCGTCTCAAGAGCCCGTGGAGGTGAGTTGGGATGATGTCCAGCCGGTAGATGTGATCGGTCTCGAGGTTGGATACAGACTGATTCCACTAGTCGACAAGGCCCAAGGCGGCGAACTCCTCGGTCGCATAAAAGGCGTTCGCAAAAAATTATCTCAGGATCTCGGTTTCCTAATACCGGCGGTCCATATTCGCGACAATTTAGACCTTATGCCGAATTTCTATCGCATTTCACTTATGGGTGTGGCCATTGGCGAAGCTGAAGTGTTTCCAGGCCGGTTCATGGCCATTAATCCAGGACAGGTATTCGGCAAGCTTGAGGGCAATCGTACAAAAGATCCCGCCTTTGGTTTAGAGGCTGTTTGGATTGATGACAACATGCAGGATCAGGCTCAGTCACTCGGCTATACCGTTGTTGATCCGGCGACTGTGGTCGCAACCCATTTAAATCAGATTATGCAGTCTCATGCTCACGAACTCATCGGTCATGAAGACGTGCAAAAATGGCTCGATCTACTGGCTGAAAAATCGCCCAAACTGGTCGAAGAGTTGGTGCCAAATACGATCACTATCAATCAATTGCTCAAAGTCCTGCAAAGCCTGCTGTCTGAACAGGTGGCGATTCGCGATATGCGCACGATTGCCGAAGCGCTCGCTTCGCGGGGCAGTAACGCGATGGCCACGGATGCCCTTACCGCGGTAGCGCGTGTATCTCTCGCGCGTCAAATTATGCAGGGCATTGTTGGCCCTGACGCGAATGTTCCCGTGATTACGCTTGACCCACGCCTGGAACAGTTGTTGCTTCAGACCCTCCAGCAGGCACAAAAAGCTGGCGCTGATGACGCTGCCTTTATTGAACCTCAGCTGGCCGAGCGTCTTAATAACTCGCTTGTACAAGCAGCGCGCAGACTCGAGTCGAGCGGTAAGGTTCTTGTGTTACTGGTTGCAGCACCGCTCAGATTTATGATGGCTAAGTTTATTCGCCATCAAGTGCCGGACATGCATGTGTTGGCATACAACGAGGTGCCGGACAATAAACAAATAACCATCGAGGCCACGGTTGGCGCGGACGTAATCCAAGGTTAATAAGTTAAAGGCGATGTTCTGAGGAAAGTAATGATGACAACAACAGACACCGAAATAAAACGCTTCGTAGCACCTAGCATGAGCAGAGCATTGGAACTTGTGCGCGAAGAAATGGGTCCGGAAGCGATAATTCTTTCCAGCCAAAAGGTCGACGGCGGTGTGGAAATTGTCACTTCGGTTGAGCGAGACTTACCGACACGTGGCATCTCTGAACGGCGCGCCTTTGGCCAGAATTTTGACACTGAAGTGGATCAGGCGTTATCCAGCGACACCAGCTGGCAGAGCCAGGCTGGCATAGAGCAAGCGGCGGCGAGCTATCCTTCCGAGCTTGAGATCAACGGTCCGCAAGCGGGGCGTCTGCAGCGTCGAGGAGAAGATTTGGCGCTTGAGATCGAACGCGCGCGCGAACGTATGATTGCCGCAAAAAAACGCGCAGCCGACGAGCAGGTCGATGCGCCCGTTGTCGCCGAGCGCAAAATGGCTGAGCCAAGCGCCAAAGCAGCGGATGATGAGAGCGAACGCAAGCTTGAAAATTTGCGCGGCGAGCTCGCTGATTTGAGAATGATGCTAGAGCAGCAAATGTGGCGCCGGCCGGAAACAGCTCAGCCACCTGAAGCGGAAGTGCGTAGCGAAACTGAAAACGTGCTGCTGGAGCATTTGGATCGCCTCGGACTTTCGTCAGAAATTCGAATGGATCTGATTAAGCATGTCGGCAGAACGGGCCGTCTAAACGCACAATGGAAGCGGATTTTGTCCGCGCTGGCCCGAAAAATTCCTATCGCGACCACTCTGGCAGCCGACGATGGGGGTACCTTTGCTTTTGTCGGCCCCACCGGTGTGGGTAAAACAACGACCATAGCCAAGCTTGCCGCCCAATACACACTCAAACACGGTACTGGCAAAGTGGCGCTAGTATCTATGGATACTCACAGGGTGGGTGCTGTCGAGCAACTGAGAGCCCTGGGTCGCATTCTCGACGCTCCTGTGCGATGTGTGGATAGCGATCGTTCGCTGCTGACGACGCTGGCGGCATTGCGCGATTTTTCACTTATTTTGGTGGATACGGCTGGATTTAGGCATGGCGACCCCAAACTTCGTGATCAACTGGCTCAGTTGGATGAAGTGCCGTCAATGAAACGCGCCCTGGTTCTGTCGAGCTCGAGCCAGCTCCAGACCCTCAAGGCATCGATACACGCGTATAAGTCAGAGCGCGGGCTGGATGCGTGTGTGCTGACCAAGCTTGATGAGGCGACAAGTCTGGGTGAGGCGATGAGCGCTGTAATCGAGCATCAACTGCCCGTGGCTTATCTGACCAATGGTCAGCAGGTCCCTGAAGATATTCAGCAGGCGAGCAGCAAGGAGCTCATTGCGTCGGCTGTGGCGCTAGCCAAACGCTTCGCGCCGGCAAGTTCCGTGTCAGTGTAATTCAAAAAAATAATGAAACTAGTCCGAGACTTCGCCCAGCATTTGCTACATTTAAAAGGATATAGGTTTCATCTGGATATCAGTACGCAATGAATTCGAGTCACCCCATTAAGGTTGTCGCTGTTACAGGTGGAAAGGGCGGTGTAGGGAAAACCAACGTTTCTGTAAACCTCAGCGTCGCGCTAGCCGAGTTGCGCCGTCGAGTGGTCCTGATGGATGCAGACCTCGGTCTGGCCAATGTGGACGTTCTACTCGGTCTTAAAGTGAAACATACCATTGCCGACGTATTGGACGGCAGCCATTCACTGCGCGACGTCCTTCTAAACGGTCCCGGTGGTATTAAAGTTGTTCCGGCAACCTCCGGTGTGCAGCAGCTGACCCAATTGACTCCGCATGAACACGCGTCGCTTGTGCATGCGTTCAGCGACATAAGTGATCAGCTCGACGTACTTGTTGTCGATACCGCAGCGGGAATATCCGACATGGTTGTCAGTTTCGTGCGCGCCTCGCAAGAAGTTATTGTTGTTGTATGCGACGAACCCTCGTCCATCACCGATGCCTATGCGCTGATGAAACTGCTCAACAAAGAACATAATGTTTTTCGTTTTCGCGTTATCGCAAATATGACGCGAACAGCACAGGAAGGGCGCCTGCTGTTCGAGAAACTGAATACGGTGTGCGATCGGTTTTTAGATGCCTCTTTGCAATACCTTGGCCACGTGCCTTTCGACGAAAATGTGCGTAAGTCGGTACAGCAGCGACGTCCACTATTAGAAGTGGCTCCGCGAAGTAAAGCGGCAATCGCGATAAAAGGGCTCGCCGAAAAAATAGATAGCTGGCAGGTGCAGAGCGGTCCCAGAGGGCACTTGGAATTTTTCATTGAGCGTTTATTGCAGACCGCTAACGCTAGCGGCATGTACTGATTCACGTGTTTATGCGCGAATAAGTGCGAGCGGTGAATGAAAGACCTTCCGGCCGAAAATTTCGACATGTATCCACATTCGCAAGCAAGTTCAGCGGCAATAAATATCGAAGAATACGCTTACCTCGTTAAGCGCATCGCCCACCACATCATGGCAAGAATGCCATCCTGCGTCCAAGTAGAAGACTTAATTCAATCCGGCATGATAGGTCTACTCGAGGCCGCGCAAAAATATGACGGCTCCAAGGGAGCCAGCTTTGAAACCTACGCGGGTATACGCATACGTGGCGCCATCGTCGACGAAATGCGTAAGGGTGATTGGGCGCCACGATCAGTGCACAGAAACGCACGTAAAATAAATGAAGCAATTAACGATATTGAAGCGCGTACCGGGCGCGACGCCAAGGATTCAGAGATCGCAGCGTGTCTCGATATGGAGCTTGATGACTACCACGCGATGAACAAGGACTGCGCTTCCGCGCGCTTGTTTAGCCTTGAAGAGTCGCTCGAAGGGGACGATGAGCACCCCGACCACCAACTTCCCGACCCATCGGCATCCGAGCCCGGTGCCCATGTCATTAAAAACAATATGAAACAGGTTCTGGCGCACGAGGTGGGACGCCTTCCTGAGCGGGAGAAGCTTGTGCTCTCTCTCTACTATGAAGAAGAACTCAATTTGAAAGAAATTGGTGAAGTGCTCGGTGTCAGTGAATCCAGGGTGAGCCAAATTCATAGTCAGGCGGCCTCGCGCCTGCGCGCACGTCTCTCCGATTGGCGTTCATAATAAGTTTAGAAAACGCGTGTAAGCCAATGATACAAGCGGTTTTTTTTAAAGAGAGCAATAATCAGAGCATTCGCGTGTAAAGCCCAGATAAAAACTGGAGGACTCAAAACGAGCGACTAGAATAGTATCTGGAGTACCCTGAAAAAAGCGGTGTTGAGACTGTTCCATTTTAGGCAACGGTAATCGGGAGGTTGCATTGGATAAAAATATGAAAATTCTCATCGTTGACGATTTCTCAACGATGCGTCGAATTATCAAAAATTTATTGCGTGATCTGGGGTTCACAAATACGCACGAGGCAGATGATGGCTCGACGGCGTTGCCCATGCTGCGCGGTGGTGACTTTGATTTTTTGGTCACCGATTGGAATATGCCTGGCATGACAGGTATTGACCTCCTCAAGGAAGTGCGAGCGGATCAAAAGCTGGTGAGCTTGCCAGTATTAATGGTTACGGCCGAGGCCAAACGTGATCAGATTATTGAAGCTGCGCAGGCGGGTGTAAATGGCTACGTGGTGAAGCCGTTCACAGCTCAGGTGCTTAAAGAAAAGATCGATAAAATTTTTGAGCGTGTGAATAACTAAACCAATAGGATGCACCAATGGGAAATCCCGCTTCGGCCCGTGAAGACGAGAAGTTCATGGCACTTCTTCAAGAGTCTGCAAATCAACTGGTCGACAAACTCCAGAATAACGAATACGAAAACGCTTCCGACATAATTCATCGGTTGCTGGAAGCGCGCGATGCACATATTTTTAATTCCGTCGGGCAATTGACGCGGGGGCTGCACAACGCAATTGTCAATTTCAATGTTGACGCGGATGTGACCACAAATCCTCCCGAAGTAAAAAATTCAGAAATTCGTGATGCGTCGGACCGCCTGCAATACGTGCTTGACCTAACTCAGGCGGCGGCGGATAAAACGATGGATAAAGTTGAGGCCGCAGCGCCTATCGCTATGAATTTAGGGCAGGAGGCCCATCGCCTGAAAGACGAATGGAAAAAATTGAAGCGCCGTGAAATGAGCAAGGAGCAATTCAAAGAATTGTATTCAAGCATTGATGATTTTCTAGATCAAATGGGCGAGGGAACGGATTTACTAAACAGGCACTTACAGGAAATTATTTTGGAGCAAGGCTTCCAGGATCTTACTGGGCAGGTGCTAAAAAAAGTGATTGGCCTGATCACCGACGTTGAGAGCGAGTTGGTTAATTTAATGCGTATCGCAGGTCAGGTTGAAGAGGTCACTGGCCTCGCTTCGGATGAGGATAATAAAAAAGAAGAAACAGATGCAATTAAAGCTGAGGGGCCTGCCATGCATGCAGATAAGCGTGACGATGTTGTCAGTGGCCAAGACGATGTAGACGATTTGCTTTCGAGCTTAGGGTTTTAGGGCCTCTTAACACTAAAGGAGTCAAAATGGCGTTTGGCGATGATGAAGAAATACTTCAGGACTTCCTGGTAGAAGCTGGAGAAATCATCGAACAACTATCGGAGCAGCTCGTAGAACTTGAGCAAAGCCCCGAGGACCGTGATTTGCTCAACGCAATCTTTCGTGGTTTTCACACTGTCAAAGGCGGTGCGGGGTTCTTGCAGCTCACGACCATGGTTGATTGCTGTCACGTTACGGAAAACCTATTCGACATACTTCGTAATGGCGATAGAGATGTTACGCCTGAATTAATGGATGTGGTGCTGCAGGCGCTCGATACAGTTACCACTCAGTTCGGACAACTGCAAAATGGGGAGTCACCTCAGGCTGCAGACCCGCAACTTATTCACAACCTGGAGTTATTGGTTGCAGGTGAGGATCTCGGTGGTGGAGAGGCCGGAGAGGAACCTGCAGCTGAGGCGAGCGCGCCGGAAGTTGAACCCGAACCTGCCCCTGAAACCAGTTCTAACGACGAAAACACCGCCGATTTTGATATCAGTGATGACGAATTCGAAGGCTTGTTAGACGCCATTGACGATAAGCCTGGTGCAGGAGAAGCGCCGCAGGCATCTGCGACAGGTGATGGTGGCGATGAAATAACCGAAGACGAATTCGAAGCCCTTTTGGATCAATTGCATGGTTCTGGTGGTGCTCCCAGCGCTAAACCAGCGGCCAAACCGAGCCCTGCGCCCGAAGAGAAGAAAGCAGCGCCAAGTGCCAGTGCTGACGAGATTACCGAAGATGAATTTGAAAACTTGCTCGATCAGTTGCACGGAGCCGGAAAAGCGCCTAATACGGCGGCCAAGAAAACCAGTTCAGATACCCCAGCCGAGACAGTGAAACCCAGTGGGGATTTGATTTCTGATGATGAATTTGAGGACCTGCTAGACCAGCTTCACGGCAAGGGCAACGGGCCTACTAAGGAGGGAGAAGCTGTACCAGCGCCGACACCTGCGGCGAGTAAAGAAGCGAACGCACCCAAGAAGCCCAAAGCGGTCCCTAAACCGGAGAAAAAGGCACCAGAACCGGCGAAAGCGGCGCCCTCTCCAGCACCGACCCCCGCACCGGCTGCCAAGCCTGCTCAGGCCGCGAAAATTGCGCCTAAAACACGAGATGCAAACGGAGCTGGTGGTAAGGCGGGTGGCGCTCAGGCGGCTGCTCAGGGTGAAACCACTGTTCGCGTCGATACCCAGCGACTCGACGATATTATGAATATGGTCGGCGAGCTTGTGTTGGTGCGTAACCGCTTAGTGCGCCTGGGCGAGGACAGTGCTGACGAATCCATGCAAAAAGCGGTAGCCAACCTGGATGTCGTGACTGCTGATTTGCAAACGGCTGTTATGAAAACGCGTATGCAGCCCATTAAGAAGGTCTTCGGTCGTTTCCCGAGAGTTGTCAGGGACCTGGCGCGCAACCTCAAGAAAGAAATCAATTTGGAATTGCGTGGTGAAGAAACCGATCTCGATAAAAATTTAGTTGAGGCGCTTGCGGACCCGCTCGTCCACCTGGTACGAAACTCGGTCGACCACGGCATTGAATTGCCCGCTAAGCGGGAGGAAGTTGGCAAACCCCGCGTCGGTAAAGTTGTGCTTGCAGCTGAGCAGGAAGGTGATCATATCTTGCTGTCGATTACCGATGATGGCGGTGGTATGGACCCAGAGGCTTTGCGTAAAAAGGCCGTTGAAAAAGGCATTATGGATACAGATGCCGCCGGCCGTTTAACAGATATGGAAGCCTACAATTTAATTTTCGCCCCCGGTTTTTCAACCAAGACAGAGATATCAGATGTCTCGGGACGCGGCGTTGGTATGGATGTTGTAAAAACCAAGATTACGCAATTAAACGGCTCGATCGAAATTCATTCTAACTTGGGCGAGGGCACAAGTATTCTCATCAAGGTGCCACTCACGCTGGCCATTATGCCGACCTTAATGATTATGCTGAGTAATCAAACCTTTGCTTTACCGCTTGTCAGTGTGAACGAAATTTTCCACATGGACTTAACTAAAATTAGTGTGGTCGATGGGCAGGAGTGCATCATTATTCGCGAAAAAACAGTGCCTTTATTTAATTTGAAGCACTGGTTAGTAAAAGGAGGTTTTTCAGGAGACATTCCGAAAGAAGGACACGTCGTTATTGTTTCAGTGGGTACTCAGCGTGTCGGCTTTATTGTTGACCAGTTAATCGGTCAGGAAGAAGTGGTTATTAAACCCCTCGGAAAACTATTACACGGTACTGCGGGAATGGCGGGTGCAACTATTACTGGCGACGGCACTATCGCGTTGATACTCGATGTACCCTCCATGCTGAAAAGATATGCCTAAAAACTTGCATGGGGTTTTTAGTTTAAACGCAATAAATGATTTATTTTAGCGGTTGCCTAAAGTTATATTTTAATTAGGAGAACGAGTGGCTTACCGAGTACTAATCGTAGATGACTCATCTTTTTTTCAGTCGCGCCTCAAGGATATCATTAATGAGAATCCCGAGCTTGAAGTCGTGGGTATTGCGACAAATGGTCAAGAGGCAATTGAAAAAGACGAAAAGCTAAAGCCCGACGTCATCTCCATGGATTACGAAATGCCGTTTGTAGATGGAATTACTGCGGTTCGTACCATTTTGTCAAAACGTTCAGTTCCTATTGTCATGTTTTCTTCGATGACTTACGAAGGAGCAAGAATTACCCTGGAAGCTTTAGACGCTGGCGCAGTCGATTTTATTCCGAAGAATTTTGCTGAAGTTTCCAGCAGTTCTGCCGGCCTTAAAAAGCGTTTGCATGAAAAGCTTATTACTTTTGCCCGCAATGCCAAGCCAGCGACAGTTTCGTCGCTCACATTAGATAGTGCAAAAACGAAACCCGGTTCTCCGTCGCGGCCTTTAGATGCTAAAGCGGCGGCAGCACCTTCCAGGGCGAGTTCCCGTGTTGCAGCGGCGTCGTTAAAAGGGCGGGTAAAATTACTCGCAATTGGCGCTTCGACCGGCGGCCCGGTAGCAGTGACGGAGATAATTACCAAGCTGCCGGCTGATTTTCCCGCACCGATTGTTGTTGTTCAACACATGCCAGAAAATTTTACTCGCGCTTTTGCAGAGCGATTGGATAGACAGTCTAGCTTGTCTGTAAAAGAAGCAGAGACTGGCGATAGGCTTGCAAAAGGTCAGGTGCTTGTCGCTCCCGGAGGCAAACAGATGATGTTTGATCGTGGCGGCACTTCTGTGAAAATTTTACCTGCGGACGCCCGTGTCAATTACAAGCCCAGCGTGGATATCAGTTTCGGTTCGGCGGCGCAGGTTTTTGGCGATGGTGTTCTCGCGATAATGCTTACCGGGATGGGTTCAGATGGATGTGAGGGTTCGCGTTTGCTCAGTCAGGCGGGAGCCAAAATATGGGCGCAAAATAAAGAGACGTGCGTCGTATACGGCATGCCCGCCGCTGTTGTAAACGCCGGGCTCGCAGATCAAGTCCTCGGCATTTCTGAGTTTGCGCCCAAACTCAATAGTGAGCTTTAAGGCGTATAGCGATGGACCTTCTCAGTATCTTAGGTGTGATACTAGCGTTCGCCGCGTTAATGGGCGGCAACTTTCTTGAAGGTGGCACATTAGAAACCCTGGCCAATGGCCCCGCAGCACTCATTGTTTTTGGTGGTACCATCGGCGCTGCGATGCTGCAAACACCCATGGCGGGAATTCGCAGGGCCCTGGTTATCATTCGCTGGATCTTTCGGCCGCCGAGCCTTCAACTCGCTGCAGGTATAAAAAAAGTTGTCAGTTGGTCCAAGGTGGCACGCAAGCAGGGCCTGCTGGGATTAGAAAATATATCTGAACGCGAACAGGATAACTTTTCACGCAAGGGTTTGCAGCTCCTGGTAGATGGCAGTGACGTCGATGTTATTCGCCACGTACTTGATACAGACTTAATGGTCGCCGAACAGCGTGACTTAGAAGCCGCTCAATTTTACGAAAGCATGGGTGGTTACGCTCCCACTATAGGCATTATTGGTGCTGTGATGGGATTAATACATGTTATGCGACACCTCGCAGATCCATCGGAGCTAGGTCCAGGTATTGCGGTTGCTTTTGTAGCAACAATTTATGGCGTAGCGCTTGCGAATTTATTTTTATTGCCGATCGCAAATAAACTGCGTGCCTGCGTCAAAGAGCAGACGCTTTATCGGGAACTTATTGTTTCGGGTATTTGCGCAATCGCCGATGGCGAAAACCCGAAAGCTATTGAAATGAAATTAAGCGGATTTCTTCGTTAAATACCTTTTTTGTTATTAAATCAGGCAATGAAAATTGTCTGATGTGTTGGCCACAAGATTATGCTCAAACGCCGCCCACTTGAACAGAAAGCCGGCCATGAACGTTGGCTCGTATCGTATGCGGATTTCATTACCTTGTTATTTGCGTTTTTTGTGGTGATGTATTCCATTTCGCAAGTGAATGAAGAGAAATATCGCACATTGGCTGAAACTTTAAATATCGAGTTTTCGGAGTCGGGTGCCGAAATCGGTGGAAGTGAAGAAAATATCGCGGGAGACGACCGCATTGTTGAGCTTGATAAATTAGTGAATTCCATCCAGGAACGCCTAAATGAATTTCCTGTCGACGGACGTCTGTCGATGTCCGCTAACGAAAACTGGGTTGAGCTGACGCTTAGCACTGAAATGCTGTTTGCTTCAGGCAGTGTAATACCCAAAAAAGAAGCCCAGGCTATTTTTTCCGATTTGGCGGATATGCTTGCGCCCTATGCCAACGAAATTCAAATCATTGGGCACACCGATGACGTGCCCATCAATACATCTGAGTTTCGCAACAACTGGTCACTGTCTTCAGGTAGAGCGATATCGGTAGTGAACTACCTCGCGTTCGAGGGGATTGCGCCGCAACGCATGTCCGCCATTGCCTATGGTGAATATCGTCCCATTGCCGATAACACAACCGAGGACGGGCGACGACAGAACCGTCGCGTTGTCGTTCGGATTGCAGGCCACGGTGTAGAGACAGAACAAAACGCACTTGACAATAGTATTGTCAATTTGGCGGTAAGCCGTGATGTCGAAGTTGAGGCAGAGGTAGATCAAGAGTCATCTGTACAAACCGTTCAGGAGGAGGGGGTGATTCAACCAGTACGCCTCAAGGGCGGTGATTTACTGTTTACCGCGGATCCGGACTTGCCGCGACTCAGAGAATTAGACGAAGAATAGGTGCTGGGCATGGCGCTTGCAGTGTCTCTAAAAGATACATATTCCGGGGGATAGGTATCGAAAATGTCGCTTGAGCGAGAGGCTTGGGAGAGCACTTGCCCGCTTTGCGGCAGTTTTTATCCGGTAATTTTTTTAGGTGACAAGCTTGCGGGTTTGGACGGTAGCAAATCAAAAAGGCGGCGTGGGTAAAACGACCACCGCCGTTACCCTGGCGGGCATCGTAGCGAGTGAAGGCCTGCGAGTTCTGTTGTTGGATCTCGATCCACATGGCTCGCTGACGGCGTATTTTCGTGAAAACCCCGATACGCTCGATGCCAGTGCGTTTAACTTATTCGAGCAACGTACGGATTTGTCCGAAGATTTTGTTGGCCAATTGATCATGCCAACGAATTTTCGCAATATCCATGTCATTCCTGCATCTGTCGCTCTGGCAACGCTTGAGCGCCGATCCATTGGTGAGGGCATGGGGCTGGTGATCGCTCGCTCGCTCAACCTTGTTGCCGGGAGTTTTGATAGAGTCATTATCGACTGCCCGCCTCAACTGGGTGTTCTATTGGTGAATGCACTGGCGGCGTGCGAGCATCTTATTATCCCCGTACAAACAGAGTTTCTCGCAATAAAAGGTTTGGATCGCATCATGAATACGCTGCAGATGCTCGGTAAAAGTCGGGGCGGCATTCTCAGCCACACGGTCGTCCCGGTTATGTTTGATCGGCGCACGCAGGCCTCTGTGACGAGTTTACGCACAATTCGCAACAATTATTCAGACAGCGTATGGGCGGGGAAAATTCCCATTGATACACGTCTGAGAGATGCCAGTAAAGCAGGTGTGCCCGCAAACTTGTACGAACCTGAATCTCGCGGCGTGCTCGCGTACATGTCGTTATATAAGTATTTAAATAATTTGCTAATTAAGGCGGCTTAGCACTATGACGTCTCCGCGGGACACCATACAAGATTATTTTGATGCGTTGTTGGGAGCCAAGCCCACATCGTCACCAGAGGAGAAGGCACCAGGGAATAACACTAAAGGCGCTGCCGAAGATGCGCGCGTTTTAAATAAAACGCAAAAACTCGCCGAGCCGGAATCAAATTCGCTGCTACAAGAGTCCCGAGCGCAAACGCCGAAAGTGGCACCTAAATCGAAATCGCAAGTGCACGCCTCAGCAAGCCCGAAACTCAGTGAAGACGCAGAGCACGCTGTACTCGAAGCCAAAAAACAAAAGCTTCAGCAATTGCTTAATCAGCAAACCATTAAGGTGGCAGCCCCGGCACAGGCGCCTGATGAAACTCAAGCGAAATTAGCGCCGAGTACTGATGACATCACAGATCTCGATACCGCCGTCGAACCCACTGAAGAAACGTACGATAGTTTTCATAGTCAACTCGGCCAGGATACCGAATGGGCCAAAAACGGCCGGCCTAAATGGGCACAAGATCGCTTTGATGCACTGCTGTTTGATGTCGCCGGCCTGACGTTGGCGGTTCCCCTGGTGGCGCTGGGCCAAATTGTGCCGATCAATAAGGACGTTACGCCGATTTTCGGCCAAGCGGATTGGTTTATGGGGCTTCTACCTACCGCGCTTGGCAAACTCCGGGTGGTTAACACTGCGCTATTCGTGATGCCTGAAAAATACAGTGATGCATTTCTGGAAAGCGCCGCTTACGCGATATCTCTCGACGGTGTGTCTTGGGCCTTGGCTGTCGATAAAGTCAACCAACCGATAAGCCTGGATCCGAATGAAATCAAGTGGCGGGGTGAGCGTTCCAGGAGGCCCTGGCTGGCCGGCACCGTAAAATCAGCCATGTGCGCTTTGATCGACATTCCAAATATGGCCCGGCTTCTCAGTGAGTCCGAAAATAGCGCAAAGCCATCGGCGCTCAGGACCTAGGGCACCTTTTCTTCGCAAACTCCTTTCTTTTGACTGGCATAGAAGCTGCTTTTAACTATATTTAGGAGTGCAATTGCGCAATTTTTTGACGCCTTTGCCACACTCCTAATTTATGAGCTGAGGAAGCATCGAGATGGCTGCTACTTTGAGCAAAGACAATGTAAGCGACGATCCCATATTGCAGTGGGTCACCTTTAAGTTGGCCGGCGAGACTTACGGAGTCAACGTTATGCAGGTGCAAGAAGTGTTGCGCTATACAGAAATCGCGCCAGTACCAGGAGCTCCGGATTATGTCATGGGGATTGTAAATCTGCGCGGTAATGTCGTAACAGTCATCGATGCGCGTTTTCGATTTGGTTTGCAGCCCGGTGAAATTACGGATAATACGCGAATTGTCATCCTCGAAGCGGACAACCACGTTGTCGGTATTTTGGTGGATAGCGTCGCTGAAGTTGTCTATCTGCGTCAGTCCGAAATTGAAACTGCACCAAATGTCGGTAACGAGGAAAGTGCACGCTTCATCCAGGGCGTTTGTCACAAAAACGATGAGCTGTTGATTCTTATCGAATTAGACAAATTGCTTACCGATGATGAGTGGGCGGAACTCGAACACGCGTAATTCGTTATTACATCGCTTGTAGCTGAAGATTCACTTGCTTAGACAGCTCAGACACTAAACGTTCTGGAGTGTTGTCCTATGATGGAAGCCAACTATGTAGCACTGGTATTTGCCAGTGTAGCTTTAATTAATATTCTCCTGTTGACCCGCGTGTTCGTGCTTTTTCGCCGTAAATTCTCGGCGCAGTATGCGGCGGCTGAAAAACAACTGAAAATGATGAATTCGAGTGTTTTAGGCATGGGTTTGAGAATTCTTGAGCTCGAAAAAAAGGTCGTCGAGTTAAGGGAAGCCCAGCAGGATGTGAGTGAAAGTCATGCTGAATTTTCCTATTCTCAGGCGCGCAATTTACTCGCCCAGGGTTTATCGAAAGAGGCTGTTTCAGCCAGCACAGGTTTGTCGCTCTCAGAAGTTCAGCTAATGGACTTGGTCCGCACCAGTGGTCGCGCAAAGTCAGATGAACTAACGGAAACGGCATAATGTCGCGGCGTATATTTTTGGTATTTCTTGCGGTTTCGCTGATGTGTTCTGCGTGTGCAGTTTCCGATCGCATAGTGCTGGAAGATGCTGAAGGTGTTGTGCCGAAATCTTTTTTTGAGACGGTGAGAAAAAATAAAACCAAAAAAGATTGGTTAATAAAAAATTTAGGCCCTGCCCACCAAAGTGAATCTTATCCAGAAAATATTGAAGTGCTGACGTATCACTTTAAACGAACGCGATATCGAAAGGCGAGTGCGCTATTGCTACTTAATTTTCATGGTTCGGAGGGGCGCAGCGAAAATTACCACGTACTGCTGTGCGGTGGTGTGGTAAAAAAGGCGTGGTTTGATGAGTTGATGTCAGTTCAGCTACTTGTAGTTGCGAAGCGAAGAGGCTGTAAGTTACGCGAGATAGCTGAAGGTGAAAAAGCTGATATCAAAACAATGCCTGAAACCGTGCAAGAAAATACAGCGACCTGACAAGTGCTTATTCGTCTGCCGGTTGCGCGTCAAACTGCTGGCCAGTGATTAATTCACTGTCTGGCCCCATCAGAAACAAATATCTGTTCATTAGCTCGTTAGGGCTCGTAATTTGCGCCGGATCTTCGGCGGGGTAGGCTGTTGCACGCATACGGGTACGTGTGGCCCCGGGGTCTATAGAATTGACGCGTATTTTGCTTATTCCATCGAGTTCATCGGCTAATACCTGCATGAGGTTTTCGGTGGCGGCTTTGGAAACGGCGTAGCCTCCCCAATACGCTTTGCCGTGGCGACCGACAGATGCACCGGTAAAAACAATACTCGCACCTTTGTCTTTTTCTAATAACGGCAGTAGCGCTTTTGTTAGCAGGAATGGTGCGGTGATATTCACTTGAATGACTTTGTTCCAGAGCTCTGCGTCATATTGGTTGAGCGGAGAGCGCGGTCCGAGTTCACTGGCGTTGTGCAGCAGGCCGTGCATTTGGCCAAATTCACGATCGATCGCTTCAGCTAGAGATGTGTAATCCTGTTCCGTAGCGCTTTCAAAATTTATTGGAAAAATTGCAGATTTTGGGTAACCTGACTGTTCAATTTCGTCATATACAATTTCCAGTTTCGCAATTGTACGGCCAACCAAAATTACTGTTGCACCGTATTTAGCAAAGGTCAGCGCGGCAGTTTTGCCGATACCATCACCGGCACCTGTAACCAAAATTATTTTGTCACGAAGCATGTTTTCTCTAGCTTTGTATTGGGCCAGAAATTCAGAATCGATCATTTCAATATCCCTATTATTGTTTTTGTTCTCGAGCATGCGCGTCATCCCTTCTGATATTTTGAGATGATGGGCCAGATCTCCGCAACGGAATCAACACAGTGATCGGCGTTCCATTGCTGGATATCTTGTCCACTTGGAAGGTAGCCGTAAGACACGGCAATTGTCGGCATACCAGCATTTTTCCCACACTCGATATCGCGGCGGTGATCACCGATATAGATTGCCTCAGTTACATGACAATTTGTTTGCTCGCACGCGAGGAAAAGTGATTCTGGCGCGGGTTTTCTGTGTTTCACATGCTCCGGACATAACAGGCAACTCGGTGCAGAGGCGAAGCTGAAATGTGTCATCAGTGGTTTTGCGTAGGGTAGGGGTTTGTTGGTCACGATACCCCAGGCGATTTGATGCTCGGTAAGTTGTGCAATTAGCGCATCGATACCGTCAAATTTAACGGTATGGGTGGCTAAGTTTTCCGCATAGCGGTCGAGTAATCTTTGTCGCAGCGCAGGCGCGCGCGCGTCGCCCCCGCTTAATTGATAGCCGCGCATTACCAACGCGAGCGCGCCTTCTGAAACAATTTCGCGGGTTTCTTTCAGATCAAGTGGCGGGCGTTTGTCTTCTATCAATATTGTATTTAGTGCGGCGCTTAAATCATGTGCGGTATCTAGCAGCGTACCGTCGAGATCAAAAAATACTGCTTTAAGTGTCATGCGTGAATTACAAAATCGTGTTTATGAAAAGTTAAATTTTCTTTGCTCGTACAATGTAGTTAACATCAACATCATTGGCGTTGAGTTGGTAGACTTTTGTAAACGGATTGTAGGTGAGCCCGCAGATGTCTTCCAAGTTTAGATCTGCTTCGCGCAACCAGACGGCGAGTTCAGACGGTCGAATAAATTTTTTATATTCGTGAGTGCCTTTTGGCAGCAAATTTAAAATATATTCAGCACCAAGTATTGCAAAAACATAGGCCTTGGGGTTTCTATTGATTGTCGAAAAATACAAGTGACCACCCGGTTTTACAAGTGCTGCACAGGCCCGAATTACTGAGCTCGGGTCGGGAACGTGTTCAAGCATTTCCAGGCAGGTGACAACGTCATAGTGTTCGGTTTCTTTTTGCGCCAGTTCCTCGGCGGAGATACGCTCATAGCGAATAGCCAATTTACTCTCTAACGAGTGTAATTTTGCCACTTCCAGCGGCGCCTCTCCCATATCAATCCCGACTACTTCCGCACCGCGCTGGCATAAGGCTTCTGTCAAAATGCCTCCACCGCATCCAACGTCCAGTATTTTTTTCCCGGCAACCTGCGATGCCTTATCGATATAGTTGGCGCGCAGAGGGTTGATGTCGTGCAAGGGTTTAAATTCGCCGTTCATGTCCCACCAGCGGGATGCAAGTCGCTCAAACTTATCAATTTCCGTCTGGTCGACATTTGTATTTTGTGCTTCATTCATTAGTTATTCTCTCCCGCCAAGTATTGACTTTTTCTAACAGTGAATGACTGGAAAGACCTGAGAGCTGTCGGTTTTTTACGACATGACGGCCGTTTATCCAGACATGTGTTACGCTTGAGCTGCATTCTGTAAAAACAATTTGGCTCGCGGGATTATAGATTGGCTGATGGCGCAAGCCGCCTAAATCGATAGCGCATATATCTGCCGACTTGCCTTTTTCCAATGAGCCGACGCGATCGTTAATCCCCAGTGCTCTCGCGCCGTTAATTGTCGCCATTCGAATTGCCTGGTGAGCGTCAATTGCCGCGGCATCTGCACTCGTCAGTTTTGCCACAAGTGAGGCAAGGTGCATTTCGTTCAGTATGCTCAAAGCGTTATTACTGGCAGCGCCATCACTGCCAAGTGCTACGTTTATACCGACGTCAATAAGCGTGGATGTTGGACAGGTCCCGCTCGCAAGTTTCATATTTGAACTCGGGCAATGAATCACATTGGCACCACAGCGCAACAGTTCTTCTATGTCAGTGTCGTCAATCTGTGTCATATGCACGCATTGGGTCAGCGGGGAAAGCAATCCCAAGTTTGCCAAACGCTTTATCGGTCGTACGCCGGACTCGGTGAGCGCCGACGCCACTTCATGTTGAGTTTCGTGTAAATGTGTTTGGATCGGCATTTCCAGCTCTTCAGCAAAGGTCGCTATTTTTGTGAAGGTTTCGTCGCTAACCGTATAAGGTGCATGGGGACCAAAGGCGATGCTTATCCTGTTGTGAGATCGATACGCATCGCGCAAGGCGAGCCCTTTGTGAATATAGTCTTCAGGCCCACTTCCCCAGGCGCTGGCAAATTCAAATATCGGAAACGTTATCTGCGCGCGTATGCCCGTTTCTTCTGCAGCACGCGCGGCCAGTTCTGGGAAAAAGTACATGTCGCTGAAACAGGTTGTGCCACTTAGCAGCATTTCAGCTATCGCTAGAAGCGTGCCGTCATAGACAAATTCTTCACTGACCCAGCGGGCCTCGGCAGGCCAGATGTGCTCCTCCAGCCACGTCTTAAGTGACTTGTCGTCGGCGTAGCCGCGCAGCAAGCTCATTGCCGCGTGCGTATGGCAGTTAATCAGGCCGGGAAGCAGCACGTGCTGCTCAAGTTGTATATGTTCAGCGGCTTCAAATAGTTCGTCGACCTGTCGCTCAGGCACAATGTTGATAATTTCCCCATCGTGCACAATCAGCGCGCAGTTTTCGAGGACCCGATTTTCAGGGATAACGGGCACTATCCAGGTGGCGCTAACAATGAGGTCGACCTGTTTTTTACTCATGTTCAAGGCGGAATAAGTGAACAACAAAGAAATGCTTGGGGCGGAGTATAACTTCGCGGGGCGGGTCAAGCTATCGGTAAATAGCAGCGAGGTCTGAGTCCGATTTTCGTTCAGCGTAGATGCCCGACTTTGTCTTGGCGTGTGATTGCACAAGGCCTGTACTATATTTTTTAGACAGATAGAGCCGCCAAAGATACAAGCACGTTCATGGACACTGACAGTTTTTTAGATCCGAGCCACAAAGCTAACGTTGACGCTTATGAAAAGCTGCTGACGGTAGTTGATAGCACAGGTATTGGTATTTGGGATTGGGACGTGGAGACCGGCGAGGTGAGTTTCAATCAGCGTTGGGCAGAAATTATCGGATACAGCTTAGAAGAGTTGGCGCCGTTAAGCATTGACACATGGATGAAGTACGCTCATCCGGATGATTTGGAGAAATCCAACCAGCGTTTACAGGCTTATTGGCGTGGGGAAACTCCGCGCTATGTATGTGAGTCCAGAATGCGCCATAAAAAGGGTCACTGGGTTTGGGTTATGGACTCCGGTGAGGTTGTCGAGTGGCTCGAGAGTGGTAAACCAAAGCGCATGGTCGGCACGCACCTGGACATCACCGCCAGTAAGTTGGTCGAAGAGCGCTTACACCGTCAGCAACAAATGTTTGAAGTCATGAGTGAGCAGGCGCGTATAGGCGCATGGGAGCTCGACTTAATAGAGGGAAGAATTTTTTGGTCATCGATGACCAGAGATATTCACGAGGTTCCGCCGGATTTCGAACCCGATCTTGAAAAAGGGATTAATTTTTACAAAGCGGGCTACAGCCGAGACAAAATCACAGAAATTGTCAGAAAGGGGATTGAACATGGGACCCCATGGAATGTCGAACTGCAAATTGTGACCGCCAAAGGGCGCGAACTTTGGGTTGCCGCCACTGGCAAAGCAATATTTGAAAATGGTCGTGCGGTCAGGCTATTTGGCTCATTTCAGGATATCGACGAGCGTAAAAAAACCGAACAGGCGCTAATGCTCGCCAAAGATGATGCCGAGCTGGCCGGGCGCGTGAAAAGCGAATTTCTCGCCATAATGAGTCATGAAATTCGCACACCGCTTAACGGTGTTATGGGCATGTTGAATTTGTTGAACAACAGCAAGCTCGATTCCGAACAGCTCAGAAAAATACAAATTGCTCACAGCAGTGCCCAGTCACTGCTCACTATTATTAACGATATTCTCGACTTTTCTAAAATCGACGCAGGTCATATGGAACTGAAAGTCGAGGCGTTTGATTTAAGGAAACTGCTTGAGGAAGCGAGCGAAAGTCTGGCATTGCGCGCTCAGGAAAAAGGTTTGGAAATGGTGCTCGATTTAAGCGATGTATCGCTTGATCTCGTGCGTGGAGATGAAGGGCGGTTGCGCCAAATAGTGATCAATCTTTTGGGTAATGCCGTTAAGTTCACAGACAACGGGCACGTTTATGTTTACGCGTCTTTGCGAGATACAGACCAGGGTCACCGCCTGCATGTCAAAGTTGAGGACACTGGCATAGGCATAGAGGAAGAACGGTTAAAAGCCGTATTCGAGCCATTTACCCAGTTGGATTCATCGTCTACCCGCCAATACGGGGGCACCGGTCTGGGTTTGGCGATTTGTAAAAAGCTTTCTGACTTGATGGGAGGCAGGCTTTGGGCGGCGAGTAAGGAAAACGAGGGCACACGGTTTGAGTTCGAGGTCGACCTGGCATCCAGTGATCGTGCGGGCTACGTTCGTTCCCCAGTTGAATTACATGGACACAACATTCTCGTGATTGAACAAAACGCCCTCGCTCGAGCGACGATAAGCAGACAGCTTGAACAATGGGGAGCGAATGTCGCTGTTGCCAACAGCTATGTTTCTGGCCTGCAAATTTGCGCTGAGCGCCAGGCTTCCGATAAGCCGTTGGCGTTAATTTTTGTGAGTGGACGACTTTCAGATTCGAGTGCCGATGACTTTGCGGATGCTTATAAGCAGCAGTTCGGCGAAGCTACTGTGCCGCTTGTCCTGGTAAATACCATGGACGACAAATTTGCACTAAATAGTTTGCAAGCGCTTGGTTTTGCCGTGCAAATTCCAAAACCTGTGATTGTTAAAGATTATCGCGCTGCGCTGGCTTTGTTAGATAAGGCTCCAGTGTGTCCTGAGGTTGATCGGGGAGCCACACCTGCCGCCATCGACGTTGCAGATAAAACACGAATTCTCCTCGTTGAAGACAACGGCGTGAACCAGGAAGTTGCGCTTATGATGCTCGAAGACCTCGGAATGTGCGCCGAAATTGCCGAAAATGGTCAACAGGCAATTGATTTGATGAACAGTGCTGATGACGCATCACCTTACACGATAGTACTGATGGACTGTCAGATGCCCATTATGGATGGTTACGAGGCGACGCGGTCGATTCGCAATGGCGCCGCAGGTGACCGCCACCGCGCAATCCCGATTGTGGCAATGACGGCCAATGCAATGAAGGGCGATAGCGAAAAATGCCTGGAAGCAGGTATGAACGATTATCTGGCAAAACCTTTCGATGATGACGAACTGGGCGGTATCTTAAAACGCTGGATTTAAAGATAGCTATCACCTCAATTTCTTTTATTAATTATATTAATTTATCTAGCTTCGCTAAAGTGCTCCTCAGTTTGTAGCAATATTAACAACTCAGGAGGCAATGTATGTTACCCAATCACGAAGGCCAATCAGTGCCTAACGTTACTTTCCCAACCCGCGAAAACAATGAGTGGGTTAATGTCACCACCGAAGCACTTTTTAAAGGCAAGAAAGTTATTTTGTTTGCGTTGCCAGGCGCGTTTACACCCACTTGCTCATCGACGCATTTGCCGCGTTACAACGAGTTGGCACCGGTATTTGCCGAGCACGGGGTAGACAGCATTATTTGTCTGTCAGTTAACGATACATTTGTTATGAATGCCTGGAAGGAAGACCAGCACGCTGACAATATTCTTTTTCTTCCCGATGGCAACGGAGAATTTTCTGAAGGAATGGGCATGCTGGTGGAAAAAGCCGAACTCGGTTTTGGCAAGCGCAGCTGGCGTTACTCCATGCTTGTAAACGACGGTGTGGTCGAGAAAATGTTTATCGAGCCGGAAGAACCCGGCGATCCTTTTAAAGTAAGCGACGCCGACACCATGTTAAATTACGTTGCGCCGAACGCGAAGCAACCTGCACGCATTTCAATGTTTACTAAACCTGGATGCCAGCATTGTTCACGCGCAAAAGCAGTGTTGGATACAAAGGGCCTAAAATACGAAGTGATTGAACTAGGACAAAGTGGTTTAAGTTACAGTTCATTGGCTGCCGTATCAGGAAAGGGTACGACGCCACAGGTATTTGTCGATGGAGAACGCATCGGTGGAGCGGATGAGCTTGAGGCGTGGCTGGCTAATCAATAACGCCTAAATTTGGTTATTCAAACTTTTCTATTTGAGCGCTTTTAATCCCGATTAAATACATTGGATTAAAAGCGTTCGCTCGTATTTTCGTATCGGAAAATATTGCTCTGCCAGGTTGTTCAGAAAGTTAAATTTTGCATTGCGGTGAGTTAGCGCGTGGGACCCACCTTTTAAAACCGTCGATTCATGCTCCGCCATGGATGGCGGGTGTTAGAGCAACGCAGGAGCAGTTGCCGGGATGAATCGCCGGAGCTATAGGGACATATTTATGCGTTTTTAAAAGGTGGGTCCCACGCGCTAACGGCTCGAAGCCAATAACTTAGGCTTTTTCAAAAGCCTGCAAGGGATCAACTTTCCCCAAAAGTTGTTACAAAGCCAGAATTTTTTCTTTCTGCTCCGATAATTTTTGTAGAGCTGACTCACTGTCTGCGAGTTTGTTTCGCTCTTTTTCAACCACATCGGTGGGTGCATTATTCACAAACTTTTCATTACTCAGCTTGCCTTTTAAACGCGACGTTTCGTTCGCAAGTTTTGCCAGTTCTTTTTCGAGACGTGCGATTTCAGCATCTTTGTCAATAAATCCTGCCAGCGGTACATGAATTTCCAAATGGCCAACCAAAGACGTTGCGGAAAGCGGCGCCTGATCAGCATTATCCAGCCATTTAATTGACCCGAGCTGCGCCAATTTACTTAAAAATTGCATGTTCTCGTCCAGGCGCCTTTTATCTTCACTGTTGCCGCGACAGAAAAAGACATCGAGTTGGCGTGCGGGAGCGATATTCATTTCGCCGCGAATAGCACGAATACCAACGATAACGGCCTGCAACCACTCTACATCTGCAATAGCGGCATGGTCGACTTTTGCCTCATCAGGCTGCGGATACCGTGCCAGCATAATACTGTCGCCTTCAAAACACGCGAGTTGTTTTGTTTTCTGCCATAGTTCTTCGGTAATGAACGGCATCAGCGGGTGAGCGAGGCGCAAGGTAGTTTCGAGAACGCGCACGAGTGTGCGGCGTGTGCCGCGCAGAACTTCCATCCGCTCATCAGTATTCCAAAGCACGGGCTTGGTTAATTCGAGATACCAATCGCAGTAATCCTTCCAGATAAAATCGTATAGCGCCTGGCTCGCCAGATCGAGCCTATAGGTATTTAAACCTTCTATAACTGCCGCTTCAGCTTGTTGAAGGCGACCGACAATCCAGCGGTCGGCCAAGGTAAGTTCGAAAGCGTCAGCGGGGTTTTGGCCGCAATCTTCGTTTTCCGTATTCATAAACACGTAGTTAGAAGCATTCCATAATTTATTACAGAAATTGCGGAAGCCCTCTATTCGGCCGACGTCGAAATTTATATCGCGCCCTGTAGATGCGAGCGAATAATAGGTATAACGCAAGGCGTCGGTGCCATAGGCCGCGATACCATCGGGAAATTCCTTGCGTGTTTGCTTTTCGATTTTTGCTTTTAATTTGGGTACCTGCATGCCCGAGGTGCGTTTTTCCACCAGGGCTTCAAGTTCTATACCGTCGATAAGGTCAATTGGATCGAGTACATTTCCCTTGGACTTCGACATTTTTTGCCCGTGACTGTCCCGCACAAGCCCGTGCACATATACAGTGTGAAACGGTATTTCTTTTCTGAAATAAAGCGTGAGCATAATCATGCGCGCGACCCAGAAAAAGATAATGTCAAAACCTGTGACCAAAACAGAAGTCGGGTGAAAGGTTTTTAAGAATTCTGTTTCTTCCGGCCAGCCTAAGGTGCCAAAGGTCCACAGGCCCGAGGAGAACCAGGTATCGAGTACGTCCTCGTCCTGGCGCAACGCAATTGACTGGTCGAGGCCATATTTTTCTCTGACTTCGTCTTCGCTGCGCGCGACGTAAACTTTGCCTTCATCGTCATACCATGCAGGGATGCGATGCCCCCACCAAAGCTGCCGTGAGATACACCAGTCCTGAATGTCACGCATCCAGGAAAAGTACATATTTTCGTATTGTTTGGGCACAAAGTTGATATCGCCATTTTCAACGGACTTAACCGCCGCATCCGCCAGGGTTTCGGTTTTGACGTACCACTGATTCGTCAGGTAGGGCTCAACTACCACACCGCTGCGATCACCGCGCGGTACTTTTAATACGTGGTCTTCAACTTTTTCAAGAAGACCAAGCTCGTCCAGGTCCGCGACAATTTCTTTGCGTGCGACGTAGCGATCCATGCCGCGATATTTTTCGGGAACGCTTTGGTTTAATGTCGCGTCATCGGTAAAAACATTGATCATTGGCAAGTCGTGACGCAGGCCGACTTCGTAATCGTTAAAGTCGTGTGCCGGCGTAATTTTTACGCAACCAGTACCAAAATCTTTGTCGACATAGTCGTCGGCGATAATTGGAATGTCGCGTCCGGTAAGTGGCAGGGTAATGTTTTTACCAATGAGCGCCTGGTAGCGTTCATCGCTGGGGTTAACCGCAACGGCTGTGTCGCCCAGCATGGTTTCCGGTCGAGTGGTCGCGACAATAAGGTCGCCCGATCCGTCCGCAAGCGGGTAGCGAAAATGCCACATATGACCTTTTTCTTCTTCGCTAACGACTTCAAGGTCCGATATTGCGGTATGTAACTTCGGGTCCCAGTTAACCAAGCGCTTACCACGATAAATAAGTTTGTCTTCGTATAGGCGAATAAAAACTTCCTGGACGGATTTATAAAAACCCTCGTCCATGGTAAACCGCTCGCGGCTCCAATCGGGCGACGCGCCCAGGCGTCGTAACTGGCGGGTGATGTGACCGCCCGATTCTTCTTTCCATTCCCACACGCGATCAATAAATTTGTCGCGGCCGAGTTCATGGCGGTTAGTGCCCGCTGTGTCGAGAAGACGTTCAACGACCATTTGCGTAGCAATACCTGCATGGTCTGTGCCCACCTGCCAGAGTGTGTTCCGTCCCTGCATCCGGTGATAGCGAATCAGGGCATCCATAATGCTCTCTTGAAAGCCGTGCCCCATGTGTAAGCTGCCAGTCACATTAGGAGGAGGGATCATGATGCAATAAGGATCGCCAGAGCCCTGAGGCGCAAAGTAACCTTTGCTCTCCCACTGTTGATACCACTTAGATTCAATTGACGAGGGTTGGTAGGTCTTATCCATCTTTGCTTAAGGTCGGCTTGGTCAAAAAAGCGGGAAGTATATCATTCATGTCACGAGCGTAAAAAAGCTATTCCGCCACTCAAAGCTGATTCCAACTGGTGAAGAAACGATCAAAATAAAGGGCGTAGTCCTCTGGAACCACCGGTCCAACAGCCAGCCAATCTGCCGCGAGTGAATTTGGGTTGTTATGGTGGTGTTGAGCGTTGAGTCCTTGTTGCAGCAGTTCGACTTGATATTGCATGCGTAGTAATTTATCGCTCTCCGGGGTCTGCTGGTCACTGATAATTTCTGCGCGTATGCATAATTTCTGTAAGCAAAGTTTATTTTCGTCCCGTGTTTTCTGATCGGTGACAAGTAAGCTGAGTTTGCCGGCAAGGGCTTTTATGCATTGGTTGGGGACATGGCTGAGTTGCTTAAGCGAGTTTTCAATTTCTGCTTTTTCGTCGTTTTGGCCATCGTTATAAAGTACGTGGTTCGCTTCTTTATTTAGCGCAAAGAGTTGCTGCCACGCGTGCGTGTGTTTACGTTTGCGACTTTGTTCTGAACGCGCTTCGATTTTTGTTTGAATGGCATTTAATTTTTGTCCGAGCTTCTGTTTTCGTTGTTTCGGCAGGTGGTCGATGGCATCAAATTGCGTTTTAAGTGCATCAAGCTGTTGCGCTTGTTCGTGGAACGCTTCTTCGTCTGCCTCGAGTATGCTGATTGCCGTTTGAATAAATGATTCCGCTGCGGCAACGGCCTGGTCAATTTCAGCGTTTTTTTCGGCTCGCAAATTGTCTCTTTGAGAGAAAATAGCATCGCAGTGAGACCTAAATTCGTTCCACAATTTGTCTTCATCGCGATGGTGGCATCGGCCTATGTTTTTCCATTGTTTTTGGAATTTTTTTGCGACGTCCATCGCGTGGCTGAGGTCGTCACTGTCTTTAATTTGCGCAAGGCTGCGAATTAGTCGCTCTTTTTCGCTTTTATTGTGAAGTTGCTCATCATCAATTCTTTGCTGTATGGGTTTTAGCGCATCGGTAAATGCATTGCGTAATTTCTTTTGTACGTTTTTCGGGAGAGGTGAATAGTTTTGCCATTCTGTTTTGGCTGAGCGCAGGATTTTTTCTACCTGAGACCAATCCGGGTTTTCCCAGTCGTAATTACCGTTGTACTCGTGCAAGTGCGATATCAATTGCGTGCAGTGATCGGCGTTAATTTTCTTTTGTTCGTCGCGCGCCTCATAGTGGCGTTTACACACTTCGTACGCGCTGTCAGACGCTTGTTTAAACGCCAACCAAAGATCTTGAAATTTGGCCGCGCCGCTACCCGCGACATCCTTCCATTCGTGCTGGTAGGCCTGAATTCTGGTTGCCTGTAATTCTGGTGAAAGTGGAGCGTCGGCGAGTGTTTGCATGTCGCTGATAAGCTTTTCGAGTTTTGGTTTGATGGCGTAGGACTGCCAATCACCCAGGTTCTCGATGGACGTGACTAACTCGTCGAAATTTCGTTGGATATGTTGAGGAACATTGTCAGTTTCATCTATGCGTTTTTCGAGCGAATGGTGAATGCCCTGAGCGCGCCGAAGTTGGCCATTATTAACAGCTGCTTTTGCGCGCCCGATATCAATGCCTATTTGTTTAAAGTGCGTCTTACGCTTTTCCTCTGCAGTAGACAGGCGTTTTTCCCGGGCTGAATAGGTATCGAGTATGGCTGTAATACTTGCTGGAATATCGGCGGAAAATACTCGCGATAGCGACTTTATATGCGGCTGAATAAGTTTGTTTTGTGCGTTCAGCTCCGGTATTGGTGTCGTATCGTCTTCGAAAGCCAAAAGCGCTTTTTTTAACTGACTTTCTGCAGCGATATTTGTGAGCAGGTTTTCTCCCGCTTCCACAATTCGGAAAAAACGAGACGACTCGACCGTATGTGCTTCGCTAGCATTAGCTAATGCTTGCCACCGTGTTTTTAATTGATCAAAGTTCGCCCTTACGTGAGCTTCATCCAAGCTGATATTTTTCCAGATTGACGTATAGCACTTGCATGTTTCTTCGATAAGTTGGCCGACAAGTTCACTCTGATCCTCGGGCAAGGTATCTGTCTTTTCGAGGCTTTCTGCATGCGCCTCTATTTTTGCGTGACAGCTCGCGAGCGCTTCTGTAGTTGTGCTTCTCCAGGCACTGTCGGCTTGCTCAGCCAACAATGCCTGACGTCGCAATAGTGAATTATATTTCGTGCGATAGTCAGCGTTGAAGGCGCGCGCGCTGTGCGCTTCGATTTCCGATTTTAGCTTTGCGAGCTTTTCTATCAATGCAGCTTCTTCCGCTGCGCGCACCTTTATGGCTTCGAAGTGATTGCGAATATCGCGGTAACACGATTTATCGCGCGTTTTAAAGTGTTTTTCTAAGCGCTTAAGATGAGATTCCTCATGCACATGCTTGAGCAGGTGACGTCTTAGCGCGGCCATATTTGTCAGCAGGCAATATTCAGTTATTTCGTCTTCTGAGTGATGCTCGGTGAGAAAGTTATCGAGGTGCGCAATGTCTGAACGCAAAGATAAAATGCCAAGAAGTGTGAGTTCATCCTCGATGTCGTGTTGCAGGGTTTTTATACTGACGGCATCGGCGTCGAACAGATCGGCAATGCGCTGGCGTGCGCGCTTTTGCATGTCACCACCGCTTAGCGCACATTCGAGCAACGTTGCGCCATAGTCGAGCTGATGAACATGTGCTAGTGCGTCACCCTGGCTTTCGTCAGAGGTTGACAGTGCGGCAGAGCCGGAATGAGCGCCTGACGGCTTACCAAATATTTTATTGACAAATTTCATTGTGCCCGGGCAATAAAAAACGAAACATTATAGTTGTCTTGCGATAACAGCGCACAGCGACTTATTTCTTTCCAGACGTCAATTGCGCTTTAAGTTTTTCCCGCAGACGTTGCTCTATTCGTGGAAGGTATTCCGCGACAAGCTCATCGATAATCTTTTCGCCAGAACGCGTAAAGGCTGCATCGGAGCCGGCATCTGTTTTAGTGAAACCGGCCAGTAAGTCACCCTGTACCTCGACTCGTTCAGAGTAGTTTTTTTGCTCAATTTTGGCGCGACTTTCGTTACGGATCTGGTCTGCGAGATCCTTGTGTCTGCCCAATCGTTCGCGAATATGTGGAGGCAGGAACGGGTTTTCTCCAGCGCCGCGTTTGGGTGTCTCTGATGTTTTTTGTGGTTTTTTTCTGGGCTTCGCCGGGGGGAGGGGGTTTAATCGTGCCGCGCCATCGATTTCGTTCAAAATATCGTCGTCGACTTCGGCAAACATCTGCGTCTGCCGGTCATCATGTTCTGTTTGTGGTGCTTCACTCTCTTGCGTTAGGTTCATGTGATTGTCGACTTCGGATATCTCCAGGTTGGCGATGGCTTCGTCAATCACAACAATCTGAGTTTCCGCTTCAGAACTGGGAACGTCTTCGTATATGTCTTGCTCCATTTCTGGCGCAGCACCCTGGATTTCCATTGCGTAAGCGGAGTGCAGCGCGGCCGCTTCGTCGCTAAGGGTGGATATCGCTTCTTCTGTATTTGCGGAGAAGTTGCTATCAGTTTCCGCGGTTTCGTCCTCTGATAAGGGCTCATCTTCTGCAGCGATCAGGGTGAGTGTCGGGATGGATTCGGCTGGCCCAGTTCCCGCTTCTTCTTCAGTGAGAAACTCGCGGATGGATTCAAGTTCGCCGAGCAATTTGTCTTTATCTGGGGGATCGCCGTTCATGAGAGTGATCTGTTAGCTGTAATTTAAAACCTATATTACTCTTGTTCTGTCCAACTGAAAAATCGGTCAAATTAGATCGGTTTATTGATTCAGTTTGCTCACGTCGACCGGGTAGCCATGGTCGCGAAAAAAAGTGAAATGCCTGCGCGACGCGGCAAGAATTTCAGGTTCCTGGTTTACTATTTGGGCAAGGCGTTTAAAGCGCGCAAAATAGGGTGGAATTTCGTCGCGTAAATTTACCAAGACATCGTGATGATCAGTGACATCATTGTCTGTATTAATGGTAATGGGAAAATCACCCGCGGTGGTGTTTTGTTGATCAACAGCCCGTTCGTGGGGCAAAAAAGATTCGGGCTTAAATGTCCAGAGTAAATCATCAAATGCTTTGCTTTGCTTTTTATTCGCGCAGGCGAGTAAAACCCGGTGACCTTGACGTAAAATTTTTTCAAGTAAACGGCACGTAAAATGTAAACGCGCTTCTTCGTTGCTGCTTTTTAATATATAGAAATCAACTTTGGTCATTCGAAATTGTTAACAGGCCCTAGGCATTATCGAGTAAAAAATGCACGAGTTGCTGTACCGGGCGCCCGGTTGCGCCTTTAGCTGCGCCAGATTTCCACGCGGTTCCCGCAATATCTAAGTGAGCCCACGGATATTTTTGTGCGTACTTTGATAAAAAGCAGGCGGCAGTAACACTGCCCGCTTCGCGGCCGCCAATATTCGCCATGTCCGCAAAATTACTTTTAAGGCTGGCGTGATAATCCTCCCAAAGCGGCATTTGCCAGGCTCTGTCGCTGGCAGATTCGCCCGCTCGAAGCAGTTTGTCCGCCAATGCCTGATTGTTACTAAACAGGCCCGTCGCGTGCGAGCCCAAAGCCACGACGCAGGCACCGGTAAGTGTGGCAATATCGACTACCGATTTGGGTTTGAATCGCTCCACATAGGTAAGCGTGTCGCACAGTACAAGGCGACCTTCGGCATCGGTATTCAGGATTTCAATCGTTTGTCCTGACATCGACGTAACCACGTCGCCGGGTTTGCTCGCATTTCCTGAAGGCATATTTTCTGCTGCGGCAATGGCGCCGACCACATGGCATTTGGCGCCCATTTCTGCGAGGGCCTTAATTGTGCCGAAAACGCTGGCAGCGCCACACATGTCAAATTTCATTTCGTCCATCGCGGCGCCCGGTTTAAGGCTAATACCACCGGTGTCAAAGGTAATTCCCTTGCCGACGAGCACATTTGGCTTGGCGCTTGTCTTACCTTTGTATTCCAAAATAATCAGTTTGGGCTCTTCTGAGCTGCCTTTGCCAACTGAGAGAAATGCGCCCATTTTCAATTTTTCAATAGCCTTTACACCCATGACCCGCGCGCTTAAATTTTCGTACTGACCGGCCAAGGCCTTGGCTTTGTCTGCAAGAATGGAAGGCGTGCAGTGGTTGCCTGGCAAATTACCCAATTCGCGCGCGAAATTGATACCGTCGCCAATTGCCGCACCTTTTTTAAGTCCGCTCCTTAATTGGGGCGTATGCTTGGTGTTGGTTTGAGTGACACTAACACGCTTAAGTGACACTTTGCTCTCTTCGGCGACTTTGCCAAATGTGCTGATGTAGCGGTAGGCCGCGCGCTGAAATTCGACGGCGAGTTGAGCGCCAACTGCCTCTGCAGAGCAATCGGTTTCCTGGATAACATCGTCCAGGAAAATCGTCAAATCTTTGTTGTCAAGCACACATACCGCACTGGCAATTTTGGCAAAAAAAGATTTTAACTCAGCGTGATTAAGATTTTTATCGTCCAGATTAACCAGGAGAAAGCGGCAAAATTTGCCGGCGCTTTTGTTTTCTAAAGCGATAGACTGAACGGTTTTTGATTTTGTTCGGGGTTTGTCAACGAGCGATTTCAAATAACCGGCGTTGTCGCTATCTAATTGGGGTGCCGGGCCGAGCAGCTTGCCTTTCCGGTAAAAGATGACTGCGGCGCTGGAATTGAGTGTTGAAAGCGTTATTTTTTTTGTATTAAAAGAAATCGACATCGACGTAAAAAGTGTTTATGAGAGTGAATGTGAAGCTTACCAGTTCTCATTCTCCTTGCCTAATTATCATTAAATTCTAAATAGCGGCGCAGTTTGTAAATCGCGCATTCACAAATGCGATGCGCTTCCTTAGAATAGCGACCTTAAAAGATCAGTCATTGGAGCACGCTATTTGATTATTTTCCGCTACTTAGCGAAGGAAATACTTGCTAGCATGTTTGCTGTCAGCCTGGTCTTGTTGCTTATTATTATCAGCGCGCGTTTTGTCGCCTATCTTGCAGAAGCCGCCGCCGGCCAACTCGATGCCGGTATTCTGTTGACGCTCATGGCGTTTCGGCTGCCGGCTTATCTCGAATTAATTTTACCCTTAGGTCTTTTTATCGGCGTGATGATGGCATTTGGCCGTATGTATGTCGAAAGCGAAATGACCGTGCTCTCAGCGTGCGGTATCAGTGAAGCCAAGTTGTTGCTGTACACGCTTTGTACTTCGGCATTCGTCGCGGCGATTGTAGCCTTGTTTAGTCTTGTATTAGGGCCGGAGGGTGTCCGCGCCTCAGAGTCCCTGTTGGCTGAACAACGTAGTCGCACTGATTTCGAGACACTCAAACCCGCGCGTTTTCACGTGCTGGATACGGGGAGAGGGGTAAGTTACGCCGAATCGATTAGCGAAGACAAACAGCGTTTGACCAGGGTATTTTTGGCTGAAATCTCGTCGGAAGTGAGTCGCACTGTGCCGAGTATTCTAATGGCAGAATCCGGCGAAACGCTTGTGGATTCTGAGAAGGGTCAAAAGTATTTATTGTTAAAGAATGGTAAACGCTACGTCGGTCGGCCGGGAGAGGGTAGGTACGAGGTGGTCGAATTTGAGGAGTACGCTCAGCGCCTGCCCGAGCCTGATTACGCCGTAAAGCCGAAAAAAGAAACTGATGGCATGACGACATTGGCACTGCTTTCTACTGAAACAGCAGAGGCGCGCGCAGCTCTGCATTGGCGATTTTCTCTACCTGTACTGGTGATGATTATCGGCTTAATGGCGGTGCCGTTGAGCCGGACCAAACCCCGCAAGGGACGCTATGGAAAGCTTGTACCAGCGATTTTAATTTACATGGTATATCTGGTTGCGATAAACAGTGCGCGCGGTATGAGTGAGTCGGGCGAAGCGCCAATACCCGGTTTACTGTGGTTGGTACACTTGCTGTTTTTTTGCGCTGGCCTGGTGATGTTTTTGCTGCCGCGAATGCGCTTGCGATTGACGGTGAATAAAGCGCGAGTGGGTGCATGAGCAGACTTAAGCACTATGTTGGTGGGATCGTTTTTGGCGCTATTGTGATGGTGCTGTTTGTCGTTGTGTCGCTCGATCTAATCTCCGATTTAGTTGATCAACTCGGTAACCTCAAAGGCAGTTATGATTTTGTCGAAGCCGTGATATATGTACTCTTGTATCTGCCTTCAAGCACTTACGATTTTGTGCCTCTGGCTGCGTTAGTTGGCTGTTTAATTGGCCTTGGTATGTTGGCGTCGTCCAGTGAGCTCACGGTTATGCGCGCGGCTGGGGTGTCGATTTTACAAGTCGTATGGATTGTCTTTCGCCCGGTTTTTGTCATTGTGGCGTTTGGCACGCTTATCGGGGAGTTCGTAGCGCCCTATTTAGACCAGTATGCTGATAGCCGTCGAGCACTCGCTCAGGGCCACACGCGCGCGCTGGAGAGCGACCAGGGACTCTGGAATCGCGAAGGCGACGAATTTATGCACTTTAATGCTGTATTGCCCAATGGCAAAGTCTTTGGCATTACACGCTATAAATTTGATGCTTCGGGCAATCTGGTCTCAGCAAGCTTTGTGGATTCTGCTATTTATCAAGGCGGTTATTGGTTCGAGCAAGAAGGCAGAATTACCTATTTTAACGAAGATAAGCTTGAAACCCGGTCTTATTCCAGCCGCCGCTGGGATACCGAATTGACGCCGGATCTTCTCACAGTTTTGGTGTTGGCACCAGACGAATTACCCATGCAGGCACTGCATAACTACGCTAAGTACCTGGATAAGCAGGGACTTGATTCCAGCGATTATCGCCTGGCTTTTTGGCAAAAAGCGCTTCAGCCGCTTGCGACTTTGAGCCTGGTAACTATCGCAATTTCGTTTATTTTGGGACCGTTGCGACAGGTCACTACTGGGTTTCGCGTATTCATTGGTGTTTTGGTTGGGTTGGTATTTCAAACAAGTCAAAAGCTTTTGGGGCCGACAAGTATTATTTTGGGTTTTGCACCAATCTACGCAGTTTTGCTTCCCATTGTTTTCTGTTTTTTTTGCGGTTGGGTAATGCTCAAACAATCGGAATAGGGCCCTCGTCAACAGGGCCTAGCTTTGTCCTTTTGGTAGAAGAATGACGCGCGTTTTGCTTAGCCGGTCGTGTAACGCCAGGTTTTCCTTATCCACAAGTATCCATAAATAACCTAAACCGAAAGCTGCGAGTGAAATGAAGCCTGCCACGCAGCGCCAAAGACAGTGCCTAAGTGTGAGGCGATTTGTATCGGTAGGAACTGTTTTTAAACGCCACGCCTTCATTGCAACGGTTTGTCCGACTTTTAACCAAAAAAAACAATAAAACGTGAACAGTGTAATGACCCAGCCCAACTGTTCAAATGCACCACTCGCATTTGGCTTAAACGCTTCTGGCGGATTATTGAAAACAACTGTTTCCAGCGCCGTCACCACAGCGAAATAAAGCAAGCTCAACGCAGTTAAAATAAATATATCGTAAATAAGCGAGAACAGACGTTTCCAAAAAGGAGCGTTTGGCAGTGGGGTGTCAGACATTGTAACTACCGATAATTACTTGTGCTTATGATACGTTTGCTTAACGTATCACTACAAGCTGCATTGGTATCGGAGTTAAATGTTAGAAGCGATAACTAAACTTAAGCCTAACTTTATTGTTAGACACGTCCAGTCGGTAATTATCCATTGTGGTAAATTGCGAACGTTTTTTTAAAGTTACCTGTTCTGGCACAGCTTCAGTAGTAGTGTGTGTAGTTGAAGAACTCTCGGGAAGGTAGTTTCTTAAACTCATTCTCAAAAGTTTACGAATCGCGCCCATACCTGTGTAATTATTTTTGCGGTAATTATACAGCCAGAGGTAGTTTGCCCTTTTATGTTGCCTCGACATGGAAGCATCCCGTTCCGCGTCGGCGGCTAAATAAAGCAGGTCGCCATCAAGCATCCGTGTTGGCAGAGGTCCGTTATCCAAACCGTAAAATGATTTAATGTCTGATTCGAAACCTGAATTGTTGAAGTCATAGCACACAGCAGCCTTGCTCAGAACCAGCAAAGTGAAAGCCGTTAACAATGAGCACATTGTTTTCGGGCTTATGTAGTCGTTGTGTGATACGGACATCATTCATCCTCCTTCACAGTAAGTATGGAATATCTTCCTCCAACTTTCTCCGGATGAAAAGGCTTATCGATATACCATTTTGCGATGGAAATGCGAAAAAACAAGAGTGCATGGGTCACACTTTTGGGGACCCGTTGGGACGAATAGATTAGATAAGATGTTGTAGCGAAAGTGACTACTAACCGGTAGATAATTTTGACGACGCTAAGTTGCTAAGATATTTCTAAAAAGGGAAGAATTGCACAAAATCATAACAAAGTTTTCTAAGACTAAAGTATGAATTTTGATCAGATTGATACTAATTAATTATCATTAAATAGCTATCTATTTTATTTCGTAATGAACCACGCAATTTGGCTCTGCGTCGACCTGTCCGAGGTGCAGATACCCCGAGCCAATAAGGGCAAATGCTTCGCGATGGACCGATGTAATTTCGGCTCCGGTTTGCTCGACAAAGGTGCCGTTGGTGCTGTGGTCTTCGAGGACAAATTTACCCTGCTTATATATGACTGAGCAGTGGCGACGGGAAATTTTGGCGTGACTTATTTTTAGTGAGGCCGCTGTTTTGTCTCGACCGACAACAAATACGGGGTGTTCGGCGTCGATGGCGAAAGTTTGATCTTTATGTGTGAGCACAAGCAGTTTGTCCCGGGTGCTGCTTGTCGTCAGTACATTATTAATAATGGTTGCTCCCATCGACTGGCTGAGCTTATTTTCCCAATTTAAGCGATAGATCTTGCACGCGCTGCTGCTACCCTTCATTGTCATTTCGGCAATGAGTTCGATTTTACTGGAGGGAAAAGAGCTCGCGTTATCAAGTGCCATTTCGTCGATTAAAATTTCTCTGGCTCGCGCGACTTTGGTTAAAAACGCAGCATTGTTTACAACGTCGCCAAACAAATCATCGCCCCGCTGTATAAGCTCTCCGGAGCTAATGCCTGTGCGCAATTCGACCTTCGTATCCTGAACAAGACGATTCATTTCCGCTGCCGCGTCCGCGGCATCGCTCAGCTCAGCAAACGAACACATAATTTCGTCACCGATGGTCTTAATTACTTTGCCGGAATAGTGATGAGCGCAGGCCGCGAGGGTTTGAATGGTGAAATGAATCTTTTCCTCGGCTTTTGTATTGCCCAGTTTCTGATAAAGCTTGGAACTACCAACGATATCCGAGAACAGCACTGTCGTCGCGCGTGCGTGCGTGGACATAAAAATAGAATCCTTGTCGGATGAACAGAACTATTAATATATTATAGACAAGTATGTCCTGGCGAAGCTACCGCCGGGCCTAAAGGTGGGCTTGCGCTCGCTCGGTGTAAAATGCTTCCAATAGCTCTTTATCCCGTGAAAAACCGGATAGCCTGATTTTGTAGGTCGAGCCATCTTTTTCCAGGTGATCGATGCTGGCTATTTGATAATTGAATTCGGGGATCAAAAGGATTTTTGTTTTTCGTGTATCCGGTTGATTAATTCGTTCGACGACAACAGCGTCATATTCCTTCCTGTTCAATGTATAAACAGCTTCACCTGTAATGGTAAATTCGAGAACTTTTAGGCGGCTGTCTTTCGCGAAATCAAAATAAAATTTTGTTTTTCCATGCACAAGTTCTTGTTGTAATTTCAATTGGTAGAGAGAGGGGTCAAGCAGGCCTGCAAATATTTCATAGACTGCGTTTTTCTCCGGTTTGTCTGAACGGGAATAATGTGCTTTCAAATTGGTCCAATCAAATTTCAAAACCTGATCAGATTTTCTTCCAAGAACCTTACGCAAATATTGGTAGCGGGTGGGTATGTAATGATGCTCAATGTGTTGAAAGTGACTCGTTTCAGAGATCGAACCGAGAAAGTTTCTCGCTTTCGAATGCAACCGATAGTGGTTGCCCCCATCATGCAGCAAGCGGCGGACCATCGTTATGCCTATGCCGGTATGCTTTCCTTTGTATGTAGCGCGAAAAAGCTCCGTCTCTGCCAATAAAGGATGACTGAGGAAAATACTCGATAGTATTGCGAGCAATATAGCGGTTTTCTTCATCAATTATGTCTTTAAATTTTGGTTTAACTGAATATTCGGGTGTTACTTATGCGATGCGTTTATTTTCCAAGCGGCACCTGAATACCGGCTGAATGTCTACCAGAGCCTAATTGTGGCGAGGCGCGATTGTAACCGTTATGGGCCCTTCAGTGTGCTTTCTTGTATTTACGTCAGTATGCACCCGGGCTCAATACAGTGCTATAGTGGCGCTTACTATGCTCTCACGCAGGCCGTCTGTTTCCAGATGCGGTCTAACAAAAAGATGAATAATACTGTTTGGGGTTAAAAGCATGAGTTCGGGTTTGTCTTCCCTAGATCTCGGGATTGTTGCACTGTATGCCGTTGGTTTGTTTACGCTCGCGCTATGGGTTTCCAGAGAAAAAAGTGGTCATGATAAGAATACCGAGGACTATTTTCTCGCGAGCAAATCTCTTCCCTGGTGGGCCATCGGCGCTTCCCTAATTGCTGCAAATATTTCAGCTGAACAGATTATCGGGATGTCTGGTTCAGGTTATGCCATCGGGCTGGCGATATCTTCTTATGAGTGGATGGCTGCACTTACGCTGATTCTTGTTGGCAAGTTTATGCTGCCGGTCTTTCTAAAGCGCGGCATTTACACCATGCCGCAGTATTTGGAGCAGCGTTACAACCACCAGGTCCGAATCGTCATGGCGGTTTTCTGGTTGGGTGTGTACGTATTCGTCAATCTCACCTCGGTACTTTGGCTCGGTGCTCTGGCAATTAATTCCATTACAGGTTTGAGCATGGAATACGGGCTCATCGGTTTAGGGGTATTTGCGTTGGCTTATTCGCTTTTCGGTGGGCTCAAGGCCGTGGCGATGACCGATATTATTCAAGTCGTATTGCTCGTTTTTGGTGGTTTAATGATCACTTATCTGGCGCTAGATTTACTCGGTGAAGGCAATGCGTTAGGAGGTTTTGGTGTTCTTATGGATAGAGCACCGGAGAAGTTCGACATGATACTCAGTAGCGATAATCCCCACTACGCGAGTCTGCCTGGAATTTCAGTGTTGGTCGGCGGACTGTGGGTAATGAATTTCTCATACTGGGGTTTCAATCAATACATTATTCAGCGCGCGCTCGCGGCAAAGGATATTGATGAAGCGCGTAAAGGGATTGCCTTTGCTGCATATCTCAAATTACTCATGCCGCTGATTATTGTTGTTCCCGGCATTGCAGCCTTTTTACTCTACCCTGATTTGCCCAAGTCAGATCTTGCCTACCCACAATTAATGCAGCTTGTGCCTCACGGTCTGCGCGGTTTGGTTTTCGCCGCCCTTATCGCAGCGATCGTGTCTTCGCTCGCGTCTATGGCCAACAGCGTATCGACAATTGCAACGATGGACCTGTATAGATCTATCAAACCGGATACATCCCAGCACGATCTCGTTAAATATGGGCGCATTGTCAGTTGTGTGGCAATGGCCATTGCCATGCTTGCAGCTCGACCGCTCCTTGGGTCTCTGGACCAGGCTTTTCAATACATTCAGGAGTTCACCGGCTTTTTCACCCCCGGTATCTGTGTCATCTTTATTCTCGGTATGTTCTGGAAGAAGACCACCGCTGGCGGCGCGCTCACAGCCGTATTGGGTTCCTTTATATTGTCCGTTGTATTTTGGCTCGCCTGGCCATCGCTTCCTTTTATGGATAGGGTTGGTTTGGTGTTTGTACTCTGTGCTTTGGGGGCAGTAGTGGTGAGTTTAATGCAAGGCAATCGCGCGCAAGACTCCGCCAGTGATATAAAAATGACAGCGGCAGATTTTAAAACCAAACCGGTGTTTGATGTTGCTGCAATCGGTATCGTTGTAATACTGGTGGGTTTATACGCCGCTTGGTGGTGATGAAACCGCGTTATCTAAATAGACCCTTCGTCGTCCAATAGGCCCGGCGAGTCACTGGACAGGGATGCTCTAAGCTTCTCCCTTTGTAGCAGTTTGGTTTGCACGGCTTCCGGCAGTTCGGTAAAGATAATGAGCTTTTTTTCGATCAGCATATGAATTAAATCTTCAGTGACGCGTGCAATATCGCTATCGGATTGGCGCAGAGCATCGAGCGTTTCGTTGCCTTCAGTCTTCAAGTTTCGTTTTATAAAAGCCTGCAGGTCGTCAGCATCAGAAGCGATTTCTTCTTCAAAGCCATCGGTTGCTTTTTCACTTATTGAGATTATATTTCCCAGGTTGTCGCGCTTTACAAAGGGCATTCAATGCTCGCAGAAGGAAAAGTGTTAAAAGTGTGAGTCTTGCTATAGTTTAGCTTAGCAGGCTCTATATTCGTGGTGCATTTAGCTTAAAAACTTCAGCATATGTGCCTTCGAACCGTTTGCGTGCCGGTACTTCGTTCAAAAACCGTCAATTCATGCTCCGCCATGGATGGCGGATGTTAGAGCAACGCAGGAGCAGTTGTCGAGATGAATTGGCGGAGCTACAGAGGTGGAGCGGATAAAAACGAAGCGCTGCTTCCTTCCGTGTAACGCCCAAAATCTATGATTTTGGGCCGGCCCTGCTTGCAGGTATTTATGCATTTTTTGAACGCAGTATCGGCACGCAAACGCGTATGTGCCAAGATGGAGAGGAAAACTTTCCTCGATGCACGCCCTTAAAAAAAATCAATTGGTGTAAGGGGACATCATGCAAGATGGTGCTGGGGAGGGGGAAATCGCTGACCCCAAAAAGCCCAATGCGTTTGAGGTGGAAAAAAAAGATCCTTTACTTGAGGCGCTTGTCTATATGGCCGATGCGGAAAATCTGCACGCGAGCCATGCTTCGCTTATTGGCGGTTTGCCGCTTGTTAACGGTAAGCTCACGCCAGATCTCTATATAAAGGCTGCAGATCGTGTTGGTTTAAAAGCCACGGTGGTCGAGCGGGATTTGGCCGAGATATCCGATTTAGTTCTGCCCGCCGTCCTTTTGCTCTCTCACAATAACGCAGTGGTTGTGCGTGAAGTCGACCACGAAAAAGGCGAGTGCCTGCTTTACCTGCCGTTGACGGCTGAATCCAGGACCACGCGTATCAAAGAATTGCAAAAAGCGTATACAGGGTATGCAATTTATTCCATTCCCAAACCCACTTTGGACGCGCGCGCAAAAATAAATTCGCAAGCCGATCACGGGCATTGGTTTTGGGGTACCTTAGCGCAGTCGTGGAAAATTTATCGAGATGTATTAATCGCATCCTTGTTTATTAACATTTTTGTGATCGCCAATCCGCTGTTCGTCATGAACGTTTATGATCGGGTGGTGCCCAATAGCGCAATAGAAACGCTATGGGCCTTAGCGCTTGGTATTCTCGTGTTATACGTGTTCGATTTTGTGTTGAAATTACTGCGTAACTATTTTATCGAGATTGCAGGTAAAAAGTCGGATATTCTTTTGTCTTCTCATGTGCTGGAAAAAATTCTCGGCGCACGTTTTGAATCCCACCCTAAATCTGTCGGCGCGTTTGTCAGTCATCTGCGCGAGTTCGAAACCGTTCGCAACTTTATCACTTCCACTACGATAACGACCTTTATCGATCTTCCGTTTGTGATTTTATTTTTAGTGGTAATTGCCTATATCGGCGGTGTGATTGCCTGGGTGCCTTTATTTTTTATCCCGCTGATTGTTTTGTATTCATGGATTGTACATTCGCGCCTCAAAGACGATGTTGCTAAAAGCTTCAGCGCCGCTGCGCAGAAAAATGCGACCCTGGTAGAAGCCCTCACCCAACTCGAAACGGTCAAAACCTTCAACGCCGAAGGCGCTATTTTGCGCAAGTGGGAGCTTGCCGTAGGTCAATTGGCGCAGTGGGGCTTGAGTTCGCGCGTGCTATCAAACAGCGCGACGAGTTTTGCCGGTTTTGCTCAGCAGCTAGCGAGTGTTTTTGTGATTATCGTCGGCGTATATGCCATCGCAGAACGGGAGTTAACCCAGGGCGCTTTGATTGCATGCGTTATCTTAAGTGGTCGAGTGCTCGCGCCTTTTGCTCAAGTAGCGGGTTTGTTGGTTAACTATCATCAAAGTAAGCTGGCATTAGATTCTTTGAGCGAGTTGGTTGCCAAACCACAGGAACACGAAGCAGACACGCGGTTTTTACAGCAGCCTACGTTGTCGGGCAGTTTTGAAATGCAGAATGTGAGTTTTTCTTACCCGGAAGAAACCCAGGCCACCTTGCAAAATGTTTCAATAAAAATAGCATCGGGTGAGCGGGTGGCTATTATCGGCAAACTCGGATCGGGTAAGTCGACGTTACAAAAACTTTTGCTGGGTTTATATCGCGCCCAAAATGGCAATATTCTCTATGATGGCGTCGACATATCTCAATTTGACCCGGTCGATATCCGCAATCAAATTGGTTATGTTGCTCAGGACAGCGAATTATTTTTTGGCAGCATTCGCGACAATATCATGTTTGGCAAAGTGGGCTTTGACGATAAAGAGCTCGTGCGCGTTGCGAAGTTGGCGGGTGTTTCTTCGTGGATTAACAGTCATCCACAGGCCTTTGAACGCAATGTCGGTGAGCGTGGAGAAGCGCTATCGGGTGGACAAAAACAGGCGGTGTCCGTCGCCAGAGCACTCGTGGGTGACCCGTCTATCCTCATCATGGATGAACCCTCATCGTCGATGGATAATGCCAGTGAGGCGCAAATGATCGCCGCGCTAAAAGGCACGCTGGATGGCAAGACGTTGATTATCGTCACGCACAAAGTGTCGATGCTCTCAATGGTTGACCGTCTCATTGTTATGGATGGTGGCAGAGTTGTTGCGGACGGTAAGAAAGCGTCTGTATTGGAAGCACTTAAAAAAGGGCAGCTCAATGTTTCGCCGTAGTTCTCCAACATCAAGCAATGCGTCGCCGCCAGTGAACCCAGGCGATTTGGACTACGTTTCGTCTGCGTCAGCGGCGGTGCTCCAGCAGAGCCCGAGAGGAGCACGCGTCCTGTTGATGGTCGTTTCGGGCTTTACCCTGGCATTCTTGATTTGGGCCAATATTGCTCAGGTAGATGAATTCACCCGCGGAGAAGGGCGGGTGATTCCCTCTCAGCAAGTACAAATTATCCAGAATTTGGAAGGCGGCATCCTCGCGGAGCTTTATGTCAACGAAGGCCAGCGCGTGGGGCGGGGCGAACCTTTATTAAGAATCGATGACACGCGTTTTGCCAGCTCTTTGCAAGAAGCAAACATTACCCTGAAGCAGCTCGAGTTAAAGTCCGCGCGCTTGCGTGCAGAGGCCGATGGCCTGCCATTTGAACCAAGGCAGGAACCGGACTTACCTACTGAAATGCTGTTGCGAGAGACTCAGTTGTTTGCGTCACGCGAGGAAGAGTTGGACAGCGAGAAAGAAGTGCTCGCCCAACAGGTTGCGCAAAAAGAACAGGAAGGGTCAGAGTTGCGGGCTAAAGCCGATCAGCTTGCGCGTAGTGTTGCCCTGTTAGAACAGGAGCTTTCGCGCACGCAGGAAGCTGCGGCAGGTGGGGCGATATCCGAGGTCGAGTTGCTGCGTATGGAACGGCAGGTAAACGATTTGCGCGGTGAGCAGAAAGCCGCTGAGCTCGCGTTACCCCGGGCGATGGCCTCTCTCGAGGAGACGAAGGAAAAGCTGGAAAATCTCGATCTGGCGTTTCGGCGCGAAGCGCGCGAAGAGCTTAATGACGTTACCCTGGAGTTGGCGCGCCTCGCCCAAACCAGCGAGGCACTTGCCGACCGCGTACAGCGAACACTGGTCAAATCACCTGTAAGCGGCACAGTAAAGCGTTTCCTGGTAAACACTATTGGTGGCGTGATTCAACCGGGCATGGACATCGCCGAGATTGTGCCGAGTGAAGAGGTATTGCTGGTGGAGGCTAAAATAAAGCCCTCTGACATCGCCTATCTTCACCCTGGTCAGGTCGCCAATATCCGCTTCACCGCTTACGACTTCGCGGTAATGGGCGGTTTAGAGGGCAAGCTTGTCCATATCAGTCCCGATACCATTGAGGATGAGAAGCAAAATAGTTTTTACCTGGTTCGTGTTGAGACTCGGAATGCCTTTGTTGCGCCCGACGGTGTCGAGCTGCCGATTATCTCAGGTATGACCGTGAGTGTTGACGTACTCACCGGTAAAAAGTCCATTATGAGCTACCTGCTCAAACCCATCTTGAAGACCAAACAGCTCGCGTTGCGCGAAAGATAGACAAAAGTTTATTTTTACCTATACTTTAGTACCAGATTCATTTTTTAAAAATGGTTATTTAGTGCTTAAAATGTTGTCGGTAAAATTTACACCACCGCCTTTTTCGGAAAGTTGTGATAGGTTTTTAAGCTTTTTACTTATTAATGTCGCATTTAAATTCCTCCTGGCTATAAAAACAGCATAGAATTTGCGTTCCAGAAGCGGGCACATTTGAATTTCGTACTAAATTTGCCTGATTTCGTGCTGGAATGTTAACTCTGTCACACTTTTTGCAGTGGCAGATAAAGATGAATCTACACCTTAAGAAATTGTTATGAAGCGACTACATGTACTGGTTACTTTCTTATTAGCGGCTGCGCTCAGTGTTTCGGCGAGCGGAATGAGCCTTGAGGAAGCTGTTGCGCATACGCTTGACACCAATCCTGAGATTCGCGCTGCCATAAATGAACATGCATCGAGAAAGTACGAGGTCCGTCAGGCCCGTGCGTCCTATCTCCCAAATCTAAGTCTCGATGCCGGTTATGGTCAGGAAGTTCGCAATGCGCCAGCGACAGGGGGTGAGGATGTTGATTTAACTCGCCGGGAACTTGGGCTGAGCGCGTCGCAACTATTATTCGATGGCTTTGCGGCTACGTCAGAAGTCAACCGACAGAAATCGCGGGTTGAGAGTGCTGGGTATGAGATAAAGGCTACAGCCGAGCGCTTGGCCCTGCGCACCTCGTCGGTCTATTTAGATGTCATGCGCCATGCAGCCTTGCTGGATTTGGCTCGCGATACGCTCTGGGAGCATCAAAACATTCATGATCAAATGAAGCTGCGTTACAAAACGGGTGTTGGCAGTAAAGCCGATTTTGATCAGATTGAAGCGCGTTTGGCGCTCGCAAACGCCAATATGATTGTTGCCCAAAATAATTTCGCGGATACGCAAAGTCAGTTTCACCGATTGACGGGCATGTATCCAACCTTAGAGACCCTTGCGAAGCCAGAGATTTCGAAGTCGCTTCCAGCGAGTCGTGAGCTGGCGCTCGAAGCGGCGCTGCAAACGCATCCGGTATTGCTCGCGGCGAACGCCGATATGAGTGCGGCGCGCCAGCAGTACAAAGCGGCGGCCAGTGGCTATTACCCGCGTATTACCCTGGAAGCAGACAAGCGCTGGGATGACAATATCGGTGGCATTGAGGGTGAGGATGAAGACCTTATCGTCGCGGTCCGGCTTACCTATGACATCTTTCGTGGTGGTGCTGATCGCGCGCGCCGCAAGCAAACCGCATATTTAGTTGAAGAGTCCAAGGACATTCGCAACAACTCGCGCCGCCAAATTATCGAAAGCCTAAACCTCTCCTGGAACTCGTTTGAGGCAATCACGACGCAGCTCCAGTTTTTGAATAAGCATGTTGATGCCGCAGTTTCAACGCGGGAAGCCTACAAAAAGCAGTTCAATATTGGCCGAAGAACGCTGTTGGATTTGTTGAACACTGAAAACGAAGTAACTGAATCCAAGCGCGCGCTGATTAACGCTGAATACGACCAATTATTCGCCCACTACCGTGTTCTCAGTTCAATGGGCACACTTGTTGAGTCGCTCTAGTGGCTCCGTGAGAACATAAACCCAAGCCAAGGTAAATTGTATGACAGACCAAAACACTACACCTAAAGCAGAAAAATCAGCTGACACAGTTGCAACGGTGAAAGGAATTCAAGGTCGCGTAATTGTTACTGATGGCGAAGGAAATGCGCATTCGGCACGCGCCGACCAAAACCTGGTTTTGGGCGACTCGATCCGGGTCCTTGGTAGTAGTGTTGCCATTCTGGATTTCGGCGCAGCCGGTGTTGTAACGTTGGGTCACGATCAAGTATTGACACTCGACGAAGCGCTCATGGCGCTATTGAACGAAGCCGAGGCGCGCAGCGCGTTGGATGAAGGTGTCAATTTTGACTTTCTGCAGCAAGTGATTGAAGAGGGCGGCAGTCTAGAAGATGTTTTACCAGCGGCAGCAGCAGGTGAAGAGGGCGGCCCAAATGTCGATGGCGAAGCTTCAGGTGGCTTGTCACGCTTCGAATTTACCGCCAATACCGTCACCCCGGAAAGTGGTTTTGAAACGGCGGGTATAGCCAATACTCCCTCTGCTGCTGGTGTCGAGCAGGCCGACGAACTGGGTTTGGATTTTATTCTGCGCGTGAACAACCACCCGCCGGTAACCAATGGGATCGCGGCTGTAAGCGCAAACGAAGACGTGGAGATCACCTTGGATCTCGCGAGCGCGTTCTCCGATGAAGATGAGGATCAAACCTTAACCTTTGAAGTTGAAGGTCTGCCAGACGGTCTCAGCTTTGACGAGGCCACGGGTACTATTTCCGGCACGCCAACAAATGACGATGCGTTGAATAACGACGGTAGTTACACCGTCGTTGTCACCGCTTCAGATGATTCCGGTGCGGACAATGGCACCGTTTCCACTACCTTTGATCTTCAGGTAGTCAATGTCAACGACCTGCCGACGATCAGCGGGGCGATCGACTTGGGCGCGATAAATGAAGACGGTAGTCTTGTCTTTAATGCCGAGCAGCTGCTCGAAGGCGCGGAGGACATCGATCTCGACCCGCTGACTGTTCAAGGCTTAACGATTGCCGAAGGCTCTGGCGAACTCGCTGAAAATGATGATGGCAGCTACCAATTTGTTCCGAGTGAAAACTGGAACGGGTCTGTGCAATTCAATTACCTGGTCGACGATGGTCAGGGCGGTCAGGTCGCTAACCTCGCCACACTTAACGTTCTCGCTGTTAACGATAACCCCGTGGCTTTGCCGGATGGCCCGCTCACGACGCCTGTAAATAGCGCAATTCAATTCGATGTCCTTGCCAATGACAGCGATGTTGACGGCGATGAACTCAGTGTAGTGAATGCCTCTGCGATGCATGGTTCAGTGGATATCGCTGAGGACGGATCGCTTATCTACAGCCCGGACTTAAACTACTTCGGCGAAGATACGATCAGCTACACCATCAGCGATGGCGCCGGTGGAACAGCAACTTCAGTTGCAACTATTGATGTGGCTTACAGTGCCGGAGAAGTCAGCATAAGTGGCGTCGACAACACGGATTCATCGCAACCAACCATCACCGGTACCGCAGCGAATATCGCAGGTGATCTAACGCTCGTTGTAAACGGATTTAGCGTTCAAGTCACGCCTGCAGATGACGGCACATGGCAATACCAATTGCCAGAGGAAGCCGCTCTGGAAGATGGTGAATATACGGTTGTTGTTAGCGGTATTGATGATATTGGCAATATCGTTTCCGCGGACAGCGCCTTTGAAATAGACGCTTTACTGCCAACGGTTAGCATCAACGATATCGAAGTGCTCGGTGCTGGGGCGCAGGTGTTAACAGGTTCGAGCGCAAATACCGACGGTGAGCTTACATTGACGGTTAATGGTCAATCCTATGCCGTTATGCCGGAAGTATCGGGTGCCTGGAGCTTTGAAATTCCCGCATCGGATATGCTGCCCGATGGCAACTATTCGGCAGTGATTAGCGGTTCTGATCAGGCGGGAAATACCGCCAGCGACTCAGACAGTTTTACCGTCGATGCATATGCACCGGCAGTAAGCATCGACAACCTGGATGTTGTAGACACCGACCTCCCAACGTTTACAGGTTCGACCCAAAATACCGACGGCGGTTTAATGCTGTTGGTTAACGGTGTTGAATATGCTGTTTCACCCGCGGCAGATGGCAGCTGGAGTTTTACCCTTCCAGCCGGAGCCGAGCTTAATGATGGCAGTTATATTGCGAGTATTCGCGGCTCCGATGCACAAGGTAATAGCGCCGCGGCGAGCGACGCGTTTATTGTCGACGCCGTAAATGACGCCCCCCGGGTAGAAGGCTTGTTCACAGGTGTGACGACTGAAGGCGACATCGGTGACCTGGCCCAGGCAAGTGGTACGATTTCGATCAGCGATCCAGACGTAGGCGCTACACCTGCGTTTGAGGATATCGTTGTGAGCGGTACCTATGGCGAGCTAGCACTTGAAGACGGTACCTGGACCTATACGCTCGATCAAAGCACAGTACAGAATTTAGATGCGGGCGATGTGATTAACGATGTGATCACCTTGACCGCGACAGACGGCACTGCACAAGACATCGTTATCGCCATTAACGGCAGTAGCGATGGCGCAGTGATCACAGGGGGTTTTAGTGGCACTGTCGACGAAGCCAACCTGGGCGACCTCGTTTCAGCATCAGGCAGCATAAGTATTAGCGACGTAGATGAAGACGATTCGCCAGTATTCGAGGATATAACCGTCACTGGCAGCTACGGCGTCTTGACGCTTAGCGACGGCACGTGGACCTATGTACTCGACCAAACGCTAGTGCAGGATTTAGACGCTGGTGACAGCCTTAGTGACGTGATTTCGCTTACAGCAAGCGACGGTTCACGTCAGGACATCACCATTCAAATCAACGGTACCGACGATCTGCCGGTTGTCGAGGGAGATATCAGTGCTTCGGTAAGCGAGGCCAATATCGGAGATACTGTTATTGCCACAGGCACGATCGCAATCAGTGACGTGGATGGTGAAGATACGCCCACTTTTGAAGACACCAATGTCATTGGTACTTACGGATCTTTTTCTCTGCTCGACGGTGCCTGGACGTATACCCTGGATCAGGGGCTGGTTCAGAATTTGGATGCAGGTGATCGTGTTGTCGAACAGATCCCACTTGTTGCCACAGATGGCACTATCCAAGACATCACCATAGACATTCTCGGCACTGATGATTTGCCGGTGGTTAGCGGAAACATGAGTGGCAGTGTTGCAGAGGCCGATGTAGGCGATGTTGTTACGACCTCGGGCAGCATAGCTATCAGCGATGTCGATGCTGACGATAACCCCATTTTTGAAGATATTACGGTTGCAGGCAGTTATGGTTCGCTCAGCTTAGCCGGCGGAAACTGGGTTTACACGCTCGACCAAAATGCGGTTCAAGGCTTAAATGTCGACGATATTGTTACAGATACCATTCCTTTGACGGCAACTGACGGCACCCAGCAAAATATCGTTATTACCATTACAGGCGCTGATGATGCGCCAGTGGTGAGTGGAGATTTCGAAGCTGCGCTGGATGAGGCCAATATTGGCGATACTGTTTCAGCGTCGGGAACCCTGGCGATCAGCGATGTCGACAACCAGGTAAGTTTCGACGACGCTGTTGTGATAGGCACTTACGGCACGCTATCCCTGGTATCGGGTACGTGGAATTACGAATTAGACCAAGGCCTTGTTCAGGCTTTGGACGCGGGCGATATTGTTGAAGATGTGCTCACACTGGTCGCAACAGACGGCACATCTCAAGATATCCGAATAACGATTAGCGGAACCGATGATTTACCGGTGATTACGGGTGATTTCTCCGCTGCGCTGATCGAGGGCAATATTGGTGACGCGGCTGCTGTCACGGGCACTATCGCCATTAGTGACGCAGACGCCGACGATGTACCCAGCTTTGCAGACACAAGCATCACAGGTACCTACGGCTCGCTAAGTCTGGTTGCCGGTACCTGGACCTACACTTTGGATCAAAGCACTGTCCAGGATTTGGATACGGGCGATATCGTCAACGACGTATTCATCCTGACAGCAACAGACGGCACCGAGCAAGCTATAACGATTGAAATCACCGGCACAGACGATAGTGCCGTTGTCTCAGGCGATTTCGCAGCGGCAGTCACCGAAGCAGATCTTGGTGATGTGGTCACTGCGTCTGGCAATATCGCGATTAGCGATGTCGATGGCGACGATGTCCCCAACTTTGCAGATACAAGTATTACAGGCACTTATGGCTCGTTGAGCCTGGTTGCCGGTGCCTGGACTTACACTCTGGATCAAAGCACCGTCCAGGATTTGGATGCAGGCGATATCGTCAATGACGTATTCACCCTGACGGCAACAGACGGCACCCAGCAAGCGATTACCCTGGAAATTACCGGCACCAACGATGCTACGGTAGTTTCCGGCGATATTGCGGGCTCAGTCGCTGAGGCTGATTTAGGTGATGTCGTAACTGCCACCGGAACACTCGCGATTAGCGATGTCGACGGTGATGATAGCCCAAGCTTTGCAGATACAAACGTGCTCGGTACTTATGGTTCACTGTCGCTTGTTTCAGGCGCGTGGACCTATACGCTCGATCAGGCCGCCGTACAGGATTTGGATGCGGGTGATATCGTCACGGATATCCTGACGCTGACGGCAACCGATGGAACCCAACAAGATATTACGATTGACATCACCGGGACAGACGATAGTGCGGTTGTCTTAGGCGATTTCGCAGCGGCAGTCACCGAAGCAGATGTTGGTGATGTGGTCACCGCATCTGGCAATATCACCATTAGCGATGTCGACGGTGACGATACGCCCAGCTTTGCAGACACAACTATCGTAGGCACTTACGGTTCGTTGAGCTTGGTTTCTGGAGCTTGGACCTACACCTTGGATCAAAGTACTGTTCAGCAATTGGATGCAGGGGATAGCGTCAACGACGTATTCACCCTGACGGCAACAGACGGTACCCAGCAAGCGATTACCCTGGAAATTATCGGCGCTGACGATGCCGCGATAGTGTCCGGTGATGTCACCGGTTCTGTCGTTGAGGCAGATATTGGTGATGTGGTCACTGCGTCTGGCAATATCGCGATTAGCGATGTCGATGGCGACGATACGCCCAGCTTTGCAGATACAAGCATCACAGGCACCTACGGTTCGTTGAGCCTGGTTGCCGGTACCTGGACTTACACTTTAGATCAAAGCGCCGTTCAGAGTCTCGATGCCGGTGATATTGTCACTGACATTATTACTTTGACCGCAACAGATGGCACCGAGCAAGACATTACGATTGAAATCACCGGGACAGACGATAGCGCTGTTGTTTCAGGTGATGTGAGCGCGGCAGTCGCTGAAGCAGATCTTGGCGATGTGGTTACCACATCCGGCACGATTGCGATTAGCGATATCGATGGCGACGATGCACCCAGCTTTGCAGATACAAACATCACAGGCACCTACGGTTCGTTGAGCCTGGTTTCTGGTACCTGGATTTACACTTTAGATCAGAGCGCCGTTCAGAGTCTCGATGCCGGTGATATTGTCACTGACATTATTACTTTGACCGCAACAGACGGCACCGAGCAGGATATTACGATTGAAATCACCGGCACAGACGATAGCGCTGTTGTTTCAGGTGATGTAAGCGCGGCGGTCGCTGAAGCAGATCTTGGCGATGTGGTTACTGCATCCGGCACGATTGCGATTAGCGATATCGACGGCGACGATGTCCCCAGTTTTGCAGATACAAACATCACAGGCACCTACGGCTCGCTAAGCCTGGTTGCCGGTACCTGGACCTACACTTTGGATCAGAGTGCCGTTCAGAGCCTCGATGCCGGTGATATTGTCACTGACATTATTACCGTGACCGCAACAGATGGCACAGAACAGGATATTACGATTGAAATCACCGGCACAGACGATAGTGCTGTTGTTTCAGGTGATGTCGCCGGTTCTGTCGTTGAGGCAGATATTGGTGATGTGGTTACCGCATCTGGCAACATCGCAATTAGCGATGTCGATGGCGACGATGTCCCCAGCTTTGCAGATACAAGTATTACAGGCACCTACGGCTCGTTGAGCCTGGTTGCCGGTGCGTGGACCTACACCCTGGACCAAAGCACCGTCCAGGATTTGGATGTGGGCGATATCGTCAACGACGTATTCACCCTGACAGCGACAGACGGTACCCAGCAAGCGATTACGCTGGAAATTACCGGCGCCGACGATGCCGCGATAGTGTCCGGCGATGTTACCGGTGCAGTTGTCGAGGCTGATCTTGGTGACACGGTTACAGCTACCGGAACCCTCGCGATTAGCGATGTCGACGGTGATGATAGCCCAAGCTTTGCAGACACAAACGTGCTCGGTACTTATGGTTCACTGTCGCTTGTTTCGGGTGCGTGGACCTACACGCTCGATCAGGCTGCCGTACAGGATTTGGATGCCGGTGATATCGTCACGGATATCCTGACGCTGACGGCAACCGATGGAACCCAACAAGATATTACGATTGAAATTACCGGGACAGACGATAGTGCAGTTGTCTCTGGCGATGTCAACGCGTCAGTGCACGAGGGCAATATTGGCGATACAACAAGCGCATCAGGTGTGATTGTGATTAGCGATGCAGACGCCGATGATGCCCCCAGTTTCGCCAACGCTACTGTACTGGGTATTTATGGCTCGCTCGCCTTGGTCGACAATGCGTGGACTTACACCTTGGACCAAAGCACCGTTCAGCATTTGGATGCCGGTGATGTGGTTAACGATGTCATTACCCTGACGGCAAGTGATGGCACGGCTCAGGATATAAGCATTCAAATCACTGGTACTGACGACGCCGCGGTGGTTTCAGGAGATCTCAGTGGAGCAGTAAGCGAAGCCGATATCGGCGATATCGTCACCGCAAGTGGCAGCGTCGTCATTGATGACGTAGACGAAGATGATGCGCCCAGTTTCATTGATGCCAATGTTACGGGCCTATACGGCTCACTGTCCCTGGTCAACGGTGCCTGGACTTATACGCTCGACCAGAGCGCCGTTCAAAGCCTCGACGCAGGTGACGTGGTCAATGATGTATTTACCCTCAATGCTACTGATGGCACAACCCAGGAGCTTGTTATCGCAATTACGGGTACCAACGACGTGCCCGTGGTTGCCGCGGCCAGTGCCGATGTGGTTCAAGGTACTGTGCTTAACAGCAACGTGCCTGCGGCCTCGGATCTGGATGCCGATGCAAGCCTGAGCTACAACCTGGTTTCCAATGTTGCGGAAGGCACATTGGTATTTAATCCGGACGGTAGCTACTCTTTCGATCCGGGTTCCGATTTTGATGACCTGGCGCCTGGCACAAGCCGGGAAGTAAGCTTTACCTATACCGCGACAGATGATCAGGGTGCAACGAGTGCCCCGTCGACAATTACCATCCTGGTATCCGACGACGCAGAAAACCCAGTTGTTTCAGTCGTTGACGGCAGCGTTAGCGAAGAAAACGATACCTTTGTTCATACCTTCGAAGCCGACCCATTCCCCGGCTCCCCTGGCGACAGTGTCGATGATGCCAACGGTGTCGATATTTCTGATTTCACTTTGGAAAACGTCAGCACAGTTACGGCGACCTTTATCAGTGAAGCTGCCGGCTATAGCAATGCTGTAGGTTGGTACCACATCGGTGCCGATGGCAAGATATCATCGGTAGACATGCTGTGGCTGGATTCCAATTCAGTCGCCCCAGGCGACGCTCAGGTAATTGACGCCGTTCCCGAAGGGGAAATTGGCTTCTTCTTAATTCAAAATGGCTACAGCCGAAATGACGATGAACTCAACGCATTTGAATCCGGCGTTGGGGTATTGCGTTTTGAAAATGCCGACGGCGAGTTGGCAAACGCCACCGATTCGAACGTAGTACTTGTTTATTATTCGGGAGGGGACGAAAACAACCCTACAGGCGATCGCACGGAATTCCGAGTAACCGTCCACGCAGGCCGAAGCAATTTGAATCCTGATGGTTTGAACCACAGCGCTTCCGGTATTTCAGGCGGCGACAATACCGCGCTGACAATCGGTTTCGAAGATCTTGTTGAAGATGGTCAGACGCCGGTCGATTGGGATCTGCGCGACTTCGTATTTAACCTCGAAGTTAACAGCGTCGAATACAGCGTATCGGATATATCGCCAACGCTCACCATAACTGACGACGGTTCGGAACTTGTATCAGCATCTGTGCAGTTAACCCTCGGGCGCGATACGGATCAGCTCGTACTTAACGATACAGATAGTGCGCTTGCAGAAAGCTATGGTATCGCCGTCGATTTCGACAGCGACACCAAAACGCTGTCGCTTAGCGGCAACGCTTCAATTGCTGAATATCAAGAGGTTTTGGCAAATATAAAATTGGCGAGTATAGAATCTCTCGGCAATGCGCCGCGCGCTATCAGCTACTACGTTGAAGATTCAGACGGCCTGTTGAGCGACACAGTTATCGTTAATTTGGATGCAGATGCGAGCTATGATTTTGCGCAAGACGACTTCATTTTAGCGGACGGCCTGACGAATGTTGTCGGTGGGGCAGGGGACGATATCTTAATTGCGAGCTCCGGCGCCGATAACTTCGTTTGGCGGGCAGGTGATGACGGTATTGCTGCGAGCCCTGCGTCAGATGTCCTTGTCGGGTTTGCATCTGGCGCCGGAGGAGACGTACTGGATTTCTCCGATTTACTCCAGGATGAATCTGCCGATGCCGTAACGCTTGACGACTATTTCAATTTCACTTCAGATGGTACGGATACCACGATATCAGTTGATGCAGATGGCGCAGGCCCTGATGCCGTAACTCAGGTTGTTAGTATCGAAGGCGTTGATCTAACAGTTATTGGTAATGATCAGCAAATCCTCCAGCAACTGCTTAGCGATGGTAACCTGATAACGGATTAAAATTTGTATGTTGTCAGCTGTTAGCAAAAGCCCCCATTTTTTGGGGGCTTTTAATTTGGGTGCCGCGCTAAGCGACATAATTTCTCGATAGATCTAAGAGCTCTAATCCAGCCTTTTTGACTCCTAAGCACAAAAGTTTCTTAAAATTGACATTAGCGTTTTTGTCGTTTTATCGTGGTGCGGCGATTTTTAGTTATTAAACAGTCCTTAGTATAACAATTAAAGGGACGCAAATTAAGCAGACTTAGAGCGCAAAATAATGAATAAATACCTCTTATTATTCCCCTTAATCATAGGCCTTTTAACTTCCTGTGGCGGCGGTGGTTCAGGTAGTTCTACGCAAACTCAACCTGCCCCATAACCGAATACAACGATTACTCCGAATGCCGTTAAAAAATCAGCTACAGCGACGATATCTGAAACTGGCAATACACTATATTGCTTTGAAAACGAAAGGCAATTTCAAAGCTCGTTTGTCGAGAATTTTTCAAAGAATTCCGAAAGCAATTCCCTTCCAAGAACGACTGATGAGTTACTCAATACACTTCCCGGTTCATTAGAAGATATAGATTCTGATTATTTTTTTATTTCATATCTAAATAATGAAAATGAAAGATCAGAAGAGCTATATATTAGAGATGAATCAAACGTAAATTTTTTCTACGGGTTTCGGGCAAGCGTAACTGTGAACGAAGAAATACATATTTATGTTGATATCAACATAAATGAACTCGAAGGCTGGTTGGCTGAGGGGCGCTACACCGAAGAGGATGGCATTGGTCTTTCAAGTTTCAGCATATCTGAAAATTTCTATTTATGTAACGAAGATTACAAAATCACTGTAGTCATTGATGATATAAATTATATTAGCGGGAAGTTATCTTCGATTGCAATGCGATTTGCTGCCTCTTGCTTGGGGAACGAAATTGTTGGCCAGGTACTGTGGGTAAATTCAGATGTTCAAATTCAACCGGGCCCTTAGCCAATCCTTGCTGATTTTTGGATTCCTCCCAATTCGGTGCAAAACTTTTCAAATACGTATTTTTACGCAGTCGATGATCAAGGTAATGAATTTTTTCATGATCAAACAAATTCTATTTTTGATTTTTCCGAGAATCGGTACTCTCTTGGTGCTACACAAGCACGTATTAATATCAGAGGGGATAAATTCTGGTATGGTGATTTCTCGACTATGGCAGGTATCAGCAGATTTGAACCGGGTTTTTACGACAGGAGCCCCGGATTTGTAGAGCAGCAGCAAGCACAAAATTTATCACCACCAATAATGAATTGGTCTTTTGACGGTCTTCTAAGCCCAGGGTTAAACGGCAATGGTTTTGATTTGCGTGATTGCCCAGCGGATTCTGTTCACTTTGTTATAGATAGAGCAGAGTATTCAAATGACGATCTTCTAGAAATCCTGGATATGCGTATTTCCTGTAGCTGCGAAGAAGGATATTCAGCTCATGGGCGTTTGTATTGGGATAGAAATGATCAAAGCGTACCTCCCGGTCCGGCAGAAATCCCTGATGATTTGTGGGATTTGTCCCAAAATCGAACTATGGCAGACGGCAATTACCTATACATAGAAAACGAACAAGAAGCAGTGACGAGCTATGAATTTGACTTTGACAATTCTCAATTTGTGATAGAACAAGACCCTGAACGAAACTTAATCAATTTTGTTGCTCTATCATATGGTCAAGCACTTTTAAGCGTTGCGCATATGTCGTCAATCGATAAATTTGAAATAGGCTTTTATGGTGAATATAACATAATTGATAATGGCAATCCCGCTGCAGGTTATGTAAACGCGGGAATCTCTAGAGTACAAATTGATGGCACTGAGTTAAGTTCAGTTGGTGGTGGTTGGTACACAGTAGATCACGTTGTTTATAGTGGCGATAGGCTAGAGGAAATTATTATTAGGTTTGAAACACGAACCTGGGAACCTGGTCAAGTAGTCCGGGGCAAGTTATTTTGGTCTAACGATAGTGATATTGTGCTCTCTAACCCTGAAATTATTCCCGGTGATATATGGCAGCCACCTTCTTCTCTGCTAAATGCATGTAGTGGAGACAATTATCTAAAGGTCGAAATTAAGCAAGAAACTTTTTGGGCCGATCTTGTTACAGTGAGAAACGAAAACGATGAAGAAAATGAACCAGGTTCAGATGTTTTATCAAAATATATCGTTTTTGAAGGCATTGACGGTGTTCATGCAGAATTTCCAGCAGCCGATTCCTGGCTAGTTGTATTTTCAGCTGAAACTGAAGCACCATTGTACTCAGCTTCAGGTTTTGGATTACATATCAGGGGCACTTATTTGCAGGACAGGCTGGAGGAAGGCTACTACGCAGATATTCTTGATGATAATCCCGCCAAAGGGCGGATTAATATTGGCTTAGGATCACAAGCGTGTTCCGTTCAAGAGGGTTGGATGGTTGTTGACGACGTCGAATACGGGCCTGATTTTGAACTATTAAAACTTGATTTAAGATTTGGATTGTCCTGTCTTTTTGAAATGCGAACATCGCCCGCAATGCGTGGAGTGTTAAGTTGGAGAAAAACAGAATAGTGCAGTTGTTGTCTTAAAAGTTTTGTCAAAAAAGCCACCATTGAGGTGTGCTAGCCTAACTTAAGGTGGCTGCCTTACTTATTTGGCTTTTCGGGTGTCCTGTAAGAAATTAACAAAATTGTAGGCTTTTAGGCAAGAGTACTACCACTACTGTTATATTTAAGCCAGTAATTTTCCGTATTATTATGACGAAGCACGTACTCATGGTATGCAATGGTGTATGGTCTTTCGTGCTGAAAGAGTAGAGCTCTGTATATCCGGGTATATGAGCAGGCGTGAAAATTATAAGTTCGTTTGCAGCTTGATATCAGAGGTTCAAATAATGATGATTGGTAGTTTAAGTAATAAATTTAGTGGCATAAGCAATCATCAGGTTATGTCAATTGATAAAACCATAAGGCATGAAGATGCAAATACATTTTTCAAAATGTTGCATGTGAAAAATAATGGTTCGAATAAAGGCGCTGAAAATGAAGGAGTACTTGGTGATCATACGAACCTTATAGAGATGTTAAACCAAATATTAGAGGTGCTAGAGGTAAATAAACAGAAAGTACCAGGTGGTGATGAGCGTTCGATACTGAATAAACAACAGCCCAGTAAAAGTCAGGAAAATATCAATATACCCGACAGTAATCACAAGGTTGATGAAAATGATAATGACTCCAACGCGGATGGAAATCTAAACAGCGCGAAAATACCTGGTTTGATCGTGAAGTCCGGTAGTGGTACTGCAGAGTCCGCACAAAAACTATTGGATATTATTGAAAATCTATATGCAAATGACCGAGAATTCAGAGCAGCTATGGATGCTAAACTTGCGAAGAGCAAGACGTTGACTTTCGAAGTCAGTAGTAAGCTTGGAGAGCGGGATGGCGGGAAAGTGGGAGGGCGTGCAAAAATAGGGGGTAATTCAATTACGATAGCTGATTTTGTCATGGACATGGACATGAAGGAAGCGCAAGTAGTGAACTCTGAGCACCCTGGTACTAAGGAGGCGATTATTGCACACGAATTTGCACACTCTTTAGGTTACAAGCATGGCCCTAAAATGGATGCGGCGGTGAAAAAATTGAGTGATTTTTCCTAGTAGATAAAAAGAGAGCCTGTAAATAATTCTGTGTAACTGCCGTTTAAACATAGTCACTTAATCGCTCATCAAATTCAATCATAAAGTGATTAAGTGCGACCTTCCAATTTCTAATTGGCATTGTCCATTTTTTTGATGCGTCCATAATTGCCAAGAAGACGACTTTTTTGCCGAGTCGTCAGTGGGAAATAATTTTCGTTTTTTAATCGCTTGACGGATAACGCTATTGAGCGACTTGATAGCGTTAGTGGTATAGATCGCTTTGCGTATTTCTGGCGGGTAGCTAAACAGGGTGTTTAGATTGTGCCAGTGGCTTCGCCAGCTACGTGATATTTGTGGATATTTTTCATCCCAACGCTCCGAGAACTGATCCAGTGCAAAGTGTTATTTCCCAAATTGTTATCGAACGATTTGGACTTTTTCGACCAAATTGCTATCGTAGCCAGACCTTCAAACCCGATGGCAATTTGGTAAAGTCAGTTTTCCTGTAAAATGCCCTGCTTTTTGATGTTGGTTGTTTTTCATGCAAACTTTTTTCTTCTCTGGACGCCCTGGATCACTTCACCCACTCACTTGACGGCTTAGCCTCATCCGATAACGCTTGTCCTCACTGTGGCAGCCATCAGTGGATCTGTCACGGTTATGTGTATAAGCAAGTGGCGATGGATAAGAAGCGCGTGGCTGGCAAACGGATTCTTTGCTCAAACCGCTATGGGCGTGTAGGCTGCGGACGAACGCGACAACTCTATTTGGCCGATGTCATTCCCCAGCGTCACTATTCGCTTGCTGTTGTCATCGCCTTTATCCAGACCCTGTTGGCAGGAAGCCATGTCGAACACGCGTATCTTAACGCCGTGGCGGCGACCCAGTACACGCTAAAAGCGGCTCGCCATGCCTGGCGCTGGCTGACGGCTTTGTTCAAACAACTGAGTCTCTGGCGAACGTATTTAGACAAATCGAGCGAACGTGTTGTTTATTCAGGTCCATCAACATCATTGAAGCACTTACTGCCTACTTTGGACGTCCTTCTCACCTGTCAGCACACAACGCTCTCGGACTATCAACATCATTTTCAGCGGGCTTTCTTTTAGTTTTTTGTTTATTTGTCGCCGTCGCCCTGTAAACAAGATAACGTATTTTCGGGAATGTCCGTCCCCCACAGATTTCGTCATTGTACCCACTATCGTAAAAATTAAGCTGTTGGCTTCTTTATTATTACTGGAGTCACAGCATGCCTTCTTCTTCCCGGGTACCCCCTTTGGTGGTGCGCTTGCAGGTGCTTGCGGCCATCGATTACGCCCCTGGCCATACCCTCCGCGATCGTATTAAAGCCGTCAGCCAAAAACAGTTCGTCGATCCGCAAAGTGGACACGCTTACCAATTTACCTGGCGTACGATTGAGACTTGGCTGTGTCGGTACAATAAATACGGGGTGACCACACTCGATAAACGATCACGTTCAGATAAAAACACACAGCGTAAAATCCTGATCTCAGAATTAGCTGAAGCGATCAATGACGTCTTACCTTCGTTAACGCTGAATAAGGTCGGCAAGATCCCAAAGAGCACGCTGTATCGTTGCTTGCTGGAAAGGCGCTATTTTACTCGACAACAATTAGCGCCTACGACGTTTTATCGCTTTATCCGCGAACATGATTTACTGGATCTTCAGGCAACACAGACACTGCGGACGTCCTTTGCGATGCAACATGCGAATGAGCTTTGGCAAGGGGACACCATGTATGGACCGAGTATTAAACAGCGTAATGGCCAATGGAAACTTACCTTTTTCATCGCCTTTATGGATGATGCCAGTCGATTAATCACACACGCCGAGTTTTTCTATCGCGACAATACGGACACATTAATCGACGCGTTTAGAACAGCCTTATATAAGCGTGGCAAACCTGAACGACTGTATTTTGATAACGGTTCTAACTACAGCTCAAAAGAAATTCTACAGGCGTGTGTGCGCCTGGATATTCGTCTTTCCCACGCCCCGGTACGCGATGGCGCTGCCAAAGGCAAGATTGAGCGCTTTTTTAGAGGCTTTCGAGATCGATTTTTAGTGATGCACACCGGGTTTGAATCGCTTGAACAACTCAACGCACTCGCGCAGGGCAGGGTTGAAAACCACTATAACAATCAGCCACACAGCACGATTCAAATGAAGCCGTTGGACCGCTTCAACCTCGACCACAGTCGTATTCAGTATCTTACCCTCGACGCATTTACCGACGAAGTGTTTTATGTTGAGGAAGACCGTAAAGTCAGCAAAGAGAATATCTTCTCCGTACACAATCAAAAATACGAATGTCCGATTGATCTTCGGGGAAAAACCATTCAAGTGCGTTACGACAGAACGCAACGCGATCGTTTTATTGTGTTTTTTAAAGACCAACGCATGGGCGAAGCCAGTCCGGTGAACCTGGTGTTTAATGGCCAGCAAAGAAACCCATCAAGCCAGGGAAGCCGATCATGATTAACGCCATTTGGGGGGTTGCGCAAGCACCATTTAAACGTGAAAAACTCGCTTTATTACCACAACAAAAACATATTTTTGATATTCTTAAAATACATGCGCAACAAGGGGGATTTTCCGTTATTATTGGCGAGCCAGGTGTGGGCAAAAGCGTATTACGTGAACACATCGAAGACCTTGACCAGCAACGTGAATACACCGTCGTATCGTGTTGCAGAACTTTGCATACGTATCGCCAGATACTGTGGCAACTTGCTGAATCGTTTAAATTGGAAACCAACGAAAAAGCCATTGAAAACGATTTAATCCAAACCGCTTTTGCGCATGTTCGTGAGCGGAAAACACTGTATATTCTGATCGATGAAGCGCATTTATTAGAAGTACATGTACTGAGAAAATTGCGTTTGTTGTTCGAACGCTTTCCTAAAAACCACAACCTGATTGTGTTTGGTCAGCCAGAGTTATTGCACTACCTATCGTTAAGTACAAATAAGGATATAAAAAGCCGAATCACGTACTCAGCCAGTATTAAGCCACTCAACGATGACGATATGGAAAGGTATATTGTCAAAGAGTTAGAAACGGCGAAGATGGGCATCAACACTTTTGATGAAGCCGCTATGGCCTTGATCATCCGTTCAGCTGAAGGGAATTTACGGCTGTGTCGTAACGTGTGCTATGCCAGTTTGATCGAAGCCGCGAGAGAAACCAAGAAGGTCGTCACGATTACGCATGTGAATTATGTCCTTGTGCAACCGCATTGGCGATCACACGAGGAACTGATCAAACAGCAGGTGGCCTCATGATGACATTAGCTATGCTGAACATGCACTACACGCCTGAAGAAGCACACCAGATGCTTAGGTTACTCGACGAGCTTCGTGATGCCATATGGGAAAATTATCGCGAAGAGATTATCGAATATTGTCGCAAAGCAGAAAATGAAGAAAATCATCGATCTTCTTTCTCTGACGTTGAAGACGACACCATTCCTTTTTAATGCTCGCGAAGCGAGCATTAAAACAAAAAATCACAAGGGGCGAAAGTCTCTTTTTTTGCGCCTCAAAAAAATATAAAACCAAACGAAAACTTATCCACAGAACTACGATATACATTTGGTAGAAACTACAATACCCATTTGGCAAAACCACTTTTGACTACGATGACAATGCGGTAAAACCGCTTATTTTTTAACATATCCTACGATGAATAATTTGGCTCAAACTACGACGGGAAAAAGGTGCGCTACAGTTGACGGAGAAAATCACTGCGATTTTAACTCTGAGGGATTGTTTTGTTTGACAAAGCGGGAACGTCCATATATGTCACAGTAATTTCCCCTGAAAGGAAAGTGTCCGGCTAGACTTGACCAGAACAAAGTCTCTAAACATGCGGCTTTCAAATAATATCAATAAAGTTTGAATATGATACAAGAGACCTGACCCTTTTGCTTTTTTTGCTGCAGACCCCTTTACTCAACTTTTAATTTTGCATGAAGTTCTTTCAAAGATTCATAAAAATCTCCGCGGTCTAAAACTACTTCTTGAAACTTGTCTTGGCAATTATCCTTTATTATTACCTTTTCTTTGTCATCAAAAGGAACAATTGCAATAAACATATGATCAAACGCATATTCCGCTCTAAAGATAACCCCTCTGTCGACCAGTTCTATATTTGTAAGTCTCAAAATGTTTTTAAATCTCAACTGGTCTTCTGGTTCGCCTTCATCACGGCAACACATAATAAATTGATAAATAGATTTAGCATCCATTGCAAAGAGATCTTCATAAGTGTCTTGGTATTCAAGATAATCATTTGAATACAAAAAATTTAAGTTATCTTCGATGCGATAAAAGAAATTCAACAAATCTTCGTCAAAGAAATCCTGGCCAAATTTTGCGCCATTAATTAAAATGAAGACTTTCCCTTGAGGGCGATCTTTTTCTATGCGGTTAACAAAGCATTCAACTGAAAAATTTTCTTTCTTTTTTGTTAGATAATTCGTCATAAACCGCCTTTTTTATTTAAACCAAACATTTTTATAATACTAGAAGGAATCTGATTCTTCCCGAGTGGGACTAGAGTGTCTTTAGTGCTGCCACTCCAATGGTATAGGCCATCACTGGTTTTTGAGTATCGATATAATGCGCCTTTTTGACCTAGTGCCCACCAGTGACTGCCGTCAAAAAGTGCATATTTTTCAAATGCCAGATCAGAATCATTAGGTTGTATGCCAGCTTTTTTATTATTTCCCGTCCCACCTTTGATATGTTTAGAGTTAGTATGTAACTTGGGTTTAGGAGAAAAAGGAAAAACTCCATCTACTTTTACTTTAGTCAGGTCACAATTCGTATTGTGAACAAGTACTTTCGATTTACCTACAAAATAGTTGTGATCGTTCGCTACGGTTAAATTAAATACTTTGACTAGCTCTAAATTTTTACTGATGCCTGCAATGCCAACCTCATCGCCACTCAATGTGAGTAATTGATGTGTCGTTGTTAACTGTTCAGCAGGTAACCAGCTAGATTGCTTAAGGTTATAGAATGGATGATTCGCTGTTGTCGTTATGAATTCGTTGGTAGATAGCTCTATCTCAATAAGGTTTTTTTCTTCTTCAGAGCGTATCAAGTGCGTTACTTCCTGTAGAACCGACTTGCTTGATATCTCATCAAAGGCCCAAACCAAGTCACCGATAACAATATCCTCTATCGCTTTCAAACCATCTGAGGTGGAAACTAATGTTCCCTCTATAAAGCTATTCTTTTTACATTGGCTAGAAATTTTCTTCCCAAATAACCCAACGATTTTTCCCGCGCCACCGCCAAGCATATTTAAAACAATAGCAGTGCCAAATTCTTTCGCGGAAAATTCCTTTTCCCCTGTAGCTACACTGAAGACGGTATGCGCCGCATGCGCCTTAGAC
>JANQJP010000093.1 GCA_028281575.1 Cellvibrionaceae bacterium
TGGCATGAGTACTGCCCAGATGTTTGCGAGCAATGTCGGTTCGGAAATCAGCAGCACAGGGCAACAGATTACCCGAAAAAACCTTGAAATCCAGCCGACTCTGAAAATCCGTCCCGGATATTCCTTGAACGTGCTGGTGAACAAGGATATGGTGATCACCCCATTCTATCTGAACTGAAAATCTCGACAATCATGATTGATCTCAATATTCAGCCACTTCAGGAACCGGTCACGAAACGTTTTCGTCTTTCCAAATCTGTTACGGTCAGTTTTGAACTTTATGTGAAGGCAGCCCAGGAAAAAGCTCCGGGTGTGGATGAGTCAACAGTATTGGAAGCGATACTTGAGAAGCATTTGAAGAAGGATCGAGGGTTCAGGAGCTGGTTGAAGGAAAAAGAAAATAAACAAACAATTCTTTAAGGTAAGGGTCGGCTAGATTTAACTATATAAAGATGTTCTGAAACCTGATTCTCGATCTGTGTTTTAAAGTTTTCAAGGAGTTCAAGAATTCTGGTGTTTACAAGTAAATAATCATCGATATCCACATCCAAAAACTCACCATGAGCTATATGATTTCGTTTTTCTAAAAGCTTGATATCAATTAACTTCTCAATGCCTTCGAATTTGCTGTAGTCTAACCCAAGAGTGTAAATTATTTCCTTAAAGATTAGAGACGATATGTTTGATGCGGTGTCAATTACATTTTTGTGATTAAACTTTGCAGTTGAATTTTTCTCTGTACGAAAGAATGCCGTTACAGGTAGAAAATCAGAGAATTTCTTGGATCCGTAATTTGCATGAAATTTTTGCTTGACCGAAATGTTGAAGAAATGATCAGATAGATCTTTGTAGGATAGCCGTTGCATTCTTACAAACTCAACATATGAAACAGAAGCTTTTTTAATGTACCCTTCAAAGTGTGCATATATTAGTGCAAAAGAGCCTCTTAATAAAGCCTCTTTACTCATTGGGTTTTCATGTCTTACAGTAATCAGCCCCTTCATGGCGGATAACTCTTTCTTTCGCCATGTTAAGTCTTTGGCTAGTACTGACCAAAGGTCATCTTTAGTGCGAATCTTCATCCTTTGAAAATTTCCCGTCCAAGAGGTAAAATTTTTGGTAATCGTCGAATCGCAGCAACGCCAGAACGAGACCAATCAGTAAAATCTTGATTGGTCCATATCGACTTAATCAGACGTTCGATATCATTTTTATCTGGTGTATTCAAATAATTGTAACCGATACCACATGCAATAGTTTCAAAAGGGGAGAGAAGAAATCCGCCTAAGAATTTATTTTTTATTGTATCATATCGCCTAAAAGCATTATTTCCTACAGTTGATTCGAGAAGGTCAAAAGTTTTGTAAAATGCTTGTTTGGCTGACTCTCGATTATATGAGGTATTGCGTGCTATTAAAAGCATCTGCTCAGTTAGAAATACACCTACGTCATTCATTCCTTTTAGATCATCTTCATGGATATTGTGGAGAATGATAAAGCGCAGCACGAGTTCTACATCATATTGTTCTTGTAGGGGTCTTTCGCTTAGACTAATTGTTTCTTGGAAGCTTTCATATTGTGAAAGTTCTCTTAACCATTGATATAGGTCTCTATTCGCCATTACTAAAATACAGTTACGGACCTCTTGTGGAGTTAAATTCGAACCGCCTGTATTTAGTCGCTGGAAAAGTTCAAACTTAGCTATTTCATCACTCTCCCGAAGCAGAATGCTAGCTGAAATTTTTGAACGTTTTATCAACAGTCGTTCTTCATCAGTAAGTGAGTTGTCAGGATCCTCAGGATCGTACCACTTTTTTCCATCTAAAGAAGGAAGATACTGAGTAGCTTCAAGAGTAAGTGCAGGTAAAACTTCTCCGTTCTCGTTCCGAAGGATTCCTATGAACTCGTAAATGGTTGAGAGGCGCTGTAGACCATCTACTACATCCCAAACTCCATCTTGACGTTGACTGACAAAGATTGGCGGGATGGGTATGCCAAGGAGTATGGATTCGATAAGAGCGCTTTTTTGACTTGTTGTCCAACGGTAAAATCTCTGAAACTCAGGATGAATATCAATTTCCGGTTTCTCTGAGTTATAAAGGCTTATCCATTCATTTATTGACATAGGGTATCCATCTGTACGGATCTCTTGCCGCATCTTATTTATTTCTTTCTGAAGTGACATAAGTAGAGGGTTTTACATTGTTAATGGTTTACCTGTACTATACCGATTTTTGTGCTCAGTTACTTCATTTCTTTTTTTCGTGCTTTGCGTGCCCCAGTGGAGTCAGCTATGTTGCCCGAACGCTCGCCATAATGCTCACTACGTTCACACTGCATTCCCATTCTTCCGCGATTCCGGCAAATGAAGAGACTTGAAGCGGCGCTGTCATGCTTTATGTATAGACGCAAAAAGCCCGCCAGCGCCTGATCGGATATCAGTCATGGCGCCTGTGGCGCAAAAGGGTTTTCCACCTATCCCCGGATGGCGGGGCCACAAAGGTAGTGCAGTTTGCCTGTTTTGTGCAAGGGTCGTTCTCTTCCGCATTGCATTTGTGCAGAT
>JANQJP010000016.1 GCA_028281575.1 Cellvibrionaceae bacterium
AAAATGTCGGAACAGAAATGAGTTTACACGTTCTCGCGTACAACATGAAAAGAATGATCGCCATTCATGGCACAAAGAACATGATAGGAGCTATTCAAGGATGATGGGCTTTTATCAATTAAATTTCGGTTGGTCTGTATAAAGGGTTTTTATGTGTGGAAACGAGACTTAATGAACGAATTTTCACACAGCCTGGACCCAAAGCGGACGTTCGTTCATGTAAATATCGATGAGCAGTTTTTATGGTTATTTATACTGTAAAAAATAACTGTGTTTGCAATTGAGTAGTATCTAAAGGTAATCAATGAACCTTTTAAATGACATTCTGGTATGGACACAAACTCTTCTCAATTGGCAGCGTGATGCAGTGCGCAGATTATTACAGCGTGAAGATGGCTTGAGCGAAGAAGATTATGCCGAGCTTTATGGTTTGCTCAAGGCTGAGCATAAGCTTGGCAATCCTGATCAGTTGACCCCTGAGCCACTTGGAGAAGGCAAGTCAAGTGGTTTGCCTTTTTCTTCTAAATTATGGAAGTCATACCATGCGCAAGACATGGGGTTACTGGCAGTATCAAAAGGGAATACCAATCCCCTTGCTTATGGAAGCCTATGGGCACGCCACTCAAAAGCAAACTCTTGATTATCTCTGTATTCAGTCCAATGACATTCAGGCATTATTTACAAGCTTGGAGCTTAGTTCTTGCTATTATCAATCTTCTGCCAAGCGACTGTCTCTGGCAATGGCTTTTTCATTTTTTCACGTAATTTTTTGAAGACCTCTGCACCATCAGTGAAAGGGCCTTTTTCTGCTTCTTCTAACTGGCGTTTTAGTAGTTCGTTTTTTAGGTCATAATGCGGCTCTAACTCTTTCACTTCTTGTAACATATAAAAAACGGCTTCTGAGGGATCAACAAAATCACCACATTCAACTTTTTCTAAAAGCCATTCTGCAAATCGGATGTGACAAAAACCTCAAAAGACATGCCGCTTCCTTTGACAACCCTTTCACGTAAAGACTTTGCTTGCTCAATACGTTGTTGTGCGGTTTCCTCAGTCTCTGCCCAGTGTTGATTTTTTTCTGTCATTGCTGTTTAAATGGATTCTAATGGTAATATCATTGTCATAGGATTATCAGGCGACTCTACCCCAGCCAAACAATAATAATACAAAAGTAACTCTTAGCATATTTGTATTACTCAATCGAAATTGGCGCATTATTTACGGACTATATGAGTGCCGATGACCCAGCCTTGCTTTCCCTATATTTTTTAAGCAGGTTTTGCATTTGAAATACTGTTTATTCAGGTTTATTTTGTGCGCCGCCCTTGAAATCAAGCAATTTGACAGTATTACCCTCAATATAAAATAACACACGGTATTCGCCGATAAGCAAATGACGTACTTCAAAGTCAAGGTGTTTGCTTTCAGGCGCAACCGAACAACGTTTAGGAAATGTTGTTAGTGTCTTTATTTTTTCCCTAATATCTCTTTGCCAATTTAATGCAACTAAAGGCTTATCCAGCGCGATAAAAAATGTCTGGTCGTCAATCAGATCACTAACGAATTGGGGTATCTCAATCTCATAATCCTGCATTCGGATACTTTTCTTTCAAGCGTTGCTCTAGTTCATCAAAGACCTGATCTACTGGCTTGCTAAGTCCTTTTTCGTGCTGTTCTTTTGAGAGTGCAATATTATTGAGTGTTTTGACTAATTCGGCATCTTTCGCCAATTGGTCATAGGTCTCAGGGTCAACCATCACTACCGCCGCTTTACCGTTCACCGTTAAGACCTCTGGCGTTTTGGTTTCTTGCACGCGCCGTATATGCTCGGCGGGTTTACGATTGAAGTCCGAAACAGGATAAATATTGCTTGTAGTGTACATATCAACCTCTACAGTAAAAAAACACTATATTTACTGTTATATCCCCATAATGAGGGTATTGCAAGATTAAAATCAGTAAGATGGATAGACCGAATCGAGGAAGGGGCTAGGCTTTTGTTGACTGTAGGAGGCATGGATGCCGACTCCAAGCGCTCAGGGACAAAATGACAGGATCATTTTGAACCGCCGTTAGACGCCCGCAGGGTCAAATGCGGGGATGCATTTGAGTTATCGGTTCACAGCGTGTCAACAGAAGCCTAGCCCCTTTCTCGATTCTCTGTGCCAAATTTGAATGGCTTCAATCAAAAAAAACTAATGCAAATCCTTTTGCGACAGCCTCCAGAGAAATATATGTCAATCAGCTAACTTGCTTTGGCCGGTAAAACCGAGCGCAAATGTTTCGCAGCGGCGACCATGTGGAGAAGGGAAGGTTTCACTTCCGCCCACGCACGTGTTTTTAATCCACAGTCAGGGTTTATCCAGAGGTTACGACGTGGCAGAACGGCTTCAGCCTTGTTCATTAATCCAACCATTTCATTCTCGGCAGGTACGCGTGGCGAGTGGATGTCGTATACCCCTGGCCCAATTTCGTTTGGATAGCTAAAGTCCACAAAGGCATCGAGCAATTCCATATTGGAGCGGCTCGTTTCTATCGTAATCACATCAGCATCCATAGCGGCGATGGATTCAATAATGTCATTGAATTCCGAGTAGCACATATGCGTGTGGATCTGCGTATCGTCTTTCACCCCACTGGCGCTCAAGCGAAAGGTTCTTACCGCCCAATCGAGATATTCAGCCCAATCGCTGCGGCGTAAGGGTAAGCCTTCGCGGAAGGCGGGTTCATCGATTTGAATTGCTGCGATCCCAGCGGTTTCGAGATCTACCACCTCATCGCGAATCGCAAGTGCAATTTGATACGCCGTTTTTGAGCGCGGTTGATCGTCACGCACAAAACTCCATTGCAGAAGGGTGACCGGGCCGGTCAGCATGCCCTTCATCGGACGCTTTGTGAGCGATTGCGCGTACTGAGACCAATAAACGGTCATCGGTTGTGCGCGGCTCACATCGCCAAAGATGACAGGCGGTTTGACGTAGCGCGAGCCGTAGCTTTGCACCCAACCGTTGCTGGTGAAGGCGAAGCCTTCGAGATGCTCACCAAAGTACTCGACCATGTCGTTGCGCTCGAACTCGCCATGGACAGGCATGTCGATGCCGATCTCGTCTTGAAAAGCAACACACTTTGCCGTCTCCTCTTTGAGGAAGGTGTCGTAATCAGTATCGCTGAGATTGCCTTTTTTCCATTGCGCACGCGCCTGACGAACGTCAGTCGTTTGTGGAAATGAGCCTATGGTCGTCGTAGGAAATTCGGGGAGTTGGAGTTTGTTGGCCTGGTGTTGTTGTCGGGTCGCAAAATTCGATGTCCGTTCAAAATCACGCGCTTTCACGTTGGCAAGGCGCGACTGCACAGTGTCGTTATGGATACGCTTACTGACTTTACGAGAAACCAGCGCGGCTTGATTGGCAATAAGTGCTGCTTTGTCCCCAATGCCGTTTAAAAGTTGGCGAAGGTCGGCCACTTCTGCGAGCTTTTGATCCGCAAATGCAAGCCAGCTCTTCAGTTCATCATCGAGTTTGGTTTCATTTTTTAGTGTGATGGGTGAGTGCAAAAGCGAGCAGCTCGGTGCAATCCAAAGCCGATCACCGACAACCGCTTTGGCTTTCTCTAATACGATCAGCGACGCGCTGTAATTGTTTTTCCAAATATTGCGTCCTTCGACAATGCCAGCAGAAAGAATTTTGTTTTGCGGGAATTTTTTTAATACCGGATGTAAGTCTTCCCCTCCCCGAACGAAATCAAAGTGCAGCGCTTCCACAGGCAGTGCGAGATACGTATCGAGGTTGTCACGTACATCACCAAAATACGTGGTAAGCAGTAGCTTGGTATTACCCTTGATCTTGGCAAGGCGATCGTAAGCAACGTTTAAGGCTGCGCGCTGTTTATCGGTAAGGTCGAGTGAGAATACCGGTTCATCCAACTGAATCCACTGCGCACCGGCAGCGGCAAGTTTACTGATAATTTCTTCGTAAACACTGACAAGATTATCCAGCAGCGTGAATGGATCGAAGTCGGGGTGCTTTGTATCGTGCACCTTACCTAACGAGAGATACGTTACCGGACCGACAAGTACAGGCTTGGCGTTTAATCCGAGCGCTTTGGCTTCTGCGAATTCGTCGAATATTTTACTGCTGGATAAAGCGAACTGGGTGTCGGAATGGAATTCCGGGACGATATAGTGATAGTTGGTATCAAACCACTTCGTCATTTCACTGGCAAAGGTAGAGATCTTGCCGGTCTGACAGTCTGCGTCGTCTTCGACCAATGATGCGCCGCCCTGGGTCCCGCGCGCGATGGTAAATACCGTATTGATATCCGTTTGCCCGCCTTGCCATTGAAAGCGGGGCGGCACATTGCCGAGCAGGCAGCTCATATCGAGGACCTGGTCGTAGAAAGAGAAATCGTTAACCGGGATAAGATCAATCCCAGCGTCTTTTTGCTTGAGCCAATTCGTGCGTCGAATATCTGCAGCCGTAAGTTGAAGCTCTGTTTCGGAAATCTTTCCTTTCCAAAAGGCTTCTGTTGCCCGTTTGAGTTCACGTTGTTCGCCAATGCGGGGGTATCCAAGGTTGTGTGTTAAAGCCATAGCGCTGCCTTTTAATGGGTGGTCAATCATGTTTTGCACTTAGCTTAGGCGGCTTCCATAATGAATAAAAATGGTATATTTTCACGTATCAATTAATTTTACTCATGGGTCTTATGCTGGAACGTATTCATCTAACGGTCGTGCAGGCTGTTGAGCAACATGGATCGCTAACCGCCGCGGCCAAACAACTGTGCGTCACACAATCCGCTTTGAGTCATACCATGCGCAAGCTGGAAGACCATCTCGGCACACCAATCTGGTTACGCGAGGGGCGCAGTTTGCGCTTGACACAAGCTGGTCAATACCTGTTAAACCTCGCTAACCGTGTGCTGCCGCAGCTGAACTACGCTGAAAGCAAACTCCATCAAATGGCAAAGGGCGAGCGAGGCACCTTGCGCATCGGTATGGAATGCCACCCGTGTTATCAATGGTTATTGAAGGTGGTTTCGCCTTTTTTAGAGGCCTGGCCAGATGTGGACGTGGACGTGAAACAAAAGTTTCAATTTGGCGGTGTCGGTGCCTTACTGAGTTACGATATTGATTTGCTCGTAACGCCCGATCCCTTCTATAAAACAGGTTTGTGTTTTGATGCAGTGTTCGATTATGAACAGGTGTTGGTTGTACCGAATAATCACACCATGGCAACGCGTGAGTACATCGAAGCTGAAGATTTACGAGATCAAGTTTTACTGACGTATCCCGTTACGCCAGATCGTCTGGATATCTATACGCAGTTTCTTAACCCGGCCGGCGTCGTACCCAAACGCCACAAAACCAGCGAAACCACCGACATCATGCTACAAATGGTGGCTAGTGGTAGAGGGGTAGCTGCACTACCGCGTTGGCTGGCCGAAGAATACTGTACTAAATTGCCATTAGCGCTGCTGCGTTTAGGGCAGGGCGGCGTAGATAAACAGATTTATTTAGGGACTCGCGAAAATGATAACAACGTTGAATATCTAAGGGCGTTTATCGAATTAGCGCGCAGCTACTAACACTTCACGCATACCAACCTCTTCGATCATATTTTCCTAGGGCCTGTTAACACTAATTCGATCGCCACTGCCGGAGGCCAAAATTTTCTCCGGCAAGACGATATGAGCGTGATGTGGTTGCTCCACATGAGCGAATATCAACGCAGCTGGGGGAAATTTTGGCCCGGCCCGAAGGGTTGCGGCTGCAAATGCCCCACTCTGCGTTACTCGTCGTTTATTTGGAGCAACCAAACCACTCTCCTCGCGCCTTGATTGGCACGTTTGCAGCCACAACAGGGGTGATCGAATTAGTGTTAACAGGCCCTAGGCGCCCATCGTCATGCGCATACTCTTTGCGGCGCCTTACCCTAAAAGAAGGGCATCTAGAGCAACATGGGAGTATTGTTAATACTCCTGCATGGTGAAAAAATGAGCAGGTTTGTCGAATGGGGAAGATCGCCAGGCAAAAGAACGCTTTCACGGGTTATTGGAAGCTGTGCTGGAGTTAAGAATTTGAATAGGTGTATTTGTCGGCAACCGACCGAGGCTGTGTGAAAACGTATTCAAACAGGTGTGAGGCAAAAAGCTAAGAAAGGAAAAAGAATGAACAGATTTATATCTGGCAATGACCGACATC
>JANQJP010000017.1 GCA_028281575.1 Cellvibrionaceae bacterium
GTCGTTCATGTGGAACAACCAAACTACTCGCCTTACCCCTTGATTGGCGCTTTTGCAGCCACAACAGTGGTGATCGAATTCGTGTAGACAGGCCCTAGCTAACGCTTTTCACGAGCAATGCCCCTACTTCACTTTTTGTGACTACCACTTCCTCACCTTTTTCAATACGCTCCCGAGTTTCATTACGCCTATCAATTTTCACTTTCCAGGTAACCCCCGAATACTCGTGCTCCCCTGGGGACGCTATCGTTATATCAGCGTTTAAAAAAAAGCGCATGCCACCATCTATGTTTGGTTGCTCATCAACAGACTGACTAGGCGCTTGCAAACGTTTTAACGGCTTCCAACCAACTACTGCTACAGCGATTGTCAGCAGCGAGCTGCTCATCACCTGAGCCTCCCATGTATCGGGCACCAAGCCTAAAAACGTCAACACACCGGTGAGAATCATGCTAATGCCAATAAATACCAGGACAAAGCTTCCCAAACCAAAAAACATCGCATCGATGACTATCAAACTGATGCCAAAGATCACCATTGACGTTTCCCAAACCATTACGGCAACGCCTCCTCGGAATTTTTCTTAAGCTTCTCAAACACACTAACTCCTGAAGCTACCAGTGTCGTCGGATCATATGCAGACTCGGGCACAATGACGACTGAGGACTCCCCTGCTATTTTGGATTTTGCCTTAATCGCATCTTTCGCTAATTCGAGATTGACCGCGTGCATACCCTCTTCTGTCGAGGCCTGTTCTCCGACAACCTCGATAGCTTTTGCACGCGCCTGCGCTTCGATCATTATCGCCTTGGCTGCACCTTCTGCGTTTAAAATAGCCTCGGTTTTCGATGCTTCCGCAGCAAGAATTTGGGCTTGTTTCTCACCCTCTGCAATCGCCATTGCCGCCTCTTGTTTACCCTGCGCATCCAGAATTACTGCGCGCTTTTCCCGCTCGGCTTTCATCTGTACTTCCATTGCTTCCATAACAGTGGCCGGGGGCCTAATATCTTTAATTTCGTAGCGCAACACAGAGACGCCCCAAGGCTCAGACGCCTTATTAATCGCCTCCACAATATGTGCGTTTAACACATCCCGCTCTTCAAAGGATTTATCGAGAGGAATTTTTCCGATTTCTGATCGCATTGTTGTCTGAGCGAGTTGAATAATCGCAAAATTGAAATCTTCAATACCGTAACAGGATCTAAAGGCATCAATAACACGAAAATAGAGTACGCCATCGATAACAAGCGTAATATTATCTTTAGTGATTGCGCTCTGACTCGGCACATCAAAGGCTTTTTCTTTCAAAGACCGTGTATAAGCAACACTATCGAGATAGGGAATAATAAAGTTCATTCCCGCTGTTAACGTACGACTGTATCGCCCAAAACGTTCAACAACAAATGTAGTATTCTGCGGCACAAAACGAATCCCCAATTTTAAGGTAACAACTACAAATATCGCGACGAAGACAGGAATCGTAAAAATATAGATTGACATGAAATCCATGTTTACACACCTAATTTAATCGGGTTATTAATATATGTGCGCGCTATATTACTTGATGTCAACAAGCGACGCATAGATGAATCTATCAAAACCCTCAACTAATGACCAGAAGTGAGCAGAAATACCAATAGGCATAGGCAGCAGGTAAGCTGCGATAGTTTGCCTCGACTCGCCGGCGCGTACAGTAACATCACGGTTTATTTGAACAAGACGATCTTTTTATTTTCTTTTAGTACAGCCACTATAGTTTCATTACCTATTCAGAGTGAGTTGTGATTCTCTTTTTGTTTTATTATCTTGCAACCATATACCGTTAGATAGGTCTCTTTTTGAACATATGAGATTTGACGAAGCTTTGCGAGAACATAACCATCAGTTCGGAGCTTGAAGATCTATCATTGCAGGGCGACAGACTAAGAACACGCTTTCGGCGAAAGGCCTGCGGTTGAAAGATCTATAGCTATAAAAGCTAAGCGCAAGAATGAGTGTCAACAGGCCCTAGAACGTACTCACTTCGGTGAGAATTCTCGGACAGGGCTTTGCCAGGTGAAAACCTTGAACAAAATCGATACCCATGGCACGGGCCCGACGGCATATCTCACGGCTACTACAAAATTCCGCCACAGTTGCGACATTTTTATGTTTAGCAAAATCGATAACTTTTTCGGCAATGTTGCGTATTTCGATATCCCGATCAAGATTAGGCATGACGTAGCGGTCTAACTTTACGAAATCAATTGGCAATGCCATAAGCCGATCAAAATTTGAATACTCCTTTCCCAGATCGTCCAGCCCCACTCTGCAGTTTATTTTTTTTAGTTCTAGGATGGCCACGATTAAAGTATCGAGCTCAATTAGACTATCGCTCTCGAGCAACTCGAAGTGAATACTTTCAGGTCGTTTTGAATTGCGAACAAGCGATACCAACTCAGAAAAGGCCCGTTCACTGCCAATATCCTGTGTGGAAATATTGACGGAGATATCCGCTGACACCGCATTAGCTTGATGAATGGCATTTTCGATTAATTGCAAGGTAAAACGATTATAGAGCCTCATTTGTTTTAATAGCGGAATAAATTCGTCAGGCATCATCACAATATTGCCTTCAGTGTCTACCATTCGTGCAAGTACTTCATGCTTCTCAATCAATCCACTCGTTGCATCCACAATTGGGTGAAAATATGGGACAATGCGCCTTTCATACAGAGCGGTTTTTACATCCTCCATTTTTACGAGATTTTGCCGATAAACGCGATAAACATCTTCCGCTTCGTTAAATGGCACGACCGAGCTATTCGTATCGCGCGCCTTTCTTAGCGCCATTTCGGCGCGCAAGAATAAATCATCTTCGTCGCCCCAAGCGACTCCCATTTTTACTCGAAAACTGACAATAGAGCTGTCAGGCATACGGAACTTGCGCGAGACAACGTAATTATAGAAATCCTGAAAAATAGCGAGGCGTTGCTCATAAGGAAGATTGAGTGCGGCGAGTACCGCGAACTCATCAGACTGCAAGCGATAACATCGATAGGACGTCACATCATCGTGACGGTAGGTAGAGAGATGATAAGCGAACGCTCGTAAAACCTCATCACCGAAGGCTAGGCCAAAGCCATTAGATATTTTTCGAAATTGATCGACGTTAAGAATCACGAGGCTTGGATATGCTGTATCGTCAAGATCCTTTAGCAGTTTACGTTTATTCGACAACCCGGTGAGCTCATCAAATAGATAATGTTGCTCCCGCTCTCGCCACAGTCGTGTCGATAACTTTAAGCTGATAAGTAAAAAAGGCAGTGCCAAAATAATAAAAAACAGCGAACGCCTTGCGGCAATAAAGAAACTACTCGCACCGAGCGCTGCGACAGTTTGAATAGGAATGTCAACGCCAACGACATAGGCAGTACCATCTTCTGACTGACGTGGAAGAAAGTGAGAGCGAAAACTTCCCCAGCGATCGTCATAGTTGGAGAACTGCGATATTGCACCAGCGAAACTCTGTTTCAACTCCTCGGGTGCTTCATCGTAGCGACTTAAAAACATATATTCGTAGGGAAGTTCCCCCGCCACCTCTTCAGGCGTAGGGTTAGAAAGCACAAAGTAAATTTCGCCATTCCGCTGCACCATCGTGTAGATATACGTTACACCCAATGCCTGAGAGAGCGTTTCCAGGCGATACGCCCAGTGCTTCTCAGAGGTTTGTGTGATCGCTTCAATGGAAGCTTGATTATGTAAGGACCTTCCATCCAGATAGAGGTCTGCGATAGAAGCTGCTTCAACGAGTTTCTCATCGAGTACTTTTTCAGCATTTGCTTTCTCCTTCAGGAATACGATCGAAAGCTCGCAGCAGAAAAGCACTGCCGCGAAGATCAAGATAAGCCTGCAATGTTGCCTGTTTAGCTTTCGAAACATGTAGTTCCCGGATTCCCCAAGGCGCCGTGCTCAATATCAGGAATAGGCGTAAGAAATCAGTGCGCTAAGAAACACCACCCAATTGGCGCATACACTAACTAATTAGTTTAGACCGCTTTGCGAGAAGCGTAGGAACCGTTCAGACCAATGCTCCCCAAAGAAGACTCCCCGCATCACCTCCGCAGTCTTTGAAGTCCTATTACACCACCTACCTACCACAGCTCACAAATACTCACCTTAGGCAAGGTTTACACTTATATCTATATTTGTAATATTGTAATTTACAAAAATGCTCAAACAGTATATATTATCCAAATAAACCAAATGAAAAGAAAAAATATGTAAACCAATATCGAAACAAGGGAGCCAATGATGATTTCCACGCCAACAACCTATGCACTTAGAGCACTTTCTACGTTTTTCCCTCCGCAAAAACCTCTGGTTTTTTCTGGAGAGGGATCGATACAAAAACTGGCCGATTTGATGATCGCCTCAGGCCACAAGCGGCCATTAGTTATTGCAGACAGCTTTCTCGTCAAAAATGGGCAACTAGACGCTTTTTTGGATTACCTTCAGGCAAACAGTTGTGCAGTAACGATATTTGACGGCGCCACCCCAAACCCAACGCGCACTGAAGTCGAGGCGGGGTTGAAATTGAGCATTGAAAACAGCTGCGATAGTGTTTTTGCAATTGGTGGTGGCTCAGTAATCGATGTTGCAAAAGTTGTCTCAGCGGCAAGTACAAACAATCGTGGTCTGGATAAGCTCGCCGGTATCCTTAAAGTGAAACAAACACCCCTTCCCTTCTATGCAGCTCCGACAACATCCGGCAGCGGTTCAGAGGCAACCAATGGTGCTGTGATCTCCGACCCGAATACCCACAAAAAGCAATTTTTTGTCGACCCAAAATACATTCCAATAGCTGTAGGGCTCGACCCAAACCTCTTAAAAACACTGCCAGCACATATTACAGCTGCCGTGGGAATGGACGCTTTAACACATGCAATTGAAGCCTATACGTCGCGCAATAGTTTTGCAGACACCAGTCGTGATGCGGCAATAGCCATAAAATTACTTTTTGATTATTTGCCACTTGCTTACGCGGGGGGAGAGAATTTAAAGGCGCGCGAGATGGTGTCTCAAGCAGCTTTTTTAGCTGGCTTTGCCTTTACAAAATCAAGCCTGGGCTATGTGCACGCAATCTCCCATCAAGTGAGCGCACATTACAACACCCCTCATGGGTTAGCCAACGCGATTATCCTGCCACGCGTGCTACGTTTTAATCAAAACGCATGTGCCAATCATTTCGCGAAGCTGGAAACACTTTTAGCTGGAGAAGAAGAAACAAAGAATATTGAAATGCTAGCAAAACGTTTTATTGCTCGCGTTGACCAACTGTCTAACCAGCTCAATATTCCAACCTCATTAGCAAACCTCAACACTGACAATTTTAAGAAAATCACCAAGGACGCTCTATCCGAAGCAAGAAGTTCGTATGCCGTTCCTAAAGTGATGCGACGGAAAGACGTAGAGGTGATTTTGAAATCCATTTCTAATGGCAACCCAAATGTATCATTTGCTTAAAGTATTCATATAGATTTTTAAACAAGGTGATTTCAAAAGATACGTTTATAGGAGATTAATCATGAACAACGCAGAAAATATAGTACCAAGAATTCATTTAAAAGAAGATTTCTACTCGATGAAATCAGCTTACGACATAAACCCAGCGCCAACTTACAAAGAGCGCATAGTACTGCTAAAAAGGTTAAAATCTTCACTTATCCAAAATGAGCAAAATATCTATGATGCATTGAAAAAGGATTACGGTTATCGCAGTGAATTTGATTCGCTCGTTTCCGACATTCTTCCAACCGTCATGGGAATTAATTACGCAATCAAAAACCTAAAGAAATGGATGCAGCCTTCCAAGCGTCATGCGGGACTCATGCTTTTCCCCTCGAGCGTTTCAGTACATTATCAGCCGCTAGGTGTAGTCGGCGTCATTACGCCCTGGAATTTCCCATTCTTTCTTGCACTCGGTCCCGCCGTGCAGGCGCTCGCAGCAGGAAATCGTGTAATGATTAAAATGAGCGAATTTACGCCGAATGCTAATCAGGCTTTGCGAAAAATCGTTACAGAAATTTCCGATCACATCGTTGTAGTCGAAGGCGAAGCTGACGTAGGTGCTGCGTTTTCTGCACTACCCTTTGATCATCTAATTTTTACCGGATCGACAACTGTAGCCAAGTATGTAGCTAAATCGGCTGCAAATAACCTGACGCCGCTTACACTAGAGCTCGGAGGTAAGTCACCTACGATTATCGATAAAGACATCAATATGGATATTGCTGTAGATGCGGTTATTTTAGGAAAATCTATCAACTCAGGACAAATATGCGTATCACCAGATTATGTTTTTGTACCGACATCCCGGAAACAGGAATTCATTGAGACATTCATCAAACGCTACACCGAATATCACCTCAATAGCGATAACGAAAACACACAAACACATATTGTCACCGACAGACAATATCAACGCCTTAAAGGTTTTTTGGAAGATGCTAAAACTAAGGGTGCAAAAATCTATCCAGTAAAAGAGATTGAAACAGACCAGGGGAGAAGAGTTTATCCGCAGCTGGTTACCAACCTACAAGAAGATATGGCTATTTTAAAAGAAGAAATTTTTGGTTCAATTCTCCCTGTATTGAACTACGAAAATATCAACGAAGTGATTGAGTACATAAATAAGCGTCCACGCCCACTGGCTTTATACATTATGTCACCAAACAAAATACTCATCGATAAGCTATTGAAACAAACACACAGCGGCGGCGTAGCCATTAATGATTCAGCAATGCACGTCGCGGCCGACGACGCCCCTTTTGGCGGCATCGGCAATTCCGGCATGGGACATTATCATGGCCATGAAGGTTTTTTAACTTTTTCCAAAGCGAAAACGGTTTTGCGGTCTAGTAATTGGCTACCAAAAAATCACTTTATTTTGAAAAATCGAGACTTGACATTCAAAGTACTTCGGAAATTTTTATTGAGATAACAAACGAAGAAAAGCGGCGTCACTGTTTATGGTGCCGCTTTTTAACACATAAATTTACGCCTTATCATGGAACTGGTTCAGAGATTACATTTTATCGTTATATACTCCAACACTAATTTTTGACGCTACAATATAGTAAAACAAATTATCCTAAGAAAATGAGTATTGAGCTAACTCGTATTCAACACCCATAAAAGCTGGAGAACAAAAATTGCCAGATATGATAGATAAAAATCATCAGAATGCTAAAAACATTCTTACAACCTTCGCTCAATATGGGTTTCGAAAAACCTCTATGGAGGAAATTGCAAACGCCGTTGGTGTCTCCCGACAATCGATATATAAGAAGTTCGGCTCCAAAGAAAAATGCTACGAATGGACGATCCACACCTATCTATCCGACATGTATACACGAATTTTTTCCGCACTGGGTAATAATGAACTCCCCCCCCTGCGCACGCTCATCAATGTTTTTGATATCCTAATTGGCGAAGCAGTAGAAATTGTCAGCAACCCTCATGGAACAGAGATACTAAACAACGTGTTGCAGGCAACGCATTCTTCTGAAGAAGACTGGCCGCTACGCTTTAGAGCACGACTAGCCGATTTTCTTGAACGCAATAACTATGTATCGCGCGAAAAAGCGACAGGCATGGCTTTTACGTTAATCTCTGCAAGCAAAGGACTTTTACTGGAAGAAGCTTCGAGAGACCAGTTCCTCCAGGATATAAAATTGATTATAGAGAGTGTTTTCTCCTAACCACTTCTCGATAACCCCCGTAACACCCTTTTGATAGTTCATCCACTTCTAGCCTTTACGACAAAAATTGATATGTTGTAACATATCAATTTTGGCTCTGTTCATACACTCGCTCTTGAAACCTAAGACCAATAACACTGAAAAGACCAATGAATCATCAAAACAGACTACCTGTCACCGTCCTATCCGGCTTCCTCGGCGCAGGTAAAACCACGGTGCTCAGTCATATTCTGAACAACCGGCAAGGCAAGAAAGTAGCCATGATCGTCAACGATATGAGTGAAATCAACATTGATTCGACGATTATCCAGAACGAAGTCTCTTTAAATCGCAGTGAAGAAAAGCTCGTAGAAATGAGTAATGGCTGCATCTGCTGCACCCTGCGTGAAGACCTGTTAGAAGAAGTCAACAAACTCGCACAGGATGGTCGCTTTGACTACCTGGTGATTGAGTCCACAGGCATTTCCGAACCCTTACCGGTAGCTGAGACCTTTACCTTTGCAGACGAAGACGGCGTTTCGCTGTCTGATGTAGCCAATCTGGATACGATGGTCACCGTCGTCGATGCGGTAAACTTTCTGCAAGATTATGATGAGGCAAAGTACTTGCAGGACGCAGGTGAATCGCTGGGCGATGAAGATGAACGCAGCGTCGCGGACTTGCTGGTTGATCAAGTAGAATTTGCCGATGTCATCCTCGTAAGTAAAACCGACCTGGCAGCCCCCACAGATGTCGAGCGTCTCGTCGCAATTCTGCAAACGCTCAACACTCATGCCCAAATTATTCCCATTGCTCACGGCCAAGTAGATCTTGACGGAGTCCTTAGCACGGGACTGTTTAATTTTGAGCGCGCACAGCAAGCCCCTGGCTGGCTTAAGGAAATGCGCGGCGAGCACGTTCCCGAAACGGAAGAATACGGCATTAGCAGTTTTAGTTACCTTGCACGCCGCCCCTTCCACCCGGAAAAGTTTTATCACTTTCTTCACAACACGAAAGAATACGGCAAACTGATTCGCTCCAAGGGTTACTTCTGGTTGGCATCACGCCCCGAATTTGCCGGTCAGTGGAGCCAGGCTGGCGGTATTGCCCGCTATGGTTTCGCGGGTATGTTTTGGAAGGCCGTGCCGAAAGAAAACTGGCCCACCGACGAAGAGTATCTCGCATCCATTGAAAAGCAGTGGGTCGAACCCTTCGGCGATATGCGCCAGGAGTTGGTGTTTATTGGTCAGGGCTTGGATCAAGCCAATATCACTCATGCGCTTAACGATTGCTTATTAAGCGAAGAAGAAGTACTGCGCGGCAAGGCCTACTGGGCAACGTTGAACGACCCCTTTCCTGCGTGGAGGCAAGACGCATGATCTCGGCTAATTCAAGTCGTACTCTCACGACGGCCCCGGAAAAATTTCGACGCGCCGCTCTGGGCAAAGAGGCGGCAATTTTGACCGACATTTACCAAGAGGAAACCAATATCGCTGTATGGCAGCGTGAGCTATCTACAACGTTGCAAATTGCAGTAAATAATTTTCTGGTATCGCATCCCACCTTTCAAATGGCCATGACTGTTTCGCCACAAAGTGCACTGGCAAGCATTAGCGAATCGTTCGACACTGCAGGTCAATCTGAGCTAAGCGAAAATATTGCTGAACTCGTGGATATGTTCTGCTGTTTATTCGAACTCAAACGCGCAGGTTTGCGCTTGACCGCACTGGATTGCGCGATGTGCCCGAGGTTTCATGTCGACAAAGTTCCCTGCCGTCTGGTTACCACATATCAAGGTATTGCAACGGAATGGTTGCCCCATCAGCTTGTCGATCGCGCTAAGTTGGGTTCGGGCAGCAACGGACAATCAGACGACAAATCTGGCCTCTTTCAAGATCCACAAGATATCCAGCAACTGGGTAGTGGCGATGTCGCCCTATTAAAAGGTGAGCTTTGGGAAGAAAATGAAAATGCAGGCTTAGTGCACCGCTCGCCTGCACTGCCTGCAGATAAAAACCGCCTGCTGTTAACACTGGATTTTAGCAGCTGACCTGAAACACTCATCGAAAAAGTGAATGCTTATGAAAAGCACAATTCAATACTTAGCCGTATTTTTCTTATTGTCTGTATCAGCAATTGCAAAAACAGAAAATCAGGAAGCACATGTTCATGGCCTGGCAACACTCACACTTGCCCTAGAAAATGAGATTCTGGAAATACAGCTTGAGTCCCCAGCAGCAAACTTAATTGGGTTCGAACACAAAGCCAGCTCACCTGAAGAAAAGCAAACCATAAAGCATGCAAAGACACTATTGCTTTCACCAGCGTTTTCGTTTAATGGTACAAACTGTAAACCTGAACAGGCAACCGTTGACATTTCTGAAGTAATGGGCAACGCGCATGATCATCATCATGACCATGACCATTACCATCATTCAGAAGATCACAGTGACAGCAGTCATAGCGAAATAACGGCGAGCTATCAATTTAGCTGTAAAGACGGTAAAAAATTACATTCTATATCGGTAGCCTTATTTAAACAGTTTCCAGGAATTGAAAAAATTAAAACAGTTTGGATAACTGAAACTCGACAAGGCTCGGAAATGCTGTTTCCTAACAGAAATACAATTTCTTTGAGATAGACAGAATGAAAAAAGTAGCAGACATTATCAATCGTGCCGAGCAAAATTGTAAGATACGAGGATCACGCTTAACCCATAAGCGAAAACAGGTATTGTCGAGCTTGATTCAGGCAGAAAAAGCATTGTCAGCCTACGAATTACTTGACATTTATAAGGCAGAATTTGGACAAACCATACCCGCGATGTCGATGTATCGCATTTTAGATTTTCTTCAAGGCGAGCATTTAGTTCACAAATTAAACCTGGCTAATAAATACATTGCGTGTGCACACATTAGTTGTGACCATAGCCACGCAGTTCCCCAGTTTTTGATTTGTAGTAAATGCCAAAAAGTTGAAGAGATCAGCATAGGCCGGTCAACGATAACAAAACTGCAAAAAAATGTAGAGAATGCAGGGTTTCGCCTTGTAACACCACAACTAGAAATGAATTGCATTTGCGAAAATTGTGTCGTAAATGCAGCTTAAAATCGTTTAACAAACCCAGTACTTAATATGCCTAACTTTCAGACACTTACCGACAAAGCCGCAATCGGACTGTCCTTACTTTGCGCACTCCACTGCCTTGCATTTCCTCTAGCTCTCGTATCTCTACCGAGCGTAGCCGCGTTGCAATTGGATGACGAAGCGTTTCATCTGTGGATGATAATAGCAGTGATTCCTACGAGCGCTTTCGCATTAACAATGGGATGTAGACAGCACAAACGTTATCACCTGATGGTCTTAGGCCTATTAGGTTTAACCCTCTTGATATTAGCCGTGGTCCTGGAAGAAACCATTTTGGGCGAGACTTCCTACAGCGAAATAATTGAAAAAGTTTTGACCACGCTTGGTGCCGGCATTATTACCTACGGACACTATAGAAATTATCGTCTGTGTCAGCGCAAACAGCATTGCGCTTACTCCGAACTTGGCGATCAACCTACAGTATGAAGCGGTTATATTTTGAAAAGCTCGAGCAAGCCCCCGACAACACATCAATTAATATAGATGATGTGATCGACCAGCTTGCATTTAGCGACCAGGGCTTGATACCCGTCATTACGCAGGACGCCACGAGCAAAGACGTACTCATGTTTGCCTGGATGAATAAGGAAGCGCTTCAGCTCACCTTGGCGACAAACCGTGTAACTTATTGGTCACGTAGCCGGAATCAGCTATGGATAAAAGGCGAAACAAGCGGCCATACTCAGGAGCTTGTTACAATGGCTTTTGATTGCGATGGTGATGTCATACTCTGCCAGGTCAATCAAACAGGTGCAGCCTGCCATACAGGCCGCCCAAATTGTTTTTATTTAAAAGTGGACGCCGAACAACAGCGGGTGCTAATTTCCGGAGATATGCCTCAATAATATCTTCCATATGAATTAAAAATATGCAGCCAGCTAATGTGGAGTTACCACAATATAGCTAACGCTTTATTTAAAAGCGTTAGTGGAAACCCTACATAACCACAAAAAAACTGAGGATTACTTTGTTCATTTTCCCGCCAATGGCCTAAGGAGTAAAATCGATGATGCAAATGTCTATATTTTCAGCGAACTCACCATTAACTCCGGTGTCTATACCTTACTATGTGTAGCCGTTTGTTCGAATGTACGAACAACACCGCTGTCAAAAAGTACTTTGCTGGCTTATGCAAGCACGAGAAACCATGTAAAATTGCTATTTTTAAGCGTTGTCTTTGATCCGAAGAGTAAAAAAAAACGTATTCAGTTCCCCCTAAATTTTAATTATATTTCTGAGGTTTATATGAAAAAACAACTATTCGCTATCCTTTTAGTCGCCCTTTTCCCTGTTTCAGCTCTTGCATCAACTATTACAACTCAAGAGGTAGAAGCAGCACAAATAGCATGGGGTAATGGCATTGTAGAAATAGGTAAGTCAAAGAACCCAAGAAAAGCCGCAATTGCGCATATCGACGAGTTCTACGGCTTTGACATTGGTTCCGTACTGTTCAAGCCCACACTGGCATCTGTCGATCAATTTAGAGGAACGAAAAAAGAAGCGTTGTCTTACTTTATTGGCCAAGACTTAAAAGAAGATAAAGGTTTTGCCCTCGCACCTTACACTAAAGTGCGCTGGGAAAATGAAGGTATTATTACAGACGGCGACTCAGCTTTGGCAATGGGTAACTATTTCTTTACCGGTAAAGATGGAAAAGAAGTGAAAGTCGAATATAGCTTCGGGTATGTGAAAGATGAAAACGGTCAGTTAAAAATAAACCTCCATCACTCTTCACTGCCTTTTAGCCCTAAATAGCAGATAGCTTTTCGAAAGCACTGATGTAAAACCTAATCAGAGGTTGGCGCCAATCATAACGGCGCCAACTACTCAAAATTATTTTGGCATCGGGCCTAATTTCACTCCATCAGGATAGTATTTCCAACCGTCCCTGATTTTGATTTTTTCATCCCAGGGCAGTTTGTATTTACCCTCGGCAAGATCTGCTACCCATGTCAGGTAGTTCTCCTTTTCGCCACCAGGTTTACCCACATACGCACGACATCCGACGTTGAAGACATTGTTTTCTAATGCCCAGTTTTCCCGTGCCTTATCCACCAGTCTTGGGAACAATTCTGCGGTCACAATTTCCCAGGGGTTACGATGTCCCTGCTGGATAACATTACCGTCATAGTTACATACCGTGCCTTCACCGAAGTAGTAGAATACTCCGTCGTAGCCGGCAAGGTTGACCGAAATGGTGTACATTAAATTTTGCCAGGCATTTGTGCGGTTAGTCCAAATCCACTGATCATTCACTTGCGTTGAGTAACCAGAAATTCGGATGTAAACGTTGGCACCTTTGTAAGCTGCTTCACGAGCGAGCTCAGGAAACATACCGTCGTGACAAATGCATACAGCTAATTTCGAACCTTTAGGCCCGTCACAAACTGGCATTCCGTAGTTGCCAGGAGACCACGGTTCAATAGGCACCCACGGTTGAAGTTTGCGATAATGTAGCGCTATCTCTCCCTCGTCATTGATGATCAACGCTGTGTTATACGGTGGTTTTGAAGGGTCTTCATTTTTCTCCATAATGGAAAATACGCCCCAAACCTTATTCATAATGCATGCTTCTTTGAAGCGCCCAACCTCTGCGCTATCAACAGTGAGCAACATTTCGTCATAAGTCCAAATGGAAGTATTTAACCCTTGGGTTGAGTATTCAGGCATGACAACCAAATCCACATCGGGGTAACCCGCTTTTGTGCTGCCTACAGCTTTGCAGATTTGATCAACCTGAGTTTGAATGTCTTCAGGACCCGATATTACAGGCACTGGATACTGAATCATTGCTACAAGAAGCGCTTCTTCCCAAGCGCTTACGCTACCTGTACTGGCCATAAAATTAGTCTCCGAGGTAAACAATAAAATAGAAGGTTATTCAACTGTGGAATTATTATTGATTAGCGACCGTGAATAGGTAAATAAGTCATTTGACGTAATATTGGTAGCCATAAGTACCTTGAACGGATGGTAGCTTAGTTCAAGCCCGCGTTAAGCCATTGTATTTGCAAATAGGTTTGCGAGGATGTGGCAAGCATCTTAGAATCGCGTTTTTCGAGCTAAAACTCGGCTTTCATTTATACGATCCTATGAATCATTGGTTTTATGGATAACAAAGTAACAACCAGCACAACACCTGAAGACAACAACGCCTGTTGCAGCAATACAAGTTGTTGCGCACCTCAACGCCCTATTACTCACGTGGCCTCCAAAGTCGGACGTAATGATCCTTGCCCCCGCAACAGCGGCCGTAAGTACAAAAAATGTTATGGACAGTACATATGAAAAAGACGACTAAAGAGCGGGCATCATGCCGCATGTTCGTTCCCCAAGCTACTCAACCGATACTCTTATGAATGAATATATTTCAGCAGTTCCCACGAATATCATCACGGGCTTTTTAGGTGTTGGAAAAACCTCCGCGATTCGATATTTACTTAAACATAAACCTGCCAACGAACGCTGGGCGATACTGGTCAACGAATTTGGCGAAATAGGCGTAGATGGCAGTTTGTTTGAAGGTCAACATAGCAAGGAACAAGGCGTATTTATTCGCGAAGTGCCTGGCGGATGCATGTGTTGCGCAGCGGGTTTGCCAATGCAAATTGCGTTAAACCAATTGCTCAGACGCGCCGAGCCTGACCGCTTACTTATCGAACCAACTGGGCTGGGGCACCCAAAAGAAGTATTACAAGTCCTCTCAGCGGATTGTTACCGGGAGATACTTGATTTACAGAAAATTCTGACATTAGTCGATGCGCGTAAACTGTCGGACGAACGCTATACCTCGCATCAAACATTCAATCAGCAAATAGCCATCGCGGATACTGTTGTGGGCAACAAACTCGATTTATATGAGCAGGAAGATAAGCTAACACTTGAAGAGTACGTGAAGCAACACGGGTCCGCTGACGCCAAAGTGATTTTTACCCAAAATGGTGAAATTGCACTGGAAAACTTGCTAGGCAAAACAGCGGCAACAGCCAAAGGACACCACCACCATCACCACGATTCAGCCAAGGAAAAGCCCTTGGTTTCTGAAGTACCGCTTCCGGAATCCGGTTATATTAAAGCTATCAACGAAGGCGAAGGGTTTCACAGTGTCGGCTGGCGCTTTTCACCCGAAAAAATATTCAATCGGAAATCTTTATTTATTTTATTGAGCGGGCTTCAAGTGGAGCGTGCAAAAGGTGTTTTTATTACGGGCGAAGGTATATTCGGATATAACATCACCCCAGATACGATGACAGAAATCGAACTCGATGATTGCGTTGAAAGCCGAATGGAAATTATAGGCGGTGACAAAGACTTGATTCGCGAAGAACGTCTGCTGCAATGTATAGAGTCTACAACCTAGAACACTACATAGCCGGGTCAATTTCGTCGCTTATGTATCCCTCTTCTATATAAGGCTCAATAGAAGACACCGAAAGGGAATATGCAGCGATGGCTAAATCGTTCTCTACAAGCGTAGTGGAGAGTTTTCCGTTAATCCAAAACGGATCATACAAGGCGTTCAAGCGAATGCCCGGCTCATACTCGGCATAAATAATCTGATTGGGGGGCGGTGGCGGCACATGAATACAAGCACCAAAAAACGGAACAAGAAAAAAAGATGTAATCGTTTGATAGTCGTCGAAATCAAGTGGCACAATAAAACCGGGAATGCGAACGTAGCGACCATCAAATTCCGGACGGATATTTTGGGAGACTAAGGCCTGTTGGTAGCGATCTTCTGCAACATTGGTTTGCGCTTTAAGCTGACTATTTAGCTGATCCGCCTCACTGCCATCTTCAATATCTGCAAGATACTCAGGCGGGTTTTCAAGCGCCTCCAAATCCTCTTTTGGTAACAGGTCAGTCCATTCGACTGTCTCAAATGCGGATTTTGGTGGTTGATTCTCAGGATCAATAGGAACGAGAAGCTTTTTTTTCTCAACCGGACGCTCAGAAGTTTCAGAAGCGTCAACCGTGCTTATCGCTTCCGATGTGACTTCAGTAAGCGCCGAATCGTCCGACGTAATTTTTTCGCAAGCGCTTAGCGAAAATATCAACAATACGCCAAAGATCAATCGATAAATAGTATGCATTTTCAAGGCTTTATAAAAAATGAGGATGTTAAGCATTTGAACAAACTGATACATTCTAGCATTTGTAGACAAGCCGCTTAAAGAAACGCGCCATTGGCCAAACACTGACCAAATTATGACCATCAATCTTAGCAACGTTTGTTTCACCTACCCCGATACGCCGGATAAGCCAGTCCTCAATATTCCAAGCTGGACGGTTCAGACAGGGGAGAAAGTCTTTATTTATGGTCCGTCAGGCGGTGGTAAATCCACCTTACTCAATCTGCTCAGCGGAATGCTCGCCCCCTCTGGTGGTGACGTCTCAGTTTTAGGCGAACGCCTGGATAAGATGAATCAACGCCAATGTGATCGATTCCGGGCCACTCACATTGGCTACGTGTTCCAGCAATTCAATCTCGTCCCCTATTTAAACGCCATAGAAAATATCCAGCTGGCTGCACATTTTTGCGAAGGTGAGAAAACCGACATCAAGCAGGAAATAGAGGCTCTTCTGACAAAATTAAACATAAAGCCCGATGACTGGCACAAACCTGCTAACAAACTCAGCATCGGCCAGCAGCAGCGCGTAGCCATTGCCCGCGCACTGATTAACAGGCCCCAGCTACTGATTGCGGACGAGCCTACATCGTCACTTGATCAACACAATCGCGACAATTTTATGGCGATATTGATGTCTCTCATCGACGAGCACAACATCACACTGGTTTTTGTCAGCCACGATATGTCCTTGTCTCAACATTTTGCGCGAACTGATGCAATGTCCGACATCAATGATTTCAGCGGGGCTCACTGATGTTTTTGAAGCTGGCGTTAAAAAGTTTGCTTAATCGCAAAGGCTCCGTGCTACTCACCCTGATGGCGATGACCGTCAGCGTGAGTGTTTTATTCGCCGTCGAACACGTTCGCCATCAAGCCAAAGAAAGTTTTTCAAATACCGTATCCGGTGTCGATCTTATCGTCGGCGCAAGAACCGGTAGCCTTAATTTATTGCTGTATTCCGTCTTTCGCATGGGTTCGCCGACAAATAATATCGCCTGGGAATCTTTTGAAGAGGTGGCGGCCAATCCACAAGTGAAGTGGGCTATTCCCATTGCGCTTGGCGATTCACACAAGGGCTATCGTGTCATGGGCACCACACCGGAATACTTTGAATTTTTCAGCTACGGGAATCGGCACCAACTGAGCTTTAATAAAGGCCGCGCCTTCGATCAGGTGTTTGATGTTGTTCTAGGTTCTGATGTCGCCAATAAACTCGATTATTCGCTGGGCGAAAAACTAGTGTTATCCCATGGTGTCGCAAGCACCAGCTTTAGCCAACACGACGACCACCCATTTACTGTCGTCGGTATTTTAGAGCCCACCGGCACACCCGTTGACCGCACCTTGCATGTGAGTCTACAAGGTATTGAAGCCATTCATATCGACTGGCAACACGGTGTAAAAATACCGGGAAGGCATTTAACGACTGAACAAATTGAAAAGCTCGACCTCAGGCCCAAAAACATCACCGCGTTTATGCTCGGCTTAAAATCCCGAATCGCCACATTCCGAGTACAACGGGATATTAATAATTACTCGAAGGAACCCATTATGGCAATACTGCCCGGCGTGGCGTTATCAGAACTGTGGCAAATGATGGGCATACTGGAAAATACTTTATTTATTGTCGCCATACTCGTATTTATTGCGGCGGTGCTCGGCCTTAGTGCAATGCTATTATCCACCATTCGTGATCGCAGCCATGAAATACAATTGCTCAGAGTCATCGGCGCCCCACCAGGTTTTTTATTTCTCTTAATAGAACTCGAAGCCGTGCTTATCACACTTTCGAGCATTATTTTAGGCGCAACTTTTTTGACTATCGGCTTACACAGCAGCCAGGATATTTTAACGCATTTCGGCTTGCATATTAGCAAGAATATTTTTTCAGCAAGCACCTTGTACTTTATTCTAAGCATTATTGCCGCATCCATTGTGGCGGCGGCAATTCCATCGCTTAATGCTTATACCAAAGCGAAAAAATTTTGAGAATGAATAAGCTTAGGGGCGTTCACTTGTTTCCATTAATTGTTAAATCCGCCAGTTTGTTTGAAATTTAACATTGAAGCCCACCATGACAACACAACAACCCTCCCCGCCCCTGTTCATCTTACTCGGATTTTTATTTATCTCCGGCTTTGCCAGCCTTGTGTATCAAGTGCTGTGGATGCGTGAGCTGACACTGCTCTTTGGCGCAACCTCCTATGCAACAGCAGGAACACTTGCCGTGTTTTTTGGTGGACTGGCCATTGGTGGCGCTATATGGAGTTACCGTGCACCGCGTGCCGCACAGCCATTAAAAGAATATGGCATGCTTGAAATAGGTGTTGGTCTGTCGGGTGCCTTATATTTCAGCCTTATGTTTGTGTATGCCGGTGTCTATACGCCGCTTCACGAGGCGCTCGGTGATATGCCCGCCCTGTTACTGATCGCCAAGATGGTGCTAGCTGCGGGCGTGCTTTTACCACCGGCCATTCTGATGGGCGGCACACTGCCTCTAATGTCGCAATATGTGGTGGGCGCCAGCGGGTCACTGGGCCGTGTAGGCACTCTGATGTACGGCATCAATACACTCGGAGCAGCCTCGGGGGCATTAGCAGCCGGGTTCTGGTTACCGGCATGGCTAGGTTTTTATGGTGCGTATCTCGTCGCTATTGTGGCTTCGTTATTTATCGGTGCTGTATCGTGGGTTCTGGGAAGTCGCCAACCTGGGCTGGCCTTCAATACTTCTGTGCAACCAATGCGAGTCAAATCGCAACCGACTTCGCGCCATTCGGTATCGCTGATCTCACCAAAACTCATCGCCGCTGCAGCGGCTTCCGGCATGTTTGCATTAGCGCTTGAGGTTCTGTGGACACGTATGTTCCAGCAGGTTTTGCAGAATTCGGTTTACACCTTTTCCATTATTTTGGTGATTTTTTTGGCAGCACTGTCAGCAGGTGCGTTTGTAGCAAAGTTATTTGCACGCACAGGGATTTCGCCTTGGAAAGTACTGGCGTTTTTAATGACCCTGGCCGGTATTGGCGCCTTGGCAACGCCCTTTCTTTTCTACAACCTCACCGACGGAATGCGCTATCTGGGCGCAGGCGAGCAGTGGTCGCTGTATCTATTTTCCGTGTTTAGCGGCGCAGTGTTGGTGTTGTTTCTTCCCGGTGTTGCAGTTGGCAGTGTGTTTCCTTACCTGCTGCGTATTGCCGAACGCAGTGGCGAGGCGGGAAAAGTGCTCGGCCGGCTGTCCGCGATGAATACTACCGGCGCAATAGTCGGTTCACTGCTAACAGGCTTTGTCTTGCTAAGCGCATTTGGCCTATGGCGCAGCGTGCAGTTGATTGCCCTAATGTACTTTTTGCTTGCCGTCTGGATAGCATTCGGTAACTCACGTTTGCTTATGGCTGCTCCGGTGCTGGGCCTTATTCTTGCCATAACAATTGCCGACCCTTCGGGTTTTCCAGACGTTCGCTTAAAGAAATCAGAAAACCTATTAGCATCCTGGGAAGGCCCGGATGGCACCGTTTCCGTTGTCGAGCGCAAAGAGTCTCTGCGTATCAAAGTGAACAACTTCTACGCATTGGGCAGCTCGGCCGCGATGGAGCACGAACAGAACCAAACCTACATCCCATTGATGCCCCATCCTTCACCCGAGCACCTTTTTTACCTGGGCATGGGAACAGGCATTACCGCTGGCGCAGGATTGCGCCTACCCAGTAAGGAAATCACCGTAACAGAACTGATACCTGAAGTGATCACTGCCGGAGCAGAGTACTTCAACGAGTACGCTTTAGGCTTATTTACCAATGAGCGTGCGCGCGTAATAGCACGCGACGGCCGTAACGAACTGCGTGGCAGCGCCAAGCAATACGATGCCATCCTCGCCGATCTATTTATTCCCTGGCGCGCGGGCGTCGGCAATGTGTACAGCCGGGATCACTATGCAACGGCACGCGATCGCCTGCGGCCAGGCGGTATTTATGTGCAATGGATTCCGCTATACCAGGTTACCGATATCGAATTCTGGACCATTGCGCGCACCTTGCTTGACGTCTTCCCGCAAGTTCACGTATGGCGCGGTGATTTCTATGTCGACAAACCTATTCTGGCACTCGTTGGTTCCGTAGATGCCGAACCTTTAAGTGCAAGCGCCATCATACGTAATGGCCGACACTTAAGCGGCGGCCGCCCCGGCGTGAACCAAACGACCCTGCTAGCGGTGACACTGCCGTTCTATGCAGGAAACCTAAGTGAAAGCCAAGAAATTGTGCCAAAGGGACCCATCCATACCGATAACAACCCGGTGATCGATTATCAAGCCCCCATAAGCCACCGCAATGCCCGCGCAGGCAAAGCAAATTGGTTTATCGACAAACAATTTATCGACTTTCTCGACCAACTGATCACAGCAACACCTCCGAACATCGACCCCTACCTCAGCCGACTCGACCCAGCTGCACGCAAATTTGTTTTGGCAGGGTTTAGCTATCACAAAGGGGCTATGCTGGAGCACATCGGTCAAAAAGAAGAAGCGCAATACTACTTAAATAGTTTCGTCAAATTGTTGCCAATGCGTATGGATTTTAAAACTACTGGTGAAGGTTCATCGGCTATTGAGCAGGCGGAATAGTTGGGGGTAAGACCCGCAGCTGTGTCGTGGTTTTTGGTGAGCTATTCGCCATACCCTTTACGCTGATTTTGATTCCGTTGTTATTGTCGTTTGGGAGGTATAAGGATGTGGTTGAGTCAGAAAAGGCTTCTGATGTAGTTGTTGTTAGGAGCGCGTTTTAGTGTGAAGGTTAAAATAAATACTTTTAGAAGGGTAAGATGTATTAATTTTTTTATTAGGCTTCTCTTATCAAGGTTTGCTTTAAGCCAATAACAAACTCTAAGCTCAAGCTAATTTTTATCATTTTTAATAATTGCTTCTAATTCATTCAACTTTTCTTGAGCTTCTGAATCACCATTTTCGGCAGCCCTCTGATACCAATATTTAGCCTGTACATAATCTTGAACTACACCCTCCCCAACTCGGTATTGATTTCCAAGGTTGAATTGAGCCACCGAGTTATCCTGTTCTGCCGCTTTTCTATACCAGTACGTAGCCTTATTATGGTCTTGCTCTACACCCCGACCATTATCATATGCACTCCCCAGGTTATTTTGAGCTTTGTCATACCCCTGCTCAGCTGCCTTCTTGTACCAATAGATGGACCATTCATAGTCCTGGTCTAGCCCCAACCCTTTGGCATAATGAAGGCCAAGATTGTATTGTGCTGGAGCATGTCCTTTGATCGCCGACTTTCGGAACAGGTAGGCTGCCACAACGTAGTTTCTTTCTACGCCTTTACCAACACGATAAGCATGACCAAGATTGTGCATTGCCTCAGCCGAACCTTGTTTTGCAGCTTTTCTATACCAAAAGACAGAATCAACATAGCTTTGCTTCACACCTTTACCTAAGAAATACATAATCCCCAGATTGTATTGAGCCATTACGTTTCCATCGTTTGCTAACTTTGTATATAGCTGAACAGCCTTATGGTATCCGCCATTTTGGTGCGCAAAGTTCGCCTCACTAAGAAGACCTTCTGAAGCATCTGCGTTACTTGCTATCCCTAATACTAATAAAGATACGAAATAAAGTTTTTTGATACAAATAAGCATATTCTAGCCAGCTATAAGTGTGGGTGTCTCGATAAGCCATCGCAGCGGTGCTCGGCCTTAGTGCAATGCTATTATCCACCATTCGCGATCGCAGCCACGAAATACAATTACTCAGAGTCATCGGCGCACCACCAGGTTTTTTATTTCTTCTAATAAAACTCGAAGCAGTGCTTATCACATTTTCGAGCATTATTTTAGGCGCAGTTTTTTTGACTATCGGCTTACACAACAGCCAGGGTATTCTGACACACTTCGGTTTGCATATTGGCAAGAATATTTTTTCAGGAAGCACTTTGTACTTTATTCTAAGCATTATTGCCGCATCCATTGTGGCAGCGGCAATTCCATCGCTTAGTACTTATATCAAAGCGAAAAAATATTGAGAAAGATAAGCCCAGGTGAAACACTTTTGAATCAAATTGGAAATCCAACAAAGTAATAGCCCATGCGTTTTCGGGTGTTCTATCGCGTTTATCTCAGCGATAGAACACCCTATTGAGACGACGACTAATAAGACAGCCGCACAGAGTACGCGCTATTAATTCAGCAGGCTGGCACGAATTAACTTGAGATCCTCATCACTCACCTGAAGCTCAGTTTGAATAAATGCCAATACACTCCCATATTCACGCTTAAGATCAGCAAAACTTGTTTCGATATAGATAGGATCAGAAGCCAATAGAGGTGCAACTTTTTCTTCGGGCAACTTAAATAAAAATGCATAGGGGTGATCCGGCGTCGCTTCAGCTTCGGCTCTTTTTTCCGGGCTCATAAATGCAGCCATATAGTCAACATAGTCATCCGACAAGGCATAGTCTTCGACAACTGTTTTTTCCGGTACACCAAGCGCTGTTAAAATAAGCGCAGCTGCAGTACCCGCACGATCTTTACCCGCTGAACAATTAAATGCTAAAGGAATTTTTCCACTAGCGAGATCAGAAAACATCGCGGTATACCCTTCTATTTCGGCTTTAGCGATATCTGAGTAACCCGCAGCCATGGAGTTTTTCACATCTTCAGGCGTCGATGTCGGGTCGAGCAAGGATGCAAACATCTTGTTTTCACTGGAATCGCTCTTCGGAGGATCAGTAAAAAACTTATAGTCTACATCGCCTGCCTTCCATTCAGTTGGTTCTGAATCACGTTCCCGCTTGTCACGAAAATCACAAATTGTGCGAATACCAAGATTCGAAAGATACGAGTAGTCGTTGGCAGTTAATTCACTCATCACACCAGACCGAAACACGTGGCCCCATTTAACAACACGCCCATCTGTAGTTTCATAACCACCCAGGTCTCTAAAATTCCGACCACCTTCAAGCGGAAGAAGGCGGACAGCTGTTTTTACAGGCTCGCCTTTTTTTGGAGAAATCGCAAAGTAACGGCGCTGGTTTTTACCATCTGACGGCCATACAAATTCATTTGCTGTCGTCTCTTCAATAAACACCCCTTTTCCAGGTTTGAAATCTGGATCATTGGACCACTCAATTCGCACAGAGGAACCCACAGGCTCCGTTGACCAGGACAATTTATATGTTGTTGCTTGATCGCTTAATTCAGCCTTAGCAGAAATAATCTTTACAACACTGCTCTGGTCCGATGACGAACAGGCACCCACACTTAAACAGATACAAATAAATATTAATCGCATCATTCATTTTCTCCTCATATTTGTACGTTCCGGCATCCACAGATACCGGAATACGGAACCTTATCGAGATTAATAATCTGCGCGAACAGAAAACACCCAACGACGACCAAAACCTTCCACTTGGTTTGGCGTAGCGCGAGAATTAATATAACGAACATCACGTTCGTCGGTAATGTTATTTGCGTTTAACGCCAAAGTGAGCTTTGTTCCCAATACCTTTTCTGGGAAAGCATAACGAATGGATGCGTCCACTCTTTTCGTCTCAGCCCAGAACTCATTTAAACCATCGTTTTCCGTTGTTGAAAGCCAATCGTCCCGGTACTGATAATTCAAGCGAGCTGAAATGCCATATCGTTCATAGAAAATAGACGCATTGAATATTTCTTCAGAAGTACCCGGCAGCGAAAATTGCCGATTATCAAGCAGCGGCGCAGTGAACTCGCTGTCGATAAATGTGAGGTTAAGGCTACCGCCCAGCGCATTAAAAGGCGCTGGCAGTATATTCTCAGCCGTACCTAACAGATTAACTTCAAAACCACTTAATTTACCGTCAGTACCATTGAAGAAGGAGTTAAATGTTGTATCCGTACCCTCTTCAATCAATCCGGGTGCGAATAATGATCCATCCACTACGCTTGTTCCCGGATAAATAACATTATCAATTTCACGATAATAGGCACCGATTGAAAAAAGGCTGGCATCGGCAAAATACCATTCAAATGCCACATCAACACCTATCGACTCTTCAGGGTCAAGTGTCGGGTTGCCCCCACTTACTTCCAGAGAGACAGGGTCTACACCCTGAGAAGCACGTATTTGACTGTAGGTCGGGCGCGACAAACCTGACGATGCTGAAACGCGAACCTTGGTTTTGTCTGAAAGATCGATATTGACGTGAACTGAAGGAAGAATATTGGAGTAATCATTTTCGGACTCAATAGCGGTTGTCGCACCGGAGTCATTAAGCAATGTACCCGCCGAACTGAATTCAGTTTGCTCATAACGCAAACCATAAACTAAATTACCCCAGTTAAAATCACTGGTTCCCATCGCGTAAACAGCGGTAATGTCTTCCTCAATGGAAATCAGTGAATCGTCATCAAACTCTACTGAGCGGTCACCCACCGCCGCGCGCCAAGCATTATCCAACGCAACATTGTTGACATTACGCCCACCAATGGTGTTATTGAAATCGCTGGACCAACGTGTATCCGTCACAAAAGAGTTAATATCTAATTGTTCGGGGAAACCACCAAATAGAAGCGTATCGCCGCCTTCGGCCTCGCGAGAATCCAGCTGAACACCGAATTTCAGCTCAAGTGGCGTGCCGGCAAAATCGAATTGACGAGCCAAATCGACTTTGACTTTTGTAGCTTCAGTATCGATTGCGTTTGCGAAAGTCAAACTAAAGTTCGCCGGATAGCTAAGTTGGTTGACATCAACACTGCTTTGTGGGTCACCTACACCTGTGAGAAAAAGCAGCGGATCTTCAATATCGTTTACATTGACTGTTCCGCCAACAGCGGCACCTCTGCTAAAAGGTATCGGAATTAGCGTATTATTTTCAGTTTCGGTGTAGTTTAAGCGAGCCTCGAAAGACCACTCCCCAAATAATGCATCGTAGCCTAGCGTGGTAGCATCAGTAGAATTATCGTAACGGCCATCCTCAAGTAAACGCGATACAACAATGACGGGAACATACGCCTCCGAATTCAGCGCTACAGGCGAATCCAGGTCAAAATCAAATTGATTGCGTTCTTCCCGGTCAATAAATTCTGAATAAAGCGTGGATATAAAAATCGCGTGATCGGCACTGGGACGAAATTCTACTCGACCCCCGTAGGCGTTATCCTCTCGCTCACCACGGTAAGAACGAAAATCAAGGTTCACTACACTATCGTCTGAACCGTCATCATCAGTATCAGCGTATTCATACTCGCGATTATCCGTGATACGTCCACGAAGATTATGCGACCCGAAAACAACAGCGCCAAACATATCATTCGAAAAAGATATGCGACCATTTAGTTTATCGATATCAACATCGCCAAGTTCTTGATTGCCTTTCCCGGCTTCTACTGAAAATGAAAAACCTTCTCTATCGAAAGGTTTAAATGTTTCAATATTAATATAACCGACCGTTGATTCGCCGGGCATATCCGCGGTAATTGCTTTGTTGATTTCAATTCGTGAAGTAATGACCGATGGGAACGCATCGAAACGTGGTGTACGCCCGTCTTCTGCACCTAACACGTCAATACCATCAAAGGCTATTTTTGCGTACTGGAATGGTGCGCCACGAAAATTAATAAAACGTGCCTGACCTTGATCTCTCTCAATCGCTAAACCGGACACACGCCCTAAACTATCCGCTAAATTCTGATCTGGAAAACGACCAATCGTATCCGACGCGATTACATCAGCAATATTATTTGCATTGCGCTTAGCTTCAATGGCTGCAACCTGACTATCCCGAATAGGAGTCCCCATAACAAATACTGTTTCTTGCAACTCATCAGTTTCCTGCTGGGCAATGACTTCCGTCGCACTAAACGCAACCGCCGCCAAAACCAAACCCGCTCTAAACGAAAAATCACTCACAACGATACCCCCAATTAAAATAATTGGAGATGAAACTACCGAGTAATCGTTACTCACGACTTACATTTTTATTACTAAACAAAGAAATTCTAAGTGACAGTGTTGACGGGAAGACCGCAACGAGCTGTGTGGCGGTGCCAACCAATACAATGCCATCCTCACTGATCTATTTATTATCTGGCGGGTGCGATAGCACGCGATTACCTGCGACCAGGGGTATTTATGCGTAATGGATTCTCTTATACCAAGTTACCGACGTCGAATTCTGGAACATTACGCGTACATTAGTCGACACTTGATTGGTGGCCGTCCCGACGTGAACCAAACAACCCTGCTAGCTGTGACACTGCTGTCTATGAGGGAAACTCAGTAAAAGCCTGGAAATCGCGCCAAAGAGACCGTGTTAGAGCACATAGGTCAAAAGAAAAAAAGCGCAATACTACTTAGGAGGAATATTTAAGATTGGTGATAGTTCAATTTGATAACGCGGCATAAATGTCTGGTTGACTATGGACACATCATTTATTTGGTCAATTTTGTACGCCCTGATTTGACCGTTATCCGGCCGCACCGCATAGAGCAAAATATTGCCGTTTCGGGCTTGACGTAGTGAATATGGTTCAATGACACGGATTCTGCGGTTTCCATTGTTATCTGTGTAATCCAGACTGACGCACAACCTGTTACCCGCTGCAAAGCGGATTATTTCTAAAGATTGGCCACTCAAAGCTCTTAAGTTAAGTTGGCCATAAGCTGGGCGGTAGATATTGCCTTGTCCTGGTACCGCGTCGAGTACCGCTCTTCTTTCGATCTCTGGGCTTTCTAACCATTCAAAAAATTCCGGTAATGCATCCCAGTACAACTCAAATGCAGGAAGCGCGGGAAGTTGGTGAGCTAGCATTGGTTCCCAGTTTTGTATCAATGCCTCCCGATAATTATCCATATCGACAAGCTTTGGTTTTTCGATTTTCTTATAGGCGCATTTTTGCGCCAACACATCGTTGATTATTACAGGAGAAGGCAATTGATTATTTCGATACAAGTTGATGACATCGTATAAATCTCTCGGTCTACCGCGTTCGCCAAGTGCTCTTACTTTTTCCCCGAATACTTCCGGGTAGGAATAGCTATTCACATGAATGCTATCACCGGGTACATCGCTATAAGAATGGATTACTGGCTGCCTTGATGGGGGCATAACCAGAACCTCGTCCGCTGTCAGATCAAACTTGATTTTGGGCATGGATTTTTTGCCACTCGCAAAATAGCTGCCGTAATAAATACGACCTTGGCAAGACGTTTTACCCCTTGGGTTTTCGTATATGTCAAATTTAAACCTATCTTGCGGCAGTTCAATACCGCAGGCTTCGTACAACCATTCTGCTATTTCCGAAAATTGCGCCGTTAAAAAGTCTTCATCGAGATGACTTTCATCTTTCAGAGTAAAATCCAAATCCTCAGAAAAGCGATAGGTCTCGAAATAGCATTTTTTAAGACAGGTGCCACCCTTGAACACCCAGTTATCGGAAAATTCCACATTATGGTGAATAGCGGCCAGCAACCAGCCGAGCACGTAGTCTTTTTCAACCACAGCCGGGGTTAAGCCAGTTTCATCGGCAACGGAAAGTATTTCGTCTTTACCAATCAAAATTTATATCCTTTGGGTATCCATAGCCGCCACTTGGTCACAAGGCTTTTATCTGTTGCCGTTTTATCAAGCTGCGTATATCCCGTTGTAAGGTTATTCGCGCATTCTTCAATGAAGGGTTGCTCGAAACCAAGTGCTTCAGCCAGGAATCCCAGCTTTTTGAATAGAGCACCATTGCTGATTTTTTTTGCGTAGGCCAATAGCTTGTCGAAATCGCTTTGCTTGCCATAGAGCTGCTTGAATTCCTTCAAGCAATCGACGGTATGCTGTAAGCCTGCACCGAGATAGGGATGGTCAATTATGTCGAGAATTGTTTTATATGGATCAGAGACGCTGATTTTAATCTGGTCGCGCCAGATCGTTTTTGTCCCGAAAATTTGGTCTTCAGGGATATATTTAACAAAAAAGTTAACGCCTTGATGTTCAGTATTTCCAAAGGCAGTACGCTTGCTTGTGAGCACGCAAACAGAGCGGAATAATTGCTCTGTCAGTTCCCAATGTTCAAGCGCGCTCCAGCCGCCCACATAGCCAGGATTGTATAGCTCGGGCACAAGTATCCATGGGTCTTCCAAAACTTGTGTTTTTTCAAGTGCGGTTGGCTGGACTGGTATATAGAGACCTCTGGCCACGCGTCGAAGAACACCTTGGTTATGCCAGCCCGCAAGCAGCTTTGCTGCATGAGACCTGTCTAAACCCAGGGCCTCCATAGCGTCTTCAACTCGGATGGTACCCGAGCTATGCCGCAGGACGGTGGCTAGCCTTTTCTGGCGTGTTGAAACTTGATTGCTCATATCACTATATCAATTTACATTGAGTTCCACTTTTACGAGATTAGCACGCACCCTGATATAGCGCTATAAAAAAAAACACATACAGACCGATAAATGAGAATAACTCGTATTATTGTATAGTTATACGTCATATTCGAATGACTTATTTTAAGCCCTAGCAAACAAAAATATTGAGCCATAACCTGGCCTCAAATTAGCCGTTATTAACAAAATATCCATCGCAACCTCACTACCCTTTCAAGAACGTAATCGTTTATGAAAGGATAAAAAATGAATAGCAATCAATTAGTTAACAGCAAATCGCCTTGGAACAAGGGAAAACTCACCGGCCAGAAACCACCCCTGACACTCCACGAGATATGGTCAATTCACATTAGACTTGAGATGGCCAACAGGATCAGAGAGCTTACCTTGTTCAATCTGGCCATTGACAGCAAACTTAAAAGCTGCGATTTGGTGAAACTCAGGGTCAGTGATATTGCCAATATGCGCGCATCGTCAAAAGCTGGATTGCCGAAATTGGCCTCAACCCTTTGGATTACGGAACACACTCTTTGCGGCGAACAAAAGCAACCCTGGTATATAAGCGCACCAAAAATCTACGCGCTATCCAGCTTTTACTCGGTCATACAAAACTGGAAAGCACGGTTCGTTATCTGGGCATTGAAGTTGATGATGCACTGGAGCTTGCGGAACAAACTGAAGTTTGATTAGGGGGCGCCCTTCGGCCAAAAACGGACATTAACCCTGTATACCTATACGTCCCCCAAAAGCGGACGTCTTGCATACTTATAGGCTTACATTTTCTACAAAAGCTATAACTTCCAAGGTTGCGATAAGTTATTTGTCGTGGCTACTAATGGCTTAAATATGGAAGCCCAGCTCAAATATTAGAATCCTGTTTTCATCGTTTTCTTCCATAATTTCAACGGTCTCTTCCTTTATAGAGACCTCATCTTTTATGAAATCAAAGTCAATGTGCTCTTGGTATGCCTCATCAATCAAAACCTTTGCCAACTCTAAAGACATACCGTTTTTTAACATGCATATAATTCGTTCGTCTTTACTGCCATATTTTATATGTTCATAAAAATCAGCATCAAGAAGATCTACATCATTTAGTATTTCCACATACTTCAAAATATTGAACTCGATAAAATCTTGCTCATCCTTAATTCTAAGTATGGCCAAATTGACCCTTTGGGCATTATTCTTATGTCTAAGGTCGATATATCGATTAACGAAATCATCTTCATTTCGTTTCACTTCGCCCCATGTTGCACCCACATAAACTTTATAATCTTGCTCTTTCTCCTTTTTCTCACTCCAGTACCAAAGAAAATCTCTAATTAGTTTCTTAAAAGAAGATCCGCTCATTCTCCATTCAAGAAGAAAGGAGTAAAAGTTCTGTGCTGCAGGGTATTTCAATCGGGTCAATTCATAATGACTATCACGCCTTTCGTTATGATGGTGGTCAACAATTTCAATAAATATTTTAACAATAGCTTCGAGGAGAGAATAAGTATTATCAATGATGCCTTGCTCTTGAGTCTCCTCATATCTAGCCTCTAGTTCGGACTCAAACTTGTGAATATCGAACTCATAAATATTATTCTTAAAACATGATTTAGCTATATCTGAGTGAACATAACGTATTTCAACATCATCACCAACGTCTACGCAGCCAGGCTCTATATTCTCTATATATTCTAGCGATTTTAGCTCTTTCTCCCTTTCACCCTCTGTTTCAGGTTCCTTTAAAAGAATGTTTTTTACATCATCCTTATCCTTGTTAGTAATCTTCGCTTTTTTTTCTAAGAATGAGTGAGGCTGGAAATCTCTTGAGGCATAACGTCCATTTATTATATAAATCTCAGGCTCAAGCATTCTGAGATCATCGCGTTTATCAGAAAAGACTTCGCTGAATCGGCAAACACGCCCTGTGAGGTTTTGAAAATTTGACTTGCTTAGGTGACCTCGACCTTTCTTAACTGATAATAGGAATATCTTTTCTGCCGGTATATTTACACCTTCAAGTAAGGTTGATGTGGTAGCAATAAATTGAAAATCTTTATGCTTCGAGAAAAGTTTCTCTACATAAAGTCTTATGATTTCAGGTACGCGGCCATGATGGTAAACAACCCCTTTTTTTATGCACTTGAGTAAATTATATTCTGGATCTAGATACTCAGATATAGCTTTGTAAGCATCTTGAAACTCTCCAGCAGCCCCATCAGATAAGTCCACATCATTACATTCTGGAAGGATTCTCAGCGCAACATCTTCTATATCTCTAGGTTTATTTGCGTATAGAATATTTTTTGAAGCTTTATATTTATGTATAAACTCTAGATCATCATACTCAAGGCTAGCAAAATTTATATAACTATCTACGAACTGATCGTAAAGGCTTAAGATCTTGTTTTCTCTATAGTTATATAAAAAGTAGCGTTGTACTTTGATAAACTCTTTGGATCTCTCAGCCTGAACTGACAGGTCGGAGTATTTAGTTTCTATGCTAGATGAATCAACAAGAAACGGAGTAAAAAAATGAATGTTTATATTTGGATTTCTTTTTCTCAAAATAAGAATAACTTGCAATAGAAGCTCAGCACGATTACCTGCATCAATCAATTCGTGAGCTTCATCAATCATCAAAGAATCAATTAAGACATCATCATCCTGCTGCATTAATCTCAATAGACGTTCTTGCGTTAAAACAGCCAAAAACTCATCATCATCTGGCTTAAACATTTCAGGGTGAGTAATAATCCTTTTGTACCCTTCAACAACCTCCTCATTTTCTAGAAGTCGCTTCTTTGTTTGAGCTAAAAGAGCTTTTGTCGGCACAATTATGCAAGTTTTTTTGCCTAAGTTCTGAATGACTTTAGATACAATCATTTCAGATTTTCCATACGAAGTAGGTGCAACAACCAGAGTGTCAGCTTCGGTTGAGGCACTAAAATCAACTAGCCTTTTTTGCCCAAGAGATAAATATATATCTTTCCCTCCTGCCTTATCTTTAAAGTTATCAAGATATGAAGAAATAAAAGAGTTCAAAAAGCGCTCTTCAGTACGACTTTTATCTAAGAAATTTAATTCGACAAATTTTGCTACAGGAATAAATCCTTCATACAAAGCCATGTCGTATAAAGGGTAATAATCCTTAAAGAGGTTGGCATATCTAACGACAATTCTATATCCCAGCTTTCTTGCTTCGATAAATTTTTGATTGCAAAATACGATAGCCCACTTGAGCAACATTGACCTTTCGTCATCTGTAAATTCTTCGCTGTCTTCCGATATAAGTAGCCTTTCGTATAGTTTTTGAAAGTCGCTTCCTTTATATGTCGAAGTGGTTCTAAATCCATTTAGAGTTTTAATTATATTATCCATTTTTGGCTTCTTCTCTTAGAAATTCGGCCACTTTCTGATATGTCCCCTTCTGTATTGAACATACCAGTATCTCTTGAAACTCTGCTTCATCCTCTACTTTTGCTAAAAAACTATCTATATCTTGTAATTCAAGACAGTTTTGAGTGTCCTCATATAGAACTGAAATCAAAATTACATTCTTATCGCTACTTTTTGTTGATGACATGAGGGGCGAGTCTTCCGTAAGAAGTTTTTTTAGCGTTGTTTTAAAGCCATCCTCAATAGTTAGTGCCACATCAATGATAGCACTCTGCCAAAGGCTATCTCTCTCAGATAAAAACATCTCTTTTATTCCAGAATATGCACGATTTAACAGAATTTCATTGGCATCCGAAACTTCATCAGAAGCATTTAAATGTCCTGACTTCACCTCCGAATACCAAACCTTCCTGTTAGACAGGTCGCAAAAAATGATATCAAAGCCTTTCTTTATCGAGCGCTCTTCTTTATTTTTCAGTACTGATATTGATGTTAAATACTCAAAGATTTTAGGCATTAGAATGTGTGATAACAGCTCGCCTATCATGCCTTTTTGTGTATCTTCGGACTTATCCTCATATCTATCGAGAAATACTTTTAAAGTATTATGATATGTATGATACTCCGGTAACTCCAAAACCTCATTGCTACCATGCACTATTGAAGAGAGTTCTTCGCGTATAAGATTTTTAAATGCATCATTCAATTCTTTGATTATACAAAGAGTCTTGCATCCATCCTTTTCGATTGAAGCTCCATCAATCAGCATTTGAGTTAGTTACCTTATATTGCGCCATCACTTATCTATTCTTATTTTCCAAGCTTAATAATGTCTGCTTTGTATGGCATCCTCAGCCACACCATGTCCGCTTTGGGTCCAGGCTGTGTGAAAACTCGTTCATTAAGTCTCGTTTCCACACATAAAAACCCTTTATACAGACCAACCGAAATTTAATTGATAAAAGCCCATCATGCTTGAATAGCTCCTATCATGTTCTTTGTGCCATGAATGGCGATCATTCTTTTCATGTTGTACGCGAGAACGTGTAAACTCATTTCTGTTCCGACATTTT
>JANQJP010000019.1 GCA_028281575.1 Cellvibrionaceae bacterium
CCTGATAGTACACCTTACGGATGTTCCCCTCGATACCCATCAGTTCGGAAATATCCTGAGCTTCCACGATACCGGCCGAAAACGTTTCGATTTGTGCCATGGTCAGAAACAACAACTCGAGACTGTGCGAGTTCAAAACACCTTGACGTGAATCGGCTGTATAATACTTCAAGTTTCGAAGGATGTTCGCAGTGGCGGCCCCAATAATTTCACGTGCAAGCTCTATCCGTTTTTTCTTTGCACTGTAGTGCTTCACCTGATGCACAACAACATATCCTGACAACAAATGCTCACGCGGATAGTACGAACCGGAATAAAAACCGTAATAGTTGAACAGGTGCATGGGAATGCGGTTCCTGGTCAAAAAGTTCAGAAACTTCGAATTGAAACTCACTTCCCCGAAAACGAAAAACGAGTCGATGTTGTTTATCGGAATCACCCTCCTCCCGCCTGTATTGAGCAACGAATCATCAACCGGATTGAGCGCATAGGTCTCCAGCTCGTCCGGTTCAAGATAGAGCGACGGATATGTTTCAACCGTCACTTCTTCCTGTGTCGCGTACGGCACAAAACAGACGGTGTTCTCCTTCCGCATGAGAACACCGTTCGAGAAAATGTAAAACGGCTGTTTTGTCGGAATCGTGAGTGGCATGTCTTATCTCAAATAAAAGAATTTTCTATTCCCGCAAGGGAAATGCCTTTTTCAAATGAGTAGTCATCTTTTTGAACTAATTTCTTAATCCCTAAAACCTCTTCAGTAGCTTGGGGGGCGAAGCCTTTTTTTGACTCATGTAACCGAATCACAACGACGCGCTCTGACATTGAACTTAAATGGGTCTCCAATCCTACTTTTATTTTCTTCGCTTCGGCAAAAGGCTTTCTACCTCGAACTTGTTCTTGAAATTCTCTCAATTTCTCGAAAGCATCATCATCTTCATCTTTTGGCACATAGTAACGATACTCCTCACCAAACTCTTTTTCATCTATCAATCTGAATTGCCCAAGCGTTTCAAACTGAGCATTTTGGATACAGTCCACCATATTAATTTCTCGATCAGAATTTGGATTATGAATACCAATGTTTAATTCTTTACCAATCTTTTCAAAAAACTTCTTCTGGATATGAAATAATTCATTTTCTGAAACTGATGATTTGATTTCATTTTTACAAAATTCCAGAAATTTTTGACCAACATCTTGCTCTCTATAAATATAATTTGCACGAAGAGTATTATTTATTTTATCCCGAAGCTCAAAAAAGTATACATTTCCCTTTTCAAGATTACCATTACGATTACAACGACCGGCAGATTGAATCAAACTTGGTAACGGACATATATCTCGATAAAGTACTGGAAAATCAATATCAACACCAGCCTCGATAAGTTGTGTTGAAATCAGAACAACACGCTCACCGGCCTCTAACTTTTCCTTGCAATACTTGATTTTTGCTTTTCGGTCTTCAAGATGAAAGTGAGTATTCAGTAAAATGAAAATATCAGGTTGATGCTGAAATTTATCATACAAGTTTTTCGTGTCTTGAATTGTATTGAGAATAATAAGGCAAGATTTCTCTTGTGAACGAATTTCATCGGCTAAATCATCAACTGTAAAAGAATCATTATCAATACTTGAAATCGTATAGCGATTAAATATATTATTTGAAAAGAGAGCTTCGGCATTCAGCAATTCTCGGTTTTTAGCCTCACCGCATTTTGGGTAATTTCTAAAGAGATTTCGTGCTGCCTTTCCGTTATTAGTTCTTTCTTCAATTTCCAAATATGGCATGGTGGCTGTTGAAAGAATTGCATAACTATCAAACCTTTTACAAAACTCATCGAGCAAAGCTGCAAAGAAAATATACAGCCTTGGTGGAAATGCCTGAATTTCATCAATCAGGAAAACGCGTTTTGAAAAATTCGAAAGTTTTAGGAGCTCGGAATTTCGATTGCTGACAAGCGTTTCAAAAAAGCGAACAAAAGTTGTGATGATAAATGGATGATCGAAAGTCTCTTCGGAGAAAACACGGCACAAAAGTTTCTGAAGTTTTTCCGGCTCGCTATCACTCTTTTCCAAAAGAGTTTGGATTTCCTTATTCTCGGATTTTGAATCCACCCTTAAAACCAAAACCTCGCCAAGAACTTCCTTCACGATTGCTTCAACCTGTTCGGTGATGGAAAGAAACGGCAGTGCATAAAGAATATCATGTTCAGGATTACACCTGATAATCTCATTTGCCAGTGCAAGAAGCATCATTGTTTTGCCTGAACCTGTTGGCGATGTAAGCGTAAAGACTCTTTCACCATTTGCAAGTTTTGATTTAAGATTTTTCAGCGCTTCATTTCTGATTTTTGTTCGCAAACAGTTTAATGCACTATCGTTTTTGTATTGGCTTAGTTTTTCTTCGAACTTCTGGGTATAAATTTCCCGAAGCTGAGTTCCACGAATGACTCTTTGGTAGTCATCATTATCACCTGCATCGCGCTTGTCGGCTTCAATCAGACAAGCAAAACCGAATTGGGTATTATGAAAGAATTGTAAAGGGTTTCGAATTTGCTTTTTAACTTTTGCATAAAAGAGATGTTGAGTGCCGTCAATAAATTGCGTCGCTTCTGCATCTGAAAGATTCAGTGAAAATCCTTGATGAGGAATTAAAACCTGAAAAAATTCAGAAATCGGTAAATCAGGTTTTGAAAGCAAAAATTTTTTTAATTTTTCACGAGGCTCTTCCGAAAAAAAACCATTATCCATATCGGGTAAATTCCCATGATGTTTTGCAATGATTGTTGCTATTGCAAAAACATTCTCATGATCTCTTCCAATCAAATTTTTGACCACAGATGAATTTTTATTAAAAAACAATATCCAGGCCAATGCGGAAGGATATGAATGATTATCATACCCTGTTTTTATTTCTTTTAACTTATTCTGAAAATTTGGATTAATTTTTCCCAAATCATGGAAAATTGATATGATCTCAACAAATTTTGAATCCCAGTGCATTTTTGCTTTTTCAGCTACGCCCCTCAAATGATCATATAACAGCTTATCTGGGTGTGATTTGAACTTTTTTTTTAAATCAGCATCCATCTTGATCCATTAGTAAATTGATAGTGAAGATTTTCCGTAACTGGAATTTCATTTTGCTCTGACGGATAAAGCACTTCAACATATTTATCCGGCAAGTTCCAGAAATCATCATTTTGATATGTTGGTATGCGCTCAAATCCTAAACGGATTTGTTTTCCTTCACGCATTAACTTTGCTATATCAACACCGCAATCTTTCAAAACAAATGCTTTCGTTTCAAATTCTCCTGTTTTTTTTGTAAACAGTCCTTTTTGAATCAGAGCAAGATTTGCAGGGCAATTATGCAATCCCAAAACAGGTGTAAATTTGGCTTCGCTATTCTCGACAGCTGAAATAAATTGCTCAAAAAGTGATTTAGAACGAAAATTTTTGAATGCAAGGGCAACGATAAAATTTGGATTTCGCAAAAATTCCATTTGCTTTGGTGCTTTCTCAAATAAATTTGATGCTCGCCTCAATGTAAAAGCCCATGATTCTTTTCTAACAGCACTTTTGATTTGAACACCATAAACCAAATCTTCCGAAAGCTCAGGAAATCGATTTTTCATTGCATCTCGCTCAATTCCAAGAACAGCACCTATCATTCCGATCAGTGCTGTTTTGGTAATAAAATCGTGAGTCAGCGGGTTATTATTTGTTTCTGGTTTTTTGAAATGTGCCCAATTTCCTGAAACATGAATTAACGCTCCATTCATAGTGTGATTGCTTTGAATTTTTCACCCTGAATCTGTGAGGCAATCGCATCGACTTCTGTGAAAAAGCGAACTTCTTGCACAATTTCTTTTTGAGCAGCCTCCCGCAGTTTGCCAAAATCCAATGTATAATCTTCGCTTGATCGGATTTTTTCCTCCATTGCTTTTACAGTATTCAGTTCAACCAGCCTGTCCGCTCCATATAATTTCTTAGTCGGTTCAGAATAGACAATTTGAAGCAGAAGAAGGGAGTTTTGATTTTGCTTTGTGCGAGTGTTGGCGTTATTGATACTTTCCCAAAGAGCTTTAAGCATCAAATTGATGTCGGATTCAATAAGGCCCGTATGTTTTGCGCTGTAAGGGCTTACCCAACCGTGAATTTGGTTAAGAGCATAAGGGACAACAGTTGTTGTTCCAATTGCTCCCCTTGATTTCTCTGTGCTTGAAGAAAAGACAGATGTATTTTGATGCATCCTCAAATCAACTGAATTAAGTGATGGATTAAGCAATGAGAACTGAACTGGCCCTGTAAGGTTTACTGCATCTCCCTCTTCTGTTGAAATCCCGCCAAACAGACGAACATCAATACACTTTTGCATAACTTTCAAAGCATCTTGTTCTTTCTTTTTCTTTTCACCTTTTCCAGCCTCAACATAAACCTCAGGGTATTTATCGACATCATCGTATTTCTTTTTTAATGATTGCATTCGTGCGGCAGCACCCGAAATCTTTTTACCTTCTTCAACACTTGATCGGTCATTAAATACATAAACATCATGCTCTCCGAGCGCAATAAAATAATCCCTTATAAACCTTTTGATGCGAACATCACTTACTAGGATTTTTTTTGTTTCCTCATCATAACGCTGCTCTCCTGTAAAAGGATCGCCGTTTGGTGTTGAGTAAGTAGCTTCATAGAAAAAGAGAATTTCAGATTTCTCTACTGGTAATTTTTTCTGTTCTGACATAACTGTATAGTGGTTTAATTATTTGAAGAATTTGTTTCAGCTCCATCTGATTTATTCGATTGATACTTAAAATAACTTTCAAAAAACCCAAAAGCACATTCGTTTTTCAAATAATCGTTTTCATTCATTTTACTGATAAGAGAAGCAAATTCAACTGATGCTTTTTGCAAATCTGGATAAGCCATGTCATGAATCGCCAATTTTTCATTAATAAAGTTTGAAAAATCAATTAATCCTCTCTTGTCGGAAATTCGTCGAGAAAGTAATCCAACATAATTTTTTTCAAATGAATTAATTTTGTAACCAAGTGGTTTTGCCATTTTTCCCAGCAAAAGACCTGCTTTATAACTTGAAGAATTTTCCATTTCCATGATTTTATCTGTGTTTGAGTTTTGAATTTGAGTCAGGAAGTAATAATCATACTTAAGAAGATTATAATTCCCCTGATCATTACGAATATTAAACTCTATTTTCTCAACAAATGCAGGAAGCAAAACATTATCGTGACAATATGTTCCAGTGTAAATTTTTGGAAGAACTTTGAATAAATGACTTTGATACTTTTTACTCTTTTTCTTTTTTCCACTTCCTTCGTAAAGATTTAAAATATTCAGAAATGAATATATGATCTTAAATGGCTTTAATTCACACCGAAGCTCTTCTTTACGAATCTCCTCCAATCTTCTCTTTACAAGATTTATTTCATCAAATCTTTGACGCAAGTAACTTTTCCTTATTGCAGATATTTCCAAAACGTCACTATCGACATTTCCACCAACCTTACAAAAAATCACATCAAACTCAACAACAGCTTGACCTGCATTAGATAAAATTAAAGAAAAACATTCATCAAAAGATTGATCCACGTTAGTTATCTGATTTAATACATCTTCTGTTATTCTTTTTTCAGAAAACGCTTCAAGGTCCTCACAAGAAAGATTATCTCCTCTTGGAAGAACAACTATTTTTATATCACTTTTTGTATCCCATTCTGTAATCAATGCTTTTTCAGAATAATTAACAGCATAAAAAATATTTTTTATATCCTCAATCGTAAATCCAATTGAACGATATTTTTTTGATTTATCAAACTGTGGAAATTGAATATCATTTTTAACATCTCCAGAACAAATAGAACGATAAAGCATACTATCAAATGCCCATTGTCCACTTTCTGAAAACTGAGTTGCAAATTTTGAAACCATTAAATCGCTTATTTCATCCAAAACACTTCCATCAGATAGCTCATACCAATTCTTTCCATCAAAATCAAAATGCAAGAACACACTACCATTACGACTCAAAACCTCTTCAATTTTATTTAATTCTTTAATCAAAGAATCCCTAAAATGCTTGACAATATCAGACTCTAATAAATCAGCATGTTCATCGCCCCTTTTAACAGAACTATATTTGGATAACTTTACAGATCGATAATTTCCTCCTTCTTTACCATTTTTCTTTTGGAAACGATAAATATCTCCAAAGAGTGTTTTTATCGATGTGTCAGAATCTGAGGTTTGATATGTCAAATAAAACAGTTTATCTCTTTCATTCTCCGGAATTTCTCTTATCCCATTAAAATCAAAACTAAAATCTTTTTGAACAGGGAGAGACAGAAAAGTAATTATCGTTTTCTTATTATGAATAGGAGCAGGCTTAATGTAACGATGATGTTTTAATCGTCCTGCCTCTCGAAAAGTTTTACCGATTTGTAATAATGTCTCAAGCATTTCAAGCGTCTTTTATTAATCTTCCTTGTTCGAAAATCCCATCTTGTTCGCTCGGTTTTGTTCATAGGAAAACCCTATGTTTGTTTTTTATCGAACAAAATGTTTTTTCGAACAAACCGTATTGTTCATGAGCTAACCTTCACCATCCCAAACCCCATTGAATTGTTCTCCCCAAACCCACATTCATAACCAACCTTAATCAGTTCAGGATTACCGGTCACCGTAAAGGGGCATTGTATAGCCTTGACTCTGGTCTCTTTTCCACTGGAATCCTTGATGGTGATCAGCTTTTCCACGCTCCTGCCTTTCTCACGCAGCCGCTTGAGATACTCCTCCTCAAATTTCACCGAAAAGGGAACACCATTCTCAGGAGGTTCACAGTCAAACAGACCGCGATACTTCGCCTGCAGATTATGCAAGAGCATGTCCGAAAGACGACTGTCATCGTATCGCAGATATTCTTTCGTATTCATACCGGTTGACGGATCGCGATAGACCGATACCGCAAGCGGTGACAACATCGAAAAAGTCATGCTCTCCGACCATTCCGGCTCGGGTAACTTCTCGACACACTCCTTGCCGAACAATGCATTGTGAATCCGCAATGGCCCTTCGGCAAAAAGGCCGAGAATCAGATGCTGGAGAAACTTTTCCTTCGGCGACGAGAGATAGAACGTTACTTGCCGTGAACGGGAAACAATCTCACCGTTCTCAATTGTGCGAACTGGAATCTGAAGGTTTGAAAAGGTGAAATATTTGAATTTTTGCCGGCTACCTTCCGGAGCATACCCACGATCATGCAATTTAGTTGCATACTCATCTGATGACCGGGTAAGGGTACTGTATATCGTAGCGGCCATGTGGTAGCTGTAATTAAGGGGAATTCGTTCTACCGGCCTTTGCTGCCGGAGCGTCAATTTAAGCCTCATTTTTTAATCTATGTTTGTTACAATATCACCAAACAACAATACATCACACTATCCATACACCACCCCCATCTCCCGAACCTCATCCCTCACCATTTCCCGCAGTTCCTGTGGTCCAAGCACTTCAGCCTCTTTACCGTAGCGCATGACCCAGCGTTTGACCGCATCAAGAGCACTCACACGGAAACGAATGGTGATTGTACCGTCATCATTTTCTTCTGTTGTCTGGCTGGGATGCCAACGATGCTCCCTCATCCATGGCGTTTGGTAAGCCGAAAAACGGATCGATACCTCCTGCTCGGTTTCGCCGACAATATGATCGAATGTTTTGGACAGGTATTCATCGACCGAAAAATCCGGAGAAATATCATATTCCTCCTGCAGAACACTGATCTCCTTGATCCTGCCGACAACAAACGTTCGTACATCCTGACGAAGCTCGCAGTATGCCACCAGATACCAGGTCTGCGACCCATGTGAATAATGAAGCCGGTAAGGATGTATTGTTCGCTGCGTCGTACGTCCGGTTGAATGCGCTTCGTACTTGATAACAACTTTCTTTTGGCGACGAATAGCGCCTTCAAGCGCCATGAAATTATTTGAACACTCAAAGGTTCCTGTCGGCTGCTCGAACGAGTAGATGCTGTATGCCTCGTTTTCTGGAAGGGTTTTAGGCAGATATTGCATCACTTTGTCGAGTGCTCGACTAACCTCATCATAGTATGGGGTTCCCTGATACTGAACCAGTACTTTCCGGGTTATCTGTAAAGCCTCTCTTTCCTGCTGTTCCAGTAACACCGAGGGGAAAAAATTCCATTCTGACTCGTAGTAATAGCCCTTCCGTTTATTATCATAGGCAATCGGTGCCGAAAACCTGTACCGCAGGTAATCGATATCCCTCTGTATGGTTTTCGGATGGACTTCGAGAATTCTTCCAAGCGTCGAGCAGTTCGGGTAGGAGTTGTCCCGTAACTGTTCATCGAGCCTGTACATGCGAACAAGTGTCGGACGCGTCTTATTCATTTCCATCAAGCTCCCGGAAGTTGTATACGCCTTTTTTACAAAATAATATTTGACGTAGGACAATTGCAGCTCCAGATCCTGCTTTTCGGAATAAATTCGGCTATAAATACCGCTAAATTAGAGCATCGGGCTAGGCATTCACGAAAAATCCACCATGTTGAAAAAATGAGACTATCGTGATTATTGATGTTCAGCGGTTAGTTAAGAGCATTTACCCTGCATGTATGGGATCCTGAGGAGATAGGACAGCTAATGCAGAGAATATACAGGGGAATCTGGAGGAAGGGAGTGAACCAATAAATCGTATATTTTTTTCCAAGACTATGGGTCGTTGTTTAATAGAGATAAAAGTCCTCTATAAAAACATTCACCCTACCAACTCCCCGAAGCCCCACCACCACCTGATGATCCACCTCCTCCCGAAAAACCCGATCCGCCTGAAGACCACGATGAACCGGAACTGCCGGAACCGATCGTAAAGCCTCCGATCGAGGCCTTGCCCTTGGTGCGCAGATCTTTTTGGGCTTTCTGGTACCAGTCGGTGTTTCGTATATAGAGCCTTGCTGCCGGGAAGCCGATCAGATACGTGATAAATAGCTTAAAAGCACCGCTTGGTCCAAGGATTACGATAGGAAAAGATGCCCAGAAGGGTATCAGGAAAAAGTACAGGAACCACCCGAAACCCGGTGTCATTATCCCGATCGCGGTAAATAACCCGATGATCCCGAAAATAAACGCCCCCATAAGAATACGTTCGGTGATCGAAAGGTCCGGTCCTTCCATGTCAAAGAATTTCGACTTTTCTTTCGAACCGGTATTGACAGCCTTCTGCGGCAATGCTCCGCCCTCGAGCAGTTCCATCACAGCCCCGGCGCCATCGGCAATTCCGCCGTCAAAGTCTCCGTTTTTGAATCTGGGAGCCATAATGTTTTGAATGATCCGTCCAGCCATTGCATCGGTGAGCGTTCCTTCGAGACCGTAACCCACTTCGATGCGCATCCGCCGGTCGTTGGGCACCACAACGATCAGAACACCGTTGTCCTCGCCTTTCCGGCCGAGTTTCCATGACTCGAAGACCCTCAGAGCGTAATCTTCGATGCTCTCCCCGTCGAGTGTGGGAATCGTCAGAACGGCGACCTGGTTTCGAGTGCGTTGTTCATGCGCTTTCAGGTTCTCCGACAGGGAGCGTTTGACCTCCGGTGACAGAATTTCCGCGTTGTCGGTGATCCTGCCGGTCAGATAGGGAACATCGGCGCCATTGAGAGCAGAACTGCTGCAGAGCAGGATTAGGAGTACGAGGAACAGGGGGCTCGTCTTCATACTCCCTTCTCCTCGATGATCTCGTTGGGCAGTTCGTCGTCATGGGCTTCAGGAGAGGTGATCGTCAGTTTGTCGGAGAGGTAGTCCAGACCGGCATCGAATGCCCCGGCTACCTGCTGGCGTTTCAGGAGCGGGGTCATTGCGGCGATCATGTTTCGTATATCCTCCTCCTGCAGACGCCGATCGAGTCCCTTGTCCGGCAGAATGACAACCCGGTGCTCGAACAGACTGACGAGCAGCAGAATGCCCGACCTGTTCCGGGTATCGAACAGCTGCCGCTCAAGAAAGAGTGATTTTGCATACTGCTCCACTTCCACCTCGGCGCGATAGTCGGAGAGGAAGAGTTTCGCAAAGCGCGGAACCATAATGGAGAGCAATGCCGGAAAGGCACCGCAAGCGAGCATGCCCACCACCATGACAAGCGCAGGCATATCCGGATACCATGCAGAGAACCGCCAGGAGAACAGAAGAAGGATCAGGCCGGTTGCGGATACTCCCAGGGCGAAAGCTTTCCAGGGCAGCTCCACGTAGGAGTCGCTCCGCTGGATGACCGACAGGACGATCTGGGTGCCGGTGTGCTTTTCCGTCTCGGCAACCCGTGCGTCCAGACGACGGCGATCATGATCTGATAAGTGCTCTCTCATTGAATTTCTGTCCTGTAATCATTCTTCAGGATGAAAGTGCAACCCTACGTCTCTCGCCCCATGCAAAACACGGATAATCTCAATACCTTCTGTGATAACCACATAGTAGATCATGTATCGGCCCACCGGAAAGCTCATCAATCCAGGATAGAGTTCATCACGTAAACGTCCAATCCCTGGGGAGGCTGCGATTTCATGAAATTTGGAATCGATTGTTTCAATAAATTTGTCTGCACGATTTTCCGAGTCTTCCGCGATATATCCCCAAATCTCAGCAAGATCGCCTATAACAATAGGCCTTTTAAGAATACGCGACATATTCTCTTTTTTATTTTGGAGATTTCCGGGTTACTCTTCTTCTTGCAACCTTCTTTACTTCCTCTGCATCCCAGGTAGTTGCCTCACCACTGTCGAATCCGGCTTGTATATCCTGCTGCAGTTGTTCCAGTTTTGCCTTACGAAAATGATCCTTTTCTTCCATAAGGCGCAAAGCCTCACGGATAACCTCACTTGCTGATGTATAGAGGCCTGATTTAACTTTCCGGCGAACCATCTCTTCAAGCTGAGGGGTAAGATTGACATTGATAGGCATAATACCAGCTTTTGTACTTACAGAATACGCATACACAATAATTGTCAAATTATGACAATTATTGTCACCATTCAACCATTTGCTGCTCTTAAGAAGCCATCATCTCCGACATCACAAATCGAGAAAAAATGCTCCGGGAATACTTAACCATTGTTTGCTGTTCAGTAGTGTCCGGTAAAAAATAAAAAAGGTCTGAAAACTCTTGAGAAACGGTGATATTAAAAGTGACCAAACCTTTTCTATCAGCTGTATTCAAAA
>JANQJP010000065.1 GCA_028281575.1 Cellvibrionaceae bacterium
CATCCATGCAGTCGTCGATAACTGCTCCTGCGTTATTCTACCTCCTGCATCCATGCAGTCGTCGGCAATTGCTCCTGCATTGCTCTAACACCCGCCATCTATGGCGGAGCATGAATTGACGGTTTTTGAACCTATCACCGGCACACAAACGCATACGTGCCAAAATATAGGTGAAAACTCTCCTAGGTATAATGTGCTACGTGCATACAAGAGTATTTTCTTGGTTGGTGTTTTACGTCACATTGAACAATTTTGCCCGTACAGTTGTTCGGTATTGGCGCGGTGTAGAACCATGGTATTTCTTAAATAAGCTGCGAAAGTGTGTCGCGTCTTGATAGCCGCAATGGAACATGATTTCAGCGACACTTAGATTGCTGTGTTTGAGCAGTTCACGCGCTGTTTCCATGCGCAGTTTTTGCAAGTAGTTGAGCGGTGTCTGTCCAGTAGCTGCTTTAAAACGCCGGTCGAAATTTCTGCGGCTCATGCTGCGCTCATTGGCGAGAAAGTTAAAGTCAATTGCTTCAGCGATGTTATCGCCTATATGCGACTGCACTTCCAGCATATGTTCATCGGGGTGGGGGGGATTGAGCCCGTCGAGTAGGGCGAGCTTTGAATAGCCGTGACGAACATCGTGAAAGAAATGCCGTTCAACTTCCGAAGAAATACTGGCCGAGAAAAATTGACTCACAAAGTGAATGGTCAAGTCTCCAAGTGTGTTTACACTTCCTGTGCAGTAAAGACGCCCCGACTGAGTGATAAAGTACTTTGGTTGTAAACGGACTCTTGGGTATCGCGCTTTAAATCGATCAAAAAAATACCAGTGCGTTGTCGCCACTTTGTCGTCGAGTAGTCCGGCTTCCGCCATGAAGCAGCAGCCAGTTCCCACGCCTGCGATTAACGCCGAGCCGTTGGCGAAGATGTGCGTTAACCATTGGCATACGCTGCGATTTTTTTGCACGACGGGAAACGGATTGCGCCAAAGCGCAGGTAGAAAAATGATATCGGCTGTTTCGATATCTGAGAGTTGGCAGTCGACCTCGATCTTCACGCCTGTGTGCGTGCTTTTGGCTTCGCCATCAACCGACGCAATTATAATCTCGAGCTCTGGAAAATGATCGGAAACATCTTTTATCGATGGCGCCTGGGCGAGGCTGGCGGCGGACCTCATAAGTTCCATGGGAAGGGACAAACTCGTTGTCAAAACATTTTCGCAGGCAACGAAGACAATTTTCAGCGCTTTGGCTTTCATTAACGGATTACTCATGAGCGCGCTTCCGGGCGTAAACGTTCTCAGCATATAATTAATGTTGGGCTGTCTATTTTACCAATGTATTGTGTCTTAAATCACCTATTTTGCTGAGGTCTAACTACGTAGAATTCGCACAACATCTTTGCCGAATCGTTTTAAATACCTTATGCGAAATTATCTTCCTTTAATCACTGGATTTGGTGGCTTTAATGCCGCGGGGCGCAGCTCAGGCCACAGGGCATATCAACGCATGGTCTATGAAAGCCTTGCCGGACCCGAACAAGGCGCAGTGCGCCAATCTTTAGCTTCCCTTATGGGGCTTAATCCGGACGATGAACGGAACATTTTGGACGGCACCTTAATCCGGAAAATTGAACCAGAGCTATTCGACGCCGAACGAGCGGACCTGGCGTTGAATGTCGAATGTCACGGCCATTTGAATAGCCCGGTAGAGTTCGAACTCACTGCCCGCCAACTCCCAGCTCAAATTCCAGCTAACTGGGAAGTTTCGCCCTTTGATGAAGAGGGGAAGCGTTTCCGTGTGACTGTTAACGGAGGCTTGGCTGCCCGCTTGGGTATAAAAGATGAAATGCAGGTTAAGGCGGCAGGTCAGCTTCCCAACGGCTTTGACCCTGGCAAATACTATCGTTCAACACATCACCCACGAGGCCTGCAACTGTCTGTTTTGGCGGCATCCGATGCGATAAATTCGCTCGGTATCGATTGGCAGAAAGTACGCGATGCTGTCGATCCGGACGCTATTTCGGTCTACAGCTCCAGCGTTATGTGCCAGCTCGATCACACCGGTGTCGGCGGCATGATGAATTCACGGATACTGGGTAAGCGAGCGACCTCCAAACAATTATCGCTGGGCTTTACCAGTATGCCGGCCGATTTCACTAACGCGTATGTGCTTGGAAGTCTCGGTGCAACGGGAGCTGTGACCGGCGCGTGCGCGACTTTCCTCTATAACCTGCGTTGGGCTGTTGAAGACATCCGCAGTGGTCGGCGCAAAGTGGCCGTTGTTGGTTGCAGTGAGGCACCGATTCTGCCGGAGGTGATAGACGGCTTCGCCGCGATGAGCGCCTTGGCGACCGATGACGATTTACGCAAACTTGATGGCGGTAGGGATATCAATTATCGGCGTGCGAGCCGGCCCTTTGGCGAAAACTGTGGTTTCACCATCGCGGAGTCCAGCCAATACGTTGTCATTATGGCCGATGACCTGGCCCTGGCGCTGGGCGCGGAAGTCTACGGTGCGGTTCCGGGCGTTTATGTGAATGCGGATGGGTTTAAGAAGTCGATTTCGGCGCCGGGCGCAGGTAATTATCTCACGATGGCGAAAGCCGTCGGTTTGGCGAAGACTCTGGTGGGTGAGGAGCTGATTCGTGACGCTAGCTTTGTGCAGGCCCATGGGTCTAGCACACCTCACAACCGGGTAACCGAATCAAAGATCTTCGACGAAATTGCCGCTGCATTTGATATCAGCGCTTGGCCGGTATCCGCAGTTAAATCGTATCTAGGTCATTCGCTTGGTCCGGCGAGCGGGGATCAACTCGCGAGTACTTTGGGTGTGTTTGCTCACGGTATTCTGCCGGGAATAAAGACGATCGATGGTGTCGCGCAAGATGTTTATGCAGACAGGCTGTGTATTAGCAATAAAGATATTGCGCTCGGTGAAAGTGCAGCTCAAATTGCATTTTTAAATTCAAAGGGCTTCGGTGGTAACAATGCCACGGCCACTGTGTTCGCGCCGAAGACAGCGTTAAGGTTTCTCGAAAATCGCTATAGCGAAGCCGAACTGGACGCCTATCGTGCTAAACGAGAAACCACTCTTGCAAATCGAGATCATTATTTAGCTGGCGCCGACTTAGGCGATTTAAATACCAAGTACGAATTCGGTACTAATTTAATTGACGAAACAAAAATTGATATTTCCTCTGAACAAATATCTTTTCCGGGTTATGCCAAGCCTGTAACCTTGGTCGATGATGAAGGTTTGGGTGGATTTTAATGGACGAGGCGTCTTCACTTGCTGTTTCAGAACTGCAGAAAAAGGCCAGTATGGTAGGCGAGCGCCTAAAACAGATTAGAGAAAAATGTGGACTTTCCCAGCGCGAGCTTGCTCGCCGTGCGGATGTGACAAATGGCACTTTATCTAATATCGAACAGGGCCGGGTAAGCCCCTCCATCGCTTCCCTCGAAAAAATTCTGGCGGCAATTCCAATGTCATTGCAGCAATTTTTTGCTGAAGAGGTGGATGTCTCTCCGTCTGTTTATCGCGCGCAAGATTTGGTTGAAATACACAAAAATGACGCGAATTATCGCATATTACCGTTGTCGGAAATCGCTGGTTTTGGCGACGCCTATATCGCCCACCAAATATACGCGCCTGGTGCAAAAGTGACATCCGAATGGATGGTTCGCAGTGGCACAATCGCAGGGATTATTGTGAGTGGCCGTCTCGATCTGGTGCTTGACGGTGTGCTGCACAATTTAAGTGTTGGCGACGGTTTCAGCTTTTCTATTCATCGATCCCATACGTTTAAAAATACTTCATCTGAAGCCTGCACTGTTGTCAGCGTCTCATTTAGTGATTAACTGTTAGTTTTCCTTCCATTTTCGTACACGTCGTGAGAATGGCGCAAAATGCAGCGGTAATTGAGCGGTTTCGCCTGTAAATTCACGCCTCTCTCATCCATACTTTCAAAAAATAAATGATGAGGGCTCCCCATGTCTAAGGAGAAAGTGTTTGACGGCAATGCCTTTGTTCTAGAAACGCTGGATGACGGTTTGCTTGGATTAACCTTTGATTTACAAGGTGAATCTGTCAACAAGTTCAACGTCGCGGCTATGCAAGAACTTCAGGCTGCGCTTGATTTACTTGAGAGTACCAACGGAATACGTGGGCTTTTAATAAAAAGTGCGAAAAATGTATTTGTTGTCGGCGCCGATATCACCGAATTTGGAGCTGTATTTGCCGCCGGGGAAAAAGCGATAAAAGACCGCTTGCAAAGTTATAACGATATTTTTAATCGCATCGAAGATCTCCCGTTCCCAACCGTCGTCGCCGTTAATGGTTATGCGCTTGGTGGCGGTATGGAATTTTGTTTGGCATGTGATTATCGCGTCGCGAGTGAAAACGCGAAGCTCGGTTTGCCTGAAACCAAGCTGGGGATTATTCCGGGGTGGGGCGGTACCGTAAGATTACCGCGCTTGGCAGGTGTCGACGTAGCGGTCGAGTGGATCGCTTCTGGCAAAGAACAAGCGGCCGAAAAAGCCTTGTCCGACGGTGTGGTTGACGGTGTCGTGGGACAGGAGCACCTCCTGGACTCGGCACTGCGGGTATTGGGAGATCTTGCCGATGGCAAGCTGGATTACCGTGCACGCAGATCGCAAAAGCAGTCACCGTTGCAGTTAAATGATATGGAGTCAATATTGTCCTTCGAAAGCTCCAAAGCCTTTGTTAAAGGACAAGCGGGACGCAACTATCCGGCGCCTGTTGCAGCCATCCAGGTCATGCAAAACGCAGCGAAATTCGGGCGTCAAGACGCACAGAATTTTGAAATCGACGAATTTACCAAGCTTGCGCTGGGCGATGTTGCACGTTCGCTCGTGGGCTTATTTTTGAGTGACCAGGAGCTTGGCAAAAAAGCCAAGGCTTGGGAAAAGCAGGCGAGCCAAGAAGTTTCCCAGGCTGCGGTGCTCGGAGCTGGGATTATGGGCGGAGGTATCGCCTATCAAAGTGCTTACAAGGGCGTGCCCGTGTTGATGAAAGATATCGCACAGGAAGGCTTGAACCTCGGTTTGAGCGAAGCTTCGAAGTTGCTCAACAAACGCGTTGAGCGTGGCCGTTTGAGTCCGGCGGGCATGGCAGAGGTTCTTAATCGGATAAGCGCCTCCCTAAGTTACGATGGTTTTGGTCGTACTGACATTGTCGTCGAAGCGGTTGTAGAAAACGAAAAAGTAAAAAAAGCAGTTTTAAAAGAAAGCGAAGAGCATGTCAGTGGGGACACGGTTATTTGTTCGAACACCTCAACTATATCGATTTCATCACTCGCGACCGCATTGGAGCGCCCTGAGAATTTTTGTGGCATGCATTTTTTCAATCCCGTGCATGCGATGCCGCTCGTCGAAGTTATTCGGGGGAAACAAAGTTCCGATGAGTCCATAGCCCGCACCGTGGCCTACGCCAACGCGTTGGGCAAAAAGGCCGTTGTGGTTAACGACTGCCCAGGCTTTCTGGTTAACCGGGTATTGTTCCCATATTTTGCTGGCTTTTCGATGCTGCTTCGCGATGGCGCGGATTTTCAACATATCGATAAAGTCATGGAGCGCTGGGGATGGCCGATGGGGCCAGCTTATCTTATGGACGTTGTAGGTATCGATACCGGCGTGCATGCTGAAGCGGTAATGGCGGCAGGGTTCCCTGAGCGTATGCAGCGCGATTTTAAGGCTGCGGTAGAGGTTTTGTATGACGAAAAACGCTTTGGCCAAAAGAATGGTATTGGCTTTTATGCCTATGAAAACGATAAAAAAGGCAAACCACAAAAAGTCATATTGGACGAAACCTATGACCTGCTAAAACCGCATGTGGCTGAACGCAAGGATTTTACCGACGACGAGATTATCGCAAGATTAATGGTGCCCATGGCGACAGAATTACTTCGATGTTTGGAAGAGGACATTGTCGCTTCGCCTGGAGAGGCCGATATGGCGCTGATATACGGTCTTGGTTTTCCGCCCTTTAGAGGAGGTATATGTCGCTGGATCGATACCCTCGGTATTAAGAACTTCGCTGAGATGGCCTCGTCTTTCACGCACCTTGGACCGCTTTATCAGTTAACAGAAGACATGCAGGCAAAAGCGGATCGAGGCGAACTCTTTTATCCTTTGAGCGCCCAGGAGAACTAGATTATGACTATAGAATCAAATGATGCAGTCATTGTTGATTACGCGCGTAGCCCGATGGGACGCTCAAAGAATGGCAGCTTGCGCCACACGCGTGCAGAAGAGCTGAGTGCTCATGTCGTCAAAGGTCTACTCGATCGCAATGAGGGTCTCAAGCCTGAGGACATTGATGACATTATCTGGGGCTGTGTTATGCAGCGCGGCGAGCAAGGCTTTAATGTGGCGCGCAATATGATGCTGCGCGCAGGTGTGCCGCATACCGTTCCCGCACAAACGGTTAACCGGCTTTGTGGTTCGTCCATGGCCGCGTTGCAAACTGCAGCGGCCAATATTAAAGCGGGTCTGGGTTCGATTTACCTCGTAGGCGGCGTTGAGCATATGGGGCATATCGATATGAATAAAGAGGTAGATCCAAATCCGGCACTTGGTTTAAGTGTCGCTAAAGCGGCCGGTTCCATGGGAATCACAGCAGAGTATCTGTCGCTGTTGCACGGCATTACCAGAGAGAAGATGGATGAATTTGGTCTTCGTTCGCATCAGCGCGCCGCGCAAGCACGCGAAAAAGGCGAGTTCAAGCGGGAGATTTTGCCCATTGCTGCACATGACGCCGTGGGTGCCCCATATATGATGGAGCACGATGAAACGATAAGACCAGATACGACGTTGGAAGCTCTGGCAAAATTGAAACCTGCGTTCAACCCGAAAGGCGGTACGGTCACTGCGGGCACCTCATCACAAATTACAGATGGCGCTTCGGGAATGCTGGTGATGTCTGTAGAACGTGCCAAACAGCTCGGCCTGAGCCCTGTAGCGAAAATTGTATCCATGGCTGTGGTCGGTGTCGATCCCTCGATCATGGGCTATGGTCCCGTACCAGCGACGTGCAAAGCGCTCGATGCCGCTGGGCTTAAAATGCAAGATATTGAAGTCGTAGAGCTGAATGAAGCGTTTGCTGCACAAGCGCTGCCAGTGCTGAAGGACCTAGAACTACTCGATTCGATGGACGATAAAGTCAATTTGCGTGGCGGAGCAATCGCATTGGGTCACCCATTTGGTTGTTCCGGGACAAGAATCACGGGTTCCCTTCTCAGTATTATGGAAGACAGAGATGCTGAACTTGGCGCTGCAACCATGTGCATAGGTTTGGGGCAGGGTATTACGACAATTGTTCAGCGTATTTAACTATAACTCGGTGATGCATCATTTTATTCTGCTTGTCTAATTCTCTCGTCAGGTCGCTGTGCTGCAGTTGATGTTGAACCTCAACAGGCCTTGTGGCACAATGGCCGACCTCCTGAGATAGCAGGGCCAGGAAAAGCCCAATAAATCTTTATAAATCATGGGTTTATAGCTTAATTCTCTAGAAGATTCTTATATAGATTTTGCGGTCGTGGCGGAATTGGTAGACGCGCTGGATTTAGGTTCCAGTGCCGCGAGGCGTGAGAGTTCAAGTCTCTCCGACCGCACCAACCTCTATATAGGTTTGTTCTTCCGGCTCTCCTAATTATTTTTACGAGAAAAATTATGCAAGTTTCCGTTGAAACAACTTCTGGTTTAGAGCGTCGTATCACCGTTGGCATTCCTGCCAATGTTGTTGACGACGAAGTCCAAAAACGTCTTCAGAAAGCTGCTAAGACTGTCAAAATCAACGGTTTCCGTAAGGGCAAAGTGCCTATTAAAGTTGTCAAACAACGCTTTGGCGAGGGTGTTCGTCAGGAAGTGCTTGGTGACGCAATCAATCGTTCCTTTTACGACGCGGTGCAAAAAGAGTCGCTGCGCCCGGCGGGTGCCCCGCACATTGAACCAAAGACTATGGAAGAGGGCGCGGACGTAGAATACGTGGCGACCTTTGAGATATATCCCACAATCGAGTTGGCAGATATGTCTGAAGTGAGCATTGTCAAATATGAAGCGGAGATCGAAGAAGCTGATATTGACACGATGATCGAAACGTTGCGTAAAAGCCAGGCTGATTGGACAGCAAAAGAAGGTGCGGCAGAAGATGGTGATCGGCTCAAGATAAGTTATGTTGGCACTAAGGGCGGTGAGGCGTTTGATGGTGGCAGCGCTGAAGGACAGCTATTGGTGCTGGGTTCCAAAAGCATGATTCCTGGTTTTGAAGACGGATTGATCGGTGCGAGCAAGGGTGAAAATAAGGCGCTTGAGCTGACCTTCCCAAATGAGTATCAGGTTGAAGATTTACGAGGTGCTGATGCTGTCTTTGACGTTAAGGTCGATGAGGTAGAACAGCAAAACCTTCCCGATTTAGATACCACTTTTTTCGAAAAATTTGGTGTTCACGACGGTGACGCCGAAAAATTTCGCAGCGAAGTCAAAAACAATATGGAGCGCGAAAAGCGCAAAGCCCTTCGAAACAAGCTCAAAGAGCAGGTGATGGATGCGCTTGTTACTGCTCATGAAATTGATCTACCCAAGGCGCTTATTGATAGTGAAGTAAAAGTACTTCGCGACCAGGCAGTTCAACAATATGGTGCTATTGCTGACAAAATTGACGTCAACGCCTTGTTGCCTGATGAAATGTTTGCCGACCAAGCGAAAAAACGCACCGCACTGGGTCTAATAGTATCCGAGATCGTCAAAAGCGAGTCGCTGAGTGCGGACAAGGATAAAGTGCGGGAAATTATTGAGGAAGCCGCTTCTACCTATGAGAGCCCGCAAGAGGTCATTGAATATTACTACGCAAATGAGCAGCTTTTATCCAATGCTGAAGCTGCAGCACTAGAAGAACAAGTAGTTGATAGTCTTCTTGCCAAGGTTTCGCTCACCGAGAAGCGTGTGAGTTATGAGGAGGCTGTGAAGCCGCTGCAGCCAGAGCGTTCTGAATAGGCTGTTTAACCAATTATTAAAGCCAGCTTATGCTGGCTTTTTTGACGGTTCTCGTCGTCACGCAGGCGCGATATCGCGCGAGCCGTGGTCAAATCTCGCCCAACCTGGCGTATAGATAATCGATCTTTGGCCTTTTTCTCAGATCTGTCGTGAAAACTTGTTGTAAATAGGTAAAATGCAGCCATATAGGCTAACCTGATAAGGTGATTCTCACTTATGGGTGGGGCTACTGAGCACGAACTTGGAACGGTATAAAAACAATTATGAATGACACACTGGCCAGCATTAACAGGTTAGATACTTCAAATATATCCATGCCTTATGTCATTGAGCAGACCGCTCGAGGCGAGCGTATTCAGGATATATATTCACGATTGCTAAATGAGCGAGTGATCTTCCTGGTGGGCCAGGTAGAAGACTACATGGCGAATCTGCTTGTAGCGCAGATGCTGTTTTTGGAAGCGGAAAACCCTGATAAAGATATTCATTTGTATATTAACTCTCCAGGCGGTTCCGTCACTGCTGGCATGTCGATTCACGATACCATGCAGTTTATCAAGCCCGACGTGAGCACCATGTGTATCGGTCAGGCCTGCAGTATGGGTGCTTTCTTGCTGGCTGCTGGCGCAAAAAGTAAGCGTTATTGTTTGCCAAATGCGCGCACGATGATTCATCAACCTTCGGGTGGGGCGCAGGGGCAGGCCACCGATATCCATATCCACGCACAAGAAATTCTCAAAATACGCGAACGTTTAAATGGAATTATGGCCGCCAATACGGGAAAATCACTCGAAGAGGTGGCAGAGGCGACTGAAAGAGACAACTTTATGAGCGCCGAAGAGTCTAAAGCGTTTGGGCTTATTGACGAAGTTCTCTCTGCTCGAGCAGTATAGGTCCTTGGGGCTTGTTTCTGCGGGCAAGCTGACTTGAATTTGATGTCACGACCCCAAGAGTGACATGTTAGTAGTAAAAAACGACTGGAGAAGGTCATGTCCGACCAAAAAGGTGGGAACGACGATAATGGTAAGCTGCTCTATTGCTCGTTTTGCGGCAAGAGTCAGCATGAGGTTCGCAAGTTAATCGCTGGTCCATCAGTGTTTATCTGCGACGAGTGCGTCGACCTATGCAATGACATTATTCGCGAAGAAATTCAGGAGACCACTTCAGAAGGTTCGGGTGAACGTTTACCCACACCTCTCGAAATTTCTGAAAAACTCGATGAATATGTCATAGGACAAAACCAGGCCAAGAAGGTGCTGGCAGTGGCTGTGTATAATCACTATAAACGCCTGCGCTTGGGAGACAAGGCTTCGAAATCAGAAGTTGAACTTGGTAAAAGCAACATATTGCTCGTCGGTCCCACTGGCAGTGGTAAAACTTTACTTGCTCAAACACTCGCGCGAATGCTAAACGTGCCTTTTACCGTAGCAGATGCGACTACGCTTACCGAGGCAGGTTATGTCGGTGAAGATGTAGAGAATATTATTCAAAAATTGTTGCAAAAGTGTGATTACGACGTCGACAAAGCTCAACGCGGAATTGTTTATATTGACGAAATAGATAAAATTTCACGCAAGTCAGATAACCCGTCTATTACACGCGATGTTTCTGGTGAAGGTGTTCAGCAAGCACTGCTAAAACTTATCGAAGGCACAATTGCTTCGGTTCCTCCTCAAGGAGGGCGCAAACACCCTCAACAGGAGTTTTTGCAAGTCGATACGGCGAACATCCTGTTTATTTGTGGTGGCGCTTTTGCCGGGCTGGATCGCATTATCCGAGACCGATCGGAAAAGGGTGGTATTGGATTCTCTGCCGAAGTGAAAAGTAAGGAAGCGGGTAAGAACGTCGGAGAAACTTTAAAGGAACTCGAGCCTGAAGATTTAATCCGTTATGGCTTGATTCCAGAATTTGTCGGCCGTTTACCCGTCATCGCAACGCTTGATGAGCTCGATGAAGATGCATTGGTTCGAATATTAAAAGAGCCAAAAAATTCGCTTGTTAAACAGTACAACAAGCTGTTTGAAATGGAAGGTGTGGAAGTCGATTTTAGAGATGAAGCGCTTGCCGCGGTCGCAAAAAAATCAATGGATAGAAAAACAGGTGCGCGTGGCTTGCGTTCTATTTTAGAAAACGTGCTGCTCGATACTATGTATGATCTACCGTCGCAGCAGGGTGTCGCAAAAGTGGTTGTAGACGAAGCGGTTATTCAAGGGGAATCATCACCGTTGCTTGTTTACGAATCCATGGATACACCCAAAGCGTTGCCAGAGGAATAATACCGGCCTCGGCGTACGTTTTTTATTGTTAATGCAATGAGGCCCCGCAAAGCGGCCTCATTGCATTTTTTCCCTACTAAACGGCTACTTCCTCACTTTAGCGTGTGTGTTTTTGGTTCATATGCCAACAGCTTATTCGCGCCCGAAATAAATTGATTCAGAGGTCAATATGGCTGATAAAGAAATCACGATAATTGATTCGACGCTGCCGCTTCTGCCGTTGCGCGATGTCGTTGTCTATCCTCATATGGTTATCCCGCTTTTTGTAGGAAGAGAAAAGTCTATAAAAGCTTTGGAAAAGGCAATGCTTATGGATAAGCAGGTGCTTTTGGTTGCTCAAAAAAGCGCATCTGTTGATGACCCATCAGAGAAAGATCTATACACATTTGGCACTATTTCATCAGTACTGCAATTATTGAAACTGCCCGACGGAACAATCAAGGTTTTAGTTGAGGGCAAGAAAAGGGCGCGAATTGAAGATATTTATGAAAGGGATGGTTTTTATGTCGCTGAATTCGAAGCATTTGAAAAAACTGAGGTAGATGAGCGCGAAGCAGATGCGCTTATGCGTTCTCTGTTAAGTGGCTTTGAAAACTACGTAAATACCAGTAAAAAAGTCCCCGCGGAAGTATTGAGTTCCATAGGCGGTATAGATGAACCGGGCAGGCTGGCTGATACCGTCGCTGCACAAATGTCACTCGAGCTAAAACAAAAACAGGAGCTACTCGAGCTAACGAGTGATCAAGAGCGATTAGAACACTTGATCGCCTTGTTGGAAGCCGAAGCAGATTTGCATCGCGTTGAGAAAAAAATTCGCGGTCGTGTTAAAAAACAAATGGAACGCAGCCAAAGAGAATATTATTTGAATGAGCAAATGAAAGCCATTCAGAAAGAGCTGGGTGAGATAGGTGTTGAGGCTAACGAGCTTGAAGACCTTGAAAAGAAGGTAAAAGATGCCGGTATGCCCAAGGACGCAGAGCATAAAACGCTTTCTGAATTGAACAAGCTAAAAATGATGTCTCCAATGTCCGCAGAAGCTTCGGTCGTTCGCGCGTACATAGATTGGATGGTGAATATCCCCTGGAAGAAGCGCAGTAAGGTGATGCACGATTTAACACGTGCCGAGCGTATTTTAGAGGAGGATCATTATGGTTTGGATGAGGTAAAAGAAAGAATTATGGAATACCTCGCTGTGCAAAAGCGAGTGAAAAAAGTGAAGGGGCCAATTTTATGTTTGGTCGGGCCGCCGGGTGTTGGTAAGACATCGCTAGGCGAATCAATCGCGCGTGCAACGAATAGAAAGTTTGTCAGAATGGCGTTGGGCGGTGTCAGAGACGAAGCAGAGATACGAGGCCATCGGCGCACATATATAGGATCGATGCCCGGCAAGCTTGTGCAAAAGATGTGTAAAGTTGGCGTTAAAAACCCTCTGTTTCTATTGGATGAAATTGACAAAATGGGTATGGATCACCGGGGAGATCCAGCAAGTGCACTGTTAGAGGTACTCGATCCGGAGCAAAATGGCACATTTAACGATCACTACTTAGAAGTCGATTACGACCTTTCAGATATCATGTTTGTTTGCACATCTAACTCTATGAATATCCCCGGACCATTGCTGGACAGAATGGAAGTTATCCGGATTCCCGGTTATACCGAGGATGAAAAAGTAAACATCGCTAGTCGCTACTTAATTCCAAAACAAAAAAAGAACAACGGTTTAAAGAAGGGCGAGTTCGAAATTGAAGACGGCGTTTTGCATGATATTGTTCGCTACTACACGAAAGAAGCTGGTGTGCGCGGTTTAGACAGGGAAATCGCTAAACTGGCCAGAAAAGTCGTGACGAAGAATGTTAAATCCGACCAAACTGGCACTGTTGCAATTGTATCATCCGAACTTGAAGATTATCTCGGCGTTCGCAAGTTTGATTTTGGTCGTGCCGATGAGAAAAACCAAATTGGTCAAGTGACAGGTTTGGCCTGGACTCAGGTCGGCGGTGAACTGCTTACCATCGAAGCGTCGGCTGTAAATGGTAAAGGCCGACTTGTGAAAACAGGTTCGCTTGGCGACGTCATGCAGGAATCAATTCAAGCCGCAATGACAGTAGTAAGATCGCGCGCAAAAATATTGGGTATTGCACCTAATTTTCACGAAATCAAAGATTTACACATTCATGTGCCTGAGGGCGCCACGCCGAAGGATGGCCCAAGCGCAGGAATTGCGATGTGCACAGCGCTTGTATCTGTTTATACGGATATTCCTGTCGCCGCAGATGTTGCAATGACCGGTGAGATTACGCTTCGTGGTGACGTTCTTAAAATCGGAGGTTTAAAAGAAAAGCTTCTTGCAGCACATCGTGGTGGCATCAAACGGGTTCTGATACCGAAAGATAATGAACGCGATTTGCGCGATATTCCCGATAACATAAAAGAAGATTTGGATATACGTCCGGTGAGATGGATAGACGAAGTTCTTGAATTTGCGCTTCAATATATGCCCAAGCCATTTACCGATGAGGAATATGAAGCGCTTGAGCAGAAAGCGAAAGAAAAGCAGGAAACTGAGCGAATTAGCACCCACTAGTGCTGAATTTGCCACTGAGTAGTAAAGATCTAGCCGAATATCGCTCAAACGCCCAAAAACTCTCGCTTTTCGCAATTTCTAGCTTGACCTCCTGGGCATCGAATTGGTATAAAACGCAACTCGTTTCGCGATCTATCACCTGTTAGCCATACGCCTAGACCGCAGGAAGTGGGGGGTAAAGTGGAAGTTGGCGACGTCACTGACGTGTATGGGCGGGCGTTATTTAAACAGTTATCAAAGATAATAAGAGGGGTTCAAAGTGAACAAATCAGAATTAATCGAAGCAATCGCAGCGTCTGCTGATATTTCTAAGGCAGCCGCTGGACGTGCGCTAGATGCAGTCACGGATTCAATTACCAAAGCACTGCAAGAAGACGATCAGGTTGCTTTAGTGGGATTCGGTACTTTCCTAGTAAAAGAGCGTTCGGCACGCACTGGTCGAAACCCTCAAACAGGTGAACCAATTGAAATTTCAGCTGCGAAAATTCCAAGCTTCAAGCCTGGTAAAGCGCTGAAAGACGCAGTTAATTAATCTACCTTAAAGCTATTTGTGTTATTGATCAAAAAAAGTTAACTTCTATCTTCAAACACTAAAGTAGTTATTGATTAGAAAAACTCCACTTCTGAAAGGCGCATTTATGCGCCTTTCCTTATTTGCAGAATTCCAAATTTATCGAGGATCCCATGCTATCGGCGGTACGTGAAAATTTAAAAGGCACATTGGTCGTGGTTGTCGTTATCATTTTTATTGTTCCGATGGTAATTTCAGGGGTAGGCACAACGTTCCTCGGTGGCTTAGGAGGCGAGGATGTTGCGAGTGTAAATGGAGAAGCAATTAGTAAAGTCGAATTGGATCGAGCCATTCGTGACCAACGCAACCGACTTCAGGCGCAGGGTGGTATTGAATCATCTTCGCCGTTTTTGACTGCGGAGTATTTGCGTGCGCCGGTACTTGAAAACCTTACACATCGTTTGGCTTTAATCACAATGGCGGAAAAATCCGGGATGACTATTTCCGATGCCGGATTTGCAAAGATACTACGTGAGCAAGAAGATTTTTATACTGATGGTAAGTTTGACAAACAAAAATATCGAGAGTTGTTATTGCGTTTAGACTATACCCCGACATCGTTTCGGATGCAGGTGACAAGAGATTTGATACTAGGCCAGCAAACGAAAGGTTTATTGGCCTCTAACTTTATTACCGAAACAGAATATGCCCAGATAGTTAAACTTAATCATCAAAAGCGTTCGTTTTATGCCGTGAAATTTTCGCGAGACAAAGTCAATTCAGAGATCGATGTAACCGAAGATGATTTGATTGCGTATTATGAAGTCAATACCAAAGATTTTGTCGTCCCTGAAAAAGTTAGCATTGAATACTTGGAGCTAAATCTTGACGAACTAGCTTCGGGCTACGACGTGGACGAACAGGATATTCTTGATCAATATGATGCTGAAACCACAAACTTCTCTACAGAAGCTACTTATACTGTTGCGCACATATTAGTTGAAGATTCAGATCCAGAGCGTATTGCTGAAATCTCTGAGAAGATAAACGCTGGCGTTGAATTTGCTCAATTAGCCGAGTCATATTCAGATGATATAGCAACTCATGAAACTGGGGGTATGCTTGGCGTGCTAACACCAGGCATGTTCCCGAAAGAGTTTGAACAAGCGGTTTTGGATTTGGCACAGGGAGAGGTCTCTGCACCAGTAAAAACAGAGGCGGGTACTCATTTTATCAAAGCTGTTGTGAAAACAGTGCCGAATATCCCCAGCCTCGAAGAGCGCCGAGAGGATATTGCGAAAGAGATAGCCAAAGCGCAAGCGTTGGAAGATTTCCCCTCACTTGCTGATAATTTAGGTGATTTGACTTTTTCTTCCGTCGATCTTTCCGAAGCTTCATCTCAGTTGGGTTTGGAGATTAAATCAACAAGTTTTTTTGACAGAAATACTGGCAGTGGATTGGCGAGCAATAGTTTTGTTAGGGCAGCGGCGTTTAGCGACGAAGTGCTTATTGGGGGTAATAATAGCAATATTATTGAGATCTCTGATGAGGTGACTATTGTCTTGCGTGTCGCAGAGCGAAAGCCGGAGTACATCAAATCTTTAGAAGAGGTTAAGCCAGTTGTTGAGTCCCGAGTTACTGAAGAAAAACTAAATCGTAAACTCGCTTCTCTCGCTTCGGACTTTGAAAAAGAGGCAGCGGGAAATACAAAAAAGGCAAAAGCTCTGGCAGAGCAATATGGTTATGAGTTTAGTACTCATGAGCTGGTTAAACGCAGTGATATTTCTGTCGATAGAGATGCGATGATATTGGCTTTCTCCAAACCCGTTAAAACGCCGGTGGATTCAACAACTTTGATTAAAGATAAAACTGCCAGCGGCGATTACTGGGTAATAGGTATTACCGACGTTGTAGATGGGCGTGTGGATGAATTGAATAGCGCGGAAAAAAGAGGCCTGATGGCTCAACTCTCTCGTGAGAGTGCGACGTTTGAAAGCGCTGTTTTTACATCGAATACAATTGAAAAATCTAAAATTAAAATCAATTAATATTCACTTGATACTGGTCGCGTAACTTTTCCGCTATAGGTTAGCGTGCTTGAAGGTGCATGCTGGTAGAACGCGTTCCGTTGATAGTTTGGTTGTTTTGTCTGAATTATTATTTTTTGCTGTACTATTCCGAAGTTTGTTAATCAAAAACGAACCATAGCGTGATAAATCATTGTTTTGAGTATTAAAAAAAACCAGGTTCGGTTTACGCCTGGAGCGCTCGAGTTCGCCCGTAAATAAGTCCTCAAACCGATTCGCAATTGCTGAGCTTGAATCGACTATATGTCGGGTTATGGTCATCGAGTCTAGCGTTAGTTGGATTTCATCCCTAATTAGCGGAAAATGGGTGCAAGCTAGTACGATCGTATCAATTTCTACGTTCTTGCCAATCAGCGTATTGAGCTCTTCTTCCAGTATAGCTGGTGAAAATTTCTCGCCGCGGACGAAATCTTCACTTAGACGAACAAGCGTATTGCTGCCATGAGTCGTAACGGTTTTATCTTCGGCAAAATCTCTTATTAAATGACTTAAATATTTACGCTCTACTGTCGCGGGTGTGGCTAGAACGCCTATTGCTCCGGTTTTAGTTATAGCTGCCGCGGGTTTTATTGCTGGCACGACGCCGATAAACGGAATGTTAAAGTGATGGCGTAAATTGTCCAGAACAACGGTGCTAGCGGTGTTACAGGCTATGACAAATACGTCGATAGTATGTCGATTCAAAATGTAATCGACCAAGGCAATGCAACGCTTTATTAATGTACCTTCTTCCATTAATCCGTAAGGGAAGTAGGCGTGATCAGCGAGATAAACAATATCAACATTCCAGCCGCGCTCACAGATGGCATGGGCAATGGATAATCCACCCGCGCCAGAATCAATAAGTGCTACAGTGATGTGATTAGAGATTGTGGTCATCTCAGCCTTGTTCGTGGTCTAACTATTTGCGACGCAGAATCACACCGCATTCGCGATGGTGAGTATAGGGGAACTGATCGAAGAGGGCTAACTCAGTTACTTCATGTGTAACTGAGAGTTCTGCGAGATTTTGCCGTAACGATTCGGGGTTACAAGACACGTAGATAATATTGTCAAATTTTCCTGCGAAATTGAGCGTAAGCTCATCGAGCCCTGCGCGTGGGGGATCGAGAAAAATTGTTGAAAAACGATAGCGAGAAAGGTCTATATGCGCTAGACGCCGAAACTCTCGTACCCCCGCGATGGCTTCCGCAACTTCGGCGGCGGAAAGTCGTACAAGATCTATATTTTGGCAGTTGTTAATTTCAATGTTTTCTAAGGCTGCTCGCGTGGATAATTTTGACACTTCCGTCGCCAGTACACGTCGGAATACCTTTGACAATGGGAGGGTAAAGTTGCCATTGCCGCAGTACAGTTCCAGCAGATCTTGGTTGTAGCCTAGCGGCCGGGCGTTTACGATCGCCCAGTTAAGCATGTCTTGGCAGACAAAAGCATTTGGTTGGGTAAATCCCGTTTCATATTGTCGATAACTTAATGTTCCAGCGTCCGTTTGGAAGATCTCGACAACGTAGTCTCGCTCCAGGGAAATCTTTTGTTTGCGGCTCCTGCCAATAACGGGAAACTTAATATGAGCTTGGAGCTCTTTAGCAGCGATGGTCCACTGCTCGTCGAGCGGTTTGTGATAAATCAGGCTCACTAATGCATCGCCATTCAAAGTTGTTAAAAACTCAACTTGATAAAGTTTTTGTCGCAACTCTGAGCGTTTCACGATAGCTTCGAGTAACGCTGGCATGAGCGTTACAATTTGTGTTGAACCGATGCTAAAGTCCTCGATCACAACGGGGCTGCGATCTACCGGGTTATACATTGCATAGTGAGACGCGTTACCGCTATGCCAGATTCTGAATTCTGCGCGCATCCTAAAATGGCTTTTGGGGGACGCTATGACGCATAACATACCGTCAAAAACGCCGTTAAATTCTTGGCTTGTTAGTTCAACTTTTTCTTTTAGTAAGCGTTGATAGCGCTCAGGGAAAGCTCTACCAATATCAGAAGGCGCATTCATACAATTCTCGCGCGATATATGCTTAGTGCCGGGGAGGAGTGGGGGAAGCGGTTAAAAGAAAGGTTGATCCCTTGAGAACTGGGGATCAACCGGTATTAACAAATCTAGTCGTCACCGCCAAGTGCAGTCAAAATGTGCAGCAGGCTCAAGAAGATGTTGTAGATCGAAACGTAAAGCGTCACAGTGGCTGAAATATAATTGGTTTCTCCACCATGAATAATCTGGCTGGTTTGCCACATGATAAGCAGTGAAGACAGCACTAAGAACATGCAGGACACTGCCAAAGCCAGCCCTGAAATGTTGAATAAGAATGCTACCAGACCGGCCACAAACGCAACCAGAATACCTGTCATGATAAAGCCAGTCAGAAAACTAAAGTCTTTACCTGTTACCAGGGTATAACCTGAGAGGCCAAAGAAAATAAAAGCTGTTCCACCCAAAGCAGTGAGGATAATGTCACCGCTATTAGCAGCGATGTAGAAACTGAGTATCGGGCCCAATGTAAAGCCGAGCCAACCTGTGAGCGCAAAGACACAAACAATACCCCAGCCGCTGTTCTTTGTTTTTTCAACTGCGAATAGCAAAGCAAAATAAGGAAGTAGTGTCCAAAGGCCCATATAGGGGGCGTTAATCGCCATCGCCAGATAAGCTGCAAATGCGCTGAAAGCGAGTGTCATCGCTAGCAAGGCATAGGTGTTGCGTAGAACTTTGTTTATCTCTATCGATTTAGTCGTGTTTTCAGACTGCGTGTAAAGGTCTTGCATCTAATGCTCCCTCGCAAAAAATAGGTTGTCTAATCATACAAACTTAAATAGGCATTTCCTAGAGTGACTTGTGTGATATTGCGGTATTTCGTCGAAATTCAAGCCAAGTGTTTAACGTCGCTCTAAACTTGCCCAAACGTCATTGTACGCGAGATACATATGCTATATATGAAGTAATTCACGCCAACGAGCAATGCCGAGATGTTTCTCGGGCCAGCAAATTGTGGCCAAAATTAGACGACTATTCAGGATTAAAGTTTCTCGATGCACGTGACAGAAAGGTGTACGTTAAGAAATTTCCCTTAGATTTTATGGTCACTGATCGAAGTATACACAGTATCAATGAAAAAAATTACTAGATTTTTAGTTTTGATAGTCCATTGCTATTAGTGTCGGTTTTTTTTCCAAATTTCGTCTCAATTTGTGTTCTTGATAAGGATGAAATAGCCTGACATGCCTATAATTTGCGTAGGGCCGCTATTTGGGAGCATAGCGTTGTCACCGGGCCTGAGATAAGAGCTGTTAGATGCTAGTCTGTGCAGTAACAGGATTAATGCCCACCCACTTTTTGCGCTGTCTAAGATTAGGACTCAAGTTTGAATTCTGAGATAGAACCAACCAACATTGACGACCCTGTGATCACTAAGTCGCGAAACGACTTAGTTTTTTCGTCACAAGGCGCAGCTTTACTGGTCATTTGCGCGGCGATTTTGGTATTTGCGTACTTTATCAGCGATATCGTTAATTTGCCGGCATTGGGGATTTGGACTTCAGTGGCAATTGCTTCCTACTTCATACGCTATTTGCTCTGCCGCTACTATCTGAAGGCCAGTGATGAGCGCAAGTCTTCGAATAGCTGGTCGCGTCTGTTTACTCTATCATCAGGTTTTACCGGCCTAATTTGGGGTATAGGGGCGTTCGTTGTTTTTCCGGAAGACTCGATCAACTATCAGATGTTAATGATTCTTCTGATGGTCATTTTGTCAGCCGCGAGTACCGTTACCCATTCAGCATTTCGTTGGGCGAGTGTCAGTTTTACCTTGGCGTGCCTGGTACCGTTAGCCGTGAGGCTTTTCTTGATTGAGCAGAGTGGTTACACCGAGATCGGTTTCTTTCTTTTGTTGTTTATCTTTGTCATGCTGTCATCGGGCGCTTTTCTTTGGCGAATGTCTAATCGCATGTTCACGCTTACTCATGAAAACGCGAAGCTCGTTGCCGATCTGCAACGATCTAACGGTAAGTTGCTGCTTAAAAATGAACAACTCAGTCAGGCAAAACAAGAATTGAGCAATGCAAATGATACGTTGCAAAAGCTCGCTACAACGGACGGGCTGACAAATCTGACCAATCGTCGGAAATTCGAGGCGCTGACGCAGGTTAAGTGGCTTCGCAGTGAAGAAGAAAAAACGCCGTTATCATTACTCTTGGTGAACATCGATATGTTCAAGCAATACAACGATTTCTACGGGCAGCGGCGCGGCGATAGTTGTCTTGTTCAAATCAGCGATTATTTGTCACAACTGCCGGAGATCAATCGCAACGGAGACTGTGTTGCGCGCTACGGCGGCGATGAATTTGCGATATTGCTTATGAATTCGGATATTTTCTACGCAAGGCAGGTGGCAGAGAGGCTCAGAAGCGAGGTTGAAATGTTAAGAATTTCGCGTGCCGAGATGCCTCACGAGTCGTCACCGTGGGTATCAGTGAGTATTGGTGTTGCGTGTGAGACCGAATTTGGGAACAAAACCTTCAACGATTTATTTGAGCAGGCAGATCAGTCGTTGGCACGTGCCAAAAGAGAGGGACGGAACCGTGTTTGGAATCATGACGATAACAGCGCGGCGATTTAGACTGCACCTGGAATAGCAGCCAGTAGCTTCTGCGTATATTGATGCTTCGGGTTTAAAAAAACCTCTTCGGTATCACCACTCTCGACAATGGAACCCGCCTGCATTACCGCCACACGGTCACATAAATAACGGATAACAGATAAATCGTGCGATATAAATAGCATGGTTAGGTCGCGCTCTTGACTTAAATTAAGCAATAACGCCAAAATTTGTGCCTGTATCGTCACATCAAGCGCCGACACGGGTTCATCGGCGATGATCAGCGTCGGCTGAGAGGACAGGGCTCTTGCTATCGCTATGCGCTGGCGCTGACCACCAGAAAATTCGTGCGGATATTTTTTAACGGATGTTCGTTCAAGCCCAACGTCGTCCATAAGCAAGTTGATGTGGTGACTAAGCTCGTTTTTGTCCACCAGTTTGTGCAACAGCATGGGCTCCGCAAGTGTATCGTACACTGTCATACGCGGGTTAAGTGATGCGTATGGATCTTGAAAAATCATCTGAAACTCTTTCCGGGCTTGCTTTAAGGCAACGCCAGTGAGCTGCAACAGATTCGTCTGATTAAAAATCACTTCCCCTGATTCGGCTTCAACCAGACGCATAATTGTTCGCCCCAAGGTGGATTTACCCGAACCGGATTCGCCGACGAGGCCCAGGATTTCTCCCTTCGAAATATCAATAGAGATATCATCCACCGCTTTTACCAAACGGTCTTCGCGTTTCCAAGGCAAGCCCGACTTAAACCGAAATGTTGTCTTTAGATGTTTAACGCTTAGCACTACATTTTTTTCGGCATCGCTGATGGCAGAGGCTTTCGTCGATCCTGGAACAGCGTCTACGAGGCGTTGAGTATAGGGGTGCTGGGGAGACTTAAATATTTGATTTGGGTCGCCCGCTTCTACAACCTCTCCACTTTTCATAACGATGACGTGATTTGCAACGTCACGAACAACCGCTAAATCGTGGGAAATAAATATAATTGAAAGCTTACGTTTACGCTGAATTTCGTCTAGCAATTCCAGTATTTGCGCTTGGATGGTCACATCGAGTGCGGTGGTTGGCTCATCGGCTATCAATAGTTCCGGTTCTGTGGCAAGTGCCATCGCAATCATGACACGCTGGCGCATACCGCCTGAAAACTCGTGGGGAAAACTATTAAATCTGTGCTTTGCGGCATCGATTCCGACCTCGCGCAACGCCTGGATAGCCCGCTCTTTGGCTTCTGAAAACGTTATTTTATGATGGACGCGCAGCGATTCCATTATTTGGTCGCCGACGCGCATATATGGGTTCAGAGAGGCCATTGGATCTTGAAATATCATCGATATTCGATGACCTCTAATGGCGGTAAGCTCTTTATCTCCGAGCTGTAATAAATTTTGATCAAAAAAGTTCGCGCAACCCGAAGTGATTTTTCCTGGCGGCATCGGGATAAGGCCGAGCAGGCTATAACAGGTTACTGACTTTCCCGACCCCGATTCACCAACAATGCCCAGTGTCTTACCTTTTTCCAACGAAAAAGAAACATTTTTAACTGCCTCGGTAACACCGTTGCGGGTTACAAATGAAACACTGAGGTCTGAAACGTTTAGCATGACAATTAGGACCTGTTGACACTAATCTTTTGAAACTTTTGGGTCGAGGGCATCGCGCAAGCCGTCACCAAGAAAATTAAGCGAAAATAATGTCAGCGAGAGAACCAGGCCAGGAAAAATAAGCAGCCACGGATATTCTTCCATCGTCTCTACACCATAACTAATCAGTGAGCCCCAAGAGCTTTGCGGCGGTTGAATACCCAGCCCTAGAAAACTTAAAAACGACTCAAGTAATATGACGCTGGGAATGGTTAGTGTTGTATAAACAATAATGGGACCAATCGCATTTGGGATAAGGTAACGAAAAATGATATGGGTGCGGGATAAACCAATCGATATTGCCGATTCGACGTATTCCTGCTTTTTAATTGACATAACCTGGCTGCGAATAATACGAGCCATGGTTAACCATTCGACGGCGCCAATGGCTAAAAACAGCAGTAGCATGCTGCGGCCAAATACAACTGTCAGTAAAATGATAAAAATAGAGAAGGGAAGCGCATATAGGATATCGACAACGCGCATCATAAATGTATCAACTCGACCGCCGAGATATCCCGCTATGGTGCCCCAAAGCACGCCGATAATTAGTGCCACTGAAGTTGCAACAAAACCGACCATTAGAGAAATCCGGCTGCCATACATGACACGGGTCAATTGATCCCGGCCGAGCACATCGGTGCCAAACCAATGTTCAAAAGACGGTGGTGTGGCGCCCTTATAAAGATCCTGCGTCTCGTAAGAGTAGGGGGCAATAAATGGGGTAAGTAAACTCACGACAATTAGAAAAAGCAAAAAAAACAGTCCCGACATCGCGAGTTTGTTTTTTGCGAGACGTCGCAACGCATCCTGCCACAGAGAAGTACCTTGTTCGATTGTGCTGTCGCTCATTTTTCGAACGCATCCTTTCTCAACTTGGGGTTCAGCCAAACCGTGACAATGTCGGTAATTAAATTAAACGAGATAATCAGGCCGGCGAAAAAAACAGTGGTGCCTAAAATCATCGTGTAATCGCGATTGAACGCCGCTTGCAGAAAAAAACGACCGATACCTGGTATTTGAAATATTGTTTCAACGACAAATGAACCAGAAAGTAAACCTGCAGCTGCCGGCCCTAAAAAAGCAACGACTGGCGCGATGCCGCCGCGCAGGGCGTGAAATAAAATCACCTTCCATTCGGGCAGACCTTTTGCGCGTGCGGTACGGATATAGTCTTGCGATAGCACTTCGAGCATGCCCCCGCGGGTAAGCCGCGCAACATAAGCGGCGTATGTTGCGCCCAGGGTAATCGTTGGGATAATTTTGTCATACGCAGCATAGCCCCAACCCGCGACTGGCAGCCAATTGAGCCAGATACCAAAAATTAACACCAAGATTGGTCCCATAACAAAAGACGGCACACAGATGCCAATCATGGCGATCGACATCGGTGTATAGTCGCGCCAGGAGTTGGGCTTAAGTGCGGCAAAAATGCCAGCCAGGCTACCCGCAAAAACAGCGAATATAAGCGCGTAAAAACCGAGCTCCATTGTGACAGGAACCCCAGAGCTAATAATTTCGGTCACGCTGCGATTTGGATATTTGTAGGAGGGACCAAAATCGCCCTGTAGTAAGTTTCCTAAATAGTCAAAAAACTGGACGTGTATGGGGTCGTCAAGGTGATAGCGTTTGTTTAAATTTTCCAGCACTTGGGGTGGGACATTCCTCTCTTCATCAAAGGGACCTCCCGGCGCTAGTCGCACCAGCACAAACGTAATTAAGATAACCAAAAAAAGAACAGGTATCGCTGCTAGTACCCGCTTAAAAATAAAACCTAGCATTGCGGTTATTTACTGCCTTTCTCAAGATACACCCGCTGATAAGGGTGTAGGTGCATAACGTTGTCATACCAGCCCTTTACCTCGGGAAGTACGAGGTTTACGTCCGAATACATGTAGACTGGAATGACAGGCATCTCTTCGATAAGGAGCGCATTGGCACGATCAAAAAGAACATGGCGTTCTTGCTTGTTTGTTGTTTTTTTAAGTTCCGCAATAATGTCATCGTATTGCTGATTTTTCCATCCAGTGTCGTTGTTACCTGAAATAGAACCCAGAATGCTTAAAAAGTTCGATGGGTCCAAATAATCGGCAATCCAGCCTGCGCGCGCGATATCGTGTTCCAGGTTTCTTTTGCTGTTAAGGTAAACTTTCCATTCCTGGTTTAACAGGCTTACTTGAACGTTTAGATTTTTGGCAAGCATTTGTTGAACGGCTAAAGCAACTTTTCGATGGTTGTCCTGAGTGTTGTAGAGAATTTCAACCGTCGGAAAGTTGGCTCCGTCTGGATAGCCGGCTTCAGCGAGTAATTTTTTTGCTTCCTCTGGATCATATTCGAATAACTGCTTGGGAGAGTAATTGTTCGGGTCGTCGGGGACGAGGTTGTAGGCGGGTTTTTCTCCGGCTTTTGTAATGGTTTCTACAATAGCTTTACGGTCGATTGCCAATGCGAAGGCTCGCCTTACTAAAGCGTTATCAAATGGTGCTTTGGTTGTATTAAATTCGTAAAAATAGGTGGCGTAGGTGGGTGTAATGCGAATCTTTTCGGGTTTATTTTCACGGTAGTGAGCAACCTTTTCTATCGCCAGTTGAGGCGTATAAGTCAGATGAATTTGACCGGTACGAAAAGCTCGGACTTCTGCCTGTTGATCCGTGATTGGGTAAAAATGGATGCCGTTAAGCTTTACGTTTTCACTGTCCCAGTATTGTTCATTTTTCTTTGTTTCAATTGCTTTATTTATGGACCATGTTTCAAGCGTGAACGGACCGTTGCCCACCCAGTTTTCCGGGCGAGTCCACTTGGAAATTGCCTGATCCATGTCACCGTGTGCGAGTATCGTCGGTGGGTGCACAGGATAATAAGAGGGATGAGCGAGCAGTTGAAGAAAGTAATCAATCGGGTTTTCCAGCACTACTTCTATGGTGTGTTTGTCGATTACTCTGATACCCACTTCGCTGAAGTCCGTGGTTTTACTCAAGTTAAACGCTTCGGCACCTTTAATATAATATTTCATGTAAGCCCATTCGCTCGCGAGTTTTGGCATAAGGCTTCTCTGCCATGACCAAGCTATGTCACTCGCGACAATTGGATCACCGTTAGACCATAGTGCACCGGTCCGCAATGAAAACGTATAGGTTTTACCATCGTCACTAATTTGCCATGACTCAGCGAGCCCTGGAAGCACTTCCAGGGTTTTCGGGTGGCGTGTTGTGAGACCTTCGTACAGCGCTTTGTGAATATTGCTTTCTACAGAGCCCGTTGATAGTTGTGGGTCCAGTTCTCGCGGTTCGTCGCCATTGCCTATATGCAAAATTTGGTTTTCTGTTCCGGTTTCCACATTTGTAGGTGTGCGGTCGGAGCATGCAACTAGCGTCAAAAAAAATAATGCTAATAAATAGAGATTTTTCATTTTTCAGTGCGATCGATATAAATATCTTTGTAGTTGATTCGGGAGAGCGGATTAAAAGTATGACCTTTTACGTCCTCATGTATTAGGTATGAATTGGCGTAGTAGTACAAGGGAATAAGCGGCATTTCCTCAAGTAAAATATTTTCAGCCTGTGCCAAAAGCTGATATCGTGTATCTAGGTTGAGGGTGGCGCTGGCTTCGGTCATCAGTTTGTCGTATTCACTGTTGCCCCAGCCGGTGTTGTTCATGCCGTGGCCAGACTTAAAGGATTCGAGAAAGTCTTGTGGATCACCTAAGCTACTTATCGAACCTGCTCTGGCTATCGCAAAGTCGAGATTTTGTCGTGTGTTTAGAAAAACTTTCCATTCCTGGTTTTCCAGCGTCACATTAATGCCCAGGTTTGACTTCCACATTTGTTGTATCGCTAAAGCAACTTTTCGGTGTACATCTGCAGTGTTATATATTAAAGACACCGTTGGAAAGTTTTCGCCGTTTGGAAATCCAGCCTCTGCGAGGAGTTGTTTTGCAAGGTTGACGTCGTATTCTAGCGGCTTCACATGCGCGTGGTGACCTGCTGCAGGTGGATTTAGTGTAACGGCTATTTCCTCTCCCGCTTTAGTAATGTTGGTTACAATCGCTTTACGGTCAATCGCATGGGCGAGTGCCTGGCGTACTCTAACATCATCAAAGGGTGCTTTAGTGACATTAAGCAAATAAAAATAAGTCGCAAAAGTGTTAATGATTTTAAGGTTTTCTGGGTTTTTTTCCCGATAGACAGCTATTTTATCGACCGGAATTCTATCTCCGAAAGCAAATTGAATCTGTCCGGATCGAAATGAACGCTCTTCGGCGGCTTCGGTTTCAATTGGATAGAGATAAATTTTGTCTAACTTTACTGATTGTGCGTCCCAATAATGTGGATTTTTTTCAAGCACAATAATTTTATTAATTTCCCAGGTTTTTAAATAGAAAGGGCCATTGCTGACAAAGTTTCCTGCATTAGTCCAGTTGGAAACCACGTCGTCAAACTTTCCATGTTGCTCAAGGCTAGTTTTGTGCAACGGGATTTGAATTTCTGATGTAAGCTGTTTTAAAAAGAGGGGGTAGGGGCGGACGAGTTTAAATTTCAATGTGTAATCATCGACGGCTTTAACCCCTATGGAATTAGGGTCCTGATTGGCACCCGTATGGTAAGCCTCAGCGCCATCGATAAAATAAAAGTCGGTGGCGTATTGCCAGCCAACACTTGGTGTCATACCCCGTTGCCAAGCAAAAACAAAGTCGCTTGCACTAACCGGCTCACCATTCGACCAAAGCGCGTCCTGGCGCAGAAAAAACGTATAAACTAAGCCATCTTCGCTGAGTTCCCAATGCGTGGCGGCACCTGGCTCGAGTGCCTGGGTTTCCAGGTTCAACGAAACCAGACTCTCCCCGAGTCCGGCCAGCACTTTTATACCGGGAACGCCTGTCACTACATGCGGATCTATCGATTGAGGCGATGCGCCGATAGAGAGATGCAAAGCGTTTTCATTGAGACGTGCATCATTATCTTTTTTGCCGCAGGAACCGAGCGCAAGGATGTAAAGAGTAATAGCGAAAAACGTAAAGTAAAATTTCATGTGTCAGTTTGCTCAGTGAAATTTTTTGGAGAAAGCGTCGAAGGAATATGGCCGCCCAAGAAAATCTTCAACCATTTCGCCGGCATCTTTAGAACCGCCGGGGGCGAGTACCGTCTGCCGATATTTTTGTGCTACCGCTTGATTTAGCATGCCGGATTTTTGGAATTCGCTGAACATATCGTCTGCGATAACCAGTGACCACATGTAGCTATAATAAACAGCGGAATAGCCGAAGAGGTGAGAAAAACTGTATTGAAAAAAGGTATTGTCGACGTAGGCGAAATTGGAATACTTGGCCTGTAATGCTTCCATAAGTGTCTGTTCATCAAATTTGTTCGGGTCCTTGCTGTAGTAGTTTAGCGAGAGGGCTGCGTAAAACATTTGATGGCGTGTAAAAAGGCCGAGACCAAAGTCGCGACTAGCCCGCAACTTGTCGATAAGCGCGTCTGGCATAGTTTCCCCAGAGGTGTTTGTAGCGAAAAGCCGAAGCGTTTCCTTGTTCCAAACCCACTCTTCAAGCATCTGCGAAGGCGCTTCGACAAAATCCCGTTCTGTTCTTGTTCCCGAATGACTTATCCATTTGTTTTTGCCGCCAAACATTCCGTGAATCAAATGCCCAAATTCATGCAAGAAGGTTTCTACTTGTGTGTGTTCCATTAGTGCGTTACCGGATGGGAAATTACATACCAGTGCGGAAACAGGGAGTTGCTTGCCGGCTATGCCGCCTTGAATAGAAAATGCCGCCGCGTGCTGGTACTTGCCAGCGCGCGGGTGCATATCGAGGTAAAAGTGTCCAATCGTTTCACCCTGGTCGATAACTTCATAGGCAGATACTGATTTATGCCAGGTTTCGGTTTCCCAGGGGCGAATCTCGACATTGAACATTGTTTGAATTAAATCGAAAATTCCCTGTTTTACTTTTTCGTATTGAAAATACTCGCGCACTTCCTGTGAGTCGACATCAAATTTCTCTTTCTTTATTAATTCATCCAAATATGTTTTTTGCCAATCGCCAACAAATGTTGCGTCAGGAAAAGTTTCTCTTAACTTTGCGAGCAGCGTGTTGTATTCACTCTCAGCACGGTCTTTGGCTATTTTGTCAATGGAATTAATAAACGCCAGCGCTTTTTCCGGTGTTTTTATCATTTGGACTTCTGTAGCGTAATGCGCGTACGAAGGGTATCCGAGTATGGTGGCGAGTTCATGCCGCTTTTTCAATAATTGCTTGAGTACCTCTTTGCTCGCGGGATAACCACGTTGTCTAAATTTCATATAAAGGTTTTTACGTAGCTCGTCATTGTGCGCATATTGCATTACTGGAAAGTAATCGGGGTAAGTCGTGGTAAAAGTAACTTCACCTGTCTCCGCGTTTGTTCTGCTTTCTATAAAATCGCTTGGAAGGCCACTTAAATCATAACCTTTGGGTACAGTGATGCTGCGGACATCTTCTCGCGCATTTTTGTAAAATGCTTGACCGAGTTGATTAATTTCATCCTTCAGCTGTTTAACGGTTTTTCGTTTTTCTTCATCTAGATCGACGCCGCTACGTTTAAAGTCTCGCAGCATATTGCTTACATAGCGTTTATCTATTTTAGCTGGCAATGTATTCATATCGATCGCCGCTATTTGCTTGTAAATAGATTGAGAAAGGCTTAAATCTGATATTAAACCGACAAAGTGTTGCTCGCATGCGTCAGCCGCTGCTCTAACATTCTCCTCGGGATGAACGTTGGCGTACAAGCTTGCTTTGCCGATAGTTTTATCGATATCCGCCTCTAAAGTATTTAAGGCTTCCAATAACGCGTTGCCTGAATATGTCTCCGACTCCAGTGTGCCGACGAAATCACGTATTTTTAAGTAGTTTGACTTGCATTCTTGAATAAACGTTTGCGCGGGTTTTGAAGAGAACTCCTCCCAATCCTTCGTTTTTTCTTCGGCCGTATAGGTGTTTTCAGAGCTGGCCTCTACGCCGTCCTGAGACGTCTTTGAGCAGGAAACTGAGGTGAGGGCAAGGAAACAACAAGAGATGCTCGCGAGAAGGGGTTTAACGAACGCCGCTGAACATAGAGTTTTACGCATATGTTATTAGAGCTCCCGTATAAAAAGGACCCAAAATAGCGCAGGGTTGATTAAAAATTGACCGAGGTTGCGCTTTTATCGTGGTCTAAACTTAGTAATGACGACGGGGGCAGGTTTGGCCTAAGCCCCAACAAAAACTTCGCCAGTATAAGGTGGACGGCGTGTTACCACCAGTGTGGGTTCGACGCTGAATAATCGATAGATTAATACAGACGGTAAAACGGATGTCAAAACCAGATTTGCAAACCTGGGTTAAAAATTTACGCAACAAAAATATGCCGGTTCTTGGTGCTGTGATAGCGGAATTGAACCAAATAACCGACAGTGAGGAATCTGATGCGAGTCAACTCGCTGAAGTTATCTTGCGCGACCCTAATCTCACGTCACATGTTTTACGGGTAGCGAATAGCGTTAAATACAATTATTCCAGTCAGAAAATAAATACGATTAGTCGTGCAATAGTGCTGATAGGTTTAAAAGGCATGCGCGCGATATGCATTTCGTTGTTGATTTTGGATCGATTGTTAGGTGATCAACCCAAAGAACGTGTTATAGCACTTGTTGCGCAGGGCTTTCACGCGGCAACACAAGCGCAGAACGTTTTACAGTCCAGCGATGCCAACGAAGCCGAGGAAGTGTTTATTGCGGCGTTACTATTTAATTTAGGTGAAATGGCATTTTGGATGTCGGAATCGGTGAATACCAATAATGCGGACCTCTTGGCCGAAGACCCAAAGCGGCGCAAACAGGCGATGGAAAGCATTATTGGTGGCTCGTTTAAAGCGCTTACTCGTGAGCTCGCTAAGCACTGGAAGTTAGGTGAGACCTTACAAGAGGCTCTTTTTCCCGCGCGAGAGCCGAGTGCCAAAGTAAGGGCGGTTATCGCCGGAGATCGGATTAGCCGCGCTGCACTTTTCGGCTGGGAAAGCCCTCAATTCAACAAAGTACTCAAAGAGGTAGCTTCATTACGAGGTGTTTCCTTGGACGAAGCCTTAGAGGAAATAAAACAATCTGCGGATAAAGCATCTGTGGTTGCAGTCAGTTACGGCGCAGCCGATGCCTGCCCATTGATCCCGAGCTCGCTTAAGGCCGGGTATTTTGGCGAAAAGAAACCCAAGAGCAAGATTTCCAAAGCAGACCCACAATTACAATTGAGTATCTTGCGCGAATTAAGCAGCGCGACAACCGAGCATGCCGACGTTAACACTATTTTTCAAATGGTGCTTGAAGGCATGCATCGGGGTATTGGTCTTGAGCGGGTGGCAATCGCTTTTATTAACGGGCATAAAGTAAGTTCTAAATACATGCTCGGTGAGAATACAGAGCATTGGCGGACTTCCTTTAAATTTGATATCGGGCCTTATACAGATAATATTTTTACTTACGCAAGCCAGCATCAGGAAGCCGTTTGGTTAACGGAAGAGTTTATGGGTCAGCACCCTGAGCACTACCCGGAAGACATTGTACGTATTATTGGCAAGCTGCCTGCGCTTGTTTCAGTTGTACGTGTAGGTGACCGAAACGCGGCCTTTTTCTACGCAGACAGATGGACTTACGGTGGAATACTTGAAGCAGAGCAATTTGAGAGTTTTAAGCATTTCTCCAGCCAGGCTCAATTTTGTTTAAGCCTGCTATCAAATGCCTCCAAGTCGGGTCACTATTAGCTCAGTTATGGCAGGACACTAAGTTATCTGAAGATATGTGCCTGCGAACCGTTTGGGTGGTGGCGCAACATTCAAAAAACGCACGAATACCTGCAAGCAGGGCCGGCCCAAAATCATAGATAAGGGGCGTTACTCGGAACGAAGCAGCGCTTCGTTTTTATCCGCGCCACCCCTGTAGCTCCGCCAATTCCTCTCGATAACTGCTCCTGCGTTATTCTACCTCCTGCATCCATGCAGTCGTCGATAACTGCTCCTGCGTTGCATCCATGCAGTCGCCGGCAATTGCTCCTGCGTTGCTCTAACACCCGCCATCCATGGCGGAGCATGACTTGAAGGTTTTTGAATGTTGCGCCACCACCCAAACGCGTATGTGCCAAAATTGACAGGTAAACTGTCCAAATGCATATAAGGTTCTATGTATTCCTCACATCGACATACAGTACGAGAGACTGCCCGGGCTGCAAATACTTTGACTGATTAATTTGGTTCCAGCTGACGATATCTGCGACGCGAACCTTAAATTTATTTGCGATTTTATGCAGTGAATCCCCGGAGCGAACGCGATAGGACAATTTTCTAATAATTTTGTCACCATTCGCTCGCAGAGCTGTGACGTCCCCACTGACCCATATGACCAGGGTTTGTCCAATTTTTAAGGGGTCGCGTGGCGACATACCGTTCCATTTGGCAAGCTTGGCCATGTTGACGTTATGTTTGCGTGCAATTTCCCAAAAACTATCGCCAGAACGAACGGTATAGTCAATCCGTTGTTTTCCCCCTGGCGCTTTGCTCTGTATACGTTTCAGACGTTCTTCACTGCTCAAACGGTAGTGACTTCTGCCCGCAGATGCGGTGGGTACCAATAAGGTATCACCGGCGCGAATGGTATCGCGTGTGAGCGAGTTGAAGGTTTTGAGCGAGCTTACGGAAACTTTATAGTGTTTAGCGACATGGGATAATGTTTCGCCTCGCTGAATGTTATGGCGACGCCATGTGACAAGTTGATTCGGAGGCGTTGCTGCAAGTGCTTTGGCAAAGGTGCCGACCTTAGCTATGGGTAACACCAGATGTTGGCTTACATCAGGGTCGGTTGCCCAACGGTTAAATCCAGGATTAAGTTTATAGAGGTCGTCGATACTGATTTGCGCCAACTTGGCCGCCTGGGCCAAATCAATTTGTTGATCCAAATTCACCGTACCGAAATAAACGTTATTGGGTACTGAGGCAAGCTGAATTCCGTGTGCCTCTGGTTGGTTGAAAAGCGTGGCAAGTGCTAACAGTTTGGGCACGTAGTGTCGCGTTTCACGCGGTAAATCCAATGACCAGTAATCCGTCGCTTTGCCGCGTTTTTTGGCCCGTCGAATCGCCTTGTTAACTGTGCCTGCACCGCTATTATACGCGGCCAGGGTCAGGTACCAGTCACCGTCGAAACGCTTATTGAGCCGCTGAAGATAATTTAGCGCCGCGTCCGTTGACGCAACAATATCGCGGCGGCCGTCGTACCACCATGTTTGCTCCAAGCCGAGCATTTTTCCAGTGCTTGGAATGATTTGCCACATACCGGATGCCCGGCCGGGTGAATACGCGAAAGGATCGAAGGCGCTCTCAACTATGGGTAAAAACACCAGCTCCGCTGGCATATTTCGCTTGTCGAGTTCGTCGACAATATGAAATAAGTAGGGTGTGCCCCTATTAACCACGCGCGGGATATATTCTGGGTGACGCTTAAACCACTGGAGGTGTGTGTCTATGCGTTTGTTCGGTTGAAAAATCAGTTCGTACTCGGAGCGGACTCTGTCCCAAAGATCGAACTCACGCCAAAGCGCGAACTCTGATAATTCTTGCTCTGTGGGGTGGCAAAGTGCGACCAATTCCGGGAAAGTTTGATCTTGCTCGCCTGACGGTGCTTGGGGCGTTATTTCTTCGGTCCCGGCGTCGGCCTTGGCATTTACAAAACCCCAGGGCGTCGATGAGCACGCACTTAGCCAGCATGCACAAAGAATGATAAAAAAATAAGCAGAGCGAATCACGGGGCTCCCAATAGTCGAAAGCAAAGTCCGGGAAATTACGTTCTTCGAAAGAAAAAATCAATCAATATTGATCTTTTAGTTTCCTCAACCACGTAAACGTTTCGAGTTCGTTTCTGGGTTCGCGATCAAATTTGGTTTTGAGAGACGCAATGAGTTCGGGCTCCGAGCAGCGCAGGAATGGATTGGTAGATTTTTCTGTTGCGACATTGGTGGGCAGGCTACATTCACTATCCAAAAGCATTTTAGCTACGCGGATACGTTTTTCCTCGAGCATTTCATTATTGGGTTCCAGCTCGAGAGCAAAAGCAATATTTGTCTCCGTATATTCATGACTGCTATAAAGCCGTGTTTTGCTGGGCAGTGCCGCTATGCGGTCAAGACTGGTCTTCAACTCTTTAGGTGTTCCTGTAAATATGCGCCCGCAGCCGGAAGAAAAAATAACGTCTCCACACATCAGACTGGGAGCATGGAGCAGGCTGCCCTCTAGCGAAAATGCAATATGTTCTGGCAGATGGCCTGGCAAGTGCATTACTCTGGCCGAGCAGTCCGCCCACAGCTCGAACGTGTCGCCTTCGCCAACGGGATGGTCGACAAGGGGAATACGCTCACATGCGGGACCTATTACAGGTACACTGTGAGTGTTCAGCAGAGCCTTCAAACCGCCAATGTGATCGTTATGCGAATGCGTGATGAGTACGCCCTTAAGTTTGAGTTTGCGGCGACTTAGGAAATGAAGGACGGGTTCGGCGTCACCTGGGTCAACGACATAAGCTTCGTCTAAGGTGGGGTGGCTCAGTATCCAAATGTAGTTGGTGCTAAGTATCGGCAATGGAGTAAAATCAATTTTTTGAACATCTGGCATTACTTAGCTCCACCATGGCTCGATTATAGAGGACTTATGTCGCTGCTGAAAACGCTCAGAGACTCGTTTGCAAATGCCATCTTTAAACGTTGGGAGATGGAACCCTTGACTGCAGCGGTGCGAGAGATTCGACACTGGTTTGCCAGTCCTCTCGGTCGCATGTGTCTCGCTTACGAGCAGCGCGCTATCGCAGAACTGTTAAGGCAGCACCGCGGTCAGCGCATTTTACAAATTTCGCCACTCTCCCTTATGGTACCCAAGGATTTTGCGCCGTTTAAGAGTATCTACCGACTGCAATTATCCGAAGGCCATGTGGAAAGTGATGCTTCGTCTTCCTTTCAGCGTTTCTGTGTCACTGACTTTCAAAATTTACCTTTCGAAGACGAAAGTATAGACATTGTAGTTGTTCACCATGTGTTGGAATTCTCACTTGATCCACAATCAGTGTTAAAAGAGGCTGGACGGGTGACGAGTAGCGGAGGTCATATTGTCGTTGTTGCGTTTAATCCCGCCAGTATCACTGGGTTACTGAGTATTTTGGGAAGACTTTTTCAGCCGAATAACAAAATATGTGCCAGAAAGCAGCTGCTCGCACTCCGGGTTAAAGATTGGCTGCGTTTTCTCGACTTTAGCAATCTTAAAACACGCAATTTGGGGCACGAGATCCCATTCAATCACTCAGGTTTTTTGCGAGTGACGCAGCCAATATTTGAACGTTTAGAGAAGTTCAGTTTGCCTTTTGCGAACGTCTATTGTCTGTTGGCGCGGAAGGATAAGGCGGGTTTGAGCCTTTTGGCGCCGGACTGGAAAACTGCTGTGTTGAAAAGAGCGCTCGTGGTGCCCAAGCCCGCACAGTCGGTGAGTGCTGTTAGCAAAATCTCGAAAAAAACAGAATAAACTTTAACTATCGGACGTAAACTATTGAAAAGAGTGGATATATTCACGGATGGTGCTTGCCGGGGAAACCCCGGACCAGGAGGTTGGGGAGCCTTGCTCCGTTATCAGGGTAAAGAAAAAGAGATCTTTGGTGGCGAAAAGGAAACGACTAACAACCGAATGGAGTTAATGGCTGCCATCGAAGCGCTGCGCGCGCTTAGGTCGCCATGCCAAGTGGCACTGACTACAGATTCTAGCTACGTTAAAAATGGTATTAATAGCTGGATTGATAATTGGAAAAAAAATGGATGGCGCACATCCGCGAAAAAACCTGTCAAAAATGTAGACCTTTGGCAGGCCTTAGATAAGCTCGTTCAAAAACACGAGGTGCGCTGGTATTGGGTTAAGGGGCATTCTGGCCACCCTGAGAATGAGATGGCCGATCAATTGGCGAATAAAGGCATAGATTCTTTGGGAGTGTAATGTGAGACAAGTTGTATTAGATACTGAAACCACAGGCCTTGAAGCCAGTGCGGGGCACAGAATCATCGAAATTGGCTGTGTTGAGCTTTTCAACCGCAAGCTGACGGGCAAGCACTACCATCAATATATCAACCCGCAGCGAGAAGTTGATCAAGGTGCGATTGAAGTTCACGGTATCACGAATGAGTTTCTTGCGGATAAGCCGCTGTTTGAGCAGATCGTCGACGATTTCCTCAGCTTTGTCGACGGTGCAGAGCTTGTTATTCACAACGCACCATTTGACGTCGGCTTTATCGACGCAGAATTAGCGCGACTGGGTTCTGGCTTAGACAGGATCGATAGCCGGTGTTCTGTGCTCGATTCACTGGTGTTGGCGAGAAACAAACACCCTGGTCAGAAAAACAATCTCGATGCGTTGTGCAAGCGTTATTTTATCGATAACTCGCAACGCGATTTACATGGTGCTTTGCTCGATGCGGAGATTTTAGCCGACGTCTATTTAGCGATGACGGGAGGTCAGACTAAGCTAAAGTTAGGCGCTGCTGAGAAAAATGGCACCGAAGCATCTCTCGGCTCAGACGAACAAATCCAACGGATGGAAAACAGGCCGCCTGGCAAAGTGGTTTTCGCAAACCCGACAGAAGTCGCGGCACACGAGCAGAAACTCGAAGTCATAGAAAAATTATCTGGCGGGGCTTGTCTTTGGCTCCAAAACTAGCTTTTGTGAAACAGTATTCAACTCTCTGTATTTGACTGCCTAAATGAAGTCGGGCGCATTACACTATGAAAAAACGGAAATTAGTGTCAACAGGCCCTAACCTGCCCTTAAAAAACACTCTGTGAAGTTTTGCGAGGTGTCTACTAAAATTCAAGAGTGCTTATTCTAGATATCAAGTTAATAATGGGCCATAAGCTACAGAAATTTAATGAAATTTTCACGAAACCTAGAATTTGGCGTTACAATATTTATTACAGAACCGGTTAGACGTAGTTTAGGATGAGCAAACCGTGAGTACAGAGCAATCTGTTAATTTCCAATCTCTCAATCTAGTTCGCGACGAATTGATCGCCACTATCGAGGCAGCAGCTCGAGATTTAGAAACTTTTGTGTCTTCCGGCCAGGAGGATGCTGAGGCATTGCAGGACAGCGTCAACGAAATGCAGCAGATAGGCGGCATCTTGAAAGTGTTGGAGTTGCGCGGTGCAACGGTATTGGCAGAGGAGTTGCTGGCTGTAGCGACAGAAATATCTCCAGGCTCTGAAGGTAGCGCATTTGATCGGAAGATGGAGGTAGTCAGCAATACCTTTTTTATCCTTTCCCGTTATTTAGAATATTTGCAGCAGGTCAAACAACCCGTGCCTGTATTGCTTGTTCCGCACATAAACGCATTGCGAAAACTTCGCCAAGAGCCTGTGCTTCCCGAAAGCCATTTTTTTTCACTATCCGTGCCTACCAAGCTGGCGATTGATGTTGGTGAAAGACAGGGCTTGGGTACGAGAGAGCTTAAGTCAGAAACAAGGCGACTTAGGCAAATGTACCAAGTGGGCTTAATGGGTTTACTGCGGGAAAAGCAGCTTAAAAATTCCATTGCCTTAATGCGGCGCAGTATTCGACGTTTGCTTAACTATGCGGGTGGAGATGCGCCGCTTGCGCGCCTATGGTGGCTGGTTGATGTGGCTTTAGAGGCCATATATGAAAAAAACATGAGCCCTCTTGAGACGCGTAAATTTCTTTTCATGCGTATTGATAAAATCATCCGGCAAGTCGAGGTGGTCGGGGCAAAAGCGTTTATGGCTGAAGCACCCAAAGGCTTAGTAAAAGAACTGGTTTACTTGATAGTGTTGAGCAGAAGCGAATCGGCTGGCGCCCAGACACTTGTTCGAGCATGTAAATCACTGAAAATTTCCTACTCAGAGCCCGAGCTGCAGAAGCAGTATGCAGCACTTTATGGTCCCAGTAGTCATACGGTCAGCTCCCTTGCCTACGTACTGCAAAATGAGATTTCCAGTGCCAAGCGAACCTTGGAAAATGCCGCGCAAAGTGAAATAGCGGAAATTGATGATTTGGACAACTTTTTATCCGCATTGGTCAATATCAGCGAAATCCTATCCGTGGTTGGGCTTCACTCAGCAAGTGATAGTTTGAAGGGCCAGATTCCAGTGGTTGAACAGTGGTCCGATGTGTCGCACGAAATTTCCAGCGCTGAAATATCGAGTGTTGCAAATACTTTACTTTACCTCGAAAGCACCATGCAAAGCCTTGATAATGCGGATTTATCTGGGGAAAAATATGGAAATACCGATCCGAATAGTCAAGAGCGTCAAATTGCTTCAAATGAGCTGTCCACAGCAATCCAAATTGTTATCGAAGAGGCTCTAGCTGGTCTTTCGTTGACCAAACGAGCACTAAATTCTTTTTCCGATTCCAATTACGATATAGGCCATATAAAAAATATTGCTAAAACATTAACCAGTATTCGAGGTGCCATGTCAGTGATGCGCCGTACCCGCGCAGAGCTCATACTCGAAAACAGCGTAGAGTTTGTTGAAGATGTGCTGTTACAACGAGAACCCCCGGCCGCGATAAACGAATATCTAGAGACCTTTGCGGATGTAATCATTGCAATTGAGTACTACTTTGATTCCGCTGGTACTAATGGCGAAATGGACGAGTCAGTACTGAAAATTGCGGAAGATTCCATCGCCGCACTCGGTTATCCGATTTAACAAAAGATGGGCCTTTCGATTACAGAAAATGTCTTCAACGAAGGGCTTGGCGAGCTCGTGCTACTAATTCACGAGCAGAAAATCGGTTTCAGTAAAATGAGTGCTGAACAATTTTCGCCCGATGGTGGTTGCCTTATCGATATCTCTGCGCTAAAACCAAAACTTAGGCGCCCAGGTTTGTCTACCCTGGCCGTCGGCACATGGTCAGGGGCTAAAATTGGTTTGGTTGAAGCAGGGGATTTAATTGAGATCCCTTCCGATTTTACCTGGTATTCGCTAAGAGAATTATTGCCAGTTTTAGATACGGCCCAGTTTGCGCTTGTTAGCCGCGCAATGCAGCTTTTAAATTGGAGGGAAGAGCATAGGTTTTGTGGCCGTTGCGGCTCAACAATGTCTATAGCTTTGCAGGATCGTGCAATGGTGTGTGATAGCTGTGAGCAGCGGTATTATCCGAAAATCTCTCCATGCGTTATTGGTGTAATTGTTAAGGGCAAGCAGATGTTACTGGCAAATGGCATCAAACACGCTAAAGGGATGTTTAGTGCAATAGCGGGTTTTGTTGAACCCGGTGAAACTGCAGAGCAGGCATTTCACCGGGAAGTTGCTGAAGAACTCGATATAAAAATAGAGAACCTGCGCTACGTGTGTTCTCAAAACTGGCCTTTTCCCGGTCAACTCATGCTAGGTTTTGTAGCTGATTATGCTGGTGGAAGCATTCGTGTCGACACCCGCGAGTTGCTTGAGGCAAACTGGTTTGATATCGATAATTTGCCGCTTGTACCGCCGGAATACACAATTTCCGGTCGTTTGGTTCGTATGGTTGCACGGGATTTAGGCGGAGAAAAACTATGTATTTGATTACCGTAATTGCGCTTTCCGCACTTTTCGGCGGCCTTTTCCTATATCTGAGCTTCCGCATTTTACGCCAATTGGGCTGGTTTATGGCGTGGTTACGCGGAAGTGCAGGAATACTTTTTTTTGTATTGGCCCTGTTTATATTTTTGGTGGGCTTTGATTTAAGCAGTTATCAGGAACTACTTGAAGAAAAGCCTATAGCGTCACTTAATTTTGAACAAATTGGTGACCAAAAATACCGTATCGATATATCCTACTACGTTGATCGCGAAGCCGAGAGTTTTGATATATTCGGTGATCAGTGGCAAGTTGATGCGCGTATTATCCGATGGAACGGCATGTTGGGCGCGTTGGGAGTGAAACCCGGTTTCCGTCTCGACCGAATCAGTGGCCGCTATTATTCGCTTGAAGACGAGCGTGAGAAAGAGAGAAGCGTGTACAGCTTGTTAAAGCGAAAATCCTTTTTTGATGTTTGGCAAGCTTTACAAGATCAAGGAAACTTCGTTCCCTGGATCGATGCTTCCTACGGAAGCGCTGCATTTTTGCCGATGGCAGACCGCGCGACCTATCAGCTGTCGTTGAGCCACAACGGATTGACAGCGAAACCTGTAAACGAAATAGCAAAGAGTGCAGTGGCCAAGTGGCACTAACGCAGGTAATCTCAACACGCTTTTTATTTGCACAGTGTAAATCACATTTCATTATCACATAGCTTCTTGGGGGAAGTGCCTTGGAATTTCTAGTTGACTACGGATTATTTATTGCAAAGACCATTACAATTCTGGTGGCTCTCGCTATTGCCGTTGCCATAGTAGCGTCTGCTGCGATGAAAAATAAAAAGAGTGAAGAGGACGTTGTTGATGTTGAAAAACTCAATGAGCGCTTTGATGATTATAAGGAATTAATGACCTCTGCGATCCTGCCTTCCGAACAACTTAAAAAGAAAAAGAAAGAAGAAAAGAAACAGGAGAAACTGGAAAAGAAAAAACACAAAAAAGATACTAAAAGCGCAGATCCAAAAAGGCGGGTTTTTGTTGCTAGTTTCGATGGTGATGTTAAAGCTTCGGAAGTCGATGAACTTCGTAAAATTATTACGACTATGTTGACAGTGGCATCTAAGGACGATGAGGTTGTCATAAAGTTAGAAAGCCAGGGCGGTATGGTTCACAGCTATGGCTTAGCGGCCAGTCAACTCGTGCGCATAACCAATAAAGGAATTCCGCTTACTGTTTGTGTTGATAAAGTCGCTGCGAGCGGTGGATATATGATGGCTTGTGTAGCAAACAAGGTTATTTCTGCTCCTTTTGCGATATTGGGTTCCATAGGTGTCGTTGCACAGTTGCCAAATTTTCACAGGTTGTTAAAGAAATCTAACGTAGATTATGAGATGTATACTGCTGGTGAATACAAGCGGACTTTAACGATGTTCGGTGAAAACACAGAGAAAGGTCGTGAAAAATTTGTTGAAGATTTAGAAGATACACATGAGCTTTTCAAACAATATGTAGCAGAGCATAGACCTGTTGTGGATGTTGCTGATGTAGCTACCGGAGAAATTTGGTTCGGCACGCGTGCACTGGAAAAGAAGCTTGTTGACGAAATAAAGACTTCAGATGAATATCTTTTGGAGTTAAGTGAATCGGCAGATATATATGAGTTGTCAATTTCACCGAAAAAGAACGTATTGGAAAAGTTAGGTGTGGCAGTTGCAAACGGCGTTGATACCGCGATAACGCGTGTATTTAACTTAATAAGCCAGCGCTATTACTCATAGCAGATGCCAAAATAATTTAATCTCTTCGCAAAGATTCTTTGATGGCGATTGGGTTGGGGAAATTAGAAATCACAATATAACTTGAAACGATAAAGGTGATTATCGCAGCGGACTGTATAACTACTGAGGCCGATTCTCCAATTACTTCTTTTTGGGTTGCGAGTAGGGCGATCAGTAGTGAAAATTCGCTTATTTGACCCAGCCTGAAGCCGATATCCCAGGCGAGCGCCTTTCTTTCACTGTGAGTGCGCAACAAGGCATAAAATATGATGGGCTTTCCAACAAGTAATAGAATTGCCAGCGTAAGTGTTGCCCACAGTACACTTGGAAGTAAATCGATATTTAACTGAGCACCCAGTGCGAAGAAAAATAAAATCAGAAAAAAATCTCGCAGTGGTTTCAAATTTAATGCGATGTACTGAGAGATAGGACTTGTCGCCAAAGAAATTCCAGCGATAAATGCACCGATTTCTGCCGATAAGTAGAATTTTTCCGACAACGCTGCTAACCCCAAACACCATCCAATGGCTATTAAAAATATGTACTCGTGAAACTTGTCAAAGGTTTGAATCAGTTTTAACAGCACGTATTTCACTAATAGGAAGGCAGTTGCTGCGATCATCGGTAGTGCGATTAGCGCCATCGCCAGTGGTTGAAAGTCAAAACTGTCGCGCGAACCACACAACAAAACTAGCAGGCAAAAAATGGCGATAAAATCCTGGATTAAAAGCAAGCCCACCATCATTTCGCCAGTGTGACGATGATGGAGCACAGTGGTTGGCAACAGTTTTATGCCAATAATCGTGCTTGAGAACATGCTGGCCATCGCGATGACGATGGCTTCCTGAAAATTGAAGCCAAAAACAAAACCGACCGTAAAGCCAATCAAACCAAAAGATGCGCAACTGAGAACCGCAATATTTGTGGCTTTTTTTAGCACGGCTATTAGCGCTTTTGGTTGCATATCCAAACCGAGCAAAAACAATAAAAAGATAATGCCGATATGAGACATTTCCTCGACTGCGCTAAGCTCGCTGATAACTTCGAAACCGAAAGGACCTAGCAATACACCCATGCCGATGTAGGCTATAAATAGAGGTTGACGACTATAGAGCGCGAGTGTTGCGGCGATAGCGGCACCGCAGAAAACTAAAAAGAATGTCTCGAATAAGTGAACTTCCATAGTGAAAGTATATGATCGTTTTAGCGTTGTCGCTCACAAGCATAGCAGATTGGGAATTAAAAACGATGGGGCAGGCGATCCATCGCCTTGCGTGTAATTGATGTCAATAGGTTCTAGGCTCGTCGTCTAAAGAGAGGTTGAGATATATCGCAGGCAGCTTGATACGTTTCTGTAAAATCGGCAAAGCTCTCTTGCATAGATTCTAAATCTACGTCATCTGCAACACTAAATTGGGAAAAGCCGCAGCGTAAAAGGTAAAACAACTGGTCTTGAATAAAACTGCCGATAGCGCGAATTTCCCCGTTGAAGTCGTAATGCTCACGCAGCATGCGGGCTTGAGAAAAACTTCTGCCGTCCACGAAGGTATCGAACTTACAAGCGATCACCGCGAGATTGCTCAGGTGAGACGCTAATATTTCTATGTCTGCATCACTCGTCAACCAAACGCCGTGTTTATCAGTGAGTTCCGGTGCAAGTTCGATATACTTTTCCAACGGCAATAAGCAGTGCTCAGGAATGTCGCTGACCGTGGAAATTTCCTCGCCTGTGTCGATCACCCGCCAATTATCAACTTCACTCGCACCAGGCTTAACTAGCAGTGGCATAGACCTTCTCCTTAAATGAATCGATACCTACGCGCGTATACGTTTCAAGAAAACTTTCGCCTTCTATGCGCTGGTCTACGTAGTTTTCCACAATTGTACGAATCACATCCGCGACTTCATCACGTGAAAATGCCGGGCCGAGCACCTTTGCCAAGCGCGCATCATTGTGTTGATTGCCGCCAAGTTGAATTTGATAAAACTCTTCACCGCGTTTATCAACACCGAGTATGCCAATGTGGCCGACATGGTGATGGCCGCACGCGTTCATACAACCAGAGATGTTTAGGTCCAGGTTGCCCAAGTCATATAGATAGTCCAGGTTATCGAACTCTCTCTGAATCGCTTCGGCTATCGGGATGGATTTAGCGTTGGCCAGCGAGCAATAGTCTCCGCCGGGGCAGCAAATCATATCGGTAAGTGTGCCGATATTAGGTGTGGCAAAACCCGCCGCTCTCAGCTCCAGCCAAAGTTCTTTTAATTGATCAGTCTTCACATCTGCCAACACGATATTTTGTTCGTGCGTACTGCGGACTTCGCCGAAAGAAAAGCGCTCACATAGGTCGGCTATTTTTTCTAACTGAATATCGCTTACATCTCCGGGAGGGACGCCAACAGGTTTTAGTGACAAATTGACGGCGCGATATCCGGGTTGGCAATGTCCGCTGACATTGCGGTCAAGCCAATGAGAAAAGGCTTTATCTTCGGCCGCTTGTTGTTGAAGTTGCTGGTCAGCGCTTTCTGCATCAATGTCCTCATACTCGGGCGAAGTGAAAAAGCTCTTAGCGCGATTAATTTCCTTGTCAGTAAGTAGCATTTGCGTGTCACGAAGTTTCTCCCATTCCCGTTCTACCGCGTTTGAGAAAGCTTCGACGCCCATCGACTTGACCAGGATTTTAATTCTGGCCTTGTACTTGTTATCACGACGGCCATGTAAGTTGTAAACGCGAAGAATGGCTTCGAGATAAGTGAGAATGTCCTGTTCAGGCAAGTACTCCCTGACTGTACTGGCAATAACGGGCGTGCGCCCCAAGCCTCCACCAACAAGTACTTTAAAGCCCACTTCACCTTTTTCCGATTGGACAAGCTGCAAGCCAATATCGTGAAAATGGATTGCGGCCCTATCTTCAACACTTCCCGAAACCGCTATTTTGAATTTGCGCGGCAAAAAGGCAAATTCTGGATGAAAAGTCGACCACTGACGAATAATTTCGCAATAGGGGCGAGGGTCAATAATTTCGTCGACTGCGACACCGGCAAATTGATCGGTGGTGACATTGCGGATGCAGTTACCACTGGTTTGGATTGCGTGCATCTCGACTTCGGCCAATTCAGCGAGAATATTTGGAACCTGCTCTAACGCTGGCCAATTCAGCTGTATGTTTTGTCGCGTAGTGAAATGGCAATACCCTTTATCGTAAACGCGGGTAATATGCGCCAGTTTTCTGAGTTGCCTCGCGTTTAACATCCCATAGGGCACAGCAATTCTGAGCATTGGTGCCAGGCGCTGCACGTAAAGCCCGTTTTGCAGGCGCAATGGCAAAAATTCTTCGTCTTTGAGCTTGCCTGCTAGATATCGCTCAGTTTGGCGAGAAAACTGGGCAACACGTTCTTGAATGATCTTATGATCGTGTTCGTCATAAACGTACATTTTAGGGTGGGTACCTACCTAAATAATGGATGAATCAATGTTTTCGGGATTGCTGCGTTCACTGGAATGGCGTTTCGAGGACGCGCAAGAATACAGCAAAGCGGCATATTCTTCGAGCTTTATAGCATGTTTAATGCACGCTTTGGTTCGATTTAAGCGATTATATATATTTAAAATTTATATATGGATTTGAAATATGTTGCTTTAGCGCTTGTCAAAAGCGGCGCAGTCCTGTTGAATGTCCACCGCAGTGATGAGTTCACGTAGTCGGCGTCCTTTGACGTGTCAGGATGAATACTTGTTACGACGACGTTTAACTAACAAAACAATAATTATTCGGAGCGGACTAATGGACGACGATATCCAAATGGCGGAGCAGGGCGATAGCCTGGCCGATGCCGTCGCAGCAATCGCGCTTATCCTTATTTTTGTCACCACGTGCATTTTCTGGATTAACGGCCAATAGCTTTCCATATTCGCTGCGCTTCACTCAGCGCAAGCACAAAGAATATTAAAAAACCGGGTTGTCAAAAGCAGCTCGGTTTTTTTATGGGCAATCCAAATGGTGGATCTCTATAGCCATCTTACATTCAGTTTAGCTGGCATTTCGAAGAATAAAATGCACTATCAGCGCGAGGATGCTTATAAATAAAACGGTAAACACTAGTCCTGCGATGATAAACGGCAGTGGGCTAGATTGAGAAAAATCCTGTTCCAGTTTTGACTTTTTTTGTACACCAATGGCTGCCGCCAGCGTAGACAGTACGATACTAAGAAAACGTGGTTTGGAGTCTTTATCGGCGCTCATCGATTGTCTTACTTACTTATCGGTTATTAGGTGTCGTAGTCCAAAATGGGCTGGAGCCATTTCTCAACGTCTTTGATATCGCAGCCTTTACGTTTGGCTAATGATTCGACCTGATCTCTGCCAATTTTACCGGTATTGAAGTACTTTGCTTGAGGGTGGGAAAAATACCAACCCGATACCGCGGCGGCGGGAAACATCGCAAAGTGTTCGGTCAATGAAATTCCAGTGCGCTTGCTCGCGTCCAATAGTTGAAACAGCGCCGCTTTTTCACTGTGATCCGGACAAGCGGGGTATCCCGGAGCGGGGCGGATGCCGAGGTATGCTTCTTTTATGAGCTGCTCGTTATTCAAGTTTTCCTCAGGAGCATAGGCCCAAAATTCCCTGCGCACCCGTTGATGTAGATGTTCGGCAAAGGCTTCAGCGAGTCTATCCGCCAGCGCTTTAATCATAATGGATGAGTAATCGTCTCCGGCAGCCTCAAAATCGCGCGCGCAGTCTTCTGCACCCAGACCTGCAGTCACGGCGAAGCCCCCAATATAGTCCACAAGGCCACTTTCTTTTGGCGCGACAAAATCGGCGAGGCTGCGCAGCACTGGATCGTTCGGGTTCTTTTGCATTTGCTGGCGAACATGGTGCAGTGTGGCCAGATGTTCACCGCTATTGTCGTAGACTTCGATATCATCGTCGCCGACGGTATTTGCCCGCCAGAACCCAAATACTGCATTTGCCTTAAGCAGCTTTTCATCCAAAATACGCTGCAGCATTTTCTGTGCATCGTCGAATAGGTTTCTCGCTGCTTCGCCGACCACTTTGTCCTCAAGTACGGCGGGATACTTGCCCGCGAGGTCCCAACTAATAAAAAAAGGTGTCCAGTCGATGGTGTCGATCAGGTTTTCCAGAGGGTAGTCGTTGAGCACTTGAGTGCCCAAAAAACTCGGCGTAGGGGGCTGATAGGACGGCCAGTCAAATTGAGGTTTTGCCGCCCTGGCTTTTGTGTAACTCGTTACCGCACGCTTGGTTGATCGTCCCGCGCGTCGAGCGCGTACTGTCTCGTATTCCTCGCGTACCTCTTTATGGAAACCCTCCTTGAGATCCTTGGATAACAACCTGCTGGCCACGCCAACCGCACGCGACGCATCGGCGACATAGACTGTAGGGCCGCGTGTATATTGGGGTTCAATTTTAACCGCTGTATGCGCTTTGGATGTTGTTGCACCGCCGATAAGTAAGGGGATATCGAAGTTGGCGCTTTGCATTTCCTTAGCGAGATGGACCATCTCATCAAGTGACGGTGTAATTAAACCGGACAAACCGATAATGTCGCACTGTTCATCACGCGCAACTTTCAAGATTTTTTCGGGTGGTACCATGACACCCAGGTCTACAACCTCATAGTTGTTGCAGCCGAGCACGACACCAACAATATTTTTGCCGATATCGTGAACATCCCCTTTGACGGTTGCCATAAGGATTTTGCCGTTGGATTTCGTCGATGCGTCTTTTTCTTTCTCAATAAAGGGTTGCAGGTAGGCGACGGCCTGCTTCATCACGCGGGCGGATTTGACAACCTGGGGAAGAAACATTTTGCCTTCGCCAAACAGGCTTCCGACGACGTTCATACCGTCCATTAATGGTCCTTCAATCACCTCGATCGGTTTTGAACTCGCCTGGCGCGCAGCTTCAGTATCCTCCTCGATAAAGGTTGAAATCCCTTTAACCAGCGCGTGTTCGAGACGTTTTGCAACACCTTGCGTTCGCCACGCTAAATCGGCACCAGCCGCCTTATCGGTACCTTTGTCCTGGCGAAAGCTGTCGGCGATATTCACCAGCGCTTCTGTGGCGTCGCTGGAACGGTTAAGGACGACGTTTTCTACGGCTTCTTTTAAGTCTTTGGGGAGATCGTCGTAAATGGCGAGCTGGCCGGCATTTACGATGCCCATGTTCATCCCGGCTTTAATCGCGTGGAATAAAAACACCGAATGAATCGCCTCTCTTACCGGGTTATTGCCACGGAAAGAAAACGACACATTGCTCACACCTCCAGACACACCGGCGAAAGGCAGGTTTTCCTTTATCCAGGCCGTCGCTTCAATAAAGTCAACGGCATAATTATTGTGCTCTTCGATACCCGTTGCGACGGCAAAAATATTGGGGTCAAAGATAATATCGGTGGGATCCATGCCCACGTTATCGACAAGCAAGCGGTAGGAGCGCTCGCATATTTCGATTTTACGTGCCGCGGAATCGGCCTGCCCCTGCTCATCGAAGGCCATAACGATAACTGAAGCACCGTAACGCAGGCACAGCTTGGCCTTTTCTGTAAAGTCTTGTTCGCCCTCTTTGAGACTGATTGAATTGACGACAGGTTTGCCTTGCACACACTTGAGTGCAGTTTCGATCACATCCCATTTGGATGAATCCACCATAATAGGGACGCGCGCGATATCCGGTTCAGAGGCAACGAGTTTGAGAAAGCGCTCTATTGCTGCGTGGGCATCGAGCATACCTTCATCCATGTTGACATCGATAATTTGTGCGCCATCCTCAACTTGCTGGGCCGCAACGTCTAAAGCGGTTGAGTAGTCTTCCTCGAGAATCAGTCGCTTAAAGCGCGCTGACCCCGTGATGTTGCAGCGTTCGCCGATGTTAACGAAAAGGGAGTCGGCATCGATATTTAGCGGTTCGAGCCCTGAGAGGCGACAGGCTTTGGGGCGGCTCGGAATGGTCCTTCGCGGGTAGCGAGCGACACATTTTGCGATCGCTTCGATATGCGCTGGCGTTGTGCCACAGCAACCACCGACGATGTTGAGTAATCCTTCGCTTGCAAATTGCTCGACGATAAGCGCCATTTCTTCCGCACTTTGATCGTATTCGCCAAACTCATTTGGCAGACCAGCATTGGGGTGGGCGGAAACATAGGTTTCAGCAACACGTGACATTTCCTTCAGGTACGGTGCAAGCTCTTCTGCACCCAAAGCACAGTTCAAACCAATTGAAAGGGGTTTGGCATGCGTAAGCGAGTTGTAAAAAGCTTCGGTGGTCTGCCCGGACAAGGTGCGGCCAGATGCGTCGGTAATCGTGCCTGAGATCATAATCGGCAACTCGTAACCGAGCTCGTCAAAAAGTGCAAGTAGGGCAAAAACAGCCGCTTTTGCATTGAGCGTATCAAAGACTGTTTCGATAAGAATAGTATCGGCACCGCCATCAATTAAGCCTCTGGCAGCTTCGGTGTAGCTCTCTACCAAGCCATCAAAACTGACGTTGCGCGCACCGGGATCATTTACATCCGGCGAGATAGATGCGGTGCGGCTCGTCGGGCCGAGTACACCAGCGACAAAGCGCGGCTTGTCTTCAGTACTGTATTTGTCAGCAACTGCACGAGCGATCGCGGCTGAACGCTCGTTTAACTCATAGACGATATGTTCCAGAGAATAATCGGCCTGCGAGAGACTGGTCGAATTAAACGTATTGGTTTCTATGATGTCCGCACCGGCCTTCAGATAGGCGCTGTGAAGCTCTTTAAGGACATCTGGCCGCGTAAGCGCGAGTAGATCATTGTTGCCTTTTAAATCGATGTCGTGATCAGCGAAGCGCGTGCCCCGATAGTCTTTTTCTTCAAGTGTATAAGATTGAATCAACGTACCCATACCACCGTCAAGAATGAGTATGCGTTGATCCAATGCTTTGTGAAGTAGCGCGATTCGGCTGGAATTCATTTAATTCTCTGCTTTTGCTTTGTACTGCTCGGAGTAGAGCCTGTTGACAATGATTTACCGGGAGCTAAACGGGCGAAGTATAGTCACTTTCACAACTATATTAAAATATTTTGATATAGCTGTGGCGTTTGTGGTTAATATATATCAACAGGCTCTAGTGTAGCTTTAACTGTGCAACAAAATAATCTACTATACCCGACTAAATTGGTTGGTTATTGGATGGTCAATGGTAAACGTGACAATTACCGAATCCGCGCAGGATTATTTAAAAGGTCTGCTGGAAAAACAAGATACCGAGGGCGTCAATATTCGCATGTTTGTTGCGAACCCGGGCACACCTACGGCAGAGACCTGCATTGCTTATTGTAAGCCCGGCGAGGCACAAGACGGCGATGTTAAGCTGACTTTCGATGCGTTTGACGCTTATTTTGATGGCGAGAGTGTTCCTTTTTTGGAAGACGCCAAAGTCGATTACTCTCCCGATCGTATGGGTGGGCAGCTTACCATCCGCGCGCCCAACTCGAAAATGCCCCAGTTAAATGAAAATTCCTCTGTCGAAGACCACATTAAATATGTGCTGTACAACGAGGTAAATCCGGGACTTGCAGCTCACGGTGGCAACGTGACCTTGGTCGAGTACACCGATGATGGCTATGCTGTGCTCCAGTTTGGTGGGGGCTGCCAGGGGTGTAGCGCGGTTGATATGACGCTCAAACAAGGTGTTGAGAAGACGCTTGTTGAACGTATTCCTGGGTTGCAGGGTGTGCGTGATATGACGGATCACACTGATAGAAGCCAAGCCTACTACTAGTGCCCTGTTAAAGCCTATAGGATCAGTCTTGGATCGTTAGCACGGTGGGATCACGCTTTTAAAACCTTCGATTCGGGGATGAATCACCAGAGCTATAGGGGTAGAGCGGATTAAATCGAAGCGAAGCTTCGCTCCTCGTAACGATCAAAGTCTATGATTTTGGGCTGGGCATGCTTACATGTATTCATGCGTTTTTAAAAGCGTGATCCCACGTGCTAACTCGCGATAGTAAACGATTTTACTTCTTCAACGGCTTACTAAGATTAATTAGTAGCGGCTTTCAAGTACAGGTTTTAGTTTTTCAGCGACTTCGATTAATGCTTGTTTGCTCGTTTCCCAATCAATACATGCATCAGTTACGGATACGCCGTATTTGAGCTTGCTCAAGTCTGGATTTATTTTCTGGTTACCCGCGCCAATATTGCTCTCAATCATCACGCCAATAATTGACTTATTGCCCTCGACGATCTGGTTTGCCACGTTTTGAAATACCAATGGCTGAAGCTCGTGGTTTTTATTCGAGTTGGCGTGACTGCAATCGACCATAATATTCTGCGATACGCCGTGCTTTTCGAGTTCTTTTTCACATACTGCGACACTGACGGCGTCGTAATTGGGCTTACCGCCGCCTCCACGCAAGACCACGTGACCGTACTTGTTGCCACCGGTGCGGACGATGGATACCCGGCCCTCGCGATTGATACCGAGAAAGCGGTGCGAGCTGGATACTGACTGCAACGCGTTAATTGCAACTGTCAGGCTGCCATCCGTGCCGTTTTTAAAACCAATGGAAGAGGAGAGACCACTGGCCATTTCGCGATGCGTCTGAGATTCAGTTGTGCGGGCGCCAATGGCTGACCAGGTAACAAGATCCTGAAGGTACTGCGGCGAAATTGGGTCCAGAGCTTCGGTGGCTATTGGTAGCCCCAACTCAGAGATATCGAGCATCAATTTACGGCCAACGTGCAAGCCATCTTGGATTTTAAACGAGTCGTCCAGATAAGGGTCATTAATAAGGCCTTTCCAACCCACCGTTGTGCGCGGTTTTTCGAAGTAGACACGCATCACGATGTAAAGAGTGTCTTTTAGCTTTTCGGCGAGTGCTGCCAAACGCGTGGCATAGTCAACCGCCGCTTTGGGGTCGTGAATGGAGCAGGGGCCTATAACGACCATCAGACGCGGGTCCTGGCGATCCAAAATTGCGCGTACGGTATTGCGTCCCAAAGTGACACTTTGAGCAGCTTTTTCCGTCAATGGCATTTCTTTCTGGAGTGCATCCGGCGTGATTAGGGGTTCAGTAGAAACAATGTTCAGATCTTGAACGAGAGACATCAGTTAACACCAGTTATGTAGTCGGCTAAAGCTAAAAAGGGCAGCTATTGTACTGGGAACATATGCATCTATAAAGGGTCGAGTTGTTTTAGCTGGGGCGAGCCATGGATTCGGTACTTGTACTAGAGACACGCCGTGAATACATCCATGTAGGCTCTGCACCAGCATCTCGACAACAGCTCCTGCGTTGTTCTAACATCCGCCATCCATAGCGGGCGCCTGCTGGTGAAGGTCTCTAGTACAAGTACCGAATCCATGGCTCTCCGAGTTAATCGGGCAGAAAAGCCTTAAATGTCGTTTTGTCGTAAAGCTGTTATTTCTACAAATTGCAACAGAAATGGAAAATACAGTGCAGCGCGAAAACCTTTGGGGCGCTCTGATTCAGGCAGGTGTGTATCGTGTGTGTGTATTACTTCTCGGTACTGTAAGAGTTGAGGCGTGTAATTTTCGATTTCTTTAGCGATAAAATCTTCTGTGGACTGTCCCTCATGAGGCGTGCTCGTTTTATAGTCGACCACCCAACGCAGGCCTTGATCGATAAAAGTTCGGTCAATAATGTTCGCACCAAGGTTTTCACCTTGAAGCGCAAATTCACACTTGCTCTGAGAGTGTGTATTGTCCAACACCCAGCGGGCAACGCTGTCAGAACGCATTTCATTTAGACAAGACGCAAACCGTTGTGCAAGCTCAGTGGCAGATAAACGATCGAAACCCTCCTGGCGCAGTTGCGCCCGCCAAAAAGGAAGAAACTGGTTTACGTCATTTCTATCGAGGTCGAGTAAACGCTGTTCGCATGTGCTTTTTAAAACTCTGTGAAAGACGGTACCTGCGGCTTTTGCTTGTATCGTATTTTCGTTGCTGACATCGGCAAAAGCATTGAACTTACTGTTGTCGAATTCTGCAGAAAGTTCTGTTTGACTGGGTGGCATGAACTTCCAGCTATCGGGAATAGCATAAATCCATTGTTGGTTGTTTTCGGAAAAATCATCGCGGGAAAATAAGTCGCTTTGTCGAACAATTGTTTGGTCTGACGTTGGCTCGTGTTCATCTGCGAGCGTCACCGTTTCTATAGTTGGTACAACCTTTTCCCATATTTTGGCGAGCAGTGATTGTTTCGATGGTTTTACAAAGTCGCCGTGTGCATCGCGCTTTAAGGTGGCGCTAAGATACAATCGGCGCTTCGCTCTCGTACACGCAACATAAAATATGCGGTTATCTTCCAGAGCAATACGTTGTTGACGTTTTTTCTTAATAAATTCGCTTAGCGAATCTCCGTCTTTATTTACTTTCGCGGCAATCGGGCTGAGGATAAATTCCCTATGCTGTTTTGCGTCTGTACTCTCAATCCAGTAGAGTGCCTCTGGGTCTGCAGATCGGCGAGGTCTGTGGAGTGCCGGTAAAAATACGCTGTCAAATTCGAGTCCTTTCGATTTGTGCATAGTCATTATTTGTACGGCTGTACCAGCATCAGTTGCTGGCGCTGCATATAGCTTATTTAATGCCAGCTCAAATTTATCCCAAAGCTCGATAAGATTGTTTTTTTCGTATTTGCTTACCAGCTTCAGAAAAGTTTCAACGTCATCTTCAGCTGCTTCGTTAGTTAAGGTCAGCTGGCCACCAAGTGAAAGCCATAAAATTTCTATTACTTCGGCAAATGGGCGTTGCTGCCTCGATTGAAAAGCATGGAAAAGACTATTTGTACTTTTTATTAAGCGAGTTTTAGTCTCCGATTTATCAAGATTACCGATAAAGGTTTTTAAATGATTCTCGTAATTATTGGTAAGGTGATCATTTTCGTTTGATAAGTGAAAAAACTGAAAAAGTTCAACATGGTTCAAGGCACACCACGGGGAGCGTAAAAAAGCGAGCCAGGCAATTCGATCACTAGGGTTTGATAGTAGACGGCAGAGTATTTCGAGGTCCTTAATGTGTTGTTTGGAACGAAGCTGGTCAATCTCAACTGCTTGAAAAGGAATTTCCCAATGTGTTAACTCGGCAATAATCTCATTAAGATGCGCACGGTTTTTTGCCAAAATAGCGATAGATTCGTCTGGCGCCTGCTGACGAAGTGCTTGTATTTCCTGCGCAATAAATTGTGCTTCACTGGAATTACTACTGGCGAGGTCAAAAGCATACGTTTTGACATAACTGTCTTCGCTTGTTGAATCATTAACAATGATTGGCTTGGCTGAAACGGACGAAGTATAGCTTACAGCTCCCAGGCGGGCGTCATCGGTAGTGGGAAAGCTGTGTCTAAATACGTCGTTAACCCACGTAACGATCGTTGAGCTCGATCGAAAATTTACACATAACTGTAAGTTATTTAAGTCAATTTGATTTAATCCATATTTTTGGAGGTTCAGGAAAATACCCACATTAGCGTTGCGAAAACTATAGCAGGATTGCATACCATCACCGACGACAAACAGTGTTCTACCATCGCCTGGTACCCATTCACGAGTGAGTTCTGTTAACAATTCGAGTTGGGTTTGGGAAGTATCTTGAAATTCATCAACCAAAATATGTTGGATGCGGTAGTCGAGTCGTTGTTGAAGGTCCATATCACCATTGGTAAGTGATAGTGCGGCATTTGCGGCCAGGCCGTACTCGGTAAAATCGACTTGTCCAAGTTCGTTAAATCGCAATTTTAAATGAGCAACAACATCGGGCAGAATTTCTATCAATGATTGTAAAATCATCCATTGGTTTTCGTCATATTTAGACTCAGGTAGATCACGCAAAGACGCAAAAACTTCGAGAGGAAACCCTGCCTCCGTCAGGTGGGAAAAAATTTCCAGTAAGGCTTGCTTTCGCTGTTTTAATTGTTGTGCCTCAGGACCTTTTCCTTTAACCGGTGCGAAGCCCATATTTTTATCGATGACTTTACGAAAATTACCTTCCTTCGCGGTAAGGCAATAATTGGCAAAGCAGCGCCAATAAACGGATTTTTCGTTATCCGGCGTTGGGAAAAGTTTGTACTCGCTGAGTACGGCTAGATTTTCAGCTTGTTTTCCTTCGCCTACATGCTTGTGTGCGTAGGCAAAAACATCGGTGAATTCTGTTTCGTAGGGCAGTAGATAGCGCAAGCATTGATTAATTGTATCATTTGCCCAGTTGTTCATGGTTGATTCAAAGTGCTGGCGTGCAAGCTCTGGATAATGTTTCGTTTGCATTATCATTGGCAGCCATTGCTCACGGGCGCTAAGCAGCCGCGCCAGCATGCGACTTAATCTCAGGGCGTCGCCGGAGAAATGGCCGATAAGTTGTGCAATATTTTGCCTTTTCTCACTTGTCAGGCTGGTCTCTAACCAGACATTTATCGCTTGTTGGTAGTCATACTCAACCTGCTCGATTACGCCGGTATCGTTCATAAGACCACTAAAAAACGGAAGTTGTGAACAGAGTTGCTTACAAAACCCGTCGATAGTAGTGATTTTAATGCGATAAGTTTGTTCCAATAAATTCCAACCGTGTTTTTCGTCGTTGGCCAACGCGCGATCAGCCGCCGAAAAAAACGTTTTTTCGTAGTCGTTGAGTTGTTCCAACGATACGTGTTGGTTTCGCCTGACACCGGCTTTTTTGAGCGCAGAAAAAATACGTTCGCGCATTTCATGCGCAGCCTTGCGCGTAAAGGTAATACACAGTATTTCTTCTGGTTTTGTTACTTCGCCAAGTAGCTTTAATACGCGTAGGGAGAGTAGACCGGTCTTACCCGAACCCGCGGGCGCGGAAACCACGAAGGAACCTGAAGTGTCGATCGCTCGTTCGCGAATCAAACTATCTGCGGGATAAACCGGCTCAGACATCATTGCGCTCCAATTCCTCCTGACGAACGGCGAGGAGGTAGTGCGAGAAATAATGATTCCTGGTTACGTCGCTGGCGCGATACACGGCTTTACCTTCGATAATGTTGGCAATTGTCGATTCTATTGAGCTGCGCCAATGAATAATTAAATCGTGAAAGCTTTCAGATATTTCTGAGCCACGGACTTTATCGGGTGACATAATCCCGCGAAATGTATTTTCTGTTCCAATACCGTTATACGCGACATCCTTTTCTTCAACTTGCAGATAGCATACGGCCGCGATATCTTCTCGTGCATAAACCGTCGTATAAAGTGGCAGCTGGTATGCAGCTAACTCTTTTTTTAGAAGCGGATTAATGCTTGAGGCTCCGGTTTTATAGTCAACAATCACCAGACCTTTGGCGGTGTCGACGCGGTCTATGCGAAAACGAAGGGTTCTATCTTTAAATACTAAATTTTTCTTAGCTTCGAGTTCCAAAATTTTCCATGGAGGGTTCCTGGCTGCGTCGGTTTTTATGACCGATAGCAGAGACCTGATTAAGCGGTTTTTTTCATATTCTTCTATTTCTATTGGCATCGACGTTATTTGCTCAAGGAGCGCTTGCATACTGCGATTGACTAGTGGAGCTAGTTCAGCTTCTATATCGCTAGCGTCTGTGAGCGTTTTAATTTTGGTTTGCGTATCATACTTTTTATAAAGCAATGCCAGACAGTCGTGCAGTAAATTTCCACGTAATCTTGCGTCTAGACCTGCGATGGGTGGAATATCCCGATTGTCGACGAGTAAGCGGTATTTAAAAAAGGCATATAGCGGGTTTAAGTGATATAAATCCAAGTGGTAGGCTCCACCTCGTATATTGCTTCCTTTGGGGATTGTGGGAGCAGTGCCGGTATCTACTTTTGTGAGGGAATACGGTTTTTCGGCGAGGTTTACACGTAATAACTCATCGTTTTTATCGGGCGATTGTTGCACAATTTTATCTGCAGGACCCAGGTAGTGCTCTACTAGCGGAGAGAGATTCTGCTGTTCGTTTTCACCACCACCGCTGGCGTAGCTAAACGTCACGTGACGTGCACAGCCAACGACATCGTTGAGCAACGCTTTAGAATAGTGGTATTCGCGTTCAACCGACGACTTTGGCGTGTTGTATTTTTGTTGCAGTGCTATTGGCAATAATGGGTCTGGGGAGGGAGCAGAAGGCAACTCGGCCTCAGTCAGGCCGATGATACGGCATTGATCAAATTTTAAACCCGAAGCTTCCATCAAGCCCAAAATACGGACTTTGGGTATTTTTATCTCTGGGTGGAAGACTTGCGAGTTGCACCAGCTATGCAAAAAAGCGTGGAAATCACTCGGTTTGTTAAGCTGCACTAAACTGGGCTCGGTGCAGCGAAGTGTGTTCAGTGCCTCCATAAATACTTGAACGCATTGATAATCGTAACTCGATAAGGTTTGCGGTCCGGGCCAGCCGAGTGTTTCGAGTATATCGATATACCAATCTATCCACGCGCTAATTGTTTGATTTTTTTTTGACCAGGCGCGTTGCTGTTGCAGGCTTATTATTCGCGAGGAGTCGTATACAAACGCCTCTGCTAAATCTTTTTTTTTGGTTTCACCTTCAAAATGCTTGAGCCAACTTAAGAAAGTTGTGCTCGATATTTTTTTTTCGGAGCGACACGCAAGCCACTCCGCGAGCGATTGACGGGCAGGGTTATAAGCCGCTCCCCAATATATTGATTGAGTGATCGACAGCATCCGATCACGGTCCGTGTGCCGTTGACCAATGATCAACAAATCGATAGCACAGCGGATGCAAGCAGTGGCGCTCAAACTTTGACCTGCGCTTATGTCAAATAAACTCGGGATTACACAGCTCGAGGCGTTTAGGTAGCGTTTGGGTTCTAAAACTTTTAAAAATTGTCGCTCAATAATTGAGCGCAATTGCGTAAGTTGCGGGACTACTACGGCGATTTGTTGATTCGGATCTTGAGTAAGCGTTTGTTTAACCCAATGAGCCGCGCTTTCAATTTCTTCATCGATGGAATTAAATTGTATACAGTTTAATTTTTCTGCAGGCTCGTCTCCCCGAACAAGCGCGAGCGCATTTGTCGCTTGGCCGCATAAACGATTAAACAGTGGTGGGACTTCGGCAAAGCCATAAAGGTAGATCGCGTTTATATTTGGGGGAAATTTTTCGAAGTGCTGTATTAGTCGTGACATACTTGGCAGAGGCGCTTCTAATTCGTGTTCATCAAGCTTCGCAACAAATTGTTTGTAGCATTGAATAAACAACGCAGCTTCCTCTGAACGCGATTGTTCGAGCTGGGCGAGCGGTACTTGGAAGAGCAAAACATTATCCGCTGTTTGTTTTAACATCTTTTGAAGTTGCTCTGTGTTAACGAGCGGTTTATTAGACGTAATTTCTTCAGCGACTTGGCGCCATAATGCTTGTTCTTCAAAAGGGCTAATAAGGCGCCTCTCAAAGCCGGGGACGGCGTGATCCTGGCAGTCTAAATAGCAGTTTTTTATCCATGAAAAAAAGGTAAATAGTTCGGTGTTGTTTGACGCGACAGTATTCAACGAACACTTTTGGCGCAAAAATCTTCCTTGGCGTTGGTTTGCGGTTAAGATTAATTGCTGCCCAGTGGAAGATTTATTACTGGCGAATATGTCATATAAAAACTCAGAGTATTTGAGCTCTGAGCTATAAAAATTTTCCATATCGAAACGATGTTTTTATGTGTATTAATTATTGTAATTGCATTTGATTTTATCTTGCTTTCTTAAGTTTTTGTTACCAATAGGTTTTCAGGGTTAGGAAATACTGACATTTTTATACACATCGAACAAAAAAAATGTTTACAATTTGATGAAAGTTTATTGACATGCAGGTCTAGCCTAAAAAAACTATCTAAACTATTGATAATAAAAGAAAAATAATAATGATCAAAAAGTAATCAGTTTGATAAAAATCTAGATTTAGTGCCTATCTCGAGCCTTTTCACAACTTATTTCCACTAAGTTATCCACAGGAATTGTGGACAAAAATTGTATTTGCTTGTCACGTTTCTGAAATAATATGCTCTCGCCTATAAATTTAATTAAAAAAAGAGCGACTTTAGCAGATGACCCCAACCCGGCGCGATAAAATACTCCAGGTTTTGCGCACTCGCCAACCTGATCTCACTCTAATTACCGACAGAATTATTAAGGAAAGAAATCTTGCGGCATTGCTTCGTATTTGCGATGCGATAGGCATTGCTTGCCTTCATTGCACAGTGCCGTTGAGTGATTACCAAACATATGCCGGCACGTCAGCGAGCGCTAATAAATGGGTCGAAACAGAACACTATGGCTCTGTTGTTACACCAATTAACAAACTCCGGGAAGACGGGTTTCAGGTGGTCGCCGCCCGCCTCAGCGAAACGGCAGAAGATTATCGCAGTGTTGATTACACCAAACCCACGGCCGTTTTGTTAGGTGCTGAAATTGAAGGTGTGAGTGAAGAGGCGATCAACTTTTGCGACAAGCACATCACTATTCCAATGATGGGTATGGTCGAGTCATACAATGTAAGCGTGGCAGCTGGAATTATTCTCGCCGAAGCTCAAAGTCAGCGACAAGCTGCGGGAGCCTATCGTGAAAGAAGCCTCGATGAAAGTGAATTTCAACGTCTTTTTTTCAAATGGTCGTATCCGAAATTAGCGAACTATTGCGATGAGCATAACTTAGCATATCCGCCTTTAGATGAATCTGGCGATCTTATACCTGGAACCGCGCCGTCCGGCATCGAATAAAAAACTTAGCGGCTGCAGTACATTTAGGAAGTTCTTTCTATTGATATTGGCAATCACGCGTTTGCGTGTGGTTGATATGTTCAACAACCGTTAATTCATGCTCCGCCATGGATGGCGGGTGTTAGAGCAACGCAGGAGCAGTTATCGACGACTGCATGGATGGCGGGTGTTAGAGCAACGCAGGAGCAGTTATCGACGACTGCATGGATGCAGGAGGTAGAATAACGCAGGAGCAGTTATCGAGATGAAT
>JANQJP010000066.1 GCA_028281575.1 Cellvibrionaceae bacterium
CATCCATGCAGTCGTCGATAACTGCTCCTGCGTTATTCTACCTCCTGCATCCATGCAGTCGTCGGCAATTGCTCCTGCATTGCTCTAACACCCGCCATCCATGGCGGAGCGTGAATTGACGGTTTTTGAACGTATCGTCGGTGCGCAAACGCGAATGTGCCAAATTGAGATGAAAGTTTGTCTAAATGCGCTGTAGAACAAAAGCGTATTTTACATAAAAGCTTTGCAAATTTTCCAAGGTTCTTAGCTGTTTAACGGCTAGGTGATCTCCGGCCTTAGTTGGAATCTTGGGCATTCAACTTCACTAAAAAACGGCTTGGCCAGTATTTACCTGTGAGCCAAAATGCGTCGGTATCTTTATCGTAAGCAATGCCATTTAAAACAGCTTGTTTGTTCGTAAGCTTTAGTGATTTTCGCAGATTGCTTAAGTCCCAACTGGCGAGGACTTTGCCATCACTGGGACGAATTTTGAATATTTTGTTGCTGTACCAGACGTTTGCCCAGATCGCACCTTGGGCATATTCGAGCTCGTTTAATAAGTGGATTTTGCGACCGTTATTTTTTACCTCTATTTCGCGCTCCAGCTCGAATGTTTGGCTGTCACGAAACTGCAATCTATGTGAGCCGTTGCTCATAACGAAGGTATCGCCTGTGTGCGTGAGCCCCCATCCTTCCCCATGGTAACTGCGCACTTGTTTAAGCTGCAGTGACGCTGCATCTAATTCTAAAAGTGACTCGGATTTCCAGGTTAGTAGGTAGACTGAGTCTGCAACTTTTGCCAAACCCTCAGCGAAAAAATGCTTTGCCAGGGGGACGGTAAGTAGCCTGCCGTAAGTCCGATGTTCTATTGCGACGAATGATTTGCCGTAAAGGCCGCTGGAAATATAAAAAAAATCGCCTTCCAAATAGAGGCCCTGAGTGAACACACTTGCGTCGTACGGTGCTTGTTTCAGGATATCGTAATTGTGCGCGACAGAGACAGGCGTAACTAAGAAGCAGGCTAGCAGTAGGAATATTCGTGAGTACATCGTAAAGGGTATATAAGAGCTTTCATTGAGCTTAACAGAAATGCTCAAACGCGTATGTAATTGGGGTGGTATTGACATGCGTCAAAATTTTCTGGCAGTGCAAAGTTATGATGAGGTTAACAGGCAAGTCTAGGGTCCGTTAACACTCATTGGAGGAAATATGAATAAACCTGTGGTCAACCTTGATCAATACGGTATTCGTGGTGTCACCAACATTGTACATAACCCAAGCTACGATCAGTTGTTTGAGGAAGAAACGCGTAAAGATCTCTCCGGCTTCGAAAAAGGTGTCGTGACAGATAGCGGCGCAGTGGCGGTGCGCACCGGTGAATTTACGGGGCGTTCACCCAAAGACAAGTACATTGTTCGCGACGACGCGAGTAAGGAGAATTTCTGGTGGGATTCCTCCGAATCTCACAACGATAATCACCCAATTACGCCGGAGATATGGGGCGACCTTAAACGACTTGTTACAGAACAGTTATCAAACAACAGGCTTTTTGTTGTCGATACTTTTTGTGGGACTCACGACAGTACGCGCTTAAAGGTGCGTTTTATCGTTGAGGTAGCCTGGCAGGCGCATTTTGTGACAAATATGTTTATTCGTCCGAACCAGGAGGAACTCGAAAACTATGGTGAGCCCGATTTTGTTGTGTTGAATGGGTCCAAAACGGTGAACCCAAACTGGCGGGAACAGGGGCTGAATTCAGAAGTGTTTATCGCTTTTAATTTGACCGAGAAAATGCAAATTATTGGTGGTACCTGGTACGGCGGCGAGATGAAAAAAGGCATGTTTTCGGTGATGAACTATTATCTGCCGTTAAATCACATGGCTTCCATGCACTGTGCTGCCAATATGGGTGACAACGGGGAGGTGGCGATTTTCTTTGGTCTCTCCGGCACTGGCAAGACAACGCTGTCTACTGACCCCAAACGCAGGTTGATCGGTGACGATGAGCACGGCTGGGATGAAGACGGCATTTTTAATTTTGAAGGCGGGTGTTACGCAAAAACGATTAAGCTGGATCCCGAAAGTGAGCCGGATATCTATCAGGCAATAAAACGCGATGCGCTGCTGGAAAACGTCGTTGTCGATGAATCGGGAAAGGTCGATTATGATGATGCGTCAATTACGGAAAATACGCGTGTATCGTATCCGATTTACCATATTGAAAATATTGTAAAACCTATTTCCTGCGGTGGACACGCGAATAAAGTTATCTTTCTGACGGCTGACGCGTTCGGTGTGTTGCCACCTGTTGCGAAATTGGATCACGAGCAGACCAAGTATCATTTCCTGTCGGGTTTTACCGCGAAATTGGCGGGCACCGAAAGAGGTATCACTGAACCGGTACCGACTTTCTCCGCCTGTTTTGGCAAGGCCTTTTTGTCGCTACATCCTGTGAAGTACGGTGAAGAGCTGGTAAATAAAATGGATAAGGTGGGCGCAAAAGCATATTTGGTAAATACCGGGTGGAACGGGACCGGAAAGCGAATTTCGATAAAGGCCACACGCGCAATTATCGATGCAATTTTAGATGGTTCTATCGAAGATGCTGAAACGCATACGCTACCTATCTTTGGCTTGGAGATTCCGAAATCGTTGCCTGGTTGCGACGCAGATATTCTCGACCCCAGAAATACTTATGAGTTGGAGTCCGAGTGGATTGCAAAGGCACAGGATCTTGCCCAGCGTTTTATAAAAAACTTCGAGAAATTTACTGATACTGAAGATGGCAAAGCTTTAGTTAAAGCTGGACCCAGCTTAGTACTATAAATATCTGAACCTCGCACCTTGGTTCGCTTCTGACGAAGCGAGCCACTTTTTCACTATTTCTGTTTTAGTTTCCACGTTAAATCGTTGCTTTTCTTAACCCCGCGTTCGCATTAGCATGTGAATTCATCGAAAGTTTGTTAAGCAGGAGCTGATTTTGAGGTTGGGTGAAGTCTTTTCTGGCACAGTCCGTGATTTAACCAGTGCAGGTATGGGGGTTGTAGCACATCCGTCTGGGCGGGTCGTATTTGTCAGCGGTGTATGGGTGGGTGAAGCTGGTCAATTTAGAATTGTTGAAAAACGCGGCCGGGTCGGCGTAGCTGAAATTTTCTCACTTAGCCAAAAGAATCCGCGTCGTGTAGCCCCTCGTTGTTCCCACCATGGCGTAACGAATAAATCCTGTGGTGCCTGCCCTTGGCAATTTATTGATTATCAGGAGCAGTTGGATGTAAAGCAAAAACGTGTTGTTGATACATTGGCGCGTATCGACAAATCCGTAAGCGTAAAACCCATTTGGGCATCGGAAAAACAGTACGCTTATCGCGGTCGTGCCCAGCTAAAAACCGACGGTGTTTCGTTGGGCTATCTGGCCAAGCAAAGTCACTCACTCGTAAATATTCAGGAATGCCCGATATTGACGAAACAGAATCAGACGACTTTACATGATTTGCGGGAAAAACTTCCAAATCCGGTATGGAAGCCTAAAGCCAGGCATAAATGGACGACCTTAGATATTGATGAGTCAGTAGGCTGCGACAGTGCTTCAATCAATAAACGCCTGTCTTTTGCGCAGGCAAATGATTCGCAAAACACGCGTATGAAAGCCTGGTTAAACCAGCACTTACACGAGTTGAACAAAGTTTCGAAGGCGATTGAACTTTTTTGCGGTTCTGGAAATTTTACCGAAGTTCTTGCGCAAGCAGGCATTCATGAAATTGATGTCTTTGAGTGTGACGAACATGCGATCAAGGTTTTACGTCGGCGAGAACTTCCACAGGTAAATACTCATGTCGCAGATCTTTTCTCGGAAAAATCGCTTGAACGCCTTTTCACTTTGCATGGTGATGCTGAAATTCTTGTCGTAGATCCACCGCGAGATGGATTGAAATGTACTGCGGGTATGTTTAATAAATCGAACCGTTTAAATCACGTGTTTTATATATCGTGTGATACAGCAACGTTCACCCGTGACCTAAAGCTATTTTATGAAAATGGCTATCGCGTGATAGAGCTTCAGCCAGTAGATCAATTCCCGCATACACCGCATATTGAACTTTTATGTTACTTACGTAAACATTAGGGCGTGCTAACAGATCGAAGCCAACTTTATAAGTTTCGTTTTACAAAAATTAAGGGATTTCATCACCATACTTAATATTTGCCAAGTCGATAATTTTTTCAAATTCGCGATTCGCGGAATCTTCTACGGAGTGAAACCACTCGTCGATGTTGCGAGCACTTGAAATGGCACCATCGCGTTCGATAGAGCGCAAGAAGCTTTCAAAGCCTTTGCCTGCATGAAAATACCCACCACTATTTAATATATATCGTGCTACTAAGCTTTCACAATCGCGGCACTGAACAAATACTTTTTGCTCTTCGTCACGCACCAGAATATTGCGTAAATTACGAGAGCCGCATGTTTGGCACTTTTGAATATGAAGTTCCATAATACGTCCTCGCTATCCGACAATTAATTTCCAATAAACTGGCCCCAAACTGAGCACAACAATAATTCCAACGACGGTAATAATTCCGCCGCTTAGCAACATATGCCGGCTTTTGATTGCCCCTGAGCTATAGGCAATTGCATTTGGCGGTGTGGTGACTGGCAGAGCCATTGCCATTGAGCAGGCGAGTGCCAGGGCAACCACTAAGGATATCAACGATTGTTGCTCTATATCCAGCGAAATGACTAAAGGAATTATTAATCCTGCAGTCGCCGTGTTACTCATCACCGTCGACATCACGCCCGCGACAGCAACACCCAGAATAAATATCGTAACCGGGTCGCTGGGAAGCGTGCTTACGATAAGTGTGCCCAAGCCGCTGGCATTTAGCGCAATACCCAGTGCCAAACCTCCAGAAATAATATACAGAATATCCCATGGGAGTTTTCTAAAATCACTGGTGTCGAGTAAACCAAACCAAAAACATACAATCACGGGTAATAATGCGATAGTCCCCGTTTTTAAACCAAAATACCCACCCACTAACCAGCCAAATGCTGTCGCTATAAAAATAGCGAGAGCAAAGCCCTGTTTTACGCCAAATTTACCAGTGTGTCTGTTTTCAATGCTAAGTACCAGGTCTCCGACTGGATATAACCTGAGCAGAAGCTGCCATAAGAAAATAAGTAAAACTATTAAAAAGGGTAGAGTAAGGAGCATCCACTGCAAAAAACTTATTTCAATATCTTTTTTCGCCAGGTATGAAAGTGCGATTGCATTCGGTGGTGTTCCGATAGGCGTTCCCATACCACCAATATTGCATGCAAAGGGAATACTCAATACCAGAGCGATTTTAAACGTGTGTTCGCCAGGGATGCGTTTTATCAGTGGGAAAACAATGGTGAGCATCATTGCGGTCGTCGCAGTATTACTGATCCACATAGATAAAAAGGCGCAAGCGAGAATAATACCTAACAGCGTATAGGTCGCGTTGCCATGTGTGTGTTTTAAAATGGATTGTGCAAAGCGAATATCCAATCCATATTTTTGCATCAGGGATGAGAGTACAAAGCCTCCCAGAAATAACAATATGATGTTAGAAAAAAAAGCGCCAAAGAAGATGTTCGGACTATTCGATAACTGTTCCGCTTGCAAGCTGGGGAAGAGCCAAACAATTTCAAGTGCGAGTATTAGAAAGCTGACGACAAAGAGTGGCACCCATTCAAAAATCCATAGAACTGCAGCGATGAGTAATATCGCTGCGGTTATTTTTTGTGGGTGATTAAGTGGTGCAAGCGGAATTATATTATATTCAATTATTGCGATAATGATTGCGACAAATAAAGCAGCATAGGTGTTTTGCTTTACTTTTATCTGGGCGCCCATAATACATTCCCGCTCAAGAACGTTAGAAGGTTATAAATATGCCTGCGGCGAAGGTACCAAGTTCGGTTGTTTCGCCTAAGCTGTTGCTAAATGGTTGGTCGGCATCTATTTGTTCGTAACCAAATTTAACATTCGCTTTGTGCTGCCAAAGCTGATATGTCGCACCGATTCGAAAGCCTGAGTAGCTGCCGATATTATTTTCTCCGTCGCTCTGCCATTGTTCATAGCCAATCCAGGGTTGCCAGCGGCCGATGGTTAGCCCGCTTTGGAAGTAAAAACCACTGCCTTGCGCATTCGTCGCCGGATTGTTGTTGAGCGGGTCATTGGAAATGGGGTCCACTAGAATCCCGGCGTCGTCCAGGTCGAGTTTAATATATGCCGCTTCCGCACTAATCGACATGTTTCCGATGGGTTTTTCTGCAAAAAGATCAACGCTGGTCATTAAATAATCGACGTCGTCTTCAGTGTCCTGTTCGACAGCCACTTTGGTTTGCTGGTCGACGCTAATGCCAATGCTGAGGGTATCTTTGGTGCCGAAGTAAGTAGCGTTTTGAAACAAGTCGGGCTCGGCGTCGCCCCAATTTAACTGGCCGCGCAAAAGTATGCGCTCTGATTGCGCTGAGCGCGCGCCTTCAAGAAACCCAACATAATATTTGTAGTGGAACCCGTGGTCGTGTTCATCCGTGCCCATTAACATAAGGCCTATGTCGCGAACATCGACAGTCCCGCGTACACCCGCGTCGGTAGTGTTCATATTAAGGGTCGAAAATCGGGCTGGGGCACGTGTTCCCCAGGTAAGGGACTTATAAATTACGCCGGGCCGGTCAATAGTCATGAGTGCACCGGCGCGTGTAACACCTTGACGTGTTGCCGGCGGCATAAATTGTCCTATAAAAAGCTGTGTTTGGGTGTTGGGTTTCAGATGAATAAAGGCGTCGATAATTCTGGCGTCTGAGGTGCTTGAAGCGGGCTCTTCGCCCATTTCAGTTTGGATGCCAAAGCGAATCCATTCATCCATGCTCCCCTTGAAGTTGAGGCGCCCGCGACGCAGACGCATATCGTGGGTGTCGCGCTCGGATATCAGTTCACTGTCGTTATAGTAAAAGACAGGTTGCAACATGCCTCCAACAGATATATCGATTTCAGGAGTAAATTGTTTTGCTGAATCGCCAACTGCGTTAGGTGATATCCAGGATATTGCATTGACGATAATAAATGCGGTGTATTTGGTGAGAGTGTGCAATGTGTCCCCCTGTATGAGTTGCTATTTTCGGGCACTAGCATACTCTTCGTTTTGATTTAGGTCATAAGTTTGTCATTACTTCTACTTACGGTTCACATGAGAGATATCTGTAGCTAAAGCGGACACGATTTGAGTTTGCTCTTGGGTAATAGATTCAGAAACCGTCAATTCATGGATGAATTGGCGGAGCTACATGGACGTATTTATGCGTTTTATGGACCTATTACCCAAGAGCAAACGTATCTAAGGCAGGGTTACGGACCAACTGTTTCTATTAAATTGTTTACGGTATTTAAAGAGACCAAGTAATTGAAAGAAGGCTTGTACAGTGCCAAGACGCAAACCGAGACATGCATTGGGGGTTGGTGTTAGCGACACGCTATGAATACATCCATGTAGGCTCTGCACCAGCATCCTTGCTGGTGAAGGTCGCTGACACCAACCCCCAACACATGTCTCTCAGAGTTTTATTGAATAGCCTTAGTGCAATTGGTGTGAATACCCATGTGACATTGCTGCTGATCGATTTTTACTATCTTCTTCGATGAATAATAAAAATTTAAATGTGGTCGATGTAATTAAGAAATCAACCCAAAACGCTCATTAAGCGTATCGATAATTTCACCTCGTGGGTCTTCAGGTAGTGTAATTTTTGATCCGGATATATGTTCTGCGAGTTGGGTATAGGTGCGCGAGACTTGCATCATGACTTCTTCCGGTAATGCGTTATCGCGAGCGAGTGCGTTGCGCTCATCCATGCGATCTTTATTTAACAATATGTCCGGTTCGGAGAAGTGGTTGAGTAAAATCTGACGGAATGCTTCTTTGGATTTTTCGACAACTTTGCCATTGCGATAATGTTCGCCGTCCCAGATTCTCGAGGAATCCGGTGTGCCAACCTCATCCATATAAATCAGTTTTTCTGCACCGCTCGCATCGTTGACGTAGCCGAATTCAAACTTCGTATCGACAAAAATTTGATCGAGCCTCGCCAGCGCCTGGCTGATCGTGCTGAAGCCTTCTCTGAGCAATACTTCGTAACGGTCGATATCATCAACTGAATTAAAGTTGAATGCCTGGTAATTATTTTCGATATCGCTGCGGCTGACATTGACATCGTCGGCTTCGGGGATATTGGGAATGTCGGCTAAAATACCTTTGGTGGATGGTGTGATAAGAAGTTCGTCAAGTTGTTGGTTTTTTTGTAAACCTTCCGACAGTGTCTGACCACAAAACTCGCGTTCACCGCGGTTATATGCACGCCACATTGAGCCGGTGATATATTGGCGTCCAATGGCTTCAATCATTACGGGGCGCGCTTTCTGTACGACCCAAACGAGTGGGTGAGGCACGTCCAGGATGTGACTGTCGGCGAGCCCCTGCGCGCGAAAAAGGTTGAACCAGTGATGAGAAATTTCATTTAGTGCAGCGCCTTTGCCCGGTACGCCGTCGAGACCGTTTTCGCCGTGCCAAATACAGTCAAACGCAGAAATTCTATCGCTGATGACCATGATCGCAAGGTCGGTACGGTCAGCGACGTCGTAGCCTTTTCCCTTAATAAGGCGCTGGCTGTCTTCTTCGCGCAGCCAATAGACCGAGCGCACCTTGCCATTGTGTACAGCCTGATCTGTTTTGATAGGTAAATCGTTATTTACCGCCAGGACACGTTGAGTGTTTTTCATGCACATACCTTTAATAAATACAGCAGCGCTCGCCAGAACGTAAGTGATTCCTTCAGCGAGAAGGGCAATTGCGAGTATTTGGGGGAAACCGGGGAGTCTATCAGAACAATTTATGTCGCGCATTATTCAGTCTGGCCCGTCATCGACTGAATAATGCGGCTCGGATTGGTCACTTTTGTGCTGGCAAGTGTCACCCGATATCGTGACAATTGTCAGCTGCAATTTTGGTGCAGAGCGCATAGCATGACGTGTATCGACTGTGGTGAGAAAGCCACGGAATTTCTGGAACGAGGTAAGCCGTGTCTGATACTAATAAAAACGAATTGCTCAATAAGCTGAAAATTGAAGACGATGACTCCGATACTTCGGGTCGCGGTCAGTATTTGCGCTATTACGCTGTTGCCGCAGCAGTGATGGTGGTCGTACTGATTATTGTCTTGCTTTACCGTCCTGCTGAACAAAGTGATTTGGTTCCCGCGCCTTCAACGCAAGTAAAAACTTATGTGCCTTCAGTTGAGGCTGCGCCGGAAGCTCAGATAGTTGGTGGAGCATCCGACGAGGCAATATTAAATGCGTCCGGTTACATTACTGCGCGCTTGATGGCGACGGTGTCAGCAGAGGTGATGGGCAGAATTCTCAGCGTTGAGGTTGAGGAAGGCATGGAAGTCGAACGCAATCAAGTGCTTGCCCGCTTGGATAACGCGCTCGCGAAGGTCGACTGGGAGTTATCGCGCGCGAATATTGATGCCGCTGAGGCGCGGATCACCAGTCTTAAAACAGAGCTCGAGGAAGCCAGGCGCGTATTGGCAAGATTACTGTCGCTCGATGAGGGCAGTTTTGCCAGTGAAGCTCAGATTACACGTGCTCGCGCAGACGTCGATAAACTCACCGCTGATATTCGCGCGGTTAATGCAGATTTGCGTGTCAGCAGGCTTGCCGCTCAAAGGCAAAAAGAAGTGTTGGATGACCATACCATTCGTGCGCCTTTTTCCGGTGTAGTGACTGAGAAAAATGCGCAAGCGGGCGAAATTGTCGCTCCGTCATCTGCAGGTGGTGGTTTTACCCGAACCGGGATTTGCACCATCGTCGATATGGGTTCATTGGAAATTGAAGTCGATGTGAATGAGGCCTATATCGGCCGAGTCTTCGACGGACAGAAAGTGATCGCGCAACTCGATGCGTATCCGGATTGGGACATTCCCGCCGCAGTTATTGCGGTTGTGCCGACTGCGGATCGCTCTAAGGCAACCGTGCGCGTAAGGATAAAAATTTTGACAGACGACAGCCGTATCCTTCCGGATATGGGTGTAAAAGTCGCTTTTTATAAAGATTCCGTGACTGAGGAGAACAATTAAATGACTGACTTTATTTATGAGTTAAAACAAGTTCACAAAAAATTCGTGAAAGGCCAGGAGTCTGTGGAAATATTTGACGGCTTGGATCTGGGCATTAAGCGAGGTGATTTTGTCTCGATTATGGGACCGTCCGGCTCGGGTAAAACGACGCTGCTCAACATGCTTGGTGGTGTCGATAGACCAAGTTCAGGTGCATTGCTTTTTGACGGCAATCCGATCAATGATCTGAACGAAGGGCAACTGGCAAAATGGCGAGCTGATCATATCGGTTTTATTTTTCAATTTTACAATTTAATGCCGATGCTGACAGCGGAGAAAAATGTTGAATTGCCCCTTCTCCTCAAGAAGCTCAGCCCTAAAAAAAGAAAAGAAAACGTCGCGACAGCTCTGGAACTGGTTGGTTTGGGTGAGCGCGCGAAACATCGTCCGAATGAGCTTTCTGGCGGTCAGCAACAGCGCGTTGCTATTGCGCGTGCCATTGTATCCGACCCCGATGTTCTGCTCTGCGATGAACCCACGGGTGATTTAGATCGCTCGACAGCAACGGATATTTTGGAAAACCTGCAATTGCTTAATAAAGAATTTAATAAAACCATCATCATGGTGACGCACGACCCCGTAGCTGCGGCTTATGCGAATACCTCGTTGCATCTTGATAAAGGTGTATTTGTCGAGAAGGATGTCGCCGCATGAACGACTTTTACTTGATACGAAAGAACTTAACGCGCAATAAGTTGAGAATGAGCCTTAACTTATTTGCGATTTTTATTGCGTTTTTCCTGTTCGGTGCGCTTGGCTCAATTAAAAACGCTTTCGATGCTGGCGTTGATCTCGCCGCGGCGGATCGATTGGTCGTTGTAAACAGTATTAGTTTTACCCAGACTTTACCGGTTGCGTACGCAAATAAAATTAAATCAATTGAAGGCGTACGTAAGGTGACCTGGGCCAACTGGTTTGGCGGCTACTATCAAGACCCAAAACAAATGGCAATGACGTTTATTGTTGACCCCGAAAGTTATCTGGATGTTTATTCAGAGCTACAGTTGACTGATAATGAAAAAAACCGTTGGTTCAACAATCGTCAAGGCGTAGTGGTGGGTGAGCAACTGGCGAAAAATTACGGTTGGGAAAAAGGCGATCGTATTCCAATTTCATCAAATATATTTTCCCTTCATGAAGGTGGGCATACTTGGGATGTTGTGATTGACGGTATTTTCAAAGGAGAAACGGAAGGTGTCGATACTAGCTATATGTTGATGCACCATAAATATTTCTTTGAAACGCAGGCTTATCCGGGAGAATGGCTGGGTTGGTTAACCGTTACGACAGCTGACCCTGAACTGAATGAAACAATTTCGCGCGCGATTGATCAGCAATTTGCTAACTCTTCGGCGGAGACTGAAACGACGACTGAAGCCGCTTTTAATAAGGCTTTTATCGAGCAGGTAGGTGATATTGGCCAAATAATTACTTTGGTGGTGCTTGCGGCGTTCTTTTCAATTCTGATGATAGTTGGAAATTCGATGATGTTGTCTGTTCGTGAGCGTGTGAAAGAAATTGCAGTGTTAAAAACCCTGGGGTTTCCTTCAGCTAGGGTTTTTATTATGGTGCTGGCAGAGTCGTTATTGCTTGCATGTGTGGGTGGCCTTTTAGGTTCTGTTTTCGCTGAGGTGATGATTGGTGGTCTGACACAGGTGCCAGCGATAACACGTATTTTCCCGAACTTAGTCATCACCGCTGAAACCTGGATGACGGCTGTATTTTTAATGCTGTTACTCGGTTGCTTAACAGGGTTTTTTCCGGCGCTCCGCGCATTGAAACTAAAAACAATAGATGCACTTAGCAAGGGGTAATTATGTCTGCACTACTTCCTCAAATACGCACAGTTGTGTCAATGAACATATTGAGTTTGCCTCAACGTATGTGGATGGCGCTTACAACGTTACTCGCTGTAGCCATTGTTGTAGCCGTACTGCTTGCCTTTCTTGCAATGGCCAATGGTTTTCAGACTACGGTTAAGAATTCGGGGTCTGATGCTTTGGGTATAGGGTTGCGTGCTGGGTCTCAAGCCGAATTAAATAGTGGCCTGTCTAATGAGCAAGTAAAATTAATTGTTGAAGCGCCGGGAATAAAGCGTAACGCCGATGGCCCGATAAGTTCGGCGGAACTTTATGTGGTTGTTGGTGGTGTGCGAAAGTCCACAGGTCTGGAAGCTAATCTGTCGCTTAGAGGTATCGAGTTGGATGGTGTCGCTCTAAGGCCTGGCGTAGAGATTATGGAAGGGCGTATGTTTACACCTGGAAAAAACGAAATAGTCGTTGGTCGTGCCGTGTGGCGCGACTATGAAAATTTTGAAATAGGTGATGAAATTCGTTTGGGTACCGCTAATTGGCGAGTGGTCGGTATTTTTTCAGCCAATGGTGGTGTTTACGAGAGCGAAATTTGGACCGATGTTCGCACGGTACAAACGCAGTTTAATCGCGGTAACACTTATCAGGTTGTGCGTTTTGCTCTCGAGACTCCTGGTGACGTGGAAAAAATTCAGGCCTACTCTGACAATAATCCTCAACTGAATTTTGATATATCAACTGAAAAAGAATATTTTAGTGAACAGGCGGAAGGGATTTTCAATATTATTTTTTATATCGGTTGGCCGTTGGCGATTATTATGGCACTCGGTGCTCTGGCAGGGGCCCTAAATACCATGTACACCTCGGTGTCGCAGCGCACGCAGGAAATAGCAACATTGCGCGCAATTGGTTTTACTGGTCTATCGGCGTTTATAGGGACGATGGTTGAATCGTTACTGCTCGCGATACTGGGAGGAGTGCTCGGCACAGGGGCGGCGTTTTTATTTTTTGATGGTATGCAGGGGTCAACGTTGGGAAGTAGTTTTACGCAAATTGTCTTTGATTTTCAGATGTCGCGAGAGTCTCTCGTGTCTGGCATGCAAATCGCTGTGCTTATCGGTTTGGTCGGAGGGTTTTTTCCGGCGCTTAAAGCCGCGCGTATACCCGTTGTTAAAGCGTTCTCCATGCAGCACTAATTCTTAAAAGTCGTTTATTAAGCGTTACTCGTGTTAGCAGGCCTTAATAAGCGACTTGATTTCTCTTTTATTTTTACTGCTTTACTTTGGGCACTTTCAGGCTAAGATAGCGTCAAACTAGTTAATATTTATCAATCTTCGTTTTAAATGGACGATAAATGACGTTGTTGCGTTTAGTTTTAGTCATATCTGTACTCTTTATTCCATCCTTAGCCAGTGCCTTTAATGATGAAAAATTTGAGAACTGGTTAATCGAATTAAAACAGGAAGCGATAGACCGGGGCATTCGCGCCAAGACGGTATCACGTGCGCTCGATGATGTGAATTTTATACAGCGTGTTATCAGCTCTGATAGAAAACAGGCAGAGTTTACTGAGGGGTATCAAGAGTATCTGAGCAAGCGCGTAAGTCCCTGGCGTATTGAGCACGGTCAGCAATATATGCGCTCGCACGGTAATGATATAAAAGCGGTCACATCCGATTACGGTGTCCCGCCGCGCTTTATTGCCGCGATTATTGGTATTGAAACGAATTACGGTACTTTTGATCTTACGCATTCACTGTTCGATGTGCTTGCCACTCTGGCTTATGATAGTCGTCGCGGTCAGAGGTTTCGCAAAGAAATATTCGCGGCGCTTGAAATTCTCGATCAAGGTTTCGCTAATACGGATCAGTTAAAAAGTTCTTGGGCCGGTGCTTTGGGTATACCCCAGTTTATGCCGTCTACCTATTTGCAGTTCGCTGTGGATCATGATCGAGACGGCCGTAAGGATATTTGGAATCACGGGCCTGATTTATATGCGTCTGTGGCAAATTATTTGGCTCACTATGGCTGGCATGAAAATCAGGCCTGGGCAAGAAAGGTTGTGCTTCCGGTTAAAAAGCGCAAAGCACTTACTCGGGATAAACGAAACTTGGCTGATCCAGGGAATTGCCAGCGTTATAAGAAAGATCTTCCCGGCTGGAAAATGCTTGTTGATTGGAATGATTTGGGTGTGCGCCGTATGAATGGTGCAAGTCTGCCGAAGGTGGATATTGCCGCGGCATTAATTGTTACGCATCCTGAATTAAGTCATGGATACTTGGTTTACGAAAATTTTTGTACGATTATGCGTTACAACCCTTCATTTAAATATGCGTTGGCGGTTGGTGTATTGTCGGATCAGATAAAATATTGGCGCCGTTAGATATCACGTATATAAACACTGACCAGCGACACATTTAGTTCAAAATTTTCAGCATATGTGCCTTCGAATCGTTTACGCGCCGGTGATATGTTCAGAAAACGCATGAATACCTGCGAGCAGGCCCGGCCCAAAATCATAGAGTTTGGTCGTTACGCGGAGCGAAGCAGTGCTTCGCTTTAATCCACTCCACCCCTGTAGCTCCGCCAATTCATCTCGATAACTGCTCCTGCGTTATTCTACCTCCTGCATCCATGCAGTCGTCGATAACTGCTCCTGCGTTATTCTACCT
>JANQJP010000075.1 GCA_028281575.1 Cellvibrionaceae bacterium
TAAAACACTCCATTGGCATTCTGAATATTGCCGCCGTTAATTAACGAATAAAATCGCATAAGGGTATCAAGAGCTTGAATTGAGTCCCAATGCTCAACAATTCTTCCGTCTTCAAGGCGCCAAATATCAATAATATTCATGCCTTTTTTGTCGTTACCTCTGTCATCTTTCTTTAGAGTGGCATGTGAGTGAAAGATAACGTAATCGCCGTCAACATAGATGTGTTTTACGTCATAGGTGTAATCGGGATAGTCCTCTACAAACTCTTTTAAAAAGCCTACTAACCCTGTGATTTTGTCGGGCAGGTTGCGGTTGTGCTGAACATACGAGCTATCGTTATAGCGCTCTAGTATGTAGTCGAAATTATGGTTGTTCATCAGGTTTTGAACAAAGTCTGTAATTAAGGTGGCGTTTGCCAGCTCTTGCTCTGTCCAACTGGGTTTCTGTAATGATTGTAGATCTATAACCAGCTTGTCTGCATTTTGTGCAGAAGCAGTTACGCTTGCCAATATCAGAAGTGTTGATGCAATGATTTTCCGCATAAGTCGTTCCTCTCTATGTCATTGGTTCGGAGTAAGTATGATTTGTATATAATGGTAATTAATAGTAACCTAAATTACAAGAGGGCACTAAGATGTCATCTAGCCACATTTTGGTAACCTAAAGATAGAAGTTGGTAGGAGGACTGCTACGTGGCGAAGAACAAAGGAAAAACGAAGACTATAAGCAAAGGGAAAGCTGAAAAGCGGGTGTTTCATAACAACGATGAGTGCCCAGTTCGTAATGTGGTGGCCCAGATTGGCGACAAATGGTCAGTGCTGATTTTATTTGCACTCGTCGAAGGCCCCGACAGGTTTAACTCCATTAAATCAAGGGTGGTAGGTGTCTCACAGCGTATGCTCACGCAAACCCTGCGTGACTTGGAGCGAGAAGGGTATGTAAATAGAACCGTCTACCCCGAAGTACCAGTAAAGGTGGAGTACGAGCTTACAGTAATGGGGAGAGGTTTAGTCAAACCCTTATATCAGTTGGTCTCTTGGGCGGAAACACACCATGACGAAATCAAACGTTCACGACAAGCCTACGACGAGCGAGGCTAATTTTAAAAGAAATAGCAACTTAAAATCAGCGAAAGGTATTGGCAATCAACAAACAAGGCATGAACAACACGCACATAACAAAGTTTTCCAGGTGAAGCCTGCGGCGCACCTGAAAACGGCGTTAGCTGGAACTAGTTTACTAACAATCAGTAGTAGGGTGCAGAGGTGTTTCCCTCCCCGCAACGTGTTTTTTTCTGAAAATTTTTTTGAAAACCGTAGTGTTTTCGATACTTTTTTATAAAGTAAAATAACCTCTCCAGGGGGATAGGATATGAAAAAAGTGCATACTACTCATGCCGATATCGTCAATCGGCTGAAACGCGCAGATGGTCACATGCGCAAGATCATTCTGATGATCGAGGAAGGCCGGTCCTGTGTCGAGGTTGCTCAACAGCTTCATGCAGTGGAAAAAGCGATCATCCAGGCCAAAAAGACATTTATTCACGATCATATCGATTATTGCCTGTATGGCTCGGTTGAACAGAAAAGGGACTCCCTTGATCTGGTGAATGAATTCAAGGCTATTTCGAAATATCTTTAAACGCCGGGATTTGAATAATGGATGTGTATTCCATGATCGAGCAGGGCACCGGTAATCCTCTCTTTATCATTGCGGCAGCCCTGGTGCTTGGAGCAACGCACGGCCTCGAGCCGGGACATTCCAAAACCATGATCGCGGCGTTCATCATCGC
>JANQJP010000082.1 GCA_028281575.1 Cellvibrionaceae bacterium
TACACGAATTCGATCACCACTGTTGTGGCTGCAAAAGCGCCAATCAAGGGGTAAGGCGAGTAGTTTGGTTGTTCCACATGAACGACGAACAAAGCTTACGCATCCTGCTCTCGCTCCTTACCCACATCCATGTGGGCAACGCACAGTGGCGCTTTTGCAGCCACAACCCGAAGAGCCACATGGATGTGGCGTATTAGAACAATGCAGGAGCAATTTCGAGGGCCAGGCCCTAGGCTCTCATTAGATCGGTGTGATATTTAGTTCGAGCGTCGTTTTATTGAGCATCACTCGCCATTGCTTCGAGCTTTTCCGTAGCAGCTTGACCTAGCTTACCACCCGCCTGAGCGACCGCTTTAAAATATTGAGATGCCTTGCTGCGATTTCCATTTGCGAGTTCGATTTCACCCAAATGATAGATCGCGATTTGAGTCGGTATTATTGCCACGCTTTTTTCAAGGTGTTGTTTTGCCAATGCCATTTTGTCATTGAGTTTTTCGCTCAGTCCCAGGCCCAATGATGATACATAGTAGTTGGGATCAAGTTTATATGCCTGGGCGAAGGCCGACTCTGCTGATTTAGTGTTTTTCTGTGCGAGTAAAAGCTGGCCGCGGGTAATGTGAAAGCTCGCTTCTTTCGGTTGTAATTTAATCGCCTTGTCGACTTTAATCAGTGCGCCCTCCAATTGGTTTTTTGAGGCTTCTTCGAGCGCTTCCCGATGAAGTTTATATGCCGGGGCGTCGCGCTTAATCTGGGCAATGGCTTTTTGGTACGCCTCTCTGTTGCGTTTACCATTAGTGAGCTTTGCGGCTTTCGCACGATTTTTAGCAACGCGGTCGACTGATGGTGGATGGCTTGCAAATAGTGCGCTAAAGATATCGGATTTGCTTCCCTGTGATAATTTGACAAAGGTCTCTTGCAGTTCAACCGCCGCTTGCGGGTCATAACCTGCCGCGACCATGTAGTCTATGCCATAGTTATCTGCTTCCAGTTCATGGCTGCGACTGTAGTGTGCCTGCCAGGCTGCGCCTCCTGCTGCGGCACCGAGGCCCAACCAAGGGCCGTAATCACTTTTTGCACTCGCGATTCCAATCGCGGCGACCGATAAACCGAGAAGTGTCTGTCGCGTTTGTTGACTGGCACCGTGACGCGCGGCGGCATGGACTATTTCGTGACCGAGCACCGCTGCGAGCTGTGCCTCGTCTTCCAGCAGAACAAGAAGGCCACGGTTAATTGCAATTTTGCCACCGGGTAGCGCCCAGGCGTTGGGCACATCGCTGTTTAGTACGACGAATTCGTAGGGTAGATCGGGTCTATCGCTTAAACGCGCGAGTTTCTGTCCCACCGATGCTATATAGGGTGTGAGTTGAGGGTCCACTATGTAGGCACCGCCTTGCTGTTGCTGATACGACTGGTAGTACTTTTCACCAATTTGGACTTCTTGCTCGGGAGACATCAGGGAGAGTTGCCGCTCTCCAGTGACAGGGTTTACCGCACAACCGATTTGCAGGCTTAAAAGAATCGCTATGACTGGCAGAAGAAGCTTGGACACAGGATATCTCCATTGCAGTTAAGTGGGTTCGGATATGATAATGCCTTTTTTGTTGCAATCGAAATGGCAAACGACTAATGAATGAGCTGCACGTCATTAATCTATTCGCAGGTAAACAGGCCGATGGCCAGAATGTTGTTGAACAAGTGCGTGTCGCCAAGACCGGAGAAAATAGCTATCGCCTGGTGAAGTCGCCAGCGTTTGTGCACGGTCTTGCTGCGGGCGACGAGATCGAATACGACGCGACCGATAATAGCTTTGGCTTACTGATGCATTCGGGCAACCTTTGTATTCGCGTATTTGCACGCGCGGGAATGGATAGGTTGAGAAATGAAATCGTTAGCGCGATCGAAAAGCTCGGTGGTGAGCTCGACTTTGGTAATGAGCGCATGCTTATTTTTAGTATCCATGTAAGCTGTGGTTTTAAACAGATAGAAGAAATACTAAATAAGTATGTCGGTGAGAGGTCGCAGAGTGCTTGGTTTTACGGCAACGTCTATGATCCCGAGGATGGTTCGACACCGTTAAATTGGTGGTTGGACTTGGGCGTCGATGAATGAAAGCATTCTGCGGTGTCGAGCTGCAAGATTTAACGTAGGATTTTACGTTTGCTTAAGTATCTTTTTGCAGCGTTCCTGATTTCGATTTGCTTAATTGTTGGCAAGGCGCTTGCGCATTACATTGGTTTTTTCCCCGGTTCTATTTACGGCATGCTGCTATTTGCGGCGATTCTCGCGTCGAATATATTTGATGAAGCAGCGATAGGCGCAGCCATTGCCAAAATTATTAATATTATGCCGCTGGTGTTTTTGCCTGTCTGTGTGGGTGTCATACAGTACGGTGATTTACTCCAGACATCCGGTTGGAAAATCGTCGCTGTTGGCATGAGTTCTACGCTGTCGGTCATGGCTCTGGTCGCATTTATCTGCGCAAAAATTTTGCGGGATGAACGCTGTGATTGAGCCTATTATTTTTTGTATATGTTCGATTGCCATCTTTTTTTCCTGGCTGCAGTTTCATCGTAAATTTCCATTTGCATTATTTAATCCACTGTTATTAAGCGTGATAAGCGTTGTCCTCATATTGTTTTTACTGGAGATCGATTATTCCCGTTACATGACGGGGGGTGAATGGATCAGCGCGTTTATCGAACCGGGTGTTGTTGCGCTGGGCTATCCTCTGTACAAGCAAATGCATTTAATTAGCCGTCTTTGGCGGACACTAATCGGCGCATGTTGTCTTGCCAGTTTATGTGCGCTGACGATAAATGTTTTGTTTGCCAAGGCGTTGGGCATTGATGAATGGGCCATTCGATCGCTAGCCACACTGAATATTACTACGGCTATTGCGATGGAAACTTCTGCGGAAATTGGTGGCTCAGCGGCGTTAGCCGCTGTTGCGGTTATGATTGCCGGTTTCACCGGAAGTGCATTTGGCATGCTGTTAATGAGCGTATTGAAAATAAAAAATATGCGTGCAGTTGGCCTCGCTTTTGGCAGCGCAAGCCATGCTCTAGGTGCGGCTACTATTGCGCGCACCTCAATGGAAGCTTCTGCTTACGCATCAACCGCGCTTATTCTCTGTGCAATTGTTACCGCAATTGTCGCGCCAATTTACATTCCATTTTTATTATCGTTGTAGAATGCTTTACTAAGACCCCACGATAAACGTATCGGCATAAAGGTTATGAAAACTGCGCTGATTGTGGATTCGGTGTGCAGTTTGCCCAAATCCATTTGTGAAAAATACAATATTTCTTTGCTGCCCGTTCATTACAAGGTTAATGGCGACGATTTTGAAGACGAATGTGATGAACAGAGTTCCCTCGCTATCTTTGAAACCGGTGTTTTCGGTCGCAAATATGATGTAAGCACAACGCCACCGTCGCCTGAAGATTTTGAGCAGGAAATAATAAAAAAAATAAAGGAAGGAAATAAACGCATAGTGATTCAAACCCTGAATCGCTTTAAGGGTAACACTTACGGTAATGCTAATGCCGGTGTTGCCCGTGTTAAAACACAGTTGGAAGGGCAACCTATTACCATGCGTGTCATGGACAGCCGTACGGTTTTTGCAGGTCAAGGTTTAATGGCCACAGAAACAGTTAGGCGGCTATTAAAAGAGGGTGATGAAAATTCTGTACAATGTGAAATGGATCTCATCTCTAAAAAAATACACACGTTTATTTTGCCGAGAGAACCGCTCGTAGCACTCGAGCGATCGCGCGAACGAAACGAAAATAATATTGGTTGGGCACAAGCTCTAATTGCCGATGCCTTGGGTATTCACCCTATCGTTTGTAATGTCAATGATGCGTCTGATGTTGTAGCAAAAATCTGGAGCTTTAATAAAGCTGCAAGTGCTTTATTCGAGCATGTACGCAAGCGTATAGATATTGGTTTGGCCAGTCCGATAATTACAGTTAATTATTGCGGGGCATTAAAAGAGCTTAAATCGCTGCCGGGCTATCATGAACTCGCTGTTTACGCGAAACAGCGCAAAGTGATGTTAATTCCTTCCGTTGCCAGTCTTGCCAGCGGTATTTACACCAGTGTTGGTTCACTCAGCATTGCCATTGCTACCGATAAGCATGAATGGTTCGAGTAAAAGGTAAAGGACAACACCTAGAGCCAACCTTTTTGTTGGGCGATACGTGCGGCATCAACGCGATTGGTCGCGTTTAGTTTAGAAATTGCCTCCGACAGATAATTGCGCACAGTGCCTTCTGAGAGAAATAATTTTTTTGCGATATCTGCGGTACGCAAACCCTGTGAAGCCAAACGCAGGGCTTTGCGTTCTTTATCGGAAAGTGGATCAATATCGTCCAGCGCGGCGATAGCAAGTTCCGGCGCAATAGTTTTTTTGCCATTCACTGCCTTGCGAATTGCCGTAGCAAGCTGTTCCGATGGTGCATCCTTTAGCAAAAAAGCACTTACTCCTGCTACCATGGCTCGCCTGATATAACCTGCGCGTCCAAATGTTGTAACAATGACGGTTTTTAATTCGGGAAATTTTTCCGCCGCGCGCTCGGCCAGGTCGATGCCGCTCGCATTGGGCATTTCGATATCAGTCAGCAACACATCGAAGTTATCATTGTTGAGTAGTTTCCACGCTTCCTCGCCGTCGGCAGCGACTGCACAGACGTCGAGGTCAGTTTCGAGGTTTAGTAGTGCTTCCAGCGCTCCGCGGACCAGTGCCTGGTCTTCCGCTAATAGTATTTTAATCATTGGGCATCTCTCTTGGGTATAAGCATGGTCAGCTGCATACCTCCGCTGGTGACAACGGCAAGTTGGGCACCGATTTCTGCGAGCCGCTCGCGAATCCCGGTCAGACCATTGCCTTCGTTGTAGTGCTCCAGGTTACCGTTATCCTGAACGCGAATGCTCCAATAGCCGGGTTTAATAGTATTGGCCTCGCTATGAAGTAATACTTTATCGCCCTTACTGTGTTTCATGATATTGGTTATTGCTTCGGTAAGAACCAGGGTCAAGCTTGTTTCTTGTTGAGCTGTCATGTTCGGCAATTGCAGTTTATTGTCGACAGTAAAATTTAGCTCTTCGAGCGAGTTTTGTAACTTTCTTACATGGGCTTCCAGGCTTTGCGCTTTATAACCTGTAATTACAGCGCGCATGTCATTCAGTGTTTCGCTAGTAATGCGTGCGACTTGAGCAATTTCTTTAATAGCCGCATCGGTGTTTCCTGCATTGCCGAGCTTTTCTGCAAGTTGTGCCTTGAGTGCAATGGTTGACAGTGAGTGACCCATTACATCATGTAAATCTCGCGCAATGCGTTCACGTTCGGCAACTTTGGCCAATTGTGCGAGTTGTTCCTGGCTTTTTCTCTGGGCTCGATCATGAATTTGTGCCTGCTTGTCAAAAATTCCATAGCCCAGTAACGCCAGTGATGGCAAAATCACTGGTAAATAAAACCAAATAAAATGATAGTGGTGAATTTTGGCGCTGAGTAAGGCTAAACCCATGATCGCTGCAAAAAAAGAAATAGCGATCCAGCGGGAAAAATAAAAAGCGACAAAGTAAATACAAAACCAGTAAAACGCGTAGGAAGATAGATTAAAGCCAGCCGTCGAAAAGCTTATCGTGATAGACATGAATATGGCTAACACGACATACTTTTTTTCGGCTGTTGCCATAACGTGGTAAAGCGCACATTGCACCGCGAATATAAATATAAGAAAAATGACGGCGAGCAACGGTTTTTCGTCGGCAAATACCCCCATAAAGTAGAACAGGCTAAATATAAGCGGTGAATAAATACGAAATGCGCTGTACTCTTTAAGGGTGGGATCGTTTGCGTTCATAACTTTCAGATCTCGGTGTTAACAGACTCTAACTTAACAATTTAAGACCAATAGAGCCGCCGACGACCAGCACGATGCAAAGAATTCGCGCATAACTCGTTGGTTCTCCCAGCCAGGTCATGCCGATAATAGCGATACCGACAACGCCGATGCCCATCCAAATTGGGTAGGCAATACTAATGGGCAAATACTTTAGCGAATAAGCGAGTAAGGCTATGCTCGCTGACAGTGATACCAGTGTGATCGCGGTTGGTCCCGGCTTGCTGAAGCCTTCAGAATATTTCATCCCAATCGCCCAAACTATTTCAAACAGTCCTGCAAGTAGCAGGCTCGCCCACGCAATCATTGTGCACCTCATATTTGATTGATATCAGCATGATTGCATGCATATCATGCTATACATTCGATAGTCCAATGTAACAGACCTTTGTCATCTATCTATATGACTTTTGTCATTTTGCTGGCGGAAAGCACCAATGTCCTATGAAAAATTATTTGATCAAAGCTACGAGCGTGTACTTGATGTCCACGTAAATGATCAAGATATTTTTGATGCCTTCTACGAACATTTCATTAATGCGTCTGAAGAAGTAAAAGAAAAGTTCGCAGATACCGACATGGACCGTCAAAAAAGAATGTTAAAAAAAAGTTTTTACAGCTTACTTGTGTTTTACGCGAGCAATACTGCCGACGAATACCTTAAAAAAATGGCTGAAAAGCACAGTAAGAAGGGCGTTGACATTCCCGCACATCTTTACGATTTATGGATGGACTCTCTTGTGGCAACTGTCGCCAGGTTTGACCCACTATTTGATGAGGAAATCGGCCTCGCGTGGCGTCTGGTTCTAAGTAGCGGAATCACCTACATGAAATACAAACGTTACTGACATTCGCCATTAGCTAAGCGTTATAATCACCAGCCTTTACTAGAAGACTGCGCGTTCACTCATGCTTACTGTTATTTCCCCGGCTAAAAATCTCGACTATGAAAGTCCTGTACCATTAAAAAAAGCGACAAAGGCATCGATGCTTGATGACAGCCAAGTGCTAGTCGATCAGCTGAAAACGCTGGCTCCACATAAAATTGCCAAACTAATGGGCGTTAGCGACAAGCTCGCAACGCTTAATTTTGACCGGTATCAGGCCTGGCAGCTGCCGTTCACCGCTAAAAACGCGCGCCAGGCTGTCTACGCCTTTAACGGTGATGTCTACGCCGGATTACGGGCATATTCGATGAGTGAAGCCGATATGGCCTTTGCGCAGGAGCACTTACGTATTTTGTCGGGCTTATATGGCCTGCTGAGACCACTTGATCGTATCCAGGCCTATCGCCTGGAAATGGGTACCCAGCTGCGAACGCAGGCGGGCAAAGACCTCTACGCTTATTGGGGCGATCGCATTACCCAGCAGTTGAACAAGCAGATCAAAAAATCAGGTAGCCAGGTCTTAGTGAATCTTGCGTCTAATGAATACTTTAAAGTCATTAAACCCAATCTGCTTGGCGCTGAAGTGATCCATCCGGTATTCAAGGACCTCAAGCAGGGTGAATATAAAATCATTAGTTTTTTTGCAAAGAAAGCGCGTGGCCGGATGAGCGCCTATATTATTAAGAACCAGATAAAAGACGCTAGCGAAATAAAAGGCTTTGATTGGGACGGGTATCGCTACAACCCATCGCTGTCACAGGGAAGTAAGTGGGTATTCACTAGGGATGAGGCCCCTTAGTTTATTAGCCGGCGTTGTCCTATTATGAGGCAGACGCATGGCTTTTCGTGTATTGGTCGTCGACGATGCTAGTTTCGTTCGCGACACGATAAAACGCAATTTACGACCGCTAATCCCCGATGTAGAGATCATAGAAGCGATCGATGGGCGCAAGGCGGTTTCTGCAATGAAAACCAATGTGGTCGATCTCATTCTCTCGGATTGGGAGATGCCCGAGATGTCTGGCGAAGAGTTCTTACGCTGGTTGCGGGCTCAGCCCGGGCATGAATCGACGCCGTTCATCATGGTGTCCAGTCGCGGTGATCGCGACCATGTGATCGCGGCCGTGAACTCTGGTGTCTCGGATTATCTTACCAAGCCTTTTACCCCAGAGGAACTGCACAAAAAAGTGGCCAAACAACTCAAGCGTGTTGGCTACCGGCCTCCCGGTCGTGCCAGCGCGGCAGCTCAAAGTGGTTTTTCCTCGCTTGACGTGTTGACGGGGTCAAAGAAAGCGACGATCGAAAAACCGCGTGAAGTGCGCAGTGCGGCGGGTTTTGGCAAGCCTGCGCCCAAGGCTAAACCTGCGGTGGCACGCGGTGGTAAAGCCTCGTTTCAAGGGCGTGCATTCTTGCGCTTTCCCAATAGCAGTTCTGAATGTGAAATTCGTGAGTTGTCATTGCAGGCTTTAAACGGGGTGATGGAACGCCCCGATAAAATGCCCGCGGTCTTTGATCAGGCGGCGGTTGATTTAGAAAACGCCAAAGGCGAAGCGATGGCGCGTTTAAACGGTTATGTGCATGCAGTGCTTGCTTCGGAGCCGCGCCCTGATTCTCAACGCCTTAAAATCACTGTGCGATTTGTCGACAACGATCCAGAAAAATTCGAAGCCCTTTCCAAAGCCATCGCCGGCGCGGGATAATTGCCGCTTCTTTTTGTCCACAGAGGCGCGATATTTTGCAGAAACCCTATTCTCAGGCCGCAGAAAATAACAAAGGGCCGATTCTTAGAATACTAAAAAGCGTCTTTGCACCGTCCCGCTTAGTGTTGGAAATTGGCAGTGGCACGGGTCAGCACGCTGTGCATATGGCAGAGTATCTTCCCCACCTACAATGGCAACCGAGTGATTTGGTCAGCAATCATGCCGGAATTCGATATTGGCTCGATGACTACGTGCATGGGAATATGCGTGACTTAATCGAGTTAGACGTGAGTAAAGATCAATGGCCCCTTGGTTTTGACGCGGTTTTTAGTGCGAACACTGCGCATATTATGGCCTGGAATGTGACGCTAACTATGCTTGAGCAGGTGAGCCAGCGGCTGCCACAAGGAGGTGTGTTTGCACTTTACGGACCGTTTAACTACGGCGGTGCATATACCAGCGCCAGCAACGAAGCGTTTGATCATTGGTTAAAGCAACAAAACCCTGAGCAGGGTATTCGGGATTTTGAGCGGGTTAATGAAATCGTCTCGTCTAACAACGTGTCTCTCGTACATGACCACGCGATGCCCGCCAACAACAGACTGTTAGTTTGGAAAAAAGGCGAGGTAAGGAGGCTAAATACTAGGGCCTGTTAACACTAATTCGGTCACCACTGTTGTGGCTGCAAACGTGCCAATCAAGGCACGAGGAGAGTAGTTTGGTTATTCCAAATAAACGACGATTGCTACATGGATGTAGCTTATTAGAGCAATGCAGGAGCAATTGCCGAGTAAAGCTTACCGCATCCTGCTCTCGCCCCTTA
>JANQJP010000023.1 GCA_028281575.1 Cellvibrionaceae bacterium
ACTCCGACTCCGACTCCGACTCCGACTCCGACTCCGACTCCGACTCCGACTCCGACTCCGACTCCGACTCCAGTATCAGACACCACTACCCCCGCTATAATCAACTCCTCACCGGAGGGCGCACTCATCGCAGGGACTCAGACGGTCGAACTCACGCTTACAACAAATGAAACAGCAGCATGCCGATATAGCGAAACCGCCGCTACCGCATACAACGCAATGACTCAGGTCTTTTCTACATCAGACAGCACAAGCCACAGAGCGAACGAAATTGGCATGAGCGACGGCAGCAGTTATGTCTTTTACGTGCGCTGCGCAGATGAAGCTGGAAATATCAACGCAACGGATTACACCTTGGCATTTTCTATTCAGCTGCCGGTTGCCGAAGGTACACCGTGGTCTTATCCCGCTATTCCCTACACAGACTGGGCTTACAATCCATTTACCATCGCGCTTACAGCTCCCGATGGATGGCCCGGGTCGGGGGTCGAAAATTTTTATTATGTTGAACCAGATCACCCAAACGCCAGCGACGTCACCGAGGACGCAGAACTGGAAGGCGAGTTTGGCCGCTATGGCTATCCCGATAGGCCTCGGGCAACAATTCCATCCAACTCTTGGATTGGCGACGCCTATAGCGCTGGGACGGTAATCTGGATAAAAGGAGGCACCTTCACCGACGAGAATTTCTACGGTAATTGGGCGCCGCAATTTCACGGTAGCGATACACAACCCATTTGGATCTACGGCGATCCGGAGGACAAACCGGTATTTTCTGGCGTGAGGTTCCAGCTGTATAACAGTCGTTATACGATCTTCGATAACCTGCAATGGATAGGTGGTAATACGTCTAACGGCGTACTTTCGTTAACGCGCGACCGCGATGGACCCACCCACCACATGACACTGCGCAATTTACGTTTTGAAAATATTGATTATATCGGCGGCGGTGGCGCTATTGTTACTTTATCTGCAAGCTCAGCGGAAGGCGGTATATTGCATGACGTTGTCGCCTACAAAAATGTGTTCAAAAATAATGGGGGCGGCTTTGATTGGTCAACCACCGACAACGATCACCACGGCTATAAAATCAACGGCCAACTTGGTGGCAATGGCGCTCGCCGCATATGGATAATCGAAAACAGGGCCGTTAGCGGCGATGAACCCGACCCCATCGACGGCTTATTTAAAAGCCTATCGGGCAACCTGGTGCAAGTTGGCGACCAGTCGAGCACTTCTGGGAACAATCACCATATTTATGTCGCAGGCAATTACCAGGAATTTGCGCGGCAGGCGCTTGGCTGGACAAAAAAATCGCGCGATGTCATTTTCTCGAGCAATTATTGCACTGATGTATATGCATTGGCGGGCGGTAACGGTCAGTGCTACGGACATCAGTACAGCCTTGGCGACTATAACTGGTGGATAAATAATGTTGGCACAAATTCAAATTCCGGCTGGATGCACACCGCCAATGACGCGATGACGGGACCACTGTTTATCATTGGCAATATTTTTTTCGGCAACCGCTCAGGCGAGGCTAACGACAATTGGCGCACCTGTTCAGGTGCAACACTGTTTACGCAGCGCGGTGAACATTATTTTGTCAATAATATTTTCGATAGCAGTTGCCATGGCATTTGGGCGCAAACAAATCGGGCAAGGGCAGCCGACACTTTACATATTTACAACAATATTTTTACCAATATTTCGGGCACGATTGACACAACATCGCGTGCCATATCATTGGAGAATTCGGCTGGACTCACTATTTTCCTGGAAAATAACCTTATCGAAAACTATGAAAACTCTGTTGCTTTAAATGGTACGAGTTTTCAATCGATTGCTAATTTAAACAACCAAAGCTGGGCAGCGGAAAATATAGACGGCAGCGTCGGCTACATTGATGCAGCGAATAATAACTTTGATCTAACTGAAACTTCGGACGCAATCGACGCGGGAACGCAAAGTTATTCGAACGGCGCCACTGATGTTTACCAACAATTTATCGATCGATATGCAGATGATCCAGACTATCCCGGCGACCCTGCCGACTATTGGCCAAAAGACTATTTGAAACAAAACAGAGTAAATGGCGACGGCATAGATATTGGGCCTTATGAATATTAATAATTAAGAAACCCGTCCCTGGGAGAAATCCGTGTTAATCACAACACTCAGCGACTTTAAATTTTGTATAAGCCACGCTCGGTAACAACCCCTTACTCTCCCGGGTAAGGCACATTCCAATTTGGAAAAAATTCAAACTCATACCCTGCTTCCACATCCCTTACGATGCCAAAAACATCCATCGTAAAATCTTTCGTGGCTGCATGGCGAACCCAGAGAACTTTGGTTGGATGCAAAGTAACACCACCCTCAACAGATAAAAGCGGTACGTAATTGGCCAAGCCCTTGTTGTGGTAGTGGATGGATTTAACATCTGACCAAGTGTCGATCACGTCTTTTACTGAATACAAGACAATGCCATCTTTTTCACCTGAAGCCCACCAACTCTCGGCACCGAATGGTCCAGTATTCAAGTGCTTTCCCAAAATCCTATTGCGGCCGATTTTGAGCCATTCGTGACCGGGCAGGCAAGTCAAACTCGCCGTTTGGTCCATCGGCAACCCTCGCAGGGCCGCCGAGGTAATACTTTTTGCCATCTACCTTGAGCACGATGCCATGCACAAATTCTCGCTTGGGTTTTGAATAACCTCCTGCCTGAGCATTAAACGCCACTACCGCAAATACGAGCAGAAATAGACAGACGAGCATGTCTTTTAATCGAAGCTTTGAAATCATATTCATTACCTATAGAAATTAATTATCGAATCGATCACTTACGCGCGGGAACCCTTAAGATCCGCGCAATAAGCTCAGAAGGATTTTTCTATGGTTTTTGTTGGCGACGGTCTCAATCCAGGTGCGAAAACCAAATTGGCACTTCCTCAAAAGGGGAATTTGGCTCAACATAGGCGGCAAAATCACCTCAAATAAGATTCTCCCAGACGAGAGAACTGCAGTTCATACTGGCAATAAGGACGCCGCAACTCGTTATGCTTACATCGGCTGTTTTCAGCCCTAAAGATACTGTTGTGCTTGTGCTTATCTTTTTGGGCTTACTGTTTTCGTTATTTTTTTCCGCTTAAAACAAGGCAATACCCATTCAAACAAACTGCTTTCTGGCTTTTTGCTATTTCAAGCGCTCGCTTTAGTGGCTTCCGTATTTACATTTGGCGAAAAGTTCACCGACTTACGCGGCGTACCTCGACTGGAGCCCTTTAGCCTGGCAGGTCTGCTCGTCTATATCGAAGGGTTATGCTATATCTGTACACGAGGTCACTGGTGACGCCGGACAACCATCCGATATGCTGTTTGCCATAGCGCCGATTATTGCCATCCCCTATATCTACTTTAGCTATCACAATCAAGGCAACGTACTGCAAGACAAGATGGTCGGAGACATGGTCTTCTGCACAGAAATATTTCTCATGCAATTCGCGCTTTCGGCGAGCAGCCTTTTCTTCGCCTTTGCATGTATCAGACATATGAGCGCTTATCGCGATATTTTGATGGAGCAGCTATTCCGACCCCAAAAAAATCGATCTGAGATGGCTTTATGGGCTTTTATCCGGCTATCAAGACGGTGCTGCACATCGTGGAAGATGCGGGTTTTAACAGTAAATCCACCTTTAATCGCGTGTTTAAGCAGATGACTGGATTTACACCGATGCAATATCGGCAGGCGGGGTAAGCACGTTTAAGTGCAGCAATTGACGCCACTAAAAAAGTTTTTTATCCCCAATAGAAATGTGCACTTCCAATTCACTGGTCTGCGCATCTAGAAGTGCATCCGCACAGAGGCGTAAAAGTCTGGCCTGGTTGCTATCGAGTTTCTCAAGTAATTGATGAATATCGGCATGTTTAATCTGGTATTCGGTGTGTGGCTCGGCAATTTTTAATCCGTGCTTGCCCGACGCCAGATAGCGGAGATCACCACCTGTGACCTCCGCTAACGCGGCGGCATGATCAAGCGAGATAAGGCCTGTTTTCATCCATTTGGTGATCGATTGAGGAGTAATGCCAATCTCGTCAGCCACTTGCCGTTGGGATTTGCCGGAATTTTCTATCGTGTCAGCTATACGCTCGCCGCGCTTCTCTTTATATAAATCAACCATAGGTTGAATCATATCGGGCAGACTACGTCGCGCCAATAAGGCACAGGTTGACAAACGATAAACCTATGGTTTATTTTTAGCGTGTGGATATGGAAATTGATAAGGTCGTTGCTATACTGGGCAGCCAGGCGAAACTCGCAAGAGCGCTGGGCGTTAGCAACAATGCCATTTGGAAATGGGTTGCCCAGGGCTATGTTCCCCCAGGCCGGGCCGTTGAAGTAGCGCAATTGGTAAAGGACAAAACAACGTCTAGCGGTGAAAAGGTAACGCTGGAATCCCTCCTCACACAGTCTTTAAACCCTCCCACGCGAAATATCGATTAAGGACACGATAATATGCGACAAAAATCGAAAGCCGAAACAGGAAGTAAACGCAGCTCATCACAGTCTGACACAGACAAAAACGAACTTGCTCTGTCAGTAAGAATTGTAGATTGGACATTAAGTGAATTAGTTGCACTCAAACAACAATTGACAGATGGCCATACTGAATCCGCTCAAGCCGCATTGAATAAAACCATTAGCGACTTGGACGGATTTTTGAGTGAGATCCGCACAACACCAGGTACCGTGGATTCCTAATAGCACGGCGCACTACAAAAACGTGGTAGGTTTACATCTGCAGATGTTCCTCACGTTCACAAAATGCGACTTGGTTGGCTCATGCTCAAGTTACCCCAAATGGTCTATTTTCTCGCGATTGCGACCGCGATATTGACTACCGGGATGCCAATGGCCTTACTCGTCGGCGGCATTGTCGGCGCCGAATTTAGCTCAAGGGAAGCCTTGGCAACCTTACCATTGACGATGATGGTCATCGGGCTCGCCATCGGCGCTTTGCCGGCCGCCAAACTGCTCAATACCTGCGGCTATAAAATACTTTATCTTGCAGGCTGCCTTCTTAGTTTCATCGCAATCGCCGTCGGCATAACGGCCCTTTATCAAAAGTCATTTGCACTGTGGCTGCTCGCTATGGCATTTACAGGTTTGAGCTCTGCCTGCGCACAACAAATGCGTTTTGTTGCCTCCAGCTTTGTAAAACCATCAGATTTTTCTGTAGCGCTATCCGTGTTCATGCTCGCTGGGGCGCTGGCTGCGGTGCTTGGCCCAGAAATAGCCACGCAAGTAGACCTCTTCGATTGGCCACGTTTCGTTGGCGGCTACGCGGCTCTATGCATCTTGCAATTAGCGGGTCTGATCGCGGTGCTTTTATGGCGGACACCGCCCTGCGTTCGCCATGACACAAACCAAACAATAGATCATACGCGTAGCAAAGGTATACTTGCGATAGTCGCTTCTGTCACGGCTTACGGCATCATGAGCTTTGTGATGACAGCCACCCCGCTCAGTATGCATGGCCACCACGGTCATAGCCTGGTAGATACTAAGACCGTTATCCAATGGCATATCTTGGCAATGTTCCTGCCGTCACTGGTTTCAGGTAAATTTATTCAATACTGCGGTATTTCGCGTTCACTCGGTGTCGGCCTGCTCACGTATGCCGCTGCATCGACTATCACACTCAGTGGTATTGCGTTTTTGCACTACTCCACTGGGCTGATATTACTCGGTGTCGGCTGGAACATATTATTTACCGCTGGCAGCACCCTGGCTGCGCGTCACCCAAACCCGAATTTTAAAGGTCAGCACGACACCCTGGTATTTGGTGCGCAAGCGCTCGCCAGCCTGAGTGCGGGCATTGCACTTGTTGCGCTTGGCTGGCAAGGCTTGCAATGGTTAGCTCTCGGGGGACTGCTGCCCCTAGCTTTACTTCTTACCTATCCAGTGACAGCGAAGACACAGGGGCTTGACAACCATAGCGAAAAAGAATCATAGTGATATCACTTTGATATCACAAAAGTGGAATTCGAACGATGATTAATGAAAAACCGGCCCGCACAACATCAGGCTATTCAGCGTTGATTGTACTTTTTTTAATAATAGCGACTTCAGCTTTTTTATTAGTTACTGCCGGAGCAATGATTAAGCTGGTTTCAATTTTGACCATAATTGCCAGCGGCTTAATGGCACTTGGCCTGTTTATGGTCGCACCGAATGAAGCCAGAGTATTGCAACTGTTTGGGACCTATGTCGGTACCGAAAAAACTCCAGGTCTGCGCTGGGCCAACCCCTTTTACAGCAAAAAGTCGGTGTCACTCCGTGTACGCAATTTCGAGAGCGACCAACTCAAGGTGAACGACCTTCACGGTAACCCCATCGATATCGCCGCCGTTGTCGTTTGGAAAGTTGTCGACTCCGCAGAGGCAGTATTTGAAGTGGATAACTACGAAGAATTTGTTGCAATCCAAAGCGAATCTGCATTGCGAAACATGGCGACGAGCTACCCCTACGACGCGCATGAGGGCGAGAAAGTTACCCTGCGTGCCGATCCAAACGACGTTGCCGACATTCTCAAACACGAAATTCAGGAAAGGCTTGGTAAAGCGGGTGTTTTAGTCATCGAGTCGCGCATCAGCCACCTCGCCTATGCGCAGGAAATTGCGAGTGCAATGCTACAGCGCCAACAGGCCTCTGCAATTATCGCCGCGCGACAGAAAATTGTTGAAGGTGCCGTCGGCATGGTAGAGATGGCGCTCGACAAGCTCTCTGAAAAGCAAGTTGTCGAACTCGATGAGGAACGTAAAGCCGCTATGGTTAGCAATCTACTTGTTGTTTTATGTGGCGATAAAAATGCGCAACCGGTAGTCAACAGTGGCACCCTTTATTAGTCGAGCTGATCCGTGAGCAAGAAAAAAACCTATCCGCTCAGGATAAACGAGGATATTCTAGCTGCTATCCAGCGTTGGGCAGACGACGAGCTTCGCAGTACCAATGCGCAAATTGAATTTGTTTTACGCGACGCGCTGGTCCGCTCTGGCCGGGTCAAGCTCGTGCAAAAAGTAGTGGTGGAAGTCCAGGCTACCAATGCGGGTGAAAATAACTAGGGCACCGCTGAATACTATCATTAGCCTGTGAGTTTAATAACCTATCGACTTTATGAATATTAATATTGCCGTGATTGGTGCCGGCCCGGCAGGAATGTCCGCTGCGCTTTGGCTCAAAATATTAGGTTTTACTCCTTATCTGATAGAACGGGGAGAGATCGCCGGCGGCATGCAAAGATTAAATTTTCTGCAAAATGATTGGGTTTTGGGACAAGCTGGAAAAACAGGCGTTGAAATTGCCGAGACTTTTCAACAGCACATAGAAGAAAACCAGATAAAAATACACTATCGAGCAGCACTTGTATCGATAGCACGAAGAAATACAGAATTTTTATTGAGTTTTTCAAACCTACCCGATGTTTCCTGCCACGCAATAATTATTGCAACCGGTACACGCTATTTGGGGCGTGAAATTATTTCGCATGTTGCTGGATTTAATACCATTGACGAAAAATGTTTTGTCGAAGGTCCCTACACCTTTTTAGATTTGGACAAACTGCCACCTCAGACAATTGCCGTCATTGGCGGCGGGGACAACGCCATTGAAAACGCAACGATGCTGCTTGAGCGAGGGTTCAAGGTGTTTGTTTTTGCCCGATCCAAGATCAAGGCCCAAGCAAAGTTAAAAGACAAACTGGCAATATTTGAATCGTGCGAAATTTATGAAAACGCACTGATAGAAAATTTCTCTGCATATGATCAGCGCGTTAAAGTGAAGCTAAATGATAGCAGCACACCTGAAATAACAGTAGACCGTTTCCATATTCTCGCCGGGTACAAACCCAACACAAAAGAAATAGTCAATGCAGTGTCTCGCGGCTTAAACGAGGAACTAATGTGTAACAGTAAGGGATACTTGTCTATTGATAAGACAGGTAAAACAAGCGTTGATCGTATATACGCTGCAGGCGATGTTGCTGACACTCAGTACCCTTGTGTTGTGAACGCAATCAACCAAGGCGCCATAGCGGCAAAAACGATCAGTAGGGATATTTTGTAATTGCCGGATCTACCCCGTGTATAAAACCGCGCAATTCATCGTCGACAAGCACTAAGTCGTCAGATTCGGCATCCAGATACACAGTAGCAACGCGCTCACATTTAATTAAGCCGAGCCTTTTCAAATCCGCTTGCTTGCCGCGATAAAAAAAGCACGCGCCAATATAAGCTTCCTCTGCCATCTCAAAACTCGAAAAGTCCAAATTCAGGCTACTGCTGAGAATATCGATATCCGCTGTGTGCTTTTTTATCTTACGCGAAGACTCAGAGCGATCTCGCCCCAACCCTTCCTCAATAGCATTTAACCGGGCCTTGACGTCTTGCGCGCCAGATGTCGACCTTATAACAGCCAAAGCATTTAAAAAAACCGTGTCGTCATCAGCAACTTCGGACGCAGTATAGCGAAATGGAAATAACGCTATACAACCAAAACGATGGCACAGTGCATACACCATTTGAACCGCATTTTGCTCTGGATTAAGGCTACTTCCGAGCGATAAATAGTAAAACATGGGACTTGCTTCAAAGTTTTTAAAATATATTTGCTTGAAATCCTAGAAATCCGTGTTCCGGCTTCCCCTTGGGAGTATCTAGTCTATGCTTGCTAATAGCTACGTTAAATTATAAATGATGGACTGAGTTGAGGAACATCATGGCTGATAAATCCTGGATGTTAAACCCTAAAGCCATACGTCACGCAAATGAATGTATACGTATTATTAAAGAAAAAAAAGGCGTTCGCTTAAAGCTTTCCCAACCGGACTTTTTGCAACAACTGCACCAGTACGTTGAGATTATTGGGTCACGCAAATTAGGGGATTCATACGCCGGGCTGCTCAGCATGGCCGGCGTCGGTAATGTGTTGCGAAACCTCGAAGCGGAACCCGCCCAGGCTGTTGTCGCTCAGCCTATGGCTGTCGGCGCTGAGACAGTAGCGCAATTCCCTGACGAGACTGTTCACGTAGGTGGCAAAGACTACCCACGCTATCGCAATGGTCGTGAGTTTAAAGGCTTATATCGCGGAATTCCCCGTTATCTTTAAACATCTGAACACGCTGCATCAATTGCCACTGCACTTGGAACGAATTTTCGATTTTTTCGCATATATCGGGCCCGCCCAGAAGAAACGGCATTTAAAATTCCTTATAATGCTCCGCTCATCACTGTCTGTTTTATTCCCCTGATCGAGGCTTGCTATGGCCAACTCTGCTCCCACAAGCATTAAACAACGAGCGTTTGGCAAATTAGCCAGTGGCAAAGAAGCGACGCTATACACCTTGAGCAACAGTAATGGCGTCCAAGTCGACGTTTGCGATTATGGTGCAACACTGGTCGCTCTGCGCTGTCCCGACCGAGAGGGTAATATCGGAAATATCGTGCTCGGTTTTCATTCGATAGAGGCCTATCTCGAGAGTGACGCCTATCTTGGCGCGACGGTGGGCCGCTTCGCCAATCGTATCGCCGATGGTAAATTTGAGCTCAAAGAGAAACAGTATTCTCTCGATATAAACGGCACACCAAACCATATTCACGGCGGCGTAGACGGCTTTGACAAACGCATGTGGCATGCAAACGTTCTGAGCCAGGAAGCATCCGCTATTCGTTTCAGTTTGTTCAGCCCGGATGGCGATCAAGGTTATCCGGGTAATCTTTCAATGCACTGTGTCTATCGGCTTGAGAACGACAACCGCCTGACAATCGCCTTTGATGCCACATGCGATCAATCGACCCCTATCAGTATTACCAACCACAGCTACTTTAATCTCGCAGGATCAGCCAGCGTTCTCGACCACTGGCTCACGCTTGACGCCGATTTCTATACACCGATGAATCAGCAGCAAATCCCTACCGGAGAAATCGCTCCGGTTGCCGACACACCGTTTGACTTTAGAAGCGCGCATCAAATCGGTGAACGCATTAACGATAACCACGAACAACTTAAAATTACTTCTGGTTACGACCAGAATTTCATAACAAAAGCACAGCAACACGGCGGCGTTGTCCACGCAGCAAAATTACGCGACGAACCGAGCGGCCGCCAATTGGACATTTTTACCGACGCCCCGGCCATGCAAGTCTATACAGCGAATTTTCTCGAAGGCGCGCCACAACTCAACCTTGTGCGTCATTCATCGATCTGTATTGAACCGCAGAACTTTCCCGACGCACCCAACAACAACGCGTTTCCAAGCTGCATATTGCATCCGGGCGAAACTTACAAAAACACCATCGTATTCGCGATTAGTGCCGATTAAAACCCGGCGCTTTTTCGCACCCGCCTGAAACTCAACACACCACATCCGAAGCGCGCACCGCTGCGTACAAGAAATTATTGCACAGGCGTTAAGCGCGCTTTTCCGAAGCTATCCTGAGACTCTGCAATGAGAAATGTTTTAGTTTTTGGCGGTAGCGGCGGCATAGGCCGAGCCCTGACTTGGCAAATTTTGGACGACCATCCTGATGTCTTGGTCACGGCGACATATTTCAAGCACAAACCAAATTTTACTCACACCAGATTGCGCTGGCGCCCCTTCGATGTGCGCATTGAAGAAAACTACATCGATCTTGCCAATCGCTTTGAAGAAATAGACGGCATTCTGAATTGCGTCGGCTTCTTGCATGAACCCGAACACATGCCGGAAAAATCCATTCGGCAGTTTTCACCTGATTTTTTCTACAAAAACCTCAGCATCAATACGTTACCAACAATACTGATAGCAAAACACTTTGGTGCCACACTTAAACACAGTAGAAATACAATATTCGCGACAATATCTGCCAAAGTAGGCAGTATCGAGGACAACCGCTTAGGTGGTTGGGTAAGCTACAGGGCGAGCAAAGCCGCATTAAATATGGCGCTGAAAACCCTGGCTATCGAGTGGCGGCGCAGCCATAAAAATGTCTGCGTGGCTGCACTTCACCCCGGCACAACGGCAACCGGCCTGTCGGAGCCTTTCCAAAATAACGTGCCACTCAACAAACTATTTCCCCCCGAACAAAGCGCCAACTATCTGTGGCAATTGATTAAAGCACTTAAACCCGAAGACAGCGGCCGCTTTTGGAGTTGGGACGGGGCCGAACTTCCCTGGTAGAAAAGCAAATATCTAAATCCCACAAACCTATCAAAACAACTTTGTTTAATATCGTTTGCAAATTGCAGGCGCGGTAAAAAATGCTTGCAATGTGAACAGTAGTCACATTAATATAAACACCGTTCATATATGCTGTTTCACAATTCGCTGCTATTTCCCGGTCCACCTAAGACCAACAGAGCTTAAGGAGAAGATCCATGAGTCAATTTACTCAGGCATGGTCAGGCACGGTTGTCCAATACCGCTGGTGGGTCATTGCCGCCACTCTGATCCTGATGGCCCTGGCACCATTGTCTTTGCACCGCCTGTATTACGATAACGCCAACGAATCCTACTTTTTAGACAACGATCCAAATCTTATCGCGTTTGACAATCTGCTCGAACATTTTGGTGATACCGAATACCTGGTGATTGGTATTGAGGCTCGCGCAGGCGACCGGGACGTCTTCCACACCGACACCATCACAATGATCGACGAAATTACCCAATTTCTCGAAGCGCACGAACACGTGACCCAGGTGCGATCGCTGAGCAAATACCAATACACTCACGACGACGGTGGTTTGCTCGCAACCGATGACTTGTTCGAATACATAGATGAGCTTGAATCAGACCCGAGCCAACTCGAAGCCGCGCGGAAAATCATGTCTGGTGAAAGACTGGCGCTGGACACCTTAATTACACCCGACTTCCAACATACTCGCATTGCTGCGCGCGTGGAGCACATAAAAAACGAGAGCTACCACGACGTCGCACTGGTTAGTGACTTGAGAAATTTCATAGATAAAAGTGCTTACACGGACCGGGGTTTTCATTTACGCCTGTCGGGTACACCGTTTGTTAACGAACGTTTTGAAACGATTACAAAAAACGATTTGGCCATACTCAACCCTGCAATGGGCCTCATTATGATGCTGATTCTACTGGTCGTATTCCGTTCACTTTTTGCAATGGCCATTCCACTTATCGTGATTATTTCCACACTATTTTTTCTAAAATCCGTGCAGGCGATTATCGGGTTTCCAAACACCGCCGTAAATTCAGCTTTGACGCCCACCATGATTATTTTAAGCATGGGCGCATGCATTCACGTCATGGTGGAATTTTTCCAGGCCCGACGCGAGGGCGCTTCCCCAAAAGATGCAGCAAAAAAAAGCACCAGTGATTTGTTCTACGCTATTTTGTTTACCAGCCTGACCACCGCATTTGGCTTTATTGCATTATCGGTCACCGAACTAAGGCCGGTACGCGAATTTGCAGTACTCGCCGCAATTGGGCCAATGATTATTTTTTTAATGGCTACAACGACTTTACCGGCAGTACTCAGCTTTATACCTTGGCTGCCGCGCGGCAGAAAACAAACTCAGGGGCAGGCCTTTGATCGGTTTTTATCTGAGACATTGACACGTTTTACCTACCAAAACCGTTCGATAATCGGCGTGGTTGGCATACTTGTGACCGTATTTAGTCTGTATAGCATTCAACATATCAAAGTAGACTCAAACGTCATCAATTATTTCAAAAAACATAGTCACGTCACCCAAGATCTTCTCTACTTCAACGACCATTTTAAAGGCGTATCAAACCTTGAAGTCATTGTTGATACCGGTGAAGAGGGTGGCGTAAAAAACCCAAATTTACTCAAACGAGTAGAAGCTTTACAAGCGTGGCTGGAAACTTTCGAAGAAACGGGTAACGCAACGTCCGTGCTCGACTTCTACAAACAGATAAGTCAATCATTACACGGCAACAATGAAGCTTATTTTAAGCTCCCGAATTCCCGGCAAATGGCAGCACAATTTCTCTTATTATATGAAAACACCGGACCGGATGAAGACCTGAGTGACTTAAAGGACTTTAACGAACAGTACTTGAGAATATCAGTGCCAATGATAAATATGGATGAGACAGATACAACACGTCTGCTTAACAAAATATACCGTGTAATCGATACGGATTTCTCCGATTTAAATATTGAGCTTACCGGATCATTGACCATGAATAATGCCCAAAATTTTTATACCAATAACGGCATGTTTCAGTCTTTCGGTATAGCAATACTGGTCATTGGTATCAGTTTTCTCTTTTTATTTAAATCACTCAAACACGGCGTCATTGCTTTGATACCCAGCGTAGTACCCGTCATCCTCACCGGCGGTTTGGTATCTTACGCCGGAATCGCACTCGACTTAGGCACCATGATAGTCGGCGCCATGACGATAGGCATTGCTGTTGATGACTCAATTCATGTGATGAGTCGCTATCGGCTAATGCGTCGCCGCGGCGACAGCACACACAATGCCATAAAATACGCACTGCGTTCATCAGGAAGAGCTGTAGTCCTCACCTCAGTGATATTAATAACCGGCTTTAGCGTTATGCTGGCTGGCAACTTTATGCCATTTATTTATCTTGGTCTGTTTTCCGCTGTCATTATGAGCCTCGCACTGCTTGGCGACCTTATCTTTATGCCAGCACTGCTCTACCTGGTCGATGGCGAGCCGGAGCAAACCGATACCAATTCCACTATCGAAGGAGTGACAGAAAATGTTTAAACCGATTTTTGAAAAGCTATTGGCAAGCGTATCAATAACATTATTTTTTTCGACACCCTCGCTTGCACTAACCGCAGCAGAAGTAATGAAATTAAATGACGACCGTTATACCGGAGATACCCAAATATCGACAAGCAGCCTCACGCTTATTGACAAACGCGGACGTGAACGTGTGCGTGAATTAAAGCTTTTTGGTATCGAAAAATCAGACGTAGAAAAATCGCTTATCTTTTTTGAAAGCCCCTCGGATGTCAACGGTACAGCCTATATGTCCCACGATTGGGAAGACAGTGCACGCGAAGACGACTCTTGGCTTTATCTTCCCGCACTACAGGCAATTAAGCGCGTGGCAGCATCGGAGGAATCTGGCGCTTTCATGGGCAGTGATTTTAGTTACGCAGATATCAACGGACTGGACTACGAAGACTTTGAGTACAGCATGGTGAAGGAAAGCGAAACCGTGGACGGTGCAGATTGCTGGGTGATCAAATCTTTACCAAAAGACGAAACCATTGTTAAAAAAACGGGTTATACAGAGGCAACGACCTGGGTGCGCAAAGATAACTACGTCGCCGTTCAATCAATCATACACGTTAAAAAGGCCAAACGTATAAAATATTTTTCAGTAAAAGATCTACAAAACATTCAAGGAATTTGGACACCGATGACCTTACAAATGGTCACGACTCGCAACGGGAAAAAAGAACACGCAAGTGTTTTTAAACTCAACGAAATTCGCTACAACCAGGACGTTGACGAAAGAATGTTTGACACTCAAGCCATGCAGAGAGGGCTTTAATGGTTTATTGGAAGCGTGCGTTACTATTAGCCGGACAACGCTGTTTTTCTACAGTAACGCTTGACGAAGCTTTGAAAAATTTCTGGTTTCGCTTAGTTAGCATGACCATTTTACTCTGCATGTACTCGTCAACGGTACTTGCTAACAGCGATTTCTTTAGCAACATCGATGTAAAAACCGGGACTGCAGAGCAGAATCAGGATCGACGCGTTAATTACAAAGGGTTTATTCAAATAAAAACGAAATATGGCATAGCAACTCCCGACCAACGCTTCGCGTTTGACCGCGATGCAGCAGGGCTGAGCCAACTTCAGGCAGATCTTTTTTTTGAAAGCGACACCGATATTAATGATCAACTCAGCTTTCGCCTGAGCGGCAAAGCCGAATTCGACTTTATCGAATGGGATCGCGGCCGGCGAAAAGAGAATATTAACCGCGAACGTGTGTTTTTGAGAGACGCATTTTTAGATGCAACATTTGGCAACGGTCACTGGATACGCGCCGGACATCAGCTGTTTGCCTGGGGCGAATCAGAGGCACTTACGATTACTGATGTACTTGCACCCACTGATCAACGCGAATTTGGCCAGGCAGAACTCCTGGACATACGTGAACAAATACCTGCAATTTTATATTCGTTTCCAATTGGCAATGCGAAACTTTCTTTGGTCGGTACATGGGACGCTGGCCACAATCGCTACGCGGATAGCGAAGAAGAGTTTTATCCCTATATTTCGCTCGTAGGAACAGGTGTCACACTGCGAGAAAAAGCTCCCGATAAGCTCTGGGAAATCGCGATTAAATTCGACAAACAGTTTAACGGCGGCGATATCAGCCTAGTCGCTACAGACATTAATGATAATGATTTTGTCATTGTTTCAAAATCAACTGACACAGCTACTTTTAACCTTGAACAAAAGCGTTTACAAGTATTGGGCGCAAGTGCTAATCGCGTTTGGAATAGTTTTTTATTTAATGGAGAAGCTGCAATTTACCGTGGACAGGCCTCCACTGGCGATAATGGCGAAATCTTTTTGGATAACCAGTTTCGTGCGAGTTTTGGCATTGAATACAGCGGTATAAACGACTGGATTTTTAGTTACGAGATCAACACCATTCAATCGCTGGAATCCGATATCACTAACGATGGACAGGCCAGACGTTCATTCGGGTCCGTTGTTCATCTACAGAATACAGCGTTAAATGAACGTATTCGCCAACATCTTTGGTATTTTGACCTGGTCCAGGATAATGGCTCAATTCTGCGCTGGAACCTCGACTACGACTGGGATGACAACTGGTCTTTTGGCGCTGCGACCGTTTTTTATAAAGGCGAAAGCAACGAATCTCAATTGTATCCTTTTCGAAACCACGATACCCTTAACCTGTCTATAAAGTATAGTTACTAGTGTGAAAACAGAGCGCAATTACCACCACGGTAATTTGAAAGAAGCACTCACAGAAGGCTTCTTGGAGTTACTGCAAACAACACCAATCGATAAACTTTCACTTAGAAAGCTCGCATCTCATTTGGGTGTTGCAGCAACAGCTGTATACAACCACTATCAAAGCAAAGACGAACTTCTCGTTAATGTTAAAAAACACTGTCTAATTCATTTTGCAGAATACTTGGACGAACAAACGCTTTCGATTGATATTCCCGAAGAACGCATTAAACAAATGGGCAAGGCATATTTTCGTTATTCTATTGATCACGCGCAATATTTTGATTTTATTATGACAGAGAATGTACCTGAGGAGCTCGTCACCGAGGACCTTCTTGATGCATCAATGCGCGCCGAACGTGCGCTTCGCCAAGCGGTTATTTTGTTATTGGAGCATCACGACATACCGACAACACAATACAACGAAGGCTTGGGAGCTTTTGCATGTTGGTCCGTCGCACATGGAATATCAGCACTTTCAGCCAAGCGTGTAAACCATGCAGCCTGCGCTTCCGGCCGCTGGCCACCCGACTTTATGCTAGGAAACAAGGAACAGGTCGATGCTTGCTTCGATGCAATGACAGGTGTATTAATTGCGGGTATATTGAACACCGCTCGTCGCGATTGAGGCGCCTTTAATCGCAGTTTTGTCATTTATTAGTATTTTTGACAAATTTTTAGCGTTTCATGGCATTAGAGTCTATGGTTATTGAGCTTATATGTTCTATTAATTATTAACGCTGATTGGCACAACCTCGCTATAATTAATAAACACTTGTTGAATGTAGTTAGTGTGTTATAGGCCATTAAGATGTGCGGGAAAGATATGAGTGATTCTCCTTTCATAATTGCCCAACTCGAAGAAGCCCTGGAGGAGCGTCAATGCTCTGATAGGCGCAAAAGCGACGAGGGTTCTAATCCAAAAACCGGTGTTGATCGTCGACATGGCGACCGCAGAGATACCGAAGCGGAAAAGTAAAACACTATTATTATATTAAGCGTTTTCCAACGCTTCACTTTTTACTAACCACTCTTCCTCAATTTGCTCAAGCCTCGACTTGAGCGAGGACTGAGTGAGCAAATGTTGCCTGAGTTTATCTTTATTAGCATCATCGTATAAGCCGAGGTCCAACAATGATGTCTCTATTGTGTTCAGTTCTTGCTGCAAGGCCTGCATTCTTTTTTCGAGCTTATTGACCTCGATACGCATTGGTTTTAACTTTTCTCTTCTAGCGGCCGCGGACTGACGCAAGGTTTTTTTTGTCGAATTCGTTGCTTTTTTGGTTGATACCGCACCGTCACTGCTGCGTTGCGACAACATGCGTTCATAATCGCTTAAATCCCCGTCAAACGCACATGCTTGGCCCTCCGCTACAAGCAAAAAAGAGTCAACAGTATTGTTCAATAAATGCCTATCGTGCGAGACCAAAACAAGCGCCCCTTCATAGGCCTGCAAGGCAATGGTTAATGCGTGTCTGACTTCGAGATCCAAATGGTTCGTCGGTTCATCAAGCAATAATAAATTAGGTTTTTGCCACGCAATCATTGCCAGCGCCAGACGAGCTTTTTCTCCGCCTGAAAAGTGCTCAATACATTCAAAAGCGCGATCGCCTTGAAAGCCAAAACTTCCTAAAAAGTTACGGATATCCTGCTGCGTCGCCGCTGGACTCAAGCGTTGAAGATGGAGAGCTGCACTCGCAGAAAAATCCAAAGTTTCTAATTGATGCTGAGCGTAATAACCGATGCGCAAATCCGCCGAAACAATCATCTCACCAGCAAGCAACTCACATCTTCCTGCTAATGATTTAACCAATGTCGATTTGCCCGCGCCGTTATGCCCCAATAAACCTATCCGCGAGCCCGAAAGCAACGTCAGTTGCACAGCTTGAATAATGGGCTCTGCGTAACCAATCGACACGTCATTTAACGTTAATAGCGTCTGAGGTATTTTAGACGGCTCTGGAAAACGAAACGTGAAGGGCGAATCCACGTGCGCGGGAGCAATAAGTTCCATCCGTTCCAGTTCTTTTAAGCGGCTCTGCGCCTGCTTTGCCTTGCTAGCCTTGGCGCGGAAACGACGCACGAAATTTTCAATTTCTGTCACACGATGCTGCTGTTTTTCGAACGCCTGCAGCTGTTGCGCGAGACGCTCGGCGCGCTGCAATTCAAACGAGGAGTAATTTCCGCTATAACTTTTCAACTGCCCTTGGTCTAAATGCACGATACCTTCAACAATATGGTCAAGAAAATCGCGATCGTGAGAAATAACAACCAGGGTTCCCGTATAGGATTTGAGCCAACCCTCCAACCAAATACACGCATCTAAATCGAGGTGGTTAGTCGGCTCATCTAGTAGCAAAAGATCCGAGCGACACATTAAAGCGCGGGCCAAGTTTAAACGAATACGCCAGCCGCCCGAAAATTCTGCAACAATCCGTTCGCCATCGCTGTCTTTAAACCCTAAACCCGCTAACAACTTTTGCGCACGTGCAACCGACGTATAACCATCCACTTGGTCCATGCGCTCGTAAAGCTTGGCAAGTGTTTCACCGCTCGCGCTTTCAATTTCTCGCTCGAGTTGACGCAGCTCGGCATCACCATCAATAACATAATCGACTGCTTGAACTTGGCTTTCAAATATTTCCTGAGCCATATGAGCAAGCGACCAGTGTTTGGGAATATCGCAACTGCCGCTGTCTTCGTGAAGCTCGCCGAGAAGGAGTTTAAACAGGCTCGTTTTTCCACTGCCATTGGCACCAATGAGCCCAAGTTTTTGTTGCGGGTAAATGGTTAAATTTGCGCGCTTAAGTAAAGGTTGGACGCCGCGCTGTAGGCTTATTGACTGTAATTTAATCACGACGCGTTTGCTTAACCCCTTCAATAATGCATACTTTGTGCGCGATCTGCGCCGATTAACAGCATAAAGTGCCTTTTTGCTCCAAACACCGCCGAAATTATATATTCTGTAAAAGCTCGCCTATAATCAAATAAATTTGCAAACTTAGACGACACAATAGTACAAAACGCGGAAAGGTATTCAAGAGTAAATGGACGACGAATATTACGCTGCACATCTCGCCGAAGTAAATAACGTAAGAGGCGTTAACGCAACCGAGGATATATGTAACTCCCAGGGCCAACTGCTCGTGCCCAAAGGGACCTCAATCGACGCGAGTGCGACAGAGCGTATCATTAAGTTTAAATTGCTCAAGCCACTTGAGTGCAGTGTCGCCATTGAAAATCAATTTAACGATGCGAGCCTGTTAAATACAATAGAAACGCTCTTTCTTAGCGACGCATCGACAAAAGCCATTTGGCAGGACATCGCCGACGACGGTTTAGTAGCAGCTTGCTGCGCAACAATTTGTCAAGAAAACATCTTATCGCAAAAGCTCACTGTATTATCGCTGCAGTTCCCTGAAGTCTTTGATCAGGGTATTTTCTGCGGCGTATTCGCCGCCCGGGTTTTTGCCGATAACGACGTTGAACCAAACCTAATAATGGATGCCTTTATCGCGGGAGTTTTACACGATATCGGTATGCTACATTTAAACCCGGAGTTTATTAACGGATCCCGGTCGCTCACACCAGACGAATGGCGCCAATTGCAAGCCCACCCCATCATTGGCGCAAAAATGATGCAAAACATCCCCAGCGTATCAAAAGACGTTGCAAAAGGTATTGCCGATCATCATGAATGTATTGACGCGACAGGATATCCCGCTGGCAAAATATCTAAACAAATTCACCCTATCGGTTTGATATTGCAACTTCTCGATAGCGTTTACGCAATTTATACCAAGCAGCTTTTAAAACGCGGCTGCACACTGGGCGATATGCAGCCGATCATTCAAATGAACATTCACTATAGAAATAGCGATTATGCCAAAACACTATTGTTGCTCTTTAAGAAAGTTCCGGCGACAACGGCTTGCAACACACCAGCAGAACTTATGCCGGCGCTTATTGACCACGTTAAAGATAAAAATGCCTTTTTAACGAGCTTTTTGCAGATAACACAAAGAATCACCGAAAAAATTGGCTTCAAGCACGGCGAGAAAAAACTCCTTGGACTGCAAAATATTCTGATTCACATACATATGAGCTTGTTGCAATCGGGGTTGATTAACGAAGCATATATGCGCTGGCTCGATGTGGTTAAATCTGAGAAACTTGCCCACGCTTATCGTGAAGTCGAAGATGTCAGCACCATGCTTACCGAGGTTTTATTTCACGTAAAACGTTTTAACGTGAATTTAAAACTTATTTTAGACGCCGGTTTTAACTCCCAACAAATCACGGTGCTGACAGAAGTGAATAAAGAACTAAACGAACTGAGTTTATCTCAGGTCCATACCGAACTCGCGCCACACCTCCCTGCCAACCCCATTTTGGCTGACAGTTACTCCGATTAAAGCTAGGACAAAGCTGCATCAAAGCTCATAAATACCCGAGCTACCACAAATGACTCGCTAAGTTTTCGATGTCAACTGACTAATATCAAAGTATGCTTTTAAGAAAATACGCTCGTCACCATCGAAGTGTCTTGATGCATCAGTAACAATCTTCTGTATTTTGGGCCAGAAAGAACTCTTTCCATCTGCTTCACTTTCAAGTTGCGCGCAGCGCTGAACAATCAGTTTGATAAGACGCCTGGCTGGATGGTGGGCATCAAGCAGAAATGCTGGATTGACAACCGTCATTTCAATGATCGGCTGCCTTAACTGCAAAATTAAATTTTGTGCGAAATCCGACACATCTTCGTTAGCCAAAATAGTTTCGAAAAAAATATCGAGCGCCTGCGTTATATCTTCTGCTTTGAAGTTAACGGCGGCGGCTGATCGCCCTGCAGTTGCGGGTAAACGAAAGTCTGCTGACGCGGACATCGAATGCTTAACCAAGCCTCTCGACAAGCTCGATACCAGCGCGTTTAACTTGGCAACTGCACGCATATCTGCATCGAAATCATGCGCTTCGTCGCCAGGTGGCGTGCTGCTATCAACCACGTTACTATTGATCCGACTATCCATAGAAATACTACCTTTCTCCAAATACTATTTAGAGAACTAAAACAGACTATTAATTGAGAGAGGGGTACGGGCGTAGCACATGTATTTCATGCAAATGAGGCGCGCTCAATTCATTTGCTCAATTGACATCGGACGCGAATAACGCCCCAGCTCCCTGCCGAGCATAAATTATATAACCCGAGCACAACCAAACCAGTCGTACGCGTGCCAAAATACTGATATTAGCATAAAGTTCAACGAAACTACGATCAATGGTAGTTTGACGCGTTTAGACGGTTAAAGCTGGCACAATCAAACACTAATTTCGCAAGATGCTGTCTTTTTGATAAAGACGCAACGTGAGCAGTAACAATAAAATAGCCAACACAACTGAACCCGCAAAGGAAAGGACAACTTCCTGCAAAGGTAAACCCTGCCCTGTCAGGGACTTTTCGATCAGAACAAATTGACTCAATATTGGCACCCACAACAAAGCATCAAACGATGTAACATCCATAAATTGCAAAACAAAAAAAGGTGCCATCGGCAACATCATCGCCAAGCCTAAATGCGTCTGAGCTTCTTTTGTATCACGGGCAAATGTCGCTATAGTCAACATCCCACTGGTGAAAAAGAAAATAAGAGGGATACAAATAAGGAACACTGTGACGAATGCATGGATATTCACGTCCAGAATTTCTGCTAATGCGTCTACCTTGATCAGGTTAAACAGAACATAGGTACATGTCACAGACAATAAACCGGACATCCAAACAAAGGAAAATACAGCAAAATACTTACCTAATACCAGCTCGAACCTTGAAACGCTCAGACTCAAAAGTGGCTCTAAAGAGTGACGCTCCCTCTCACCAGCGGTAGTATCTACGGCCAGATAAAAACCTCCCATTGTCAAAGACAGAATTACGATAAAAGGTAATATACGCGCGACAAATTTTTCTGATTCAGCACCCGCACTTAGATCTTCTTCCGCAAGGTGAATAGGTTTTAACAAGCTCGAATCAATGCCCCTTACCTGCATTCGATAAGCAGCAAGTTGATTACCGTATTTAGACACAATTGCCTGAACCTGACGAAACAGTTTTTGTGACTCATCTGACGAAGAATCAAAATATACAACCAACGTAGCAACATCACCCGCACGCAGCTGCCCTTTGTACTTTTCCGGAACTTCTATCACCAGATCGATATCACCAACTGACATTTGTTCCTGAAAGTTTTTCGGAGCCGGCATGGATTCCAAATTCTCTTCGCGCAAAAACTGCATCAGGTTGGGCGCTCGCTCTATACCATGAACATAGACTGTTTTGGGTTTATCAAAATCAATTGTGTGCTTTTTTACCCCAAGCGCGATGGGACCCACCATTAGCAGCGGCAATAGTACCGGGCCATAAAGAAATGCGAAAAAGACTGAGCGTTTATCGCGAAGATTATCGTAAACTTCCTTGCGCAGAATTATCCAAAAACGTCTCACGCAGGCTCCTCGATGCTTCCACCTACAGCGACGACAAAAGCATCTTCCAAGTCATTTTGACCTGTTACCTGTCTAATTCCTGCAACACTATCACTTATTGCAATTTTTCCCTCATTTATTATCGCAACATAATCGCATAATGCAGCGACTTCCTGCATAACGTGACTGGAAAATAAAATACAATGACCTTCGTCACGCAAACGCCGGATAATAGCGCGCAAGTTACGCGTCGCCATAACGTCGAGTCCGTTCGTTGGCTCATCTAACATCAGGGTTCTCGGATTGTGTACCAGCGCACGAGCCAGCGCCACCTTGGTTTTTTGACCTTGAGAAAAGCCTTCGGTTCGTCTATCCGCTATATCCTGCATATCGAGAAGTTCAATTAACTCATTGACCCGCGTATTAGCGGCTTGCTTTTTTAACCCTGCTATTTCCGCGTAATAACGAATATTTTCAAATGCGGTCAAACGAGGGTAAACACCTGAATTATGAGGCAAAAAACCAATTTGTCCGCGTACCTCTAGAGAATTATTTTTGACATCATAACCATCGATAACGGCAACACCTTCGTCAGCTTTTATCAAGGTCGCGAGAATACGCAAAGTAGTCGATTTTCCAGCACCATTTGCACCCAATAAGCCTGTAATGCGACCATCAGGCGCCTCGAAACTCACCCCTCTGACAGCGTGAACTTTTGATTTTTTTTCTGTTTTTTTTGTCGTAAAGCTCTTCGATATATTTTTTACTTCTATCATAGTTACACGCTAGCCCATCAGGGAGATGGTCCATTAAAATCTAAAAAGAAGGGCGCAGGTTCGAGTTTACTCAAGCAATCTCCATTCAGATTTTCGACGCTAGCTGCATCGATAAACTTAGCCATAATTGTCGGTGCGCAACCAATCGCCGATACACCATGCCCCTGCCCATTAAGCTCGAAATGCATAGCATTACTTAAATGCTTAATTACCTTTTCCGCATATGCAGGCGGTGTAATCGGGTCCTCAGAACCTGAAAACATCACAATGGGTATCGAAGTGCTCAGCGGTAGTTTAAAGTCGTCATCAACGGGACCACGAGGCCAAATATCACAGACAGCGGCTGCAGCACGGAGTAATTCGTCGCCCATATATGTTTGCTGTTGCATTTTTAAATCATCTTCATCTGATTCATAAAACGCAATGTCTTCTGCACACATAACAGAGTTGTGCATCGGACCACCGATGACATCGGTCAGTTTTTTAGTAATAAGATTTGCAGCACGGGCTAACGGCGAAAAATTTCCTTTCGCGTAAGCTTGATGCAACATCGGCGGCAGCAGTGCCATTAATTCATCTTGATACAAAGATAAGCGTAAAACAATTGCCAGATGAGCGGCGCTGAAATGTATACTTTCTTGCTCACCAGTATTGATATTTTCATAGCTCACTTCCCGTCCAGCCTTTTTTAACGATTCAATTAAACCGTTTAGCTCGTGTCTAAGTTTTGGAAATGCTTGCGCACAAGTTACCTGCTGTTCACAGCGTGTCAAAAGCCGTTCAAGCGCCCGCTGACTCTCTATTGCAACAGACGGCCCAAGAATTAACTCTGGAAAAACGACGCCATCGAGCACTGCTGAGCGAATAGCCTCTGGATGCTTCCTCAAATAGTGTAAGGCTACCCGCGTACCGTAAGAAACACCGAATAAATTCCATTGATTTATACCCAGGGCTTTTCTAATCGCTTCGAGATCCGCAATAGCAACGCCAGTGGTAAAAAAACGTGGATCTAATGTGAGCTCGGCCAAACATACCTGTGCGATCTCCCGGTAACGTTTTTCATCGTAACCCTGATCAAAAGTTTCATTTGCTAAAATATCGCACTCAAGCTTTGCCGACTTACCAGTACCTCGTTGGTCGATTAAATAGATATCCCTGTGACGATGTACTTTTTCATAGCTCCGATCGGCAAAAAGATAAGTTTCCGACGCCGCCTGTCCCGGGCCGCCAGCAATCATTAACAAAGGATCTGGATTATCGGTAGCCACTCGCGACGGGAGACGCACGATATACAGGCTGATTTTTTCACCGTTTGGTGTTTGCGGATCAAGGGCAACTGCGTAACTTGCACACTCCGCCTTGCGGTTAATTTGTTCTGCAGGACCTGAAACACTACAAGGTTCAAATACGATTCCGCCAACGGCTGAATTGGCTTCTTCTCCAGTTATGACAGAGGAGAAAACCGCAATAGCGACGCAATAAGTCAAAGTGAAGAGCGTATTTATATACCGATTTTTTTTCCGCTGCATTGACGCGCCACTATTTAGATTAACTTGCTATGATACCAAGCCGCATCTACTTCAGCATGACAAAAAAAGCCCGCGTTGTGCGGGCTTTTCTAGAAGTGGAACATTAGATATTTTTACCAAGAGAAGTACCGGTACTACGCAAATCATCGCACGCTTGCGAAATACGATCTGCCATAGATTGCTCCGCTTTTTTACCGTAGGAGCGCGGGTCATAAACACTTTTATTACCGACTTCACCTTCGATCTTAAGTACACCATCGTAGTTTTTAAACATTTGTTCAACGATAGGTCGCGTATAAGCATATTGAGTATCGGTATCGATATTCATCTTAATGACACCGTAATCCAGAGTTTCGTGGATTTCGTGCAATTCGGAGCCTGAACCGCCGTGAAATACGAGGTCGAGTCGCGCATCCGCACCCAGCGCAGCCTCAACCGCGGCCTGACCATCACGCAGAATTGTTGGAGTAAGCTTGACGTTACCCGGCTTGTATACACCGTGCACGTTGCCAAAGGTCGCTGCCAGCATAAAGCGACCAACTTCGCCGAGCTCCTTAGCGGTGTACACCATGTCTTCAGGTGTAGTGTAGAGCTTGTCTGCAGGTAAACCGCTGGTGTCGTGGCCATCCTCTTCACCACCAACAACGCCGGTTTCCACCTCGAGAATAATTTCATTTTCTACACACAGCTTCATCAGCGCTTTACTGTTGGCAATATTCTCTTCCAATGGAAGCTCACTGCCATCGTACATGTGCGAGTTAAATAAATTCGGCAAACCGTTTGCACGACGCCTGGCAGTTTCCTGGATGAGAGGCTTCAGAAACGGTTCAACGTTTTTTGGGTGGCAATGGTCAGTGTGAAGTGCAATATTCACGTCGTATTCTTCGGCGAGAACGTGGATATAGGTTGCCAGCGCAATTGCGCCTTTAGCCATATCGCCAACACCCAGACCGGAGCCAAATTTACCGCCCCCAGTAGACACCTGCACGATGCCGTCTGACTTCGCTTGCTTGAAACCCAACAGTGCAGCATTGGCTGTTTCGCTTGAAGAAACGTTGATTGCAGGATAAGCAAACTTGTTTTGCTTGGCGTTATCCAGCATCTGACAATACTGTTGGTAGTTAACGATACCCATGATACCTCCGGTAAAAATTAAACACTTCGACTATGTGCGTTTTGAGCAAGTCCTGACATTAAGAAAGCCAAACTACTGGGGTGGCGCTTTACCAACCTAGATACCGCACTGGTGAATTATGCGTGAAAGTCACAAACTATTTATGACAGCTGTATTGGGGCCAAAGCTTGGCAAGCCCTGCCCCCACAACAGCTTCGATCGGGCGCACATAATACTACAGATCAAATGAAATGCGCAGCATTCCACATACCCTCCCACTTCGAGGAGCAAATTCAATCCCCACACATACAAAACTCCCAAGTACGTCTACACAACTAACACTTTCATTAAAATAATTACATGTAAAACATTACATGTAATTATTGACAGAAAGCTCAAACATCGATACCTTTACCCTTATGAAAGCAAAATCATCAGCACATTATCAACGCGAATACCGCCGCAGACTGCGCGAAATGGGCCTTGTAAAAAAGGAAATCTGGGTACACCCAGATAACGCCAAACTTCTGCGAGATATAGAAAAAACACTGAGATCTGCCAAGGCCGATACCAGACACTTACACTCAGCTTCCATGTCTATTACAGGAGATTCTGCTATGACTGATATAAAACGCTGGACAACCAACAGCCTGCATGAAGCATTAGCAGCGCATGACGCTTTTCAAGGCGAATCCGCCACCATCGAACTTATTGATGGCGCCGAACCAGCACTGTTAATAACAATGAAAAACTTCGGCGACCTACCTCTCTTTCTAACAGTTTCTGGAGAACAAATTATTGTCGAAGCTGTATTATGGGGCGACAAGGACGTGACCGACATTGCAGCGTTCAATGATACCGTACTGCGAACCCACAAGTATTTTCCATTATCGACAATTAGCTTAGACACGCTCGCCGACGGTAAGTCTTATTACCATATGTTTGGCGCATTGAGCGCGACATCCATACTGCACAATATCGTGTTTGAAATCGAAACGCTCGCATCCAATGTCATCCAGGCGACCGAGGCCTACAGCAATTTACTTAACATTTCGCTTGAAGCGACAAACTAACTGGAGAGAACTATGAACATTTGGTCCAAAATGATCACAGCTTTACGCGGAGGCGTTAACGAAGCGGGAGAAGCAATAGTCGACTCCCAAGCGATGCGCATCCTTGATCAAGAAATTCGCGACGCGACAGAAGAATTAAAACAATCCAAAGACGGTTTGACGAGCATCATCGCACAGCAAAAACTCGCCGAAGAAAAATGCGTACAGATGGAAAAGTCCATTGCTGAATACGAGGGATATGCGACTCAAGCTATAGAAAAAGATGATGAAAAGCTCGCATTGGAAGTTGCGCAAAAAATCGCTGATCTAGAAAACCAACTTAGTACGGAAAAATCTGCCAGTGGGAGCTTTGCCCAACACGCCGACAAATTGCGCTCTGCAATAAAGCTTGCCGAACAAAATATAAAAAGACTGAAACAACAAATTGATACTGTCAAAGCGACGGAAAGCGTTCAGCGAGCTCAGTCCGCTGTCGCCGAACGGCATAGCGGTACCAACTCTAAACTGAGGACAGCAATGGATTCATTAGAGCGAATAAAGGAACGCCAGGCACTCAAATCAGCGCAAATGTCCGCAGCCGAAGAACTTGACCAAGAAAATGAGACAGATTCGCTGCAACAAAAACTCGAGCAAGCTGGAATCATCGCCAACGGATCGAGCGCTCAAGCTGTGCTTGATCGACTTAAACACAAGACAAACAGCTAACGCTCCAGCACATGACTCGAATCGATTTAGCCATTATTTAATCTCCACATTGTAAAAAGGATTGCCTGTGTTTGCGTTTCTTTTTCATGAAAAACTCACGCCGTTTTATGAGAATATTACTTCATTCCCGACCATAGTATTTAGTTTTTTACTGATCTTCTGTTTTTTATATTGGACAGTTGCAGTCCTAGGCTTGATCGAATTCGACTTTCTTGATTTCGATATCCCAGAGAGTGTGAATAGTGATGGAGGAATGAGTAACGTCAATGTATTGGCCGGTTTATTTATGAAACTCGGCCTACACGGTGTACCTTTCCCTCTCACTATGTCGCTAATATCCTTGATTGGATGGATGCTATGCTACTACGCTGTGCATTTTATTTCTCCCTATATCCCCACTGGCATTATACGTGTACTAGTCGGTATACCAATATTTTTGGCCACACTCTATCTAGCAACAGTTATTACCTCGAAAATAATTCATCCGCTACGGCCGATGTTCAAGGCCGCCGATCAAGAAGTTCAAAAACGAATATTAGGACAAATCGCAATAGTAAGAACCACAAGAGTCGATAAAAAATTTGGCGAGGCAAACGTTGATGACGGCGGCGCCGGACTAATCGTAAAAGTTCGATCTTTTAAAGATGAAGAATTCAAACGCGGTGATCGCGTAGTTCTACTAGAACACGTTGCGGAAGAAAACATTTACAAAGTTATTGCTGAAAGCGAATTTAATAAATAAAGACCTTTAAGGAAAGGAGTTTACCCATGTTAGATTATATACCAAGCCTGATGGGCTTATTCATCGGCGTCGCTGCACTATTTTTCTTTTTCGTAGCTTTCGCAGCTCTATTTAAAGCATTTTATGTCAAAGTTGAGCAAGGTGTTGCTCTGATTAAAAATGACCTAAGTCCACGTCCCAAGGTTTTTTTTACTGGTGCATGGATAATCCCCGTCATCCACAAAAAGGAACTTATGCGTATCTCACTTATTACGATGGAAGTTGATAGGCGTGGACAGGATGGCTTGATTTGCGCAGACAACATGCGTGCAGATATCACTGTGGCATTTTATTTGCGAGTAAATGAAACGCCAGAAGACGTACTCAAAGTTGCAAAATCTCTAGGCTCTTCACGAGCATCGGATAAAAATGCAGTTCACGAACTATTTAACGCTAAATTTTCAGAAGCCCTAAAGACTGTGGGAAAACAACTCGAATTTGTTAGCTTATTTGAAGATCGCCAAACGTTTCGAGATAAGATAATAGAAGTTATAGGTAACGACCTGAACGGGTATATTCTCGAAGATGTCGCCATCGATTACCTTGAGCAAACACCCAAAGCCGCTCTGGACCCAACCAATATCTTAGATGCCGAAGGTATTAAAAAAATCACTGAACTAACAGCAACCCAAAACGTCCGCACCAATGAGCTTGAACGAGACGAAGAACTCGCCATTAAAAAGAAAAATGTGGAAACCGTCGAAGCTAAGCTCGAATTGGAAAGACAACAGAAGGACGCAGAGGCGCGCCAACAGCGCGAGGTACTAACTATTCAGGCACGCGAAGAAGCAGAAACAAAACGCGTACAGGAAGAAGAACGCAAAAAAGCAGAGGAAACCACCATTCAGGTCGAACAGGAACTTCAGGTTCAAAAAGAAAATCAGCAGCGCGAAATCGAGGTGGCCGAACAAAACCGTCAGCGCGCTGTTGCAATCGAAGAAGAAAAAGTAACGAGAGCACGCGACCTGGAAATTGTTTCACGCGAGCGAGAGGTAGAACTGCAACGAATCGAGGCAGAAAAAGCTATCGAGGTGGAGAAAAAAGAAATTGCCAACGTTATCAGAGAACGTGTTTCTGTTGACAAGACTGTTGCAATCGAAGAAGAAAAGATTAAAGAAGTGCGTGAAGTTTCGGAAGCAGATCGAGCTAAACAAACCGTTGTTTTAGAAGCAGAAGCGAAAGCGGAAGAAGAGAAAGTTAAACACGTCAAAGAAGCAGAAGCGCGCGAAGTCGCCGCAAAACACGAAGCACAGGAAGTAATTACAATAGCTCAAGCAAAACTTGAAGCAGCGGCTAAAGAAGCTGACGCGAAGAAAAAACTCGCCGAAGGGACACAGGCAGAACACGCCGCGCCCGGCTTGGCTCAGGTGCGCGTCCAGGAAGCTAAAGCAGATGCGCTCGAGAAGGAAGGCCTAGCTGAAGCGAAAGTAATTTCATCGAAAGGCCAAGCTTCCGCGGAAGCTTTCCAAAAAGAAGGGTTTGCAGAAGCCGAAGTTATTGCATCGAAAGGCGACGCGCAAGCCAAGGCTATTCGTGAAACCGGCCTATCCGAAGCCGAAGTCACACGTGAGAAATTTAAAGCCGAGGCTGATGGGCTTGTCGATAAATTTAATGCGATGGGCTCAATGAGCGACGATGCTCGTGCTCACGAAGAGTTCCGCATGTCACTCGAAACAGCACTTGAAGAAGCCATGGCATCTATCGAGGCAGGCAAAGAAATTGCCAAGGAAAATGCAGAAGTACTCGCTACCGCATTGCAGCGTGCAAAAATCGACATTGTTGGTGGCGAGGATCACTTCTTTAACAACTTCGCCAAATCCCTATCCATAGGCAAAGCTATAGACGGACTTGCAACGAAAAGCTCCACAATAGAAACCATTATTAATCAAGTAATGTCGCTTTCGAATAAGGCGAACAATACCAACCAGGAAGAAGCATTTAATTCTTAAGAAAGTGCAAACCTTTGGTTCACGGGTCTCGTGCCCGTGACATAACAGAGCATTTTTAATCGCAGGAGCATTCATGTCCGCCAACCCCCAAGACGAGCAAGCACAAGAAAACAGTCTCGATCAAGCCGTTGCCGAAGGTGGCGCCTATGAGGTTATACGTAAACGTTTAAATGAGCAGGCGCGATTACTTACATCGTTGATCAACAAAACGAATCAGGATCGCTTGAATGAGTTTGGTAAATCCGATCTCAGCATCGCCGCGAGAACCCAAATTCGCACCGAGAATAATTGCATCGCTCGCGATATCGTTCAAGTTGGCTCCCAACTACTATTCGGTTACAACGTCTATATTGGACTTAAAAAAGAAACGAAAGTAGAAGATGTCTTCTCAGTATTTGAACTACAACAGAGCAACAACAAGTATGAACTTCGTCAAACAGAGATACAAAATACATTTCTAACCGACAGCCAATTCACAAAGGATTTTCACGAACTCTATCATTACTACAAGGAAACACGACTTACCGAGCTCACGGTTAAGGACAGCAAACTATTGATGGGTTTTCAAATAAGTGAACGTACCGAGGATATTCGTGTATTTCGCTGGGCTGTATCCGCTGACGGCAACGAGATTCGCTATATTGACAATCGTGGCGAAAGAGATATTCAACTGCCTCCCGCCTATGATTTTGAATGGATTACTACAAGCAGAGAGGATATTGTTCACGGGCGCCACCCACATGTAAACATCCTCGATAAAATATTTATCGAAACCCTTAATGGCAACTTGACGCTCAAGATAGAAAATAACACCGAAGATGGCCTCGGCATCTATAGCGAACCTGTTGAAGATGCAACTCAATCCATCGACGATGCAGAATTTCAATTTGCAGAAATAGGCTCGCTTATTCTGATAAGAGTACTTCCCTATCGCGAAACGGCTTGGCGCTTCTTGGTATTCAACAGCATCACGCAAAATGTTCAGCGCATCGACGCAATAGGCACTTCGTGCGTACAACTTCCCGAAGATCACGGTATTGTTTTTCCAGGAGGTTATTATTTGCAAAGTGGGGAACATAAAACCTTCGACGACAGCCAAAACAAGCTTCGCTTTAAACGCGTTATCCGTTCACCGAACGGCGAAGACGTTTTATACGTTTTTTACGAAAAGGAATCGGGTACTGTCGGGTTATTCCCATATAACATGATAGAAAAAAAGCTGCAGAACCCAATCGTTAGCCACGGCTACGCGCGTGCCGATGACGGAACTATTATTCTTTTTTCGTCGGAGCAGGAACCCACACGAGTGCACCCCATGCAAATATGGAGTACACCTTATTTTAGTGATGAGTTTGCGAGCAAGAAAACGGGCAGCGATACATTTTACGGGCGTATAGGCAATGCTGAATTGGTTCGCGGTATTTCCGATAGCTTAAGTATTTGCCGCGCTATTGACAACCAATCCGTTTCATCGAGGGTATATCAAGAAATCCAGCGTGCGGCAAACAAAGTATTTGACGATCACTATTGGTTCAATGAACCAGAGATGCAAGAGCAGGCCGAAATTCTAAGGGAAATATCGTCCACCGCCGAGCTCGCTATCGACGAATTCGATAAAGTACAGAGTATCCGCCAACAGAGCACAAAGGCTCTCGAAGGCGCACGCAAAATGCAGGAGGAGCTTCTTCACGAAATACGACACAACTCTTGGGATAACATCGAAGGTTATATTTCCTCACTTGACCGTCTTCGCCATCAACGGGGACATTTAACAACCATCCGCGAATACCGCTACATGGCGGTGGACGTCATCGATGCACTGGACGCTGATTTAACTAAGGCTAACGAAGAGCTAAGTGAAAAAACCACGCTATTTTTATGTCAAGACAATGCCTTTACTAGTTACCGAGAAAAAATTGCGCTTATTGATCAGGAGCTCGACAGTGCCCAGACAATAGTTGAACTTACACCACTGATCGAATCTCTCGACGCAAGCGCATCCGGACTCGACTTACTCTCGGAACTTATGTCGACACTCAAGATTGATGATGCGACGATACGGACACGTATCGTAGATTCCATATCAGAAATATATGCCAAAATTAATCAAAGTCGCGCCCAGACCAAACACAAACAAAAAAACCTGGGATCAAAAGAAGCGACTGCCCAATTTTCAGCGCAATTTAAACTCTTTTCGCAAAGTATCACCAATGCGCTGAGTCTCGCAACGTCGCCCGAAAACTGCGACAAACAAATGGCTCGTCTGCTTGTTCAACTCGAAGAACTGGAAAGCCAATTCAGTGATTTTGAGGATTTTCTAAGTGACATTGTCACCAAGCGTGAAGAAGTATACGAAACCTTCGAATCACACAAACAACAGCTTCTCGACGAACGTCAGCGCAAAGCTCAGACCGTTGAAGATGCGGCAACACGAATTCTGACAAATATCGAGAGGCGCAGCAGCAAATTTACTGACATCGACGAATTAAATACGTATCTAGCCTCAGACCCTCTCGTTTTAAAGGTCAACGACTTCATCCAACAACTTCACTCACTTAAGTCCGCGGTAAAAGCCGACGATATAGAAAGTCGATTCAAGGCTTTGCGGGAAAAGTCTATACGCATACTGCGGGACAAAAGCGATATCTATGAAGGCGACGGCAATATCATTAAACTGGGACCTCGGCATAGATTTAACGTCAATACGCAAGAACTCGACCTGACAATTATTCCTCGGGGGGATATGTTACAGGCCCACCTTAGCGGCACGGACTACTACGATGACATTAACGACCCTGAGCTTCTAAAGTATAAAGAATTTTGGAATGTGTCGCTCGAGTCAGAAAGCAAATTTATATCCCGCTCAGAATTTTTAGCCGGAAGCATTATCCATCAAGCACAGCTAGGAGAAGAAGATTTAGATACTGGAAAGCTAAATTCAGCACTTTTAGACAACGAAAAACTTCAGGATCTAGTGCGCAAATTTGCAGCGGCCCGCTATAAAGAAGGTTACGAAAAAGGCATTCACGATCACGACGCCACGCTAATACTTGCACGCTTATTACCCGCACTCAGTAGCGCAGATCTCCTAAAATTCGCGCCTCTTCCCCGCGCTATCGCGCAAGTTTTCTGGGCAAATATCGAAAAAGTCTCTCAGCAGTTAGAAAATCAGCGTCTCACCTATCAAACCTGGGTAGAGCGAGCCCGGTCCGCTGCACAAATGCACGATGTGTTCGCTAGCAACGAAGCAACTCGCTTATTGTCGAGCGAAATTAAAAAGGCGCTGATAGCGTTTCTACGTGTTCACCCTATTGATTGCGACGAACTTACTATTGAACAAAGCGCCGGCTATTTAACCGCTGAGCTAGGGCGTGAACATATCGAATTTGTCGGTAGTAAATATGCGCTAACGCTTGTTAACGAATTAAAACGATCTCTCAACGATGACAGTTGGCGTAGATTTCAGGCAGCACTGGAAAAAATGATGGGGTGGCCCGCGGAACGTTGGAGCCTGTCTACAGCTTGGTTTAATGCGTTAATTGATAAAAGAGGTTTAGGTCACCTACACCGATACATTCCCGAAGCCGTTGCGCTTATTAATGCAGATGAAAGAGTTAGTCGGCGGACAACCGAAATAGAACTCGATTTAAACGTTGAAAATTTACTTTCAGAACACTCGCGCATACAGGACAGAGCGCTCACAATTTCAGTAGATGACTTCTTACAGCGTTTTGATACCCATTTGAATGAATTTATTCCCAACTACCGTCAGTACCAGAAAACTCGTCAGGAAATTATCGAGCGGGACCGACGAGAATTAAGACTGAGTGAATTGAAACCGCGCCCACTCAGTTCGTTTGTTCGCAATAAGCTTATCAACGAATCCTATCTCCCGATTATAGGGGATAATCTGGCGAAGCAAATGGGCACAGCAGGCGAAAGTAAGCGCACTGACCTGATGGGTCTCTTGATGATGATTTCGCCACCGGGATACGGGAAAACAACATTGATGGAATATGTTGCCGATCGGCTTGGCTTAATTTTTATGAAAATTAACTGTCCGTCTCTGGGTCACGATGTCCTTTCTCTAGACCCGGAGCAGGCGCCGAATGCGACAGCAAAAAAAGAGCTTGAGAAGCTAAATCTCTCGCTGGAGATGGGAAATAATGTCATGCTGTACCTGGATGACATCCAACATACCAACCCGGAGTTTTTACAAAAGTTTATCTCTCTTTGTGATGGCACGCGAAGAATAGAAGGGGTCTGGCGAAAAGAAACCAAAACCTACGATATGCGTGGAAAAAAATTCTGCGTAATCATGGCCGGGAACCCTTATACCGAATCCGGCGAGGTATTTAAAATTCCTGACATGCTTGCCAACCGTGCCGACATCTACAACTTGGGAGACGTCCTGAGCGGTATGGACGAGCAGTTTGCATTAAGCTATATCGAAAATTGCCTTACATCAAACCCAATCCTAGCTCCGCTCGCCACAAGGGAAATGCAAGATGTTTACCTTCTTATCGACTTGGCTCTAGGAAAAGAAGTTGCGACAAGCGAGTTGTCTCATCAATACAGCGGTGCGGAAATTAACGAAATTACAGAGGTACTAAAAAAACTCTTTGTCATAAGAGATGTTGTTCTCAATGTTAACCAACAATATATTACTTCCGCCGCCCAAGATGATAAATATCGGACCGAGCCATCGTTCAAGCTTCAGGGAAGCTATCGAAACATGAATAAAATGGCGGAAAAAGTTTCTTCCGTCATGAACCACGACGAGTTGATGCAACTTATCGACGACCACTACCAGGGTGAAGCACAGTTGCTTACTAAGGGTGCGGAAGAAAACTTACTCAAACTAGGAGAGCTTAGATCAACACTTTCAGTTGAAGAAAAATCTCGCTGGGATCAAATTAAAACGGATTTCCAACGCAACCAAGCTATGGGCGGAGATAACACCGATACTGGTACCCTTATCATTGGTCAACTCGTAGATCTCGTGAATAGTATTAACAGTATCGAAAAAACGATGATACAAAACCAGAAAACAGAAGATACTTCTGGACAAGTTCAACGACAACTCGAAGTGATTCAAACAGAAATTGCGAGCAATATCGCACTGGCAAAACAAACGCTGGATCCAGAAGCGTTTGTTTTAAACTCCATAGACAAAATTGAATCATCACTCGCAACAGCGTTGAGCAAAATTCAGATTGTTAACCAACCCGTCCCAGGTGTCGATAAAATTCTTAGGGTTCTAGCCAGTACAATCGAAGATACTATTTTTCCCTTAGTGCGCAGCATGGACAAAAAACTTGAAATCGATTTGAGAACACACGATCGCATGCGTGATGTATCTAATCAACTCAAAGATTTGCAGAAACAAATAAAATCTGGAGACTTCGAAAAAGAAAGTCAAGTCACACGAAAACCAAATAACGAAAAGAAAAAATGATATCGCTTAAACCAGCGAAAAATCGCTTCTTTCCAGTAGTGTTATCAATTAGCTTAGTTGTGTTTCTACATGGTGTTAACCAGCTACTTTTCGGAGAACTCTATCAATTTTCACTATATCCAAGAGAATTGGAGTCTCTACCCAATATTTTTTTAGCCCCTCTTCTACATGCCGATTGGGCTCATGTATTTAATAATGTCTTTGGTCTATTTATTTTTGGCACCTTCTGTTCCATAGAAGGAAAATCATTTTTCATCAGGAGTAGTTTGACAATTATTATTATATCCGGTTTGCTTGTTTGGCTTTTCGGACGACCAGCCTACCATATAGGCGCAAGTGGATGGATATTTGGCTTATGGAGCTTATGTATAGCAAACGCTTGGCTTAAAAAAAGTTTTAAAAGCATCAGTATTGCGATAGTGATAATAGTATTTTACGGCAGTATGATTTTTGGTGTTCTTCCTCTGAGAACTGGTATTTCCTTTGAATATCACTTATTTGGTATGTTCGCCGGAATAGTTGCTGCCTTTTTGTATTCATCGAAAACGCCAACAGAGTAAAGCTTGCGGCTCCCTTCTCTCTCTAATCAACTACAGATATTGGCGCGAGTAAAGCCCTACCTAAACACGAAACCAGGTCTTTCGTGTTATCCAGCTAACTACCAACCCTTCCTCCCCCCTTCTTGGTGATAACGACTACGGAAGGTCGCGGTGGCATATTCGGTGAAAAGTCCGGCCAGCGAGTGCTCGGATTTTCAAAACTGGTGTCTTGTCCAGGGTGTTGCACCGAGACAAAGAAGTTTTGGTCATCGGGTGTAAAAAAGGGTCCACACAGCTCTGCACCTTTAGGTGTACGCAAAAAACGCTTGGTGAGCGCTTTATTCGGCCCGCTGACCTCAGTCGCCCAAACACCGTCGGCGATACCCATTTTCTCTGCACCGTCGGTAGCGATCCACATATTACCCAGCTGATCAAAGGCAACATTATCCGGACACGACAACCAGCCGTTATCACTTATGCCAGTATGATATTTTGTTTCAATGCTTCCAGGCTTACCCGCCAGCAGGAATAAGTCCCAGCTGAAAACATCCGCACGGTGGTCGCCATCTTGCGGCCAGAATTCGATGATTTGACCGTGGTTATTATGGGCTCGGGGATTGGCAGCATCCACTTGATTTTCTTTACGACGACTATTATTGGTGAGCATCGCATAGACCCTGCCATTAGATGGATTGACTTCGATATCTTCGGGTCTGTCCATCGGTGTAGCGCCAACCAAATCAGCGGCTTTACGGGTATCGAGGCTTATGTCGGCCTGGCTGTTGAAGCCATTTTCGGGCGTGAGCGCTCCGCGACCATAAACAAGTGGTAACCAATGCAAGCTGCCGTCGTCGTTAAACTTCGCGACATAAAGCGTACCGTCTTCGAGCAGGTCCAAATTGGCGGTACGATTATCCGGCTGGTAAGTGTTTTTACTGACAAATTTATAGATATATTCAAAACGCTGATCGTCACCGGTATAAGCGACGACGTGATTATCCCCATTAATGACAATATTACAGCCTTCGTGCTTGCAGCGACCGATACCTGTGCGTTTTTTTGGGATAGATTCTGGATCGTAGGGATCGATTTCAACCACCCAACCCGCATGTAATAACTCGCCGGGGTTTTTGTCTAAATTCCAGCGATCTTTATGCTCGCCCCAATTTTTATATGAACGCCCAACGCCGAAGCGCTTATAGTTTTCGGCTTCGGGATTCGCTTCAATGTCGCCAATAAAATAACCATCGACATTTTCTTCGCCAGTGAGAATCGTGCCCCAAGGCGTGACGCCTCCAGCACAATTTCCATAAGTGCCCAAAGTGTGGACACCGTCGGGAGAAATGCGTGTTTTTAAGCGGTCACTCGCTGCTGCTGCACCGGTGATTTGCATCGGTGTCGCTGGTGTTATACGGCGATTAAATTTGGAGTCTTTTACAAGCTGCCAAGAACCTTCTTTTTTGATTATTTCAATGACGCTAAGTCCATGCGCAGCGATATCTGTATCCACTTGCTCCGTATTCAGCTCAGTGCCTTTGGGTGAACCGGGAAACATCATTTCGGTACTTGTATATTCATGGTTGACAACCAGCAAGCCGTGATCTGAATTTTGCGAACCGTGAGGCAGGGACACAAAACCAATAAAGTCATTATTAAAACCAAACCTTTGCAACTGGCTTTCTTCGTTTTGCGACGCTGGATCAAACGCCGCGACATTTTCAAAGATTGGATCACCCCATCTTACAAGCACCTGGGCGTCATAACCGTCGGCAACATGAAACGACTCGTCCAGACCGTGCTCGAGCTCTGTAAACGACAAGGTGCTGGGCTCCGCCGCTGCTGGTTCATTTTTCAGCGTCGTTGAACAAGCAGGCAGTACTGATACAGCGCCAAGGCTCACAGCTCCCTTTAATAAACCCCGCCTTGATAAAAAACTATTTAAAACATCTTCAAATACAGTTTGTTTCACGATCTCTTTTTCCGTCATCGTCCGCCCCTAAGCCAATTGTAATCGACCGCTAATATTTTGTATGGTCACCGATTTTATGATGTTTGTTTCGTAATTGAGTTCCGTAACTGAAGACATCGCAATATAGTCTGCCCGCGCTTTTTCGCGCTCGAAGGTTATCCGCACGTAACCCCGATGTAAACCATCAGTCCACACTACTTCCTGATTCGTTTGCGCCAGCGCCTTATCCACCCAACGTGCATTTTCTTCGCCAAAAGCTTCAAAGTCTCCAGGCGAGGTAATTCCGGCTGTGCCAATTTCAAAACCACGAGCAGCACCCTGCTGATCAAATAATTTATTGAACCAAAAGCTGTGGCTATCGCCAGTCAGCACAACCAAATCAGTTGCACCGGCATTGACACATTTTTTGTAAAACGCTTCTCGAGCAGCTGGATACCCATCCCAAGTATCTAAATACAGAGGCAAATCCAATTCACCGAGTTTTTTAAAACGCAGCACTTCTTCAAGCACAGGATTTTGCTCATCAAGCACCAAACCATCAATCAATTCCTGTGGCAGTTGAGGCACGTGCGTGCGCGCCATTGGAATTTGATTACCAATAATGTGCCAGGGCTGTTTTTTTTTGACAGAGCTTTTGAGTTGCTCCTGGCAAAACGTCGCCATATTTTCGGAGAGCATGGTGCGCGATTCATCACCGAGCACACTTCTAACAAAGTCATCTCTTTGTTCTCGCGACGTGATGCCCGCTAAATGATCGCTGTACTCAACCTGCTTACTTCTGCCGGTATGACGCGTTTCGAGCGTCACCATCGTCGCGAGGTCGCCAAATTCAAATGCACGCCACAGAGCTTCTTTAGACCCACCTGGCACGGGTTCACGCACCGGCATCCATTCATAGTAGGCTTTTAAGGACGCAGTGCGGCGTGCACGCCAGTCACCCTCGTCTTCCTGGTGGTTTTGTGCGCCTTCCATATAAGGATTATTCGCACTCTCATGATCATCCCAAATAGCGATAAGCGGATGCGAAGCGTGCATGACCCTTGAACCCAGATCACTTTTATATTGTGCGTGCCGCTGACGATAATCGTCCAGGGAAAGTGTTTCATGGGCGGGGAAATGCTGCCTACCGAGTCGTTCACCCGTATCACCGCCGTAGCCATCCGGTCCATATTCGTAAATGTAGTCACCCAAATGAAGTACAAAATCTACTCGCTCATCCTTCGCTATAGCATCGTAAGCGTTGAAATAACCAAAGGGATAATTGGAACACGAGGCGATAGCAAGACCGAGCCGTTCAAGACTTCCCGCAGGTAGAGTTCGGGTGCGACCGGGCTCTGAAGTAACGCCTTGATGTTCGAACCTGTAATAATAGGTGGCACCAGGCTCCAAGCCATCAACATGCATTTTGACGGAAAAATCGCTCTCAGCTCCCGTACGCACACTGCCCTGCTTCAGGATATCGCTAAAGTGTTCATCTCTGGCGAGTTGCCACTTTACTCGCTGGGCCTGGGATAATTGTTTCGGCACAGCAATACGCGTCCACAGGACAACGCTTTCGCGCGTGGGATCTCCGCTCGCAATGCCATAGGGAAAGGCGTCCCGGGTTTCTTCAGATTTAATGGCACAGCCTACAAGCGAGGAAAACGACCCCAGTGCTGCACCGACAGACATAAGTGAAACGATTGCTTTACGACGAGTGAAATTAGCCACGAATACTCCCAAAGATGAACTTTTTGAAGCAAACTTAGCTAATCAAGGTGTCATCGCCATGACAGGATTGTTGAAGGATTATGTCAGTGTTGTGCTAGCCACTCGTTTAGAAAAATGCAAACCGATATTACGCTTTTCCACTATGTACGGCACAGCAAATTAACGTGAATTAGCGACCAGCTGTCTCAAATGACACACCTTTTCGCTCCGACCCCAGAGCACCAGCGTATAATCACATGTTCGACATTCACTCTCGAACTCACGAGTCCAATCTATGCGCTTGTTCATTTCTTGTTTGCTGAGCTTATTGCTCTGCAGTCATTGTGCACTTGCGACCAGCAGATATGAAGCGCCCAATCTGGTGGTGTCGCTTATAAGCGATCACAAAACGTTGAGCACATCATCCGCAGCCAGCGTCGGCGTGTTATTCGAACCCAATCCCGGCTGGCATGTCTATTGGCGCAACCCCGGCGATACGGGCCTAAGCCCTGAAATTACCTGGCAATTGCCGCAAGGTACTCATATCTCAGACATCGTCTGGGCCTACCCGGAAGCTATTCCCGTGGCGCACCTCATGAACTATGGGTTTCACGACACCCTGCTGCTTCCCACACAGGTATCTTTCAAAAACCAGGCCCCGAAAGCAAAAAAAATCCGCGTCGGCGCGCACGTCAAATGGCTCGTTTGCAAAGAGAGCTGCATACCCGGCGAAGCGCAATTGGTAACTGAATTAAATCTGGGCACCGAAGCCGAAATTGACCCGCAACATCACGACAAATTTAATGTATGGCTTGAAAAAGTTCCGAAGCCTTTAGCCACTATGCATCAATACGCCGCGCTTAGCGAGACAGAACTCGAAATCGAAATTTATGCAAAACAATTGATGTTTAAAGGCGCACAACTGGTAGAAGTATTCGTCGAAAATACCGACCTCGTGAAATACAGCGCCCCCCAAAAAATCACGTGGGGAGGCAATAGGCTTTATTGGCGCCAGGGGCTCAACGATTTTTTTCAGACAGCGCCCGAGGAAATTAAACTGGTCGTTGTTATCGATAAACAAAGAGCATACCGTTTAACCATTCCGCTAACGACATAAACCTTGGCCCAAAGAGGAAACCATGAAGACTTTAAAAACCTTAATTTTGACCATGATGCTATTACCTTTAGTCGCCAATGCGAAACCTGAAATAGGCAAACCCGCACCGGCATTTAGTCTTTCAGACAGCAATGGCACCTCACTTCAGTTAAAAGATTTCTCTGGCAAAAAAGTCATTCTCGAATGGACCAACCACGACTGCCCATTTGTAAAAAAGCACTATGGCAGTGGCAATATGCAGGCGCTGCAAAAAAAATATACTGACGATGGCGTTGTCTGGCTTTCCATTATTTCATCTGCAGAAGGCAAGCAAGGCCACGTAAGTGCCGCTGAGGCGAACACATTGACCAGCAAGCGCAAAGCTTTTCCAAGCCATGTCCTTTTTGACCCGGAGGGCACCGTTGGCCAGGCCTATGCAGCGCGCGCAACACCGCAAATGTTTGTTATCGACGAGCAGGGCACGCTGCGCTATAACGGCGCGATAGACAGTATCCCTTCGGCTGATAAGGCGGATATTGGCAAAGCGGAAAATTACCTGGTTGCGGCTATGGACAACCTGAGTGCAGGAGAAAGCGTCGCCAAGCCACTGACACGCCCCTATGGTTGCTCAGTAAAATATAAGTAACCGAGTGCATTAATCGTTCAATTTTTATAAGGGCCTGTTAACAGGCCCTTATACATGACGCTAAAATGGTGCTTTGTGCACTGGGGTCGTGAAATGAACAGCTATTCTTTGAAGCATCTGGAAAAGTCTCAAGAATTCAGCTTACAAGACTCCTCGTCGCTGATCGGGCGCAGTCAAAACTGCGATATTCAAATCGAGCACGACAGCCTTTCACGCGAGCACGCGCGTATTGTTCTTAAAGGTGATGACATCTCCGTTCAGGATTTACATTCCACCAACGGCACGTTTGTCAATGAACGCCAGATTTTCGAAACCACAAATCTTAGCCCCGGGGATGTGCTTCGCTTCGGGCAAGAGTCTTTCTGCGTTCAGCTCGGCGGTACTGAAGCAACTATCGCCTACGATCAAAACGCACTCGCGCATTTAAATTCGGCATCATCGATGCTGGTTGAAGATGAAGAAGCAGGCGGCACGATGATGCTTCAGTCCATCGCCCTGCCGGCCGGTTGGCAACACAGCAGCATTCTGTCAGCGATAGAGTCGGAACTCACAGATAAAGACAAAGCACTTATCGAAGCATTGCGAAGTCATGCAATCAAAAAACTGCATCACAAACACGGGCTGTTAGTCACCATTTTGCCCGAACAAAAAACACCGGCAGTAAAATTACTGTCGAGCAACCAAGAGCACGCTCGCTGGAGCATCGGCCGTGCAAAAAAACAGGCCCTGCAACTCGATGATCCGAGAGTTTCTGAACAGCACGCATTTATTCACTTTGAAAAAACACATTGGCGTTTCGAGGACAACGATAGCCGCAATGGCAGTTTTCAAGGCGCAAAAAAAATACATAAAACCGAAATAGCTGCAACCACAGCCGTAAGTTTGGGCCCCTTCCTGCTTAAGTTTGAGCCAATTACAAAATAGTTAAACACCACTGGTACATTCACGTTTGCGTGCCGTTGATACATTCAAAAACCGTCACTTCATGCTCCGCCATGAATGGCAGATGTTAGAGCAACGCAGGAGCAGTTATCGACGACTGCATGGATGCAGGAGGTAGAATAACGCAGGAGCAGTTATCGACGACTGCATGGATGCAGGAGGTAGAATAACGCAGGAGCAGTTATCGAGA
>JANQJP010000048.1 GCA_028281575.1 Cellvibrionaceae bacterium
ATATCGTCTTCGACTATAGGGATATAGTCGTTAGAGCGACGCAGGAAGCCAAAGCCGAGCCGGAGAAAATTTTGGTCTCCGGCAGTGGCGATCGAATTAATGTTAACAGGCCCTAGAATTACTGCTTTCTTTGCTCTGCAAAAATTTGGTAAAGCCTTCAATATAGTTGTCCCAACCACGGTTGTGGTTGTCGAGATTTTGTCGGTGTTTAAAGCCGCTGTGTGCCAGCATAATTTTGCAATCTTTTGGGCTCGGTTCAAAACGCACATCAATTTCGGTGACTTCACCGTCGCTGTTCCATTCCCAGGTATGGCGTATGTGCTTATTTTCCTCTACTTCTAAAAATATGCCGTTATTTGCTCCGCTGTAGTCGGGTGTGTCAATAATAAGCTGGAACAGACCTCCAACGACGGGGTGTATATTCATAGACGTCGCTGGTGGAATGACTGTATCGGAAGAGAGTCAAGCCGAATAAACGGTTTCCACCGAAAAAGGTAACTCATTAAATTTTTCGATACGCATAAAGGAACCTTTATTTCTCAGATATTTTTTGTGTCAATAAAGATAGCTGCAATTCGACACGCTTTACTTCACGTACAACCGATAAGCGATTTAACTCCATAAACAACCAGAGACGCAAAGCGACAAACGGAATAAACGTGACAATGACACCCAGAAACCAGTTGATTTTTGAGGTCACTTCTTGCGCATAAAACATATGGAAAGCGAAATATAAAGCGAGCCCGGCAAAAATGATCTGAAATAAAATAACAATACTGCCGGTCAACCACATAGGTCCTTTAAAACCCCGGCTTAAAAGCTGAAGCACCGTGATTTGGTCTTCGCGCGCAATATTTGTGTCGACTTCTTTTTGCAAAGTCTTGAGAATTTTCTCATTGATATCATCCATTGCTATTGTCCTCTATAAAAGGTTTAAGTGCCTGACGCGCCGCGTATAAACGTGATTTAACGGTTCCCTTGGGAAGCTTTAGCGTTTGTGATATTTCGTCAATACTAAAGCCCTCCAGGTAGTGCAGATGAATCAAGGCATAGTGTTCGGGTATAAGCGAATTTAATGATTGTTCAAACGATAGCTTTGCAAAGCTATCGTTATCACTCGCTTGATCTATAGCCGTTTGGATACTGAGCGCTTCCAGGGTTTTTCGCTGAGTCTGAAGTTTGCGAATCGTATCGATACCCTGTCGGTGGATTACTTTGTAGATCCAGCTTGGAAACGCCGAAGGGTCACGTAGTTTCGTTATATCGCGCACTACTATTTCAAATGTGTTCTGTACCAGGTCTTTTGCTTTTTCCGAATCGCCAATTTGCCGGGCCGAATAGCGTAGCAACCGCGGATACCAGAGTAAGGCCAGCTGTGTCATCGCGTTTGCCTCACCAAGTTGAGCGTTGACCACCAGCCATTCGCTTAATATCCGATCACTTTGTCTTTCCATCACTATATAGGTCGTGTGAGTTAGAAAAATGGTTCAAATTTTTTAAATTTTACTGTAGCGTAAATCAAACGGCGCTTCGATCGTTTTTCGGTTGGGTTGCATCTAACGTTATCAGTACAAAGGCTTGTCCTCTGCGGGTCGTGCGATGTTGAAATAGATTGCAGACAATAACAAATATGAAAACGGCTATGAAATTGCTAAAAAATACCGGGATTATTTTCCTTGCTGTTGTAGTCGCCGTGCTATTAATAATGCTTACCCAACAAATAAACTTGCTCTTATTCCCGTTACCCGACTGGGTCGATGTAAATAATCCAGAACACCTCGCAGAGGTAATGACCGGTCTACCCGTTGCGGCATTATTGATGGTTGAACTCTCTTATATCGTGGGTAGTTTGGGTGCTGGTATGTTGCTGGCCAAACTGATGGGTGATAAGTGTCTTGTTCATGTGGTTATTGTTGGCGTTTTACTCACCTTGGCAGGGCTGGTGAATCTTATGAGTGTGCCCCATCCGTTGTGGTTAGCCATAGTCACAACTGTGACTTATTTGCCAATGACTTATGCCGGGAGTAGGTTGTCGAGGGGCTAGCTAAAGCAGCGTATTTCCCTTACATTGCAAGACTTTGCGCCACGAATGTTGTAAGTACGTGAATCACAAGCAAAGTTCTGCAAATTCTCAACTATTTTCCAAGTTTGACCGGCGTGTATTGTCGTCTACCAGGATGACCTTTGTTTTTGCGTCGCTATCGGCAATGTCGCCGCTCGGTATGGACAGCTATTTACCGGCGGTGGGCCAGTTTGCCGAGAGTCTCAATGTCAGTCCCGAGGCCGCCAGTTGGACCCTGAGCAATTTTTTGCTTGGCTTGGGGGTGGGACAATTGGCTGGCGGCGCATTATGCGATCAAAAAGGGCGGCGCTATGCTGCGCTCTACGGTCTTTTGGTTTTTGCGTTGAGTTGTTTTGCTATCGTCGCTTACCAAACGCTCACTAGCGCCCTGGCTTTTCGCTTTTTACAGGGCGTGGGTAGCGGGCTCATGATCGTGAGTGGTTTGGCGATGATCCGCGACACTACCGCGGCAGACAGGCTGGCTGGTCGCCTGGCGTTGGCGGTGTTTATTGTCATGATTATGCCCATTGTCGCCCCGATTATCGGCGCGATTATTTTGCTTTTTGCTCCCTGGCCGGCTGTATTTGTGATGAGTGGCAGTGTTGCTGTGGCTATGTTCTTTTTTTTCTTTATCAAAGTCCCCGAAACGCACAGCGATGCGGATGGCAAACTGTCGGTTGCAGACGCTGTAAAGAAATACAATTACGTGCTGTTTCACAAAACCTGTGGTCGTCATATAGCGCTTTGGCAGGCACTTAACAATGCCTTCGGTTCAGCGGCACTGCTTATTTTTGTTACTACTGCACCGACTATTATCATGGGGGAATTTGGTTTGAGTTCTCAGCAATTTCCGGCCGCCTTTGGCGCGGTGATTGTTTCGGTATTAATTGGCAATCGCTTAGCGCGTTATCTGCTCAATCATTTCGCTGTCGAATATTTATTTATCAAAGGTATACTGGTTTACTTTTTGGTTGCGATTATTTTTTTTATTGCATCAATATTTATTGAGTTTAACTTAGTGTTTTACCTTCTGTTCATTATGCTCTGTTCGGGTACCTATGCAGCAGTGAATCCCGCTGCTCAGGCAATTTATTTAAATTTGCTGGATAAAAACTACGGTAGCGCGACAGCCATAGAACAAATGTTACGCTTTTCTTTGGGTGGTATTTTAGGTGGCGTAGCGCTTGTCTTGCCGTTTACGCCAGTGGTCTCGGTAGCGTCAGCGTTAATGATGGGCGTACTGATTTCTACACTTTTTCTGTCGAGAACATATTCTTATTGGTGTAATAAAGCTGCGACACCCTAGGGCCTGTTAAGCCCTAGCTTTGTGCTTGCTTTAATTCAACTGGAGGCGCATCTTCCAATAGGTAGCGCACATCACCATTTTTTATTGCATCGAGCAGGTGGTTAAGGGTTTTGTTGGTCACCTCTATATCTCTGGCGGAGATGTGCCAAAAAAGCTGTTTTACCAGATTTTTTTCGATACCTAATACTTTTTTGAACACGCCGCTCCCCGAAGGAGAGAGCTGATAGAGCGGTGAGCGTTTGTGCGTGGGGTTATCGAGTTGTTCTATGAGCTGTTTTTGCAGCAGGCTGTTGGCGGTAACCTGCATGCGTTGGCGTGACACAGCGTATTTTTGTGCAATTCGCGGTACGGAGAGTTTTGCGTCCGGATGCAGAAATTCCATAAAGGCGCGTTCGCATGAGGTGATGCCATGGTCCGCGAGGTAGTCACTCGCAACCTCGCCCATTGCCTGAAAAGCATGGCGGATTAACCAAATGGTTTGATACTGACGGAAATTATTTGTCTCACTAACTGACATAAGGACCCCCGATGGTAATAACACGTCTAGGGCTTGTTAACACTAATTGGATCGTCTTAATGTTAACAGGCCCCAGGGTTGACAATGTTGTTGTCAGTTTAGTTGGAGCTGAGATCATGTCAACCTTCTATGAAGGCAGCTTTTTTTGATATTTTCAAAGTTTCAGCATGTATTTTTTATGTGCTTCGTTCCGTTAAATTTAACTTTGATGGATACTTGCAAGTTTTATTTATTAAATTTGAATAGTTTCAATTTGTCGCCTATGTAAGTTTTGTGACCGCGAGTAGGTTGAGGTGGCGTCACCGACAGGCGCCCGCCATGGAAGGCGGGTGTTAGAACAACGCAGGAGCAGTTGTCGGGATGTCGGTGACGAGCTTCATGGATGAATTTATGCGTCCACCGCAACCTACTCGCGGTCACAAAACGTTTCGTTTGCACGTTTTATTGATAAGTACCTTTACCAAAATGGTTTTTATACAACGCTAACGGGCTCACGTGTCAATAGTCACTAAAATGGGACATCGATCGCTTTACAAATAAAACGCATAAGCGGCGTTGCCGCTTTGTATGTCCGTAGGACTTCATCAAAGAATGCAGCACTGCGCGCGAGTTTTACCGGCTCTTCGCGAATGGCGAAAAAACTTTTGCGTTTGATATCTTCCAGATGCGGGGTGTCTTTGTCGAAACCTTTGGGTGGGCGGGTAAGGCTATCGCCTTTTATGCTGCCGAACACGTCGATCAGGGTCTTATTGTTAATAACTGCTTCCCATTCCTTGGGTTTGCTGCGAATGCGATCTCTAATTTTATAGAGGACGTCAGGCGGTGGTAGCCAGACACCACCGCCGAAGAAAACTTTGTCGGTTTCCAGGTGCATATAAAAACCAGGTGCGTGTGCATCTTTGCCTGCTTCGTGGCGAAAGTGGCATGCTGCGTGTTCTTTATATGGGGTTTTGTCTTTGGAAAAACGTACATCCCGGTAGATGCGAAATATTGAGCCACCGTTGACGCGGGGATCGGCGACGTAGTGTTTTGATACCTTTGCTAAAGGTGTATTTATCGCGCTAATAAAGTCTTGCAGCGGGTGGACAATAGCTTCTTTGTAGCGGGATTTGTTTTCCTGAAACCATGCTTTGTTATTGTTTTGTTTTAGGTCCTTGAGAAAATCGAACAGTGGTTTTTCAAAGTGGCTAAATGTTGGGGATGTCATCTTGGCCTCCGTATTTGTCTTAAAGTGCGTTTATTTTTTTGATTAAAACTTTTTTATCTGCGCTGTTTTTAGTGTGGGTGAGTGCCAGCTCATAGGCGCTCCTGGCTTTTTTATTTTCGTTAATTGCTTCGAGCAGATGGGCTTCAGCTACATGGTATGCCGGGTATTCCCGCAATTCTTTATGCGCGCTATAAAGTGTGTGCAGTTCGTTAAGTGCACCTGGTGCATCTCGTGTTGCGTACCAAAGTGCAACAATTTGATTTATTTTCACTACAGCGCTCGGGAAAATTTCCAGGTGGAGGTTGTAGAGCAAAACAATTTGTTTCCAGTCGGTTTCACTAAATTGGGACGCTTGATTGTGTAAGGCGGTGATGGCTGCCTGAATTTGGTATTTACCGGGTTGCTGCAGGCTAAGCGCGATGGTTAAAAAGGTATCTGCTTCGCGGATTTTATTCTGATCCCATAGTGTACGATCCTGCTCTTCCAGACGTACCCAGCTTCCTTTTGCGGATAGACGTGCTTTTTCGCGCGCGCGATGTCCGAACATAAGGGCGAGTAGGCCTAGCGCTTCGGCGTGTTTTGGCACCAGCGCGACGAGTGAACGACAGAGATAAATTGCCTGATCACAGAGTTCGGTGCGCAGTGGGTGATCTGCATTATTAGAACAATAACCTTCGTTAAAAATTAGGTAGATAACGGCGAGTACCGAGGCTGTACGTTCGGTGAGGTCGCTTTCGCGTGGGACTTCATACGGAAGCTTCAGTGCCGAAATTTTCTGCTTCGCGCGGGTAATACGTTGCTCGATGGTTTTGGGTTTTTGTAACAGCGCTTTTGCGATTTCTTCAATGGACAGACCGATTAACAGTCTTAACGAAAGGGCCACCCGGTTTTCCAATGCAATTTTAGGGTGGCAGCAGGTAAAAATTAAACGCAGTAAATCGTCGTTGGCAAATTCGTGCTGCGCTAAATGTTTTTCTGCTTCCTGCGTACTTTGCTGGAGTGCCATTTCGTGAGCGAGCAGCGGCGCAAGTTTGTCCCAGCGTTGATTTTTGCGATACAGGTCGATTGCTGTGCGTTGTGCTACTTGCGTTAGCCAGGCTGTGGCGAATTCCGGCACGCCGTGCTCGCGCCATTCACTCAGAGCTTTGCTACTTGCTTCCTGCACGCAGTCCTCGACCAACTCAAAATCCTCCCAGCGTTTTAGCAGGGTGGCAAACACTTGTGGATAGGCCTCTCGGATAGTGCGCTCAATCATTGGAAAAATTATGTGCCTTAGTCGACATGGCAGTTAACCAGGCGCACTTCGACCTGCGTCGTTGGCGCCATAGGTATTTGGGCTGCAAGCCTAAGGGCGTGATCGATATCTTCACATTCGAACAGGTAGTAACCGACCAACACCTCTTTACTCTCTGGAAACGGGCCATCGCTGATAAGCAGTTCGCCCTTGGGTTTAGAGATGGTTTTTGCTGTCGTCGGTGGTTCCAGCTTGTCTGCACCGATAAAACTGCCCTCGGCTTTACTGATCTCCTGAAGCTTGCCGTGCTGAGCTATTAATGCATCAATGTCTTCTTCGCTGTAATCTGCGAGCGCGTCGGGGGTTTGGAAGATCAACGCCAGGTATTTCATATCGACTCCTCATCGGTTTACTTATAAACGTCTGGAAAGCAGATTACCCTACAAAAAAGTTGTAGGGGAGAATCTTGTATGTTCGTTTTATTGGAGACAAGTTACTTGTCAGCCAATTTAAACGTTTACAGGAGAAAAATGATGTCAGAAGCATTTATTACCCATGGGGCCTGCAGCTGGATAGAACTCTATACCGAGCATAAAGAAAGTACCAAGGCGTTTTATAGCCAATTGTTTGGGTGGCAAATTGCTGACCAGACCATGCCTGATGGTACGACTTATAGCGTTATTAATGTTAGTGACGCCGGCATCGGTGGTATTGTCGAAAATAAAGAATTAAGTGGTGGCAATGGCGGCTGGGGTATCTACATCACTGTTGAATCAGTTGATGAAACGGCTAAAACTGTTACTGCTTTAGACGGTACTGTATTGGTCCCGGCATTTGATGTGCCGGGTGTTGGACGCATAGTAAAAATTGCTGATCCTACCGGTGCTCAGTTGTCTGTTATTACCTACGCTTGAGGGATAATGGAATAATTTGGTGTGGCAGGTGCTCTACAGACCTGCCCTTAATAGGGTTTCGTTAGTTACGATCAAACGCAGCTACCTGTTGACAGTTAAGTTGCCGTTTTCATACTGTTGAATGGCGGTATAGGGTAAAACCAATGTGTCCGCTACTGCGCAGAAAACAATATCATGCAGATAAAAATCCAGCAAAAGATAATCGGGGCGCGTCGAAGGATCCGAATTTAACATACAAAAATTATAGGATACGCCGCTGTATATTCTGCTGGTTTCATTGCAAAAAGATTCCTTGCGTTTTAAATTTGACGCAAGCTCCCAATCGGGGCTCGATAGCGTGGTATAAGTACCGCAGCCTGATAGTAAAAGTGTTGCGGCTAAGATAATAATTCGCATTTGTTCAGCTCCCGGTGGGCGCTTCGCCCAAAATCGAGACAATAGACTCGGTGGTTAGAGAACACTTTTAATATAGTCCTCTGGCCGGGCTGTTAGATGTATCAAAACGTTTCAAGGCTTTATTGGGTGTGGTAATTAACCTCAATTAAAAATATATTCAGCATTTTCTCGCACAGCCGTAATACCCTCGCGCGGAGGTAACTTACTTGGAACCTGTATATCCCAAGCAAGGCCCAACTTTTCGAGAAGCTGAATAAAATGCCAGCCAATATCTATTTGACCGGGATACAAGCCATGTTTTGCAGACGCTGGAAATGCGTGATGGTTGTTGTGCCAGCTTTCACCAAATGTAGGAATTGCAGCAATTGGGACATCGTGAGCCTGTACGCCGGCCCCGTCTACTAGCCAGCTTTGTGGACCTTGTGTATGTGCGAAGTAGGATATATACCAATGCATGGTAGTACACGCAGCGACGCGGACGAATATTCCCCAAACCAGCCATGGTAGGCCGCCGATAAGATACAAACATATTGCTATTGGAAGTTGTTGTAAAATCCACGTTTTTTCCAAAAAAATAACGAATTTATCGTTCATAATTTCTGGCCCCGGGTCAAAACCAGGTGGTTTGGTAAGTGTCAGTTTACAATGCAGATTGTACCAAGCGTCTTTGAGCAAGCCCTGACGATGTGCTAAGTAGTCGTGGCATTTGGGCTGTCTTTGTGACCAATCTCTGGTGTCGTGGGTTTTTATTGTCCATAAAGGACCACCTATGCCAACGATCGTGCCCATGTAAATCAAGATATGCTCCAATAATTTCGAGCATTTAAAACTACGGTGAATGAGCTTGCGATGAAAACCAACGGAATGTCCAGTGCAAAGTGTTATTGCGCTTAACCCAAGAAATGCTAGTAGAGCGCTCCACTGAAAGTAAAAAGGCGCCAAAAAAATTGCAGAGAGGAAAATAAATGTATTCCACAATGAGCGCCATTTGTCCCAGACAATTTTTCCATTTATGGGACAAGCACCGTTGTTAAGTACGAGTGAATTTACTTTAAATGCACCTTCGGCAGCGCCACCGTGAGAGCTCATTAAAAAACTCCTGGTAAAATAAGAAGAAACACGAAAAAAGGAATAGAAATTACTAGAAAAGAAAGAGCGACCCATGTTAAGTAGGCGAAAACGTCACCTCTACTGGCAGAGTAGTTATTTCTAGTAAGTATTTCTTTTTGCAATTCACCGACTGTCTTGTTTAAAAGCGGCTCGTAATTATTGTAGCTGTAGAGTGTTTGGCTTCTCCTGCCTCTTAAAAATGCAATAAATTGTTTTTTTGGAATCAGTACTGCACCCATGCCTACTAGTGGAATACAAAAAAATGTTGTAAAGATATTGGGGTATCTGCCTGCTGCAAATTCCCAAGCGGAGATTTGGAACTCTCCAGTAGGACTAAGGTTGTATCCAGTAAGCATATGATGTAAATCATGGAAAGGAATCGCCTTTTTGCGCCACTCAAAGTTTGGAAGGTATATTTTTAAACCTCGACAGGTAATCGGTGACCAATTTTTTTTAGATACGCCACCATCTTCGGGTAAATTGTTCGCTTTGTAAAAAATACCTATGGCTTCTCTCAATGTCATATCTGGGGATATATTCATAATAGTTTTAAGGGCTACTTAAAGATGGCTTTGATTCATTTTTTGAAAGCATGGCGAATATTTTTAGTTTCCACAGCTCAGTCAAATTTGGCTGTTTATCTTTTCTTTTGCCAACAAGCTTGCCCTCTGTTTTTGTCACAAAAACCGTAACACGTGTTTTATAGGCATCGACCTGATTGAGTTTGGTATTGACTTCTGTCATCCATATTTTCTCGGCTTCTAAAAACGAGTATCAGGAGTAGTAGTCTAGCATTCATATTTAAGCGAAACTCCGGTTACTGATACCAATATACCAGTGATTGAGCTGCATCGAGAAGACGATTAGAATTTTTTGTTCATATGCGCTGAACGAAATATGTGTTTAATTAAGCTAAATAAGGAAAGTTATGGAATTCTGGTTTTTTATTGCGGTTTCTGTTGGTGTGATTATTGTACCGGGTCCCAATGTACTTGTGATTGTATCGACAAGTCTGTCTCACGGTGTATGGCACGGTTTTCGTTCAGTTACTGGTACGAGCCTGGCGATGATATTACAGCTTGTTATCGCCGGTGTGGCGACGACTTGGTTGGTCGATGCTCTGGTATCAGGTTTTTTCTGGTTGAAATGGATTGGTGTGGGGTATTTAGTGTATCTCGGTATCGGCCATATACGGCAAAGTTTTATGGATAGCGGAGATACGCAGGAGCCAAGCGCAGTAGCCACGTTCGCGCGCGGTTTTTGGGTTTCGCTGACCAACCCCAAAACTATTTTATTCTTCAGTGCATTCTTGCCACAGTTTGTTGACCCTGCCGCGTCTTATTCAGCGCAAATTGTATTGTTATCAGCAATATTTTGGTTGCTCGCTGTTGTGTTGGATTCCAGTTATGTGATCTTGGCGGGTAAGATCCATCCGTTGTTGCGCACGCAGCGGCTTTCGCGTTATCGAAATGGCATCACCGGTTCGCTATTTCTTGGTGCGGGCACCGTGTTGGCGCTGTCCAAATCAGATCAATAGTTAAAACAGGCCCTAGAGCATCATCAGTTCCGTCGTAAATAAGACCTTCGTCGGTTGACCGTTAGGAGAACCACCGAGTGGCTCGAGACTCACCGCCAAAGCGGCAATCTCTATTTGGTCAAATAATGTGGGGCGGTCGAGATTGTTCTCCCCAGTTTTCGGCAGTAAACCTAATGAGACCGGCGCGCGCCCGTCTTTTGCAAGCATCCACAATTCATAGTCGTTGTCTGCGTGTAACGTTACATTGTCGGTAGCGCGAATGTGCAATTTGTCGTCCATTATTTGGATCAACCAAAGTGCTTCGGCTTTTGCATTTTGCACGATGGCAATTTGTTTGGTCGGTACCTCAACAATTTCGGGTTTTGGCCAGAATAAAATCACCGCGAAGAAAATCGTGGCTGCGAGCGCGGCGCCAGGCAATAAGAATGTTGGCCAGGGCTTTGAGGTTTTTTTCTGTATTTCGATAAAACCTAGGCGCTGTTGAATATTTTGCCAGACTTCTGCCCGAGGTTTTTGTGCCTCCAAACTTTCGCCGAGTGTATTGAGGTGTTTTTCCCAATGCCAGACGTTTTGTCGCACGTCACTGCGTTCTAACAGTAGCCGTTGGTAGCGCACGCGCGCACGGCCTTTTAATGTACCGAGCACGTATTCGGAGGAGAGCGCGTTTTTTAAATTTTCGTCGTTGTAATTCATGTTTCAAGGCACTTTTTGAGTCGTTCCAATCCGCGCCGAATCCAGCTTTTTACTGAACCCAGAGGGGTAGACATATGGTGGCAAACTTCCTGATGGGTGAAACCGCGAAAATAGGCGAGGGTGATTGCATCGGATTGCGGTTTCTCCAAGTGGTCCATGCAATCATCAATTTTCGCGCGGTCACGCCGTTCAAATAAGTTGTTTTCGGGAGAAGCACTGATGGCTGTATCGCTGTCTTCACGACTTTCGTGTGTCTGATAGTCCAACCTTACTTTCGCAGCGCGCAGCATATCCAGGGCCCGATAGCGCACGATGCTAATCATCCAGGCGAGTACGCTGCCGCGTTGTTCATTGTATTCAGAGGCATTGTGCCAAATGCGCACATAGGCTTCCTGTAAGGCCTCTTCAGCCAAATCGCGTTTTTGCAACAGCTGCAAGCTGACAGCATAGAGCTTGCCTGACGTTGCTTCATACAGTGCGGAAAACGCTTTTCGATCTCCCTGCGCCGTCGCGCTCAGTAGTTGGAGGTGCTGCGATGTGTCCATAGGGCGGATGTGGTTCTCATTTTTTGGGAATTCTACAGCTTAAAACGCACCGTTGCGCAGTTTGGATGCACTAATCGCAAAAAAATAATCAAAAGCTGCATCCAAAACCCGTCCTCAGCCGTTTTGATCAATGACTGGTGAGATAAGGCATAAAACCCCACGCCACGATGGTCGTTAACGTGATTGTTATTTAACACCTTACTGAATTGAGGAAACAGCTATGAGACAACTATGGTCATTACCGCTTGCAATTGCGTTGTTGGCGACATCAATGGCGAGCAGTGTATCTGCTTCGAGTCACCGCGAAGCACCGTTTATTACCAAGTATCCCCAGGTCGATGGCACGGATTTTTATGCATTTAACAGCTACGAGCCGGCGCGTGAGGCATATGTGACTTTTCTCGCGAACTATATTCCGGTTCAGGCGGCTTATGGTGGCCCAAATTATTTTCCGATGGACGAGCGAGCGCTCTACGAGATTCATATCGACAATGACGGCGATGCCGTAGAGGATTTAAGCTTTCAATTTCGATTTAGCAATCGCGTACCCGATACGGGCGTCGTTAACTTTTCAATTGGCGCGGGCGACAATCAAAAAACAGTGCCCGCCGTATTGCGCAACGTTGGCGGAATATCTGCAGACGCAGCGCCCAGTTTAAATTATGTCGAAAGTTATTCGTTAACGATGGTCGCAGGTGATCGACGTGCGGGCACGAAAATGCCGGTGACCCATGTTGCAGGAGGCGCGACATCTTTTGCCAAACCCTTTGATTACAGCGGTACCAAAACGTTTGGCGACGCCGGAATGTATCGCAGCTACGCCGAGCGTTTTATTCACGACATCGATATCCCCGGTTGCGACGCCGATGGCAAGGTGTTTGTCGGTCAGCGGCTAGAGCCATTTAAGATTGCATTGGGTGAGACCTTTGACCTTGTAAATTTTGTGCCTATCGAGGGCGATAGTGCCCCTGGCGCAGGCGATGGTGCGGGTTTTCCCGGCGGCGTGACGCAGGATGCGAGCCGCAACGTGTTGAATAAAAACAATATCACGACGATAGCATTGGAACTCCCTAAAGCTTGCGTGACTGGAAATGGCAACGGTGTTATCGGTAGCTGGACCAGCGCGAGTCTGCGTCAGGCAAATATTCTCAATCGTCGCCCGCGTCTGGACAAACCCGAAATTGGTTTGGGGCCTTGGACGCAGGTTTCACGCTTGGGTAATTTTTTGGTCAACGAATTATTTATTGGCTTTCCCGATAAAGATCGTTTCAATGCCAGCGAGCCCAAAGACGATGGCCAGTTCGCCGATTACGTGACCCACCCGGTATTTCCCGCGATTGTAAATGTGCTTTTTCGCGATGCGGTGAATACGACGCTGGGTGCTAGTATTGAGGATCTCGCGCCGACAAATATTCCCCGCAATGATTTGGTTGCCGGCTTTCTAACCGGTTTTCCGGGAGTCAATCAGCTTGCGGCAGTGACCCCCTCTGAAATATTGCGTTTAAATACTGGGATACCTGCTACCGAGCGCACGGAGCAACACACCTTGGGTGTAGCGGCTGGTGACCTCGCCGGTTTCCCCAACGGTCGTCGCCCAGGCGATGATGCGGTGGACATTGCGTTGCGCGTTGCGATGGGGGCGTTGTGTCACGATCTGCCATTGGGCGAAGCTGGTGCCGGCGTAAACCTCGGTCTTTGTACGCCAGCGGATGCGCCTGTCGGTAATGTGCCACTGACGGATGGTGCACCGTTGTCTGCATTGGATTTCGATAACGCTTTCCCTTACCTCATCACGCCCTACCCAGGCTCACCGAATGATGCACCGATTCCAACACCGGCAGATATGTAGTGGGAGGTCCAGTGATGAAAATAATTGATCTGACCCAACTAAGAAATGCGTTAACGATTGCGGCATTAGCGATCATTATTTCTGCGTGTTCGAATAATAATGACGATGACGGCGTCGAACCTGACCTTGAGCCGCCGACTGTTGAAGCGCTTAATGATTTAAGCATCGACGCGGATACACCCAGCGGCAATATTTCGATTAGCGCGATGGATGATGTCACGCCAAGTGGTGAATTGACTATCGATGTAAGGTCATCAAATCAAGCTGTTGTTGCGGATGCGAGACTAAGTCTCAATCAAAATGTCTTGGTCATTACGCCGGTATCCGACACGGTTGGCAGCACAGTTATTACCGTAAGTGTGACGGATGCTTCAGGTAATGTTGCCACACAAAATTTTCACCTGGAGGTCGCAGTGCGAGAGCTCAGTGCGGTAAGTTTTGTTGAAAGTATTGCGCAAATCGACGAAGACGCTGAACCGGTTTTTATTAATCAGGTAATTGTTTTGGATGGCGTGGATGAAGAGCTGGGTTTTGATGCCTTGCTTGACTGAAGCTTTGGGAGGGCAGGGATGCCCTATTTAACTTTTTATTAAAAAATACCTGTAATGTATTTAGAAAAATTTTCTTCTCCATTTTGGCTCATACGCGTTTGCGTGCCGGCGATGCATTCAAAAACCGTCAATTCATGGATGAATTGGCGGAGCTACAGGGATGTATTTATGCGTTTTTTGAATGCATCGCCGGCACGCAAACGCTTCGAAGGCACAGATACTGAAGTTCTTAGACTAAATACACTACATAATTAAATAATGGTGTTGGTCGTGAAAATACTTATTCTATTTATCATCGGTTTGATACTTACTTATCAAGTAAATGCTCACGGTAAGCACGACGATATTAAATTTGATAGTGCTTTAAATACAGGTGTTGACGCGCTTGTTGAAGAAGTAAATAAAGACTTGATGCGGGCCAAACAACCGGGTTTTTCATATTTATATGATTCGGCGCACGATAGCCTCGAAGGTAAAGTGTCTCTAGAGAATGGTGATGCTAAAGCATTGCTTACATGGGCGCGGGTGCTGCAACATGAGCACCGATTTGATGTGGCAAAAAAATATTTAAATAAAAGCGTACTTCTCGATAACAAAAATATCAATGCGTTTTTATTACTCGCCCGGGTGCATCTGGCGACGCGAGAGTATCAATTAGCTAAGCGTGCCTGCCTTAATCTTGTTGGTTTAAGTGATGTTGTCACTTCGAGTATTTGTTTGTTGGAAGCTGCAAGTTATGATGGCGCCCTGGATTCTAGTTACAAGCAGTTGCAAAGGATTGTTGCTCAGCAAGCGCTTTCTGATGTGCAAAGCCAGTGGGCCGCTTTGGTATTGGCAGATATGGCATATCGTCTGTTTTTAGCTGCGGAAAGTGAAATGTGGTTGGATAAGCATTTTACCAAGGACGACACACACTATTTAATCGAGTGGGCGGATATAAAAATCGAGCTTGGTAAGGCGCAACTGGTGCTTGATGTTCTGGCGCCTATTGTTAAAAAACTCAAACATACTGAAGATGGCTTATTGTTACGTCTCGCGCTTGCGGAAAAACGGTTTGGGCAAGAGAAATACTGGCAACTAACTGCGGATAAACGATTTGCTCATTTAGAAGATCGTCAGGATGTGCACCATGCAGGGGATATGGCTAGATACTATTTGTATGTTAGTGCCAACACCGAACGCGCACTTTATTGGGCCGAATTAAATTGGCAGCAGGTGCAGGAGCCGAAAGATCGGGTGCTGCTTGAGCGTGCTCAACGTGAATATAAAAGAACTGATTAATATAAGAAAATGATCAAACCCAAAAACTTCTACCATCCCTGAAATCCCTTTTTGCAACAACTCTTGAACCAATTCCGACAAGGCTCTTCTAATACCTCTCAATGATTAACCCGAGGCAAGTGTAGCGCGGCGCTGCAGGGGAGAGCTAAAAGGATTTAGCTCGGCGGCGTTCAAGGGAGCGCAGCGGGTCTTGTGCGAATGTCGCGCCTGTCGTTCTATTCGTCTTTCTTAAGCCCCTCAACTCGTGTGGCAATTTCATCCGTAGATGGTAATTGCCCTAATAAATCATTAGGTAATACTTTAGTGAGCACGTACTGTGAAACCCCGATAGGAGAGTTTGTATTTTTTAGAGCATATTCCACAACGAGGTGATCCTTTTCCTTACACAGCAAAAGCCCAATCGTGGGATTATGTTCTGGTTTTTTTATCTCGCCGTCGATTGCTGCCATATAAAAATTTAACTGCCCGGCATCTTTAGGATCGAACTCAGTGGTTTTAAGTTCGATAACGACAAAGCAGTTGAGCGAGATATGGAAAAATAAAAGGTCGATAAAAAAGTCTTTATCACCTACCCTGAGATTTTTTTGTTTTCCAACGTAGGCAAACCCATTACCCAACTCCAGCAGAAAATTAGAAATGTGGTCGATCAAATTGGCTTCGATATCTCGCTCAAGTGCCTTTTCACTCACTGTCAAAAAATCAAAAACATAGGGGTCTTTGATCGCCTCTTTTGCCAGCTCAGACTGACCCGGAGGCAGTGTGGTTTCGAAGTTTGTGAGCGCCGAACCTTGTCTAAGGTGCAGTTTTGATTCAACTTGGTGGAGAAGCACAGCTCGCGACCAGCCATTGTCTACCGTCTTTTGAGCGTACCAAAGACGCGCATCATTGCTATCTAACTTATTGATTAATAAGAGGTTATGGCCCCAAGGAATTTGTGCAACAAGTTGTTGCACAATTTTGCGATCAGAGAAGGTGGCTGCGAAGCTTCGCATATACTTCAAGTTTCGAGACGAGAAGCCTTTCATCCCAGGAAAGAGGATAGCCATATCAGCGGCCAGCTGGTCAATAACCTTAGCCCCCCAACCGTGAGCTTCTTGTTTTTTTAGGATATCGTTACCTATATCCCAATACAGTAAGTTCAACTCAACATTCAAAGTAATAGCCGCCTTAAGTTGAGTCGCTGAGACTTTTTCTTTTAGGGCTTTCAACCATTGGTTGTAAGCATCATCGTTCGCCCATGTTGATTCAATAGCGTTGGAATTCATATCGTTCGCTGGGCACCTTGTTTTCCATTATTTTTAAAATGCATTTTCTACCATCATCGCTAGTTTAATGGGTTCTTTTTCAACAGCACGCTTTACTGATGAAATATTATTGTCGCCACGTAGCTTCCATAAAGCACGAATATCACAACCACGGTTTCTCTTTAATATAGTCCAAGTTCTCATTGGGCTTTCGGTATTACCATCGATACCATTCTTGTCAAATAAGTCTCGAATCAATCTATTCAGTGTTTCACACGAGGATCTAAGCTTACCCCTATCGTTCTTTGTGTAGACCTTAAAAGGCTCCTTTTCAGACTGAAGAAAAAATTTTGTTTCCATATCTAGGTGTCCTGTTGGGGTAACACCCCAGCCATTTTCTATTCTCCAGTAAACCCAATCTTGCAGCGCTTTTAATATTTGTTTATCGGTAATCGGGAAGGGACGCTCAACAGCGTTAAACGAAACTTCTTTCTTAATTGCAAAAAGACTTAGATCGAGCAATTTACCTTCTCTATCACAAAACTCTCGCGTATCGATACGGGCTAGCTCGATAAGCCGCATCGGAGAGCCAAAAATAAGCCTGAGAATTGAATGATCCCTAATGCCGCTGTCTTCGGTGTTAAGAGTATTTTTGAATAGCCTGTCGCGGTTTCTTGGTTCGATAAAGCAAGCTCTATCTCGATTCATGGCGCCTCAATTTTTGTTGTCGTAATTAACATAAAGAATATATACGACAATGATATTCTTGAGGAATACAGAAATCCAGTGTTTTTGACCTGGTGCTGTCTGGAGATGTAGGAAAGCCAGGGGATCCTGTTTACCTAGATTCCGATATAGTGGGTAAAGGTGGGTTTATTATGTTGTAAAAACCAGCTTTTCTTGATAAGCACAAGAATATTTTTATTTATGGCTTGACAGGAATTGGGGGAAATTGGTGTAGGTATATCCGCATTATCTGAATTTTATAAATAAAAAACTCTTTATAAATCAAAGTTTTAAAAGTTTTGTTTTCTATATTTCTGCTAAAAAACGTGGCTCAAGGACAAGTGGGTCTATTCTTATAATGAGGGCGCAGCTTTTTCATCGCGCCCAATAAGAGACAGTTTTCACTTTTTGAGGGCGGGAATATGGCTGTGTTACTTTGCTTGCTAGGTGTTGCTTACGGTAGTTTATTTCTTCTGCTTGGATTCACCATATTTATGGCTTCTAATCCTAAAGGGTATACACAAGAGCATTTGCCGGTGATCATGAAGTTTATTATTAAATCTTCGGGGTCATTGGTTGCCGCTGTTGTCATTATTACGTTTCACAAACATGGTATCTTTGAAGGGCTTTATGAGTTCGTTCTAGGTCTTTTTGACTCGTCCTGACCACGCTGGCGAAGTGTGAGGGTAGCCGTTGTAAGGGCACTGAGTAGGGAGGGGGTATCAACTATAATTGATGAATTTTTATGATAAGAATATGGATTTCTAGGCAATTTCAGTTTATTACAGGCGAGCGAAACCACGTGTTACGAAAATCTCCTTATTGTTAGGGGAGACCCTTATTGTGGAGGAAAGCAATTGCTGCGATAGCGCTCGTGATAAAAGCAAGATAGAACGAACCAATACCAGAAAGTACGCTTAAGTCGTTTAACGATATTACTGGATTTTGCAAGCACTACGGTAAGGCGTAATATGACAAGAAACACTAATCTTTGCGTTAGTTAGACATCAAGCAATAGTTACTGCCAATCCTATATCAAATGATGCGTAAAGGCGTATTTGGCTATTTGAGAAGCTACTCGTCGGCCAGCCAAATATCGCGAACCCAGTGCCAAATATTTTCGCTAATTTCTTCGGGCTCTTCTTCTGTCGTCTGCCATAGATAGACTGTATCGTCATCGCCGATGCAGTAATAACTTTCACCCATTTGGCAAAGCGGAATATATTCGCGCGGCATGCCCCGCTCCCAGGCTTCGGCCGCGACTTCGGGCAGGTAAGTGTGTGAGTGATTGTCCGTGACGGTTACCGGTTCAAGCTTGCCGTAGATTACGTCGCTGCAGTGCAGTAAATAGTCGCGAAAATTTGGCGGGATATGAATAAGTATTTCTTCCTGTACTTCGACAATGTCTTCGAGTGTCGGTAGTTCAAGCGGAAAGGCGGTATCGATACTTCGCTCTTGCAACTCTTCTGCGATTTCATTAATCAAAGTGAAATCTCCTCTATAGACCTAGTACTCTGCATTATGAAATACGTTTTGCACATCATCTAAATCGGTGAGCATATCGACCATTTTTTCGAACATGGCGATGTCGTCGCCATTGATAGTTGTAGTCGTTTGCGGAACGAATTGAATTTCATCAACGTCAAAATCAATCTCGCCCAGGGTTTCCAGCAATGCGGTTTTTGCTTTGGCATATTCGGTGTGTGGAGTGAATACCGTGATCTTGGCATCTTCACATTCGATATCGCTCACATCGACGTCTGCCATCATTAAGCCTTCGAGCACGCTCTCTTCGTCTTCGCCTGCAAATACAAAAATTGCACAGTGATCGAACATGTGCATCACTGTTCCCTGGCTGCCGATTTTTGCTTTGGCCTTATTAAAACAGGTGCGAACATCACCGTAGGTGCGGTTGTGGTTGTCGGTGAGACAGTCGACAATCACCATGGTGTTGCCGGGACCAAAACCTTCGTAGCGCGCAACAACAAAGTCTTCGCCTGCGCCACCCGTCGCTTTGTCGAGCGCTTTTTGGATCACGTGAGCGGGGACTTGTTCTTTCTTGGCTCTATCCAGGAGGTTTCGTAAACTCAAATTTCCGTCTGGGTCCGCACCGCCGGATTTCGCACAGGTGTATATTTCGCGACTGTACTTACTGTAGAGTTTTGAGTTCGCGTCCGAAGTCTTCGCCATGGACTCTTTGCGGTTTTGAAAGGCTCTGCCCATTGTGTGGTCTCGTGTAGCTTTTGCTTGAAAAGCGGATATTTTACCTATTCTTGCTGGCGAGCTTAAGTGGAATTTTGATTAGAATGACCACCCGCGAGCCGGGTGGTCGAAGAGAGATTTATTCTGATTTGAGTTTATCGAGTGCGTTTTCAGAGGCTTCTTTTGTATCTTCCAACTTTTCTTTACCTGCTTCCAGCACTTCTGCGCCTTCAGTTTTAGCTTTTTCGTAGGCGTCTACGGTTGCTTCTTTAGCATCATTGTAAGCCTCTGTTGCGTCTTCCTTGATATCTCCAAGCTCTTCGCCGGCAATATCGCTGAGCTCTGACGCAGATTCCTTGATGGCGTCAGTACTATTCTGTACGGCTTCTTCAGCGCGTTGAGCGTTTTCGCTATCGGAACATGCCGTGAGCAACCCAAGAGTTGCAGCAAGCACGACGAGTAGTATTGATTTTGAATAGTTCACAGTTTCACTCCTGTAGGTATTGTTGAGCGCCCCAATTCTGCCACAATTAATGTTTAAAATATAAGAGGAGCGCTTTTCCCCATCCTCGCTTTTATTCGCGTAGATGCTCGCGTAGCATAGCGTTATTTTAGTGATCTTGGGTAATTTTTATGGCACTTACAGAATCCACAATGCTTGCGCTGGGTAGCGCCGCACCTGATTTTTCTCTTCCGTCTACAGATGGCCAAACAGTTTCTCTCGCAGATTTCAGCGGTGCAGAATTGTTGGTGGTGGTCTTTATGTGTAATCACTGCCCCTATGTTGTCCATATTGCGCCAGCGCTGGCAGCGCTCGCCAGTGAGTATCAGCGCCGCGGTGTTGGGTTTGTTGGTATAAACAGTAACGATACTGAAGCTTATCCTGCGGATAGTTTTGATTTGATGGCTGTAGAAAAGCAGCAGCGCGCCTACGAATTTCCCTATTTATTCGATGAGAGTCAGGCGGTTGCAAAAGCTTATGGGGCGGCGTGTACTCCTGATATCTATCTGTTTGATCAAACGCGCAAATTGGCTTATCGCGGTCAGTTTGATGACACCAGGCCGCACAGAATTTCATCCGGAAATTACGATTCAAGCGTGACTCCCGCAAGCGGAGATGCCTTAAGGGAAGCGCTCGATACCTTGCTTACGGGCAACAGTGTGGCGGAGAAACAAATACCGTCTATGGGCTGCAATATAAAGTGGAAGCCGGGCAACGAGCCCGACTACTATGGTTAATTTGTCGATTCCCCTGCGGGTGGTCGCGACGTCTGCCAGCGTTGCATAAGCGCCTTTATAAAGCCTTTGTCTTTGCGATCCACTTTTGACACGTAGAGCAAAAAGTCGCTGCCATCATCGCGGTAGATATTGATGATGGTATCGGACTGCCAGGTATTTTTATCTTCCGATACAATTTTACTAATTTCATCGAAATTGGCTGATTCGACAATGAGTTCGTCGTCTTCCTTCCAATATGAAAAGACAGTGTCTTCGGTAAATCCGTTGCCATCTGCTTTCCAGTCAAATATGGATGCGCTGTAAAACTGGTCAATTTTTTCTGAGGGTCGAAGGATTTTTTTGCGTTGCAGGAAACGAATGTGCGATTCGGGCAGCTCGTCACCGGCGAGCACTCTGTCGCTTGGCACCATCTTCGTGTGCATCGCGAGAGGGTCTCCGACAAAGACAATAAAGAATGGTACTAAGAGTAAATACCGGGGATGAAAGCCCGAATTATTTTTAATGATGCTTGTGTCATCCATATTTAGTCTATTTACTTGAATGACTAACGGCAGCATTGATGCGATGCACAATAATAAAGAAAATAGATAAAACTCGCTGGTAAAGCCCAGGGCTGCCGAAGTGAAATAAGTAAGACCTAGTAAAATAATGATGGGTTTATTCAAAAAATCTATATCTTTTTTGTATTCGGCACTGTTGCGTACGGTGAGTGCAAAAGGAATAAACCAAAACGGTGAAAATATCGCTCGCCAAATCGGACTCAGCTGAGAATCGGCGATTCGTTTGACGTAGTGCCAGTTTCGATAAAACCAGTAAATCGTATAAATTTTCGCGGTAAGTATCGTGAGTAAAACAAATTTGGTGATCGATACCGGATAGAATATTTGCTCGGTATTGACTTCCTGCTGTACAAATTCGCTGCGCCAAAGAATAAATGCGATTATCGCCAGAGCAACGCTACCAAGCATTGCTGCAACGTAAATGGTTAAATCATCCCAGAACGGTTCAGTGTCTTCTTCAGTGACTTCGTCGCTACTGTTTCCAGAGGTGTCGATAAATATTCCATATGAAAAGAGATCACGCGCTTTACTTCTCGCTTCTATATAGTCTTCAATATCTTCTGTGCCAATATAATCCGTGTGCGTTTGAAAATTGGCTTCCAGGCGCAAAGTACGTGAGTCGCTGTCAAAGCGCACCCGGTGCTTTAGCGTAAAAAATTTATTTTCAAGTGTGATATCTTCGTTTTCGAAATCCCAGTGGTCTTCAGCGAATCTCACTTCAATAATGCTGTCGACGTTGATGGGATGTGCCCAGGCAAAAGGTGAGTTTCTGTTACGAGACTCCGGCTTAGGTAAAAACGAATATAGATTGGCGAAGTAAAATGTTGTTTCGTGTCGTGTACCCTCGTTAAGTTCTTCCCAAAAATTGTCGATTTCGTAGTGTTCATTGACGATGACTTCGTTTTCGTTCGTGTGGTCTTCAAAACTTAAATTCGATGACGTAGTAATATTGGGGTAGTAATATTCGTAAAATTCTTCATGCGCACGCTGTACTGATTGTATGCTGTCCGAGGCAAACTGTTCGCGCTTGCTTTCTGCGCTGCGCCCCATGTATTTGGTCATCGCCGAAAATTTCACCGGCGCATCACGCGAATCACTTAAAGTAAAAATTTCTTCAATATATTGGTGAGATACCGCTTGCTTTTCACCCATTTGTGTCAGTGAGTTAACACCTTCCTCAATGACGAGCGCTAAGCCATATTGGGGCTGATAAATATCGGGGAACATACCTACTTGATAGCGTCGGGTGGGGTCCAACCAGTAGATTTGCCCTTGATATCGGAGTGCGACGAGTACGTGGTTAAACGCTGTTGCAGATGGGCCAAATTCGGCGACGGTTTGCTGAATACGTGTGTTAACCAATGCAGGATAGGCTTCGAAACCTAAGGCAGTAAGTAAAGAAATAAGCGCAACGGTTTTGTCCTTGCAGTCGCCCCAGCGTCGTTCCCAGGTTTCTGTCGCCAGGCTGGGTTTGTGCGAGTTGGTCCCCATTTCCAGACCGAGATAGCGAATTTCGTTCTGCACAACTTGTAGTGCTTTTGATATTTGTTCCTCTTTAGATTCAGTCTCCAGCTGAATTCGTTCAGCTTTTTGTGCAGTAATGACATCGACGTTGTAGGCACTTGCATATAGCGGCAACCCCCAGGCAACGACATCGGACCACTGACCATATTCATTAAAATGTACTTTGCTGCGTTGATAAAACCAGCTTGGCGTTTCTGAATCCGAATAAACAGCGCCGAGTTTTTTCAACTCGATCAAATATTCTTTGCCGACATGTGTGCTTGTTTCCTTAACAGGAACAGAGCCCGAGAGGTGGCGTATATACAGGGCGTTGGTTTTGTTCCAGAGAATACGAATGCGCTGCAGTTCGACGGGCACACTCCACTCGGTGGAGCTTGTGTAGGAAAAGCGATTATCGAATACGGGGTTGTCACCGTGAACGGTGTAGGAATACCGGAGAATATCGTTTACGCGAACATCGTTGATAATTAAGTTCGCGGTGTAGCCGCCGTCGTAAATAAGGTCTTCAAGCTCCTCCTCGCGCTGGAGTACGCGGTAGCGAACATCTCGGGTTTTATCCAGTACCTCGCCTGCGCGGATAATTTCGATACTGTGAAAGGTAAGTTGCTCGTAAATTGGGTCGAAATCTATCGATAGCTGTGAGTTTGCCTCAAGTCCCTCTTCATTGAGTATTTCTATTGCCTGCTCGTAATAATAAGTCGCGGGACCTGATTCCGGGACCATTACCTGTTGGTCGTAGAGCAGGTCGTAGGAGCCGTTTTTGATTTGGTTTATAGGCGGTTTGCTTGCGCGCTCGACCGTGTATCGCGAAACCCAATCGGGTGTCGCGGTTAGCGGGAGTTCGTCCGCAAACAGGTGGGGAGCCCATAGCACTAAGCTCAATGCCAGCGCTCGAAAGTGTGTGGAAGTGTTTAAAAAACAAAGCATAAACGTATTATTTTGGCGGCAATCTTCACCAGAATAGCAGGCAGAAACAAAGCGTAGGAAGTCATTTTTTCAATTTGTGTCAACCCATTGTGCGTCTCCCGCGTTAATAGGTTTAGACGCGTCCTTTTTTCCATTCTCGCTCTGGCGGGTAAACAACAACTTTTTTGCGGAGACCTTATCATGTTGGGTTCCTTATTTGTAAATGCCGTGAATGACTGCCAGCGCTGGAAGGCCATGGCGAATGTTTTGGCCCTGAGCGCGCTGCTCAGCGCTTGTGGTGGCGGGGGCAGTTCCAGCCCAAGCGCCACTCCGGTATCGGTCGATCCTCCAGCGGGAGATGAAGAACAGGCGGAATTGTTAATCAGTCTTACCGATGCCGAGGGTGACTTCCTGACCTATCTTGTCGATGTCACCGGCATGACGCTTACCCATACCAATGGGGCCGTCGTCAATGTGCTGCCGGAAACCACCTCGGTGGACTTCGCGCAATATGTCGATGTCAGCGAGATGCTAACCGTGGCATCTGTTCCCTTTGGCACCTACGAATCGATGGATTTAAGTTTGGATTTCAGCAGTGCACAAATTACCGTGCAAGATGAAGCCGGCCAGCCTATTGTCGCAGCGGTCGTTGATGAAGCCGGTGATCCAGTGACACAACTGGACGTCACGCTTACCTTTAATGGCAATGAAGCCTTTGTTTTGCGCCCGAGTATGATTCCTCATCTCACGCTGGATTTTGATTTGGACGCCTCCAACGACGTGGAGATAACAGACGGTCATGCCGTTGTGACGGTTAAGCCCGTGCTTCTCGCCGATACACAGCACGATGATCCCAAGCCACTTCGGTTGCGCGGTTTACTCGGTCGCGTGGATGTCGAAGCGGAACAGTTTGTCGTTGAGTTGCGCCCCTTCCGCAAACGTCTCGGCCGCTTTGGCGATGTTGTTGTCAATGTCGATGCAGAGACAGGCTACGAGGTCGATGGGGAAATGCTGGAAAACGACGCCGGCCTTGAGGCCCTGGCGGCTCTTGATCCGGCTAGCCCCGTTGTTGTAGCTGCCGAGTGGGATCGCGGTGAAACCCGGTTTCTCGCAACCCAAGTCTTGGCGGGTTCCAGTGTGCCCTGGGATAACGCGGATATCCTGCGGGGCACCGTTGTTGCTCGAGACGGTAGCACTGTAAGTGTGCGCGGCGCCATTATCGAAGTATCGGATGGCCGCTTTGTATTTAACGATACAGTTAATTTGACGATAGGTGATGCGACCGCTGTTAACAAGCGAGCGGAAGAAGCGGATATCGCCGATATTTCTGTGGGATCAGCTTTACACGCCGTGGGTACGCTCGTCGATGACAATAGCCTCGATGCAACTAATGGCATCGTGCGTATTTACCAAAGCAATATCGCGGGAACCGTTAATAGCGAAGAGCCTCTGTCGATCGATTTGCAATTTATTAATGGCCGTCGCGCATCGCTATTTGATTTCGCTGGCACGGGTGTGGATGAAGCATCTGATGCAGATCCGGGTAATTATGAGGTAGATACGTCTACACTCGATTTAAGCGGTTTGTTCCCACAGGACCCCGTGCGCGTGCGAGGTTTTGTCAGTGAGTTCGGCACTGCACCCATGGACTTTGAAGCAAATACCGTCATTAATGCCGCCGATGTGAGAGGTCTGCTTACCGTGACGTATATTTCTCCGGGATCTGAAACGGCACTTACAACAGCCAGTGAGGAAGGTATTGTATTTGGCTTGGATGATGTCGCACGTAAACACCATATTCGCCGTGCCGGTGTAGCGATTGATCTATTGGAATTAGACAGTCCGCCACCCATTGTGCCAGCCGCAGATCGAGGCATTTACAGTATTGCTGTTGATCGACGCATAGCGCTCTACTTTAATTACAGTGAGTTTGTCGATGCGTTAAATGCCTATATTGAACAGTCTTTGCCTGTCCAGCGCATCGACGCTCACGGTACTTATGAGAGTATGTCGAACGCGTTTTCCAGCAAACGGCTGCGAGTATATTTGCGAAATGTCATTAGCGAAAGTGAATAGCAAGTTACAAAGTGACGCACTACGGAGGGCTTTGCCCTCCTTTTTCCCCGCACCTGGATGTGTCTTTGTCTGTCTTATGTTTAGCGCTACAAGCGCTCTGCCAGACACAAAAACAAAGGAAGTAGCAGCAACTGAAGATTTATTACCAAGTGCAGAATTGTTAGAGTTCCTGGCCGAATTCGACGATGTAAACGATGAAACTTTCGGCTTAATTGTTACCCGCGCATTAAAAGATGTTGATAGCGAACGTGAAATTGAAGATACAGCCGCACGTGGGCGCGGCGATGGAGGTCTCAATGACCAGGATAATTAAACGATGTCGTACATGTGTGTTGCTGTTGTCGCTCGTTGTTTCAGTCCCGGGCCTGGCTGCTGATTGGCAGGATTTAAATGCAAATCAGCAATTGATTTTGCAGCCGTTTGCCGAACGCTGGCAGAGCCTGGATACAGCAAAGCAAACGAAATTAATTCTTGCGGCGGACAGATGGCAGCGTATGACGGCCGAACAAAAACAGCGCGCGGCTGAACGCTTGGGCCGGTGGCGCGCGCTCACCGACGAACAGCGCCAGGCGGCGCGCAAGCGGTTTCGCCAGTTTCAGAATCTTTCTGACAACGAAAAAGAACGCATTCGTCGCCAGTTTAGAAAATTCCAGGCTTTGCCTGAAGCGCAGCGATTAAAGCTGCAGGAGCGTTGGCAGAAGCTAACACCTGAACAGAAAAGAAAATTTATGGAACGGCGTAAACAAGCCGCGGAGCGCAAACGTCAGTGAAGTTAAAAATAATGACTTATATCGCGTGCTTTTTTATTCCCGTGTACGCGTTTGCTGAAGATGATTGGTTTGATTCGCCACTCAGGGGTTTTGGTTTGAATTTTCGTGCCGGTCAATTTGATGAAGGGGCTTCGCTTGGCAGTGTGAGAGGTTTTGCGCCGCTGTTGTTTGGCAGCGAAGTAAGTGCTTCGTTTACGCAACTGCATGGCAACGACCAGGATGAAAAAAGTTACAGTGTTTTTCTTCGTTCTGATACAGCACGGCGGTTTACTGCCGGTATTGGTGTTGAGCGCAGCGAGCGCGGCGCCGCTTATGAAAATGAAGATTTTCATTTGCTTCTTGGTTGGAATTACCGGCGTTGGTATTTTGAATTTATCGGCACGCGGGGCGAACTTTCGGTCGAACCTCCCGGTATAACGAATGACGTTTTAGCGCGCCTGGAAAGCTTGGGTGTATTAACGGCCGATAGAGAGGGTAGAAGGCTTACGGCGAATTACTATGGTGATCGCTGGGGTTTACAGTTATTGGTTGCAAACTACGAGTTAACGCGTGACAGAGAGCTACAGGCGAGCGACCTGGAGGAACTGTTGCAGGAACTTGGTTTGGATAGTCGTAGAGACTTAACGCGTCTGTTGCGCAACCCTGAAAATTTTTTGCGACTAAATTTATTAATTCGTACGCTCAATTATTCGAATCAGGAATATTATCGCCAGGTGAATCAAATCGCTGACAGCGAACTGGGTTTGAGCGCCTATGTAATGCGCGATGCACTTACGTATTCGAGCGGTTTATTTTGGTATGACAATATTTTTACGGATGAAACTGATGTCAGTGTTTTTGGCAGCATTGACTATGCGCTATCAGACAACGTACTTGTCGGGTTTTTGCTGAGCACTTCTGCCGGGGAAGGCACTGTTTACGGTGAACTCAGTTTGGGTTTTATGTGGTGATATGTCAGCGACAAGCACGGAAACACGCGCCGCATTAAATCAATTTTTTATCGAGGCGCAGGCAAAAGCCTTGCGACAAGTGGAAATAGCAGTTGGCAGTCGCGATGAAGCTTTAGATATTGTGCAGGAATCGATGCTAAAACTCGCGTCGAAATACAGTGATCAAAGTAACTCCTGGCCGCAGCTGTTTCAGCGAATTTTGCAAAATGCGATTCGCGATTGGTATCGACGGAAAAAAGTGCGCCGTTTTTTTTCGTGGAACACGGTGGGTGATGAGGTGACCGACGGCGAACAAACAACACTCGCGACCGACGTGACTGTAGATTCGCGGTCACCGGAAATGCACTCGCAGCGTCAGCAAAATATAGGCGCAGTCGAGCATGCGCTTAAGCGGTTGCCCCACCGACAACAGCAGGCATTTTTATTGCGGGCATGGTGGGGACACGATATTGAGGAAACGGCATTTGCAATGGGCTGCAGTCCCGGAAGTGTCAAAACACATTATTCGCGTGCGCTTGGTAAATTACGGGAATTATTGGGTGAGAAATGAATGGCACTTACTTAAGGGCATTTTTTCCACCGCACCTAACAGCATATTTTGCCTTAAGTAAGAGGCATTCGGATGAGAAATTATGAAACGTAAAGAGCCACACATACAGGGTGAAAATGGCGCGGTGAATGACGACGCCGTTGTTGCCGATATTGTCAGTAATTTGGATGCGTCAGCGGATGATTTGGACAAACAAACCCTGGATCGTCTTCATCTAGCGCGACAAGCGGCATTGGCAAAACTCGAACAAAAAAAACGGCCGGTATCGCTTTGGTGGATGTCTGGTGCGGTAACAGCTTCTTTTCTCGCGGCACTGCTTTGGTTTAACAGCTTCGAAAATAAAGAAGTTGCACCGCAACAGATTGCGCTGGATGATTTTGAATGGTTGTTAAATGACTCGGCTGATTTGGATATTGTTGAAAATGAATTGGCGTTTTACGACTGGGCAGATGATACGTTGTCAAATAGCCAAGGCTGATTTTCCAATAACATTAAGCTAATGCTTATTAAATAACTCGGAGAGGAATGCCACTTACTTAAGGCAAAATATGCTGTTAGGTGCGGTGGAAGGGCGGGCGTGATGAGACCGTCGCCCGAGGGATTCGGGCGCCGAGACCCCATGGATGGGTTTACGTCGTGTCTCATCACGCCCGCCCTTCCGCCGCTCCGGGGAAAAAATGCCCTTAAGTAAGTGCCATTCATGCCTCGGGTCCTATTTACATTTGCGATTGCAAATAATTTTCCAGGCCAATTTTATTGATAAGCCCCAGCTGTTGTTCCAGCCAATAGGCGTGATCCATTTCCGTGTCTTCAAGTAATGTTTCAAGCATCTCTCGCGTGACATAATCCTTTTCGTTTTCACACGTCGTGATCACGTCTTTTAATGCTTGCGTTACAGCATATTCAACATCGAGATCACTTTTTAGCATGGCGGGAACGTCGCTACCAATGTTGATGGTGTGGCGCGTTACCATATCGGGTGTGCCCTCAAGAAAAAGTATGCGTTCAATCAATTTTTTTGCATGGCCTTTTTCGTCTTCAAATTCGTGGGCTATGCGTTCATAGAGTTTATTTAAACCCCAGTCGGCATACATTTCCGAGTGGATAAAGTACTGGTCCATCGCGGCGAGTTCATATGCGAGCAAGCCGTTAAGTGCGGAAATAATATTAGTGTTACCTTTCATAATTACTCCTCCTCAATTTGTGCCTGCAAATAATTTGCTATGCCCATATTGTTGATTTGGTACTGTTGCGTTTCCAGCCAATCCGTAAAGCCTTCCTCGTATTCGAGAATCTCTGTCAATATCTCGCGGCTGACATAATCTTTTTCCTGTTCGCATGTTGCGATCGCAGTTTTTAAACCTGCAACCTGCTTAAGCTGAAACGACAAATCCGACGCGAGCATTTCTTCGGTATGTTCGCCGACCATCAGTGGGTCGAGCCTTTGCAAATTCGGCAGGCCTTCGAGCATTAGCACGCGCTCGATAATTTTGTCTGCCTGTTTCATATCGCGAATGGATTTTTTATAAGCCGCGTCGTTAAGTCGTTCGAAACCCCAATTTTTGTACATACGCGCATGCAAGAAGTAACGATTAATTGACGTGAGTTCAACGGTAAGGGCGGCATTTAGGGTATCGATAATGACACTTGTCGATTGCATACCGTGGACCTCCTAGGATGAGAAATGGGTTGATTTTTAAGCTGTGGCAAGTCTACACAAATAGGCTAAAAAGTCAAAAAAATCCTTTATAATCAAGTAGATAGAAAATGTTAATGATTGTTATTTAGTCCTGCTTTCCTATTTGTTCGTTGCGAGTAAATGAAGTCTGTAGTGTATTTAGGCAAGTTTTCCCCACCGTTTTGGCACATACGCGTTTGTGTGTCGGTGGTACGTTCAAAAACCGTCAATTCATGGATGAATTGGCGGAGCTACAGGGATGTATTTATGCGTTTTTTGAACGTATCACCGATGCGCAAACGATTCGAGGGCACGCACGTTGAAGTTTTTCACAACAGGTTAATGAAATATTCTAAAAGACGATGGTAGAGTAACGGCTGCACTTCCCAAACGCTATTCAAGCTTCACGACTCAAATTATGACCAACAAAGTTTTGCTGCTATTTGCGCATCCTTCACAAGACCGTTCGGAGGCTAATGCGCCACTTTTCTCGATTGCTCAGCAAATGCCGAATATTACGGCTGTCGATTTATATCGCGAATATCCAGCGTTGCATATCGATATAGAGCGCGAGCAACAACGTTTGCGTGAGCACCAGGTGATTTTATTTATGTTCCCGCTCTATTGGTATTCGACGCCCGCCATATTAAAAGAGTGGCAGGACCTGGTGCTTGAATATGGCTTCGCTTATGGCAAGGACGGCACAGCGCTTCACGGAAAAACCTTTTTGTGCGCATTGACGGCCGGTGGTTCGTGCGACGCTTATCGCAAAGGTGGTTATAACAATTTTAGTCTGCGCGAGTTGCTACGTCCGCTCGAGCAAACCGCCATTTTAACGGGCATGCACTACCTTCCACCTTTTGCTTTGTTCGGTTCGCGTAAAGCGGTTGATGAAGGGCGCTTGGCCGAGCACGAGGATGAGTGGCGACGTTTACTCAATGCTTTAATTGATGGCTCACTGGATTTGGCGCGTGCAGCAGAGTGCGAAAAGTTGTCAGGTGAGATCGCAGCGCTTGTTAGGTAGGGCCTGTTAGCACTAATTCGATCGCCACTGTTGTAGCTGCAAATGCGCCAATCAAGGCGCGAGGAGAGTAGTTTGATTATTCCAAATAAACGACGATTGCTGCATGGATGTAGCTTATTAGAGCAGGAGCGGTAGCTTTGATATTCGCTCATGTGGAACAACCGCATCACACTCATATCGTCTTGCCGGAGAAAATTTTGGTCTCCGGCAGTGGCGATCGAATTAGTGCTAACAGGCCCTAGCCCTAGGGAGTTTCAATGACCACGTATTTTATTCAGGCTTTTATTTACTTATGCGCTGCAGTTATCGCTGTGCCTTTGGCAAAACGCTTGGGACTTGGCTCCGTGCTCGGTTATTTGATTGCCGGTGTGGTGATCGGTCCCGTCACCAATCTTGTTGGGCATGAAACAGGCACGATTCAGCATTTTGCCGAATTTGGGGTTGTAATGATGCTGTTTTTAGTCGGCCTTGAATTAGAGCCGAAGTCGCTTTGGGCGATGCGCCAGAGACTGCTTGGCCTGGGCGGACTTCAGGTAAGCATTACCGTAGTTTTAGCTGCGGGTATTGCGTTACTTTTTGGATTGAGTCCGATGATGTCCCTTGCGGTCGGCCTGATATTTTCGCTGTCGTCTACCGCCATTGTTCTGCAGACCTTTAATGAAAAGGGTTTGACTAAAACGGATGGCGGGCGTGCCGCATTTTCTGTGCTTTTGTTTCAAGACATCGCCGTCATTCCGATGCTCGCGCTGATTCCTTTACTTGCAATGCCGGAGCTTGTTCAGCACGGACACGATATTGCTCACGCAGATGCTCACCACGGGGATACACACGGGCATCATGAAGAGCTAAGTCTGGTTGCGGGTTTACCCGGCTGGTTGCAGGCAATAATTACTATTTCAGCCATAGCGGCCGTTGTTGCTGGCGGGCATTTTTTAAGCCGCCCACTTTTGCGTTATGTTGCCAGCTCCGGTTTGCGTGAGATTTTTACCACAACGGCGCTTATGTTAGTGATTGGCATTGCAGCACTTATGAGTCTCGTTGGTCTGTCGCCGGCCCTAGGTACTTTTTTAGCTGGCGTGGTATTGGCAACGAGTGAATTCCGGCATGAGCTTGAATCCGATATTGAACCATTTAAAGGTATTTTGCTCGGGTTATTTTTTATTACCGTCGGTGCGGGCATTCGCTTCGATATTTTGTCCGATAACCTCGGTTTAATTTTAGGTTTGACCTTGGGGTTAATTATATTAAAAGCGACGGTGCTATTTATCCTTGCAATCATATTCAACGTCAGAAGTAGCGACAGATGGTTATTGACATTGAGTCTCGCCCAGGCGGGTGAGTTTGGTTTTGTGCTAATCAGCTTCAGCGTGCAGAACAATGTGTTGCCTGTAGAACTGAGTCAGGTTCTGGCAATGGTGGTTGCAATTTCCATGTTTCTCACGCCCGGTTTATTTATTTGCTTCGAAAAATTTATTGTTCCGCGGTTTGAAGCACAGGAAAACGCAAAAGAAGATGACATCGATGATCGCGGTACCGTCATCATTGCGGGCATCGGCCGGGTTGGGCAGATAATTAATCGCATGTTAGTGGCAAATGGCATCAGGACTATTGTCTTGGACAACCAGGTGGGACAAGTCGACGTGATGCGTTCAATAAACGTAAAGAGTTATTTTGGCGATGCCTCGCGCCCGGATCTCTTACATACGGCGGGCATAGAAGAAGCGAAATTGTTGGTGATTGCAATTGATGATCGCGTGCGCTCGGTTGAGCTCGCGCATCATGTACGCAAGACCTTCCCATATATTTCAATCCTGGCGCGCGCTTACGATCGTGGCCACTCATATGAACTGCGCAACGCCGGAGCCGACGTGATTATCAGTGAAACTTATTTTTCCGCCGTGGAACTCGGCAGGCAGTCCCTTGTTGAAATGGGCATGCATCCGTTTAAAGCTGAACAACTAAAACACTATTTTGTCGATACGGAGCACGCGCATGACGAAACACTGTATGAAAGCTGGCGTGATATGGAAGAGGCGAACAACTTTACCGGGCACTATCGGGATTTATTTATGCAGTTGGAAGATCTGCTGCGTAAAGCCATGAGTAAAGATAGATCGGATGGGCATTCGCTTAGTGAGCGAGGTTGGACCCCGCCACCGAAAAATTATGCGGATTCGCTGGAATCAGATAAGTAATAAGCCTGAATAGTCCGTTAGTGCACTCGACGATCAATTTTTTTGCGGCGATCCTTACCAAGATGTTTATCCGGCAAGCCGTTATCCGTTACGCGACGGGCGGTGGTGCGCCTATCCGCCAAGTGCTTATAGCGGCATCCGCAGTTTTCCTTGTTAGTACAGTTTTGTAGCGGGACGAGAGGAGCTTCGTTACACAGGTAGACTTCGCTAAACAAGCGCTTAACTTCTAAGCAGGGGCGCGATTCCACCGAAACAATTTTAACGGCGGCAAATTTTCGAGAAGCTGCAGGCGGTATTTTTTTTGCGCCGCTTTTCTTTTTTATTGATTTGGCAGCTGCCGCTTTATCTTTTTTATTAGACGAAAAAAAGGAAAACATTATTTTGGCCTCGCAAGTCCGTGCAATGAATTTATTATAAATCTGTAGTATTGATAAAAAACAGAGTTTTAGGCGCCAACTGTTGTTCTCCCTTTGATTGTTCGAAAACAGTATCTTTAAACCTGACTCACATTTTGTCATTCCGTGCTTTCCAAATTTAGCTGAGCCTGCTGTTCGGGCTCTGTCATCCTGGCAATAAAACCTTTAAAAATCTTATAAAAACTTTACTTTCTTATTCTAAAATTCTCATTTTTACTACAAATCTATTATAAAATAATACAAATACATTATTTACTTAATTGTCGTGTTAGACATATTATAGATTTAAGAGATGTTGATAAGAGAGAGTCTGGTATGGCACCAAGACACTTGTTGCTTCATAAGGTACTGCCGCCACTGAGCGCACTATGCCTCGCTAGCATTCTTCCTTTGAGTGCTTTGGCTTTGGAATGGCGCGATAACTTGCGTGCGAAGCTCGATGCAAGTTCACGTGCGGTTCACGCTTCGGATCTGGCCGAAACCGGTTTCCAGCACGCATTTGGCCTGGATATGCACAAGGTGTTTTCCGGCGATAAGGGCGATATTGGCACCCTGATACTGCAGGGTTATATCACCCGTATTAACAATATGCAGCGTCGCCCGGGATTCTTTGAACACCCCGACGATACCGAATTTGTATATCGAATCTTCAATTTCAACTACACCGGCCTGGGCCGGAAACTGCCGAACATCCGCGTAGGGCATTTGGAAATTCCCTACGGTCTCGAGGCAACGATTCCGTCTAATGGCACGCTCAGGCAATACCAGCTGCCGCGCAATATAGGCATTAAAGCCGATTGGGGTTTTGGTCTAAACAAACAGCACACAGGTTTTGAATACGATGTAAGCCTCACGAGCGGTGGTGGCCAACAAATTGAGCGCCGCGATGGTTCATATGTATTTGCCGCACGTGTGGGTACCCCGCGAGACGAAAATTTAAGTGTCGGTGTGTCGGTTTACAAAAGTGAACTCAATGGCCTGGTGCGTGAACGCGTCGGTGTTGATGCGCGTTACTACCGCGGATTGATTGGTTGGTTTGCTGAATTATCCGCAGGCGAAAACGCGGGTAACGATATTTTCAATGGTTTGCTGGAGTGGAACCGTCGCAACGCCCGCGAAAATACACTGCTCTACTTACAGCTCGCTTATTTTTCCGAAGCGGGTGCGCTGCGCGAAACGGCTACTCAGGCAATCGCCGGCATCAAATACGAACCGACAAACAGTCTCACTTTGAGCGCTCAGGCTGTTACCGACGTGGATACCTATCGTTCCGCCGAATCCAAAAATACGCTTAGCGTGCAAGTGCGCTATCGGTTTTAATCGGAGTACTTACCAATGAAGAACATCATAAGACTTCTCTCCATATATCTGGTTTTGTTCTCGATATCGGAAAGCGCGCTTGCGGAAGCTTATTGCGCGTTGAGAGATCCCGTTGAGACCATCAACCGCCTCTACCCGTCGTCAACGTCTTACAAATCAATAGTAAAGGTCATTAATGAAGACGTGCGCCGCACAGTAGGGCAAACCCTGCCGCCTAACTCGCTACATTTTAGTGAATTGGGCAAGCATACGCTCTATGTCGTGATGCAATCCGACCAGCCCTTAGGGTATGTGCATGTGCGATCAGAGCAAAGTGAGTGGGGGCTGGTTGAAATTGCCTGGGCGATTAATTTAGATCTCACCGCGCGGGACTTTAGATTTCAACGTTGTCGCAGTCGCTATAAAAATATTGTTGAACACAGTGATTTTCGCACGCAGCTTATCGGGCGCAATTACCGTCAACTCGCCGACCTGTTTATTCAGGATAGTTTGCGTTTAGATACCGCAAAAATCGCCATTGATGATTCCGCTCGCGCACTTGCAGAGGTTGTCGTTCGCTCTGGTATGAAAACGCTCTTGGTGACTGAACTCGGTTGGCGTGCGGAAGTTAAGCAGAATAGTTTTTTATACAACGCAAAAAAATATTTTGAACATGTTTCGCGCATCGAAATACTTCAGTCGCCGATTGATGACCTGGTCATAGAAAAATTAAACACCGTATTTTCAGCAGGGCATCCCGGAACCGGTTGGTCCGGCGTTGACGCTGCAAAAGTCGTTGGCTTCGACGGAGCAACCATAGGCGTTTTGTATCGGAATACTCTTGCGTTGGATAACGGCATTGAGACTCTGCAATGGACCATTGCTGCCGATGGCACCATTGTTAATATTGATAATCTCGATGGCTGGTCCAGTCCTCTTACGCGCGCAGCATTTCAAAATAATCTTGGGCAGGTTTTAAATTCGGTCGATCAATGTTCCGACCGGGCAGCGCTTTTTACGCTTGAAGCGTCAACCGTCGTCTCCGTTTTACTTGAAGCCCGCGCTAAGTAGTAAGGAGTTTTTCATGCGTATTGCAACTAAGACCTTTATTGTCGTTTTTGTAAGCCTGGCTGGCGCTTTATTTGCAGTCAGCGCCGTCTTTTACAGCTATCAGGCCTTGGAGCAGTTGCAGGAAGAGCGTGAGTCTGCTGAGCTGGCTGCGCGGGATATGGATCATATGAACACGGCACTCGGGCAGTGGTTTACAACAATCGACTTATTTTTTGGCGAGCAGCAAAGTCATCTCGCCCAGGGCATTGAACATCAGGCAAAACAATTAGCTAAAATTCTCACGTCGACAGAGGTATCTGTTGGTCAGGTCGATGAGGCATCGTCAGTCATTGATCAAATAACGATTTTAATTGAAGACGTACAACAACAAATAGCTGAGGCGGCACTATCGACGCAACAGCAAGGCCGAGAATGGAACCAGCTTATCGAAAGCGTTGATAATAAAACAGTTTTAATTCTTGAACAGTTGGATGCACTCGATTTACTAATAAGTGACTTCCACAGAACAAAAAACGAAAAATTTGAACGCGCTAAACGTTATTTTTATTTGATCGTGCAGTTGTCCATCGTGATTTATCTGGCCTTTTCTCTGTTAGCATGGCTATGGGCAAGTCGGAATATCACGCGCCCGGTTGAAAAATTAATAGCTTTGGTAAGTTCTATAAAAGAAGGTGAGAAAAATGATTTTCTCAACCAGGTCGATGGTCCGAAAGAAATTATATTGTTGGGCGGAAGCCTACAGAAATTCTCCGATAATTTGTATAACGAAAAGCGTAAGGTAGAAGCGCGCACTCGACAAGTTCAACAAAAAAATAGTGAGCTGGAAGATCGCCTCGACGAATTAAATAAAACGCGATTACAGCTCGTGCAAGCGGAAAAAATGGCATCTGTAGGTCAGCTCGCAGCAGGTGTTGCGCATGAAATCAATAATCCCGTAGGGTTTATTTCGAGTAACCTGAGCACTCTGCGTAAATATATTGTTGATTTAAATGATGTCATGAGTGAACAGGTGTCGTTTATTAGTAATTTGGAAGATAAGGGCCACGAAAAGGCTAAAGAACTCGCTGTACTTTATCGAAAAAGTGATATGGATTTTGTTTTGGAAGATATAGATAGCTTGGTAGAGGAGTGCATTGAGGGCACCCAGCGGGTAAAAAGCATTGTTGCAGACCTCTCCGAATTTTCACATGTCAATAGTCCTGAACTCGTTGAAGAGGACATCAATGCGCTACTCGATAAGACGGTGAGCGTATCTTGGAATGAAATCAAATATAAGTGTCGTGTTGAAAAAAACTACAGTGACATTCCCAAAGTTCTTTGCAACGGAGGCAAAATTGCCCAGGCTTTCCTGAACCTTATTATCAATGCGAGTCATGCAATGGAAGACCAAGGTGTTTTGACGCTTGCAACAGGACATGTAGATAACTATGTTTGGGTCGAGATTAAAGATAACGGCTGTGGGATTCCAGAGGATAAATTAAATAAAATATTTGATCCGTTTTTTACTACAAAGGATGTCGGGCAGGGCACCGGACTTGGTTTGCACATCGTGCAGAGTGTTCTGGAGAGCCATGGTGGGCGGGTGAGTGTTACGAGCACGGAAGGTGTCGGCACATTATTTCGTTTGATCTTGCCTATTGAAGCTGAGTCTGTAGAACAATAAGAACAAGCGGAAAGACTTCCGCCAACTACATTTCAAATAGACCAGTAACCACTTTCGCGAGCTCCTCGTTATCGAAAGGTTTCGACAGCGCAGCGTTGGCTCCCTTGGCTATTGCCTCATCCAGTTTTTCCTGAGCGAGCGCAGAGATCACCAAAATTTTGAGCCCTGTCGAGCAATGCTCGCGCATATATTCCAGCATATCGAAGCCATCCAGTCCCGGCATAGAGAGATCCAGAGTCACGAGCCCCGGTTCCTGTGCAGTCATCATAGCGCCGGCTTCAAAGCCGTTGTTCGCAATGTCCACCTCATATTTCTGCCTTTTCAACACACGCGCTATTGCATCAGCCATTGGTCGTTCATCGTCGACAACCAGGATACGTTTGTTGTGACTGGTGAAATCCTCAGGGATGGGCATGCCGTTTTGGTTTAGAAAATCGATAAAGTCGGGTACTTGCACGCGATTATCGCCACGACCTGGAAGCTTGTAGCTCTTTAGGTGGCCGCGCTCTATCCAGCGAATCACCGTACGAAAGTTGACCCCGCAATACTTTGCGATCTCACCAGTGGTCAAGGTTTGTTTCATCAGTTAAGGCCTCGTTTCGGTAGCCATCTATAACGGGAAGTATACATATTTAATCATAATATACAATATAGGTATTAATGTCATTATTGACAGTTTATGCATTAAATATATTATAGGTTAAAATGTGTTCAGCGAGGAGAAAAGCGATGCAAACCGTATTGGTTGTTGATGATGAGAAGAGTGTACGGTGTGCTTTGCGACGTACCCTAAAAACAGAGGGTTATCAGGTGCTGGAGGCTGAAAGTGGTATGCAAGGGCTAGAAGTACTAAAAACCCAGCCCGCGCAGGTTGTGCTCTCCGACCAGCGTATGCCCGGTATGAGCGGTGCTGTGTTTCTTTCTTTCGTGCGTCAGGCCTATCCCGATACCGTGCGCATGATCCTTTCCGGTTATAGCGATTTTAATGAATTGACCGCTTCGATTAACGGTGGCGCCATCTACAAATTTCTTGGAAAGCCTTGGGATAACGCCGAAGTTGCCAGACATGTGGAAAGCGCTTTTTTATACCATTCAGATCTGCAACGGGAACGGCTGTTGGGCAGTTTTTATGATTCCGTCCAGGAGGCCATGATTGTGTTGGATGCCCACGGTTACGTGGCGCAAGCTAATAAAGGCTGTGAACAATTACTCGGCTGCAAACAATCCGAACTCGTGGGTACTGACTTCCTTCGCAATCATTTTGCGTTTAACCACAAAAACGCTAACAAGGTTCGCCGGGAGGTTCACGAGCATGGCTTTTGGAAAGGCGATACTCTGGTTCGCCACGCAAACGGACACTACCTGGTATGCCCGATATCCATTACGGCGCGGACATCTGGCGGCAACGCTGAGGATTATCTCGTTTTGCTTAACGGCGCAAAGGTACAGACAAAACTCGACGATCTCACAGGCCTATCTAATCGCACATCGCTAATGCAGCAAATTTCTTTAGATCTTGAACAGGATCGTAATCATGTGCTTATATCGATCGGCCTGGAACATCTTGCGAGCATCGCAAAAAATCTTGGCTATGAGGCGAAGGAAGAACTGATAGCAAACGCGGCGTGTCGTTTGCTCGAAGCGTGCCCGCGTTCCGCCACGCTCGCTAGAGTGGATGAAACGAGCTTCGGTCTTTGGTTACCCCAGGAAAACGCCACCGACGCATGCGTGAGTGGCATTGTCGATAAATTTCGCGAGCCGCTCCCGTGCAAAGACAATAATGTGGCCGTGCCTGTTAAGATCGGTATCGCTGTTAGCGATGATAACGTCGAGCCGGAAACACTTTTACAGCATGCCGAAATTGCGCGTGACGCGACTTCATCCAATAGCGATAAATATCACTACTATGAAGCACGTATGGCGACAGAGCAGCGCCGTCGTTGGCTGATTGAAAAAGAATTAGCCGGCAATATTGATTTTAACCAATTCAGCTTGTGCTATCAGGGGCAGGTGGATATGCAAAGCGGCGCCATAGTCGGTGTTGAGGCCCTGTTGCGTTGGCAGCACCCGGATATTGGCAGTGTTGCGCCGAGCGAATTTATTCCGATTATGGAGCGAAACAAATCCATTGTCGAGGTTGGCAAGTGGGTAATTTACAGCGCCTGTTTGCAGGCCAAACACTGGCAGTCTCTGGATTATCCGGAATTAAAAATTTCCGTAAATTTATCCACGCAGCAACTCTGCGATTCAGATTTAGTCAACGTGGTTGAGACAACACTTGTCTCCCTGGATTTTCCGGCCAATTTGCTCGAGTTGGAAATTACTGAGAGTTTTTTACTGGCCGACAAACTGGTTGCCAAAGACACCATGAACACATTGCGTAAGCTCGGGGTGAGCTTTGCGGTGGATGATTTTGGCACGGGTTATTTGGGCTTGGAAGATATCAAGTTATTTCCGTTTCAAACGCTAAAGGTTGATAAAAGTTTTGTTTTTGGCCTGATGAATAACACTGTCGATTTGGCAATCGTCGCAAACATTATTGATCTCGCTAAATCTACCGGGCACAGAGTTATCGCCGAGGGCATAGAAGACGCGACCCAATATCGACGTCTCTGGGCAATGGGATGTGATATTGGTCAGGGCTATCATATTTCCAAGCCACTAAGCGCCGATGCATTTACGCGTTTGCTGCAGAGCAAGGAAAATATCGATGTTTCGACGGAGGTGTCCGATGGAAGCTAAAAAGCTGCTGTGCGTCGATGACGAAACAAGCGTTTTGCAGTCTTTGTCGAGATTGTTGCGCCACCAGGACTATGAAGTACTCACGGCTTCTTCGGCAGAAGAAGCTTTGGAAATGCTAAGAACTCATTATGTTCAGGTGGTTATGGTGGACCAGCGTATGCCGGACATGGGCGGCATAAAATTATTGCAAATCATCAAGGAAAAATATCCCGACATCGTGCGTACAGTGTTATCCGGATTTGCCGATGTTGCGACAATTCTCGAGGCCATTAACAATGGAGAGGTTTATCGTTACCTCGGCAAGCCGTGGAACGACGAAGAAATTAAGGTGACGTTGAGGCAGTGTTTTGAACACTACTTTTTAAAACAGTCAAATGTACAACTTATGAAAAAAGTTGAAGCGCAGTGTGAAGATTTAATGAATTTAAACAGTCGCCTTGGAAAGAAACTAAAAGATAAACGTAGCTCTTTCGATAGGGCGCATGTGTTCTTTAATCACATGCCATCGTCGAGTATCTGTATTGATAATGATTTAAATGTTGTTTTCTCAAGTCATGCGGTTGAACAAGTGTTGAAACGTCATGTAAATAGCGGTGATCAGCTGTCTCAATACATGTCTGAACAAAGTATTGTCGCGTTTCGAAAGGCACTAAAAAGTCGCGAAGCTGTTTTAGTGGAAGATGCGTGTTTAGGCGCATTGGCATTTAGGCCTGTTGTTGAAGAATCAGATGTCGTGGGTGCGGTTATTCGAATAGAAGACAGATAGTAATTTGTAGTTTATTTAGTTTAAAACTTCAGGAAGTTTGACCTCGAAACGTTTGCGTGCCGGTGATAGATTCAAAAACCGTCAATTCATGCTCCGCCATGGATGGCGGGTGTTAGAGCAGTGCAGGAGGTAGAATAACGCAGGAGCAGTTATCGACGACTGCATGGATGCAGGAGGTAGAATAACGCAGGAGCAGTTATCGACGACTGCATGGATGCAGGAGGTAGAATAACG